>NZ_JBXPIZ010000001.1:0-769939 GCF_056863265.1 Parviterribacter multiflagellatus
CCCTTCACGGAGTGCACGGTCGACAGCACGAGCCAGTCGTCGTCGAGCAGCGGCGGCCCGGCCAGGTCCTGCGCCGACGACGGCGGGTCGAGCATCAACCCGGACACGAACGTCGTCCGGTCCGCCGCCCCGCCGGCCGCGCCCGTGGCACCCGCGCCGGCGCTGCTGACCGCGCCGCCCGCCGCACCGACCGCGCCGCTCACGACCGCCCCTGCCGTGCTCGTCGCCCCGCTCACGACCTGACCCGCGGCCGCGCCCGTGTTCGTCACGGCCTGGCCGGTCTGCGGTGCGCCGGCGCCGGAGACGGCCGTGCCCGCCGCGCCCGTGACGCCGGAGACCACGCCGCCCACCGTCTGCCCGGCGCCCGAGACGATGCCGCCGGCGGCCGCGCCCGTGTTCGAGACGACGCCGCCGACGGCCTGCCCGGCCCCTGTCACCGCGCCGCCAACGATGCCCCCTCCGGACGGCGCGGGCAGGAGCGAGCCCCCTCGTGGAGGTTGTTCCGCGGGCGCGGAGGATGGCGCGGCCCAAGCGATGAGCCCTGCGCCAGCCGCGATGCACGCCCCCGCTGCTGCGGCTGCCCGACGCATGGTGCGCAGTTCCTCCCCGCGATGCACGTGGCGTATGCAACGAATTTCGCGGGTGCGAGGAATCCGGCGATCACGGGTAAGTGCGCTCCCGAGTCGAAGGCGTGGGAGGCCTGAAGATGGATGCTGCGGGTAGGGGTGAGCCGGCCGTGGACTGGTCGGCGGTCGAACGCATGCCGGAGTTCCGGGAGCTGGTGGCCAGCCGTCGCCGGTTCACCTGGACGGCGGGAGCGATCGGGATCGGCATCGGCGTGCTCTACGTGGTGCTCGCCGGGGTCGCGCCGGACCTGATGGGCACGAAGCTGATCGGCTCGATGTCGTTCGGGTTCCTCGGCGGCGTCGGGCTGGTCGTCATGACGTGGCTGATCACGTGGATGTACATGCGCCGCTCGGACGCGGTGTGGGGGCCGCTCGAGGAGGAGGTGCGGCACAAGGCCACCGCGCCCGCGCCGGCCGCCGCCGAGCCCGCGCGGTTCACGCGCGAGGGCGCGTCGGCGCCCGCGCCCACGAAGGAAGCGCGGCGATGAGCACGATCCCCGCCATCGGCACCGGCCTCAACGAGCTGGCCCTCGCGGTCTTCGCGGTCGTCCTCGCCGTCACGCTCGCCATCACGTTCTGGGCGTCCAAGCGCACGAAGACCGCGACGGAGTTCTGGGCCGCCGGCCGCGGCATCTCCGGGCTGCAGAACGGGTTCGCGATGGCCGGCGACTACCTGTCGGCCTCGACGTTCCTCGGCTTCGCCGGCCTCATCTTCCTCTTCGGCGTCGACGGCTGGGTCGGCCTGGCGGCGGCAGGCGCGTCGTTCCTGCCCGTCGTCCTGCTCCTCGCCGAGCGGATGCGCAACGCCGGTCGCTTCACGATGGCCGACGTCCTCGCGTTCCGCCTCAAGGAGCGCCCGGCCCGCAGCGCGGCGGCGCTCGGCACGCTCGCGGTCTCGTTCGTCTACCTCGTCGCGCAGATGGTCGGCGCGGGCGTGCTGCTCCAGGCGCTCGCCGGCATCGACTTCACGCTCAGCGTCCTGCTGACCGGCACGTTCATGCTCGTCTACGTGATCTTCGGCGGCATGCTCGCCACGACGTGGGTGCAGATCATCAAGGCCGGGCTGCTGATGGTCGCCGGCGCCGTGCTGACCGTGCTCGTGCTCGCCAAGACGAGCTTCAACCCGGTCGAGCTGTTCGACCGCGCGACGGCCGAGCACCCGGACGGCCAGGCGTTCCTCAGCTCCGGCCTGCAGCACCCCGACTCGATCAACGCGATCTCGTTCGGCCTCGCGCTGCTGCTCGGCACCGCCGGCCTGCCGCACGTGCTGATGCGCTTCTTCACGGTCCCGGACGCGCGCGCGGCGCGCTCCTCGATCGGCTGGGCCGTCGCCCTGATCGGCGCGTTCTTCGTGATGACGATGATCGTCGGCGTCGGCGCGCGCGCGATCCTCGGCGAGGGGGCGGCGGAGGCCAGCGCGGGCGGCAACCTCGCCACGCCGCTGCTGGCGGAGGAGCTCGGCGGCGGCGCCGGCACGGTCGGCGGCGATCTCTTCCTGGCGATCATCAGCGCGGTCGCGTTCGCGACGATCCTCGCGGTGGTCGCGGGGCTCGTGATCGCGTCGTCCGGCGCGGTCGCGCACGACCTGTGGACGAGCGTCGTCAAGCGCGGCCAGGCGAGCGAGGAGGACGAGGTCCGCGTCGCGCGCATCACCGCGCTCGGACTCGGCCTCGTCGCGATCGTCGTGTCGATGCTCGCGGGGGAGGGGTTCAACGTCTCGATCCTCGTCGGCCTCGCGTTCGCGGTGGCGGCGAGCGCGAACCTCCCGGCGCTCCTGTGCGCGCTGTTCTGGCCGCGCTTCAACACGAGCGGCGCGGTCGCGGGCGTCCTCGGCGGCCTGCTCGTCTCGCTGACGATCATCGTCCTGAGCCCGCCGGTGTGGCCCGGCCCCGACAGCGAGGGCGCACCGATCGCGCTCACCAACCCGGCGATCATCTCGATCCCGGCGGGCCTGCTGTGCTGCATCCTCGGCACGCTGCTCAGCCGCGAGAAGGTCGACGAGCGCGCGTACCACGAGCTCCACGTGCGGGCGGAGACGGGGCTGGGCGCCGTGCGGTAGGGCGGCGGGGTTGCCGTCCGGACACACGGACGGCTAGGATCGGCGGCGATGCAGCGCAACATATGGGTGGGCGCGCTCGCCGCCGCCGCCCTCTGGCCCGCCCCGGCCAACGCCAACACGACGTGCGTCGGGCCGCCCGGGTCTGGCTGCGCGTTCACCACCGTCGCGGACGCCGTCGCGGACGCGAACCTGCCGACCGGTGACGCCGATCGCATCGAGCTGCGCGCGGGCACCCACGGCCTGTCGGCGACCGTGCGGCAGCACGTCGCCGGCGGCCCGCTGGAGATCGTCGGCGCGGGCCAGGAGGAGACCGTCGTCACCGGCGGCTGGTCGGTCAACGACCCCGCGTTCGACCTCGCGGAGGGCGCGCTGCTCTCCGACCTCACGCTCGAGCTGCCCGCGGGCGTCGACCGGGCGGGGATCCGGCTCAGCGAGGGCCGGATCGCGCGGGTGGAGATCGACGGCCGCGCGGCGGGCGCCGGCAGCGCCGGGATCGACCTTCAGGAGGGGGCGGACGCCGAGGAGCTCGCCGTGGCGTTCACGCGCGGAGCCGGCAACACCGTCGGGGTCGTCGTGCGGGACGACGGCGGCTCGCGGCTGCGCGACGTGGACGTGACCGCGGACTACGGCTTCGTCGCCGCGGGGACGGGTGGGGATGCCGGCGTCGTCCACGGCCTGCGCATCGCCGCACGTGAGGTCGGGTTGTGGGCCCACGGCGGCTCGGTCGACGTGGACGGGCTGCTCGCCGACGTCGAGGGGAGCCCGGCCGGTGTCGCCGTTCGCTCCGGGACCGCGGGCTCGAACGTCACGACGCTGCGTCACGCGACGCTGCGCGCGCCGGCGACCGGCGTGGGGATCGAGCTGGTGCCGCAGAGCCTCTTCGCGACCACCGTGATCGCGCGTGAGACCGTGGTCGTCGGCCCGGCGCGGCACGCGCGGCTGGCCAGCCCGTCCGACGGCGCCGCGACGCTCGATCTCGCGTGGTCGGCGGTCGACCTGGCGCGGATCGAGAAGGCCGGCGGCGGGGCGGAGGACGTGGTCGTCGGCGCCGGGCTGATCGCGCGTGTCGACCCGGGCGTCGCGCTCGCCGGGGACCCCGCGCCGGCGCGGACGTCGCCCCTGGTGGACGCGGGGCAGCCGGGCGGCGCGCTCGCGCCAGGGAACCCGTTCGACGTGCTCGGCGCGCCGCGGGTGCAGGACGGTGACGGCGACGGGACCGCGCGGCGGGACATCGGGGCGGTCGAGCTCCCACCGCCGCCGCCGGACGTGCCCGGCCCGCCGGGCCCGCCGGGGCCGCCGAGCGGGCCGACGCCGCCGGGGCCTTCCGGCACGCCGACGCCCCGGACGGACCAGCCGTTCGAGCCGCCCAGGCGCACCGGCGCCCTGCGCACGCGGCTCGCGGTGCCCAAGGGCGGCGTGCGGGCCGACCGCCGCGGACGCGTCGCGCTCCGCTTCACCTGCGGGAGCCGCGGTCCCTGCGCGGGCAAGCTCACGCTGCGCTCGCAGCGCAGGATCCGTCTCGGCGGGCGCGCTCCCGCGATCGCGACGCTCGCCACGGCGCGCTTCGCGTTGGACGAGGAAGAGACCCGCACGGTCACGCTCACGCTCTCGCGCGCGGCCCGCGCGTATCTCGCCCGGGCGCGCTCCATCGCGGCCACCGCGCGCCTGACCCCGCGCGGCGGAGACCCGCAGACCGCCCGGCTCACCCTGCACGCGCCAAGGAGCTGATCCGCCGCTTGCCTTCCCGACGCAGCTGCGGATAGCGTCGCGCCATGAGGCGCCGAACCTGGGTCGGTGCGCTTCTCGCCACCGCCCTCTGCCCCGCTGCGGCCGAAGGCGCGACGTACTGCGTCGCGCCGACCGGCTGCACGCACACGACCCTCGCCGCCGCCGTGGCGACGGCCAACGGCACGGCAGGCGTGGCGGACCGGATCGAGGTCCGCGCCGGCACGCACGAGATCTCGACGGCCATCACCCATACTTCGGCCGGCGGCGCGCTCGAGATCGTCGGCGCCGGCAAGGGCGCGACGGTGATGCGCGCCACCCCCTCGATCGGCGCGAGCTACGCGCTCACGATGGGCATCGGCGGGTCGATCACCGACCTGACGCTCGAGCTGCCAGCAGGCAACGATCGACTTGGGCTGCGGCTGACCCACGGATGGGCGCGGCGCGTCGACGTGCTCGGCCCCACGGCGACCGCCGGCAGCAGCGCGGTGACCCTCTCGTCCGGCGCGGACGCCGAGGACGTGCGCGCCGAGGTTGCCCGTGACAGCGGCACGCCCACCTACGGGGTCCAGGTGGACGATGACGACGACACCCGGCTCGTCCGCGTCACGGCCGCAGCGGATTACCCGCTCACGATCTCCGGCGTCGGCGGCGGCGCGACGACCGTGCTGCACGGCGTCCGGGTCACCGGCAAGTACGCGGGCGTGCGAGTCCGCAACGGTGCGAGCGTGGTCGCCGACGGCCTGCTCGCCGACATCGTCGACTACGCGGGCGAGGCCGTGGTCCTCAGCGGCACGGTGGACGGGCGGATCACGCAGGTGACCCTGCGCCACGCGACGCTGCGCGGCCCCGCGTCGTCGATCGGGATCTTGCTCGCGCCTGATATGAGCCTTGGTAGCGCGGCGTGGCTCACGGCGCGTGAGGTCGCGGTGATCGGCCCGGAGAAGCACGTCGAGCGCTGGGCGAACACGCCGGCCTCGACCCGTATGGACGTCGCCTGGTCGAGCATCGATCCCGCCCGGACGGTGCCCGTGCTCGGGTCGGGCACGCACGAGACGACCTTCGGGCCTGGCATGGTCACATCGTCCGAGCTCGGCATCGCCGCGACCGGCGACGCGACGCCGGCTGCCGGCTCGCCGCTGATCGACGCCGGGCAGCCGGGCGAGGCAGTGTTCTCCGCGAACGTCTTCGACGTGCTCGGCGCGCCGCGCGTGCAGGACGGCAACGGCGACGGGACCGCGCGGCGGGACATCGGCGCGGTCGAGGTCGCGGCCCCGGTGCTGCCGCCTCCGCCACCCGCACCGCCAGCCGGTGGGAGCGGCGCCGGCGGAGGACCGGGCATCACCCCGCCACCGCCGACCCTCGTCCAGCTGCCGACGCTGACCATCCCGAAGCGCGGCCTGCGCCTCGACGCCCGCCGCCGCGTCGCGCTCGCGCTCACCTGCCCGGCCGGCGGCCCGGTGTGCGCGGGGATCGTCACGCTCAAGTCGGCCAAGGCGATCGCCGCCATGCAGCGCGTGCGCAAGCGCGTCGTGACGCTCGGGGCGATCGACTACACGATCCCGGCCGGCACGAAGAAGACCGTCCGGGTGCGGGTGTCGCGCAAGATGGGCGCCTACCTGCGGCGCAAGGGGAAGCTCGCGGTCGCCGCGCACCTCGTCGCGTCGCGGACCACGAAGCGCGTGGTGCCGTTCACCCTGCGCTAGGCCGCGCGCTGATGGACACGTAGGCGTTTCGTAACTGCGCGCGCCTAGCGTCGCGCCATGAGACGACGACTCCTGCTCGCGACCGCCGCCGCCACCGCCGTGACGGCCGCCGCGTTGCCCGCTGCCGCCGCCCACGCCAACACGACCTGCGTCGGCGGGCCGGGGTGCTTCCCGACCCTCGCCGCCGCCGTCAACGACGCCAACGCGGTGAACGACGCGGACCGCATCGAGATCCACGCCGGCACCCACCAGGTCCCCGCCACGGTCCAGCAGACGGCTGCGGGCGGGCCGCTCGAGATCGACGGCGCCGGGCGCACCACCACGTTCCTCGAGTCGACGACGCCGCTGGCCAACCACGTGCTGAAGCTGCGGGCCGACGGGATCGTCTCCGACCTGACGGTGAACCTCGGCGCCGGCGACAGCCGGTTCGGCCTCGACGTCACCGGCGGGAAGGTCGCCCGCGTCAACGTCGCCGGGCCGAACGCGGGGCAGAGCAGCACGGGCGTGCACCTGCGTGCGGGGGCCGACGCGGACCAGCTCGAGGTCGGGCTCGCGCCGTCGCCGAACATCGCCAGCAGCGGCGTCAGCACCGACGACGACGGCGACACGAAGCTGAGCCGGATCAAGGTGACCGCCGACTACGGCCTCGTCGCGATCGGCCAGGGCGACGGCGGCACGACGACCCTCCACAGCGCGACGTTCCGCTCCAAGTACTGCGCCGTCAGCGTCCGCGGCATGAAGCTGGACGCCGACGGCGTCGCGGCCGACCTCGAGTACCCCGGCACGGTGGTCGGCGTCGGGATGCTCTGGCCGTACGCGAGCGAGGTCGCGCTCAAGCACGCGACGCTCCGCGGCCCGCGCGAGGCGATCGGGATCGACCTCAACCCCGGCGTCGCCAAGGCCACCTCGCTCGTCACCGCGCGCGAGGTCGCGATCTCCGGTCCCTCCACGCACGCGCGGCTGTACCCGGCCGCGGGCGCGTCCGCCACGCTCGACATGGCGTGGTCGGCGATCGAGCCCGCGACGATCACGCAGCCCGGCCAGGGCGCGAAGCAGATCGTCCAGGGGCAGGGGATGGTCACGGGCGTCGACCTGAAGCTCCCTGGCGTCGGCTTCGCCCCGATCCCGTCCTACGCGTCCCCGCTCGTCGACGCGGGCGAGCCCGGCCCGGCGCTGGCGCCCGCCAACCTGACCGACGTCCGCGGCTTCGCCCGAGTGCAGGACGGCAACGGCGACGGGACGAAGGTTCGCGACATCGGCGCGGTGGAGCTGGTGGCGCCGATCAAGATCCCGACCGACCCGCCGCCGACGCTCCCGTAGCACCGCAACCGCACCTCTCTGGACCGACGTTCGAACCCGGGCGCCGGACGTCCAGACCGTCGAGCTTCCGGGTCACGACCGACCCGGAAGCTCCCGACAGCGGACGGCATGAAGCTGAAGCCGTTCCTCCTGACTCCCGCCCTGGTCCTCGTCCCCGCCGCCCCCGCCGCCGCCGCGCCCCCGACGGTCACCGCCGAGACCAAGTACACGAGCAACCAGTACGTCATCCGCGACACCATCGAGTTCATCGCCAAGGCGACGGATCCGGACGGGACGCCGCTGACGTACGCGTGGACCATCACCGACGGCACGACCGCCGACACCGCGACGTTCACCCGGACGTACGACACGGTCGGCGACCGCACCGCGACCGTCACGGTGACCGACGCGGACGGCGAGACGGCGACGGCCTCCGTCACCGTCAAGCTGATCAGCTTCGACGACTACCGCATGCCGGTGGTGGTCGACAACGTCACCACGACGCAGAACATCGCCCCGCACCCGTACCCGACGATCCCGACCCGGCCGTCGGCGCCGGTGATCCCCCGGCTCTCAGCGGTGTTCGGCAAGGTCGCGGGCAAGCTGGCCAAGGACGGCGGCCTCCGCGTCCCGTTCACCTACGCGTCCGGTGAGGGCGACGCGAACGTCGAGGCCGTGGTTCGCACCGCCAAGCCGGTCAAGGCGAGCCCGAAGGCCAAGGCGAAGGTCCTCAAGCTCGGCTACCAGAAGACCCGCTTCCCGGTCGGCACCGGCAGCGCGCTGGTGCTCAAGCTCAAGCCGGCCGACCTCAAGCTCGTCAAGCGCCTCAAGCGCGTCCCGGTCGTCGTCGAGGCGCGTCTGACCGACGCCGCCGGCCAGACGACGTCGGTCACGCGCAAGGTCACGCTGACCGCCGCCAAGTAACCACCGGGACACCGCGCCGGGACACGCAAGCGTGTCTCGGTGCCCGATGGGTAGGGTCCGCCCCGATGAGCGACGGGTTGACTGCCAGCATCGAGAAGATGCGGCGCGAGGGCCTCGGCGATGCGGCCGTGGCGAGCTTCGAGCACTACTACGGACGGCTGCGCGACGGCGACGCGGGGACGCTGCCCGAAGCCGAGCTCGACCCGATCGCCGAGCTGCCCGACGCGGACGACCTCCCGGCGCCCGGCGACGACCTCGCGACGCTGCTGGACCAGGCCGTCGTCCTGAAGCTCAACGGCGGCCTGGGGACGAGCATGGGCATGACCCAGGCCAAGTCGCTGCTGCCGGTCAAGGGCGACAACAGCTTCCTCGACGTGATCGTCCAGCAGGTGCTGCGGCTGCGCGAGCGCCACGGGGCGCGGCTGCCGCTCGTCCTCATGAACTCGTTCGCGACCCGTGACGACTCGCTGGCCGCCCTGCGGGCCCACGACGGGGTCGAGGCCGACGTGCCGCTCGACTTCGTGCAGAACAAAGTCCCGAAGCTGCTGGCCGACGACCTGACGCCGGTCAGCTGGCCCGACGACCCAGGCAAGGAGTGGGCGCCGCCCGGCCACGGCGACCTCTACACCGCGCTCGTCACCTCCGGGATGCTCGACGAGCTGCGGGCGAAGGGCTATCGCTACGCGTTCGTCTCCAACGCCGACAACCTCGGCGCCGTGCTGGAGCCGCGCATCCTCGCCTGGTTCGCGCGGGAGGAGCTGCCGTTCGTGCTCGAGGTCGCCGACCGCACCGAGGCGGACAAGAAGGGCGGCCACCTCGCGCGGCGCAAGGACGGCGGCGGGCTCGTGCTGCGCGAGATCGCCCAGACGCCCGACGACGACGTCGCCGCCTTCCAGGACACCGCGCGCCACCGCTTCTTCAACACGAACACGCTGTGGCTCGACCTCGACGCGCTGAAGGCCTGCCTCGACGCGCGGGGGGGCGTGCTCGGCCTGCCGATGATCGTCAACCGCAAGACGGTCGACCCGGCCGACGGGTCGTCGCCGAAGGTGATCCAGCTCGAGTCGGCGATGGGCGCCGCGATCGACGTGTTCGACGGCGCGCAGGCGATCCGCGTGCCCCGCGAGCGGTTCCTGCCGGTGAAGACGACGAACGACCTGCTCGTCGTGCGCTCCGACGCCTACACGCTCGACGAGGACTTCCGCCTGCGGCTGGCCGAGGAGCGCGACGGCGCGCCGCTCGTCGACCTGGACGCCGACCACTTCAAGCTCCTGCGCGACTTCGACGCGCACCTGCCGGCAGGCCCGCCGTCGCTCGTCGCCTGCGACCGGCTGCAGGTCCTCGGCGACGTCACGTTCGGCGCCGACGTCGTGTGCAAGGGGAGCGTCGTGGTCGAGTCGCCGGACCCGACCACCATCCCCGACGGCACCGTCCTCGAGGGCTAGGCGCCGCCCGGCTGCGGCGCGGCCGGGGCGGGTGCGGGGCGGTACTCGGCCACCCAGCCGCCCCACTCGCTGTCCCATGTCGCGACCGCGTCGACCTCGCGCCCCTCGGGGTCGCAGAGGCGCAGCCGCAGGCCCTCCTCGCAGCCGCCCTGCTTCTCCAGCTCCTCGCGCTGGGCCTTGGGCGTCAGGGGGACCTGGCCGGCGACGGTGGGGTCGAACTCCGCGTGCACGCGCGGGCGCGGGCGCGGGCGCGCGGCGGCGGGCCGCGCACGGCCGGCCTGCGGGTCCTCGTCGCCGTCGAGGCCGACGACGCGCATCGCCCGCCCGGCGGCGCGCTGACCGAAGCGCGCGATCCGCTGCTCCTCCTGCTCGGACTCGGTCAGCATCCGCACGAAGAGCCACCCGAACGCGGCGCCCATGACGATCATCTGCTCGAGCGCCATGATCGCGCCGCCGACGGCCTGGTCCTCGCTCGGGCTGAGGTCCCAGAAGCGCGGCTGCTCCTCGTAGAACGCGTAGAACGAGTCGGGCGCGAACGTCAGGAAGACGCCGAGCATGCCTACGAGGATCTTCGTGGAGATCATGTACGCCGCCGGGCCGAGGCCCATCAGCCGGTGGCGGGAGCGGATCGGCGAGAAGATGTGCCACCAGTACAGCCCGCCCGCGAACGCGAACGTCATGTGCTCGAGGACGTGGACGCCGGAGTGCTCCAGCGCGGCGTCGTACATCGCCGGGATGTGCCAGAACCACATCACCACGACGTAGAGCGTGATCGCGAAGACCGGCGTCGCGAAGAACCCGGCCTTGCGCTCGACGTCGAGCATCCGCCGCGTGATCGGCCGCAGGATCTTCCGCGTGAGGCCGAGGATGATCAGGATCGCGGCGATGTCCAGCAGCAGCAGGTGCTGGACCATGTGCATGAAGAACAGCTGCTCGCCGAGGATGTCGACCGGGCTCAGGAGCGCGATCGCGGTCACGAGGATGCCGCCGAGGAAGAGCAGGAGCCGCTTGGGGTCCTCGTCGACCGCGCGCCAGCGGTGCACGTACCAGCCGGTGACGATCAGCAGCAGCGCGATCGCGCCGGGCGAGAAGGACCACGAGGCCTCGGGAGACACGGTGCAAGTGTGACGCAGAGCTGGTGCAGTCCGTGCGTCCTTCGTCACGAGTCAGGGGGGAGAGTTCTCCGCGATGCCCCTCACCCTGCTCGACGTCCTCGCCCCACCGGCCTGCTCGGTGTGCCGCACGCCCTGCGACACGGGCGTGCTCTGCGGCGGCTGCCGCGCCGCGCTGCCCTGGCTGCACGACCCCTGTCCGCGCTGCGCCCTGCCGCGCCGCGCCGGCCGCTGCGCGCGATGTCCCGCCGCGGACGCGCCCTTCGTCCACGCGTACGCGCCGCTCGCGCACGCGGGCGTTGCGCGCGATCTCGTCCTCGCCTTGAAGCTCCGCGGCGTGCTCGCGGCGGCGGACCTGATGGCGGCGCAGATCATCGCGGGCGCTCCACCGGGGTACTTCGACGAGGATGGGGAGGGCACGCTGCTCGTCCCGATCCCGGGCGGCGGCCGGCGCCGGCGGCAGCGCGGGTTCGACCCCGCGGACGCCATCGCCGCTGCGCTCTCGCGCCGCACCGGCCACCCGGTCGCGCGCCTCCTGCGCCGCGGTGCGGAGGAGCGTCAGGTCGGGCGCGGCCGCCGAGAGCGGCTCCGCGCCACGGCGCGGGCGCCGATCGAGGCCGCGCCGTGTCCGCCGGAGGTCGCCTCCTGCGCGGTGGTCGTCGTCGATGACGTCCACACCACGGGCGCGACGTTGCGGTCCGGGGCGGCCGCCCTTCGTTCTGCAGGTTTTCCGCAGATTCGCGTGGTCAGCTACGTCAGGTCGTTGACACGGTCTTGACAACGCGTCGAGCGCAGCGGACCCTTGTGTCAACACCAGTCGTCGAGAGGGAGGTCCCTCCATGCAGATCGAGGTCAAGGCCCGCAACTGCCAGGTCACCGACGAGATCCGCGAGCGCATCGCGCGGCGGTTCGACAAGGTGAGCCGGCAGGTGTCCGACCTCGCCAGGCTGGAGGTGGAGCTGTCCGAGGAGCGCAACCCCGCGAACCCGGACCGCCACATCGCCGAGGTGACCCTGTACCTGAAGGGCGTCACGCTGCGCGCCAAGGAGGCGACCCGCGAGATGGACCACTCGATCAACCTCGTCTCCGAGGAGTTGGCCCGCCAGGTCAAGCGACACAGGGTGAAGCGGAGAAAGCGACGCGAGTCACGCGCCGCGAGCGCGTCGCAGGCCGGCATCCAGCCCGCCCTGTAAGCCGTCGGCACCGGGCCCGCGACACCCTCGCGGGCCCGTGTGCAACCGCCCTGCCGAGGGTGCCCGCCCACCGCTAACCTGCAAGGCATGTCCATCCTGCAGCGGGCGCTCCACCTCGGTGAGGGGAAGAAGTTCAAGACCTACGAGAAGCGCATCGCGCGGATCGCGGCCTTCGAGCCCGAGCTGGAGCTCGAGTCGGACGAGGAGCTCCGTGCCCGGATGGACGCGCTGCGCGAGCGCGGGCGCAACGGCGAGCCGCTCGACGACCTGCTCTACGAGTCCTTCGCGGTCACGCGCGAGGCCGGCAAGCGCACGATGGGCATGCGGCACTTCGACGTGCAGCTCATCGGCGGCATGGTCCTCCACGACGGCGCCATCGCCGAGATGCGCACCGGCGAGGGCAAGACGCTCACCGGCACGCTGGCGATCGTCCTCAACTCGCTCGCCGGCAAGGGCGTCCACGTCGTCACCGTCAACGACTACCTCGCCCGCCGCGACGCCGAGTGGATGAGCCCGATCTACGACCTGCTCGGGGTCACCTACGGCATCCTCCAGAACCAGCAGGCGTCCGACGAGAAGCACGCCGCCTACGCGGCCGACGTCACCTACGGCACGAACTCCGAGTTCGGGTTCGACTACCTGCGCGACAACATGGCGACGTCGCTGCAGGAGAAGTACCAGCGCGGCCACCCGTTCGCGATCGTGGACGAGGTCGACAACATCCTCATCGACGAGGCGCGCACGCCGCTCATCATCTCCGGCCAGCCCGAGCAGGCGGCCGACCTGTACCAGACGTTCGCGCGCCTGGCGAAGACGATGGAGCCGGGCAAGCGCCCCGAAGGGATGGATCCGCGGCTCAAGAAGGAGTTCGTCGCGGACTTCGACTACGAGTTCGACGAGAAGCACAAGAACGTCTCGGTCACCGAGCGCGGCGTGGCGAAGGCGGAGCGCTTCCTCGGCATCGACCACCTGTACCGCGCCGAGAACGGCCACCTCGTCAACCACCTCCAGCAGGCGCTGAAGGCCGAGTCGCTCTACAAGCGCGACAAGGACTACGCGGTGATCGACGGCGAGGTCAAGATCATCGACGAGTTCACCGGCCGCATCCTCGACGGCCGCCGCTGGTCGGAGGGCCTGCACCAGGCGGTCGAGGCGAAGGAGGGGGTGCGCGTCCAGGAGGAGAACCAGACGCTCGCCCAGATCACCCTCCAGAACTACTTCCGCATGTACGACAAGCTTGCGGGCATGACCGGCACCGCCCTCACCGAGGCGACCGAGTTCATGAAGATCTACAAGCTCGAGGTCGTCCAGGTCCCGACCAACCGGCCGATGGTCCGCAAGGACCAGAACGACCAGGTCTACAAGACCCGCGAGGGCAAGTGGCACGCGGTCACCGAGGAGATCGTCCGCCGCCACGCCGAGGGGCAGCCGGTGCTCGTCGGCACGATCTCGGTCGAGGTCTCCGAGCTGCTGTCCGACCGCCTGAAGAAGCGCGGGGTCCCGCACACCGTCCTGAACGCGAAGCCGGAGTACGCGCAGCGCGAGGGCGAGATCGTTGCGGAGGCCGGCCAGCCGGGTGCCGTCACGATCGCGACGAACATGGCGGGCCGCGGCGTCGACATCAAGCTCGGCGGCAACGCGGAGCACCTGACGGAGATGGAGCTCGCGAAGCTCGGCCTCAAGCCCGGCGACCCGGACTACGACGAGCGCTTCGCCGAGATCCTGCCTGCGATCGAGAAGCGCGTCGAGGAGAACCGCGAGAAGGTCATGGAGGCCGGCGGGCTCTTCATCGTCGGCACCGAGCGCCACGAGTCGCGCCGCATCGACAACCAGCTGCGCGGCCGCGCCGGCCGCCAGGGCGACCCGGGCGAGTCGCGCTTCTTCCTCTCCGCCGAGGACGACCTCGTGCGGCTCTTCGCCGGCGACCGGATCTACAAGATCCTCGACCGCCTCGGCACGACCGACGACGAGGGCCACGAGGAGCCGATCGAGGCCGGCATGCTCTCGAAGCAGATCGAGAAGGCCCAGAAGAAGGTCGAGGAGCAGAACTTCCTCATCCGCAAGCGCGTGCTCGAGTACGACGACGTCATGAACGAGCAGCGGCGGATCATCTACGCGTACCGCGACGAGGTGCTCGAGGGCAAGAACATGGGCGAGGTCGCCCGTGAGGAGCTCGAGTCCGTCGTCCGCCGCCTCGTCGACGAGTACACGCCCGGCGAGTTCCTCGAGGACTGGGACCTCGAGGGCCTGGCCGTCGCGGTCGAGGACATCTGGCCGACGAACATCCGCATCGACGAGCTGACGCCCGACCAGGTCGAGCGCGAGGAGCTCGTCAACCTCCTCCACGAGGACGCGGTCAAGCAGTACGACAAGCGCGAGGAGGAGCTCGGCGAGGAGCTCATGCGCGCGCTGGAGCGGTTCCTGCTCCTGCAGATCATCGACTCCAAGTGGCGCGAGCACCTGTACGACATGGATTACCTGCGCGAGGGCATCCACCTCCGCGGGTTCGCCCAGGTCGAGCCGATCGTCGCCTACAAGAACGAGGCGTTCGAGCTCTTCACCGACCTCATGGGGTCGATCTGGCAGGAGTTCTCGCGCATGGTCTTCAACGTCGAGATCCAGGTCGAGCAGCAGCAGGACCCGGGCGCCGGCCCGGACGCCCCGGCCGCACCGCAGCAGCCCCCGGCGTCGTGGACCGGCGGCGGCTCGTCCACCACGGGCGGTCGCGTGTCCTACTCGGGCGGCGCGGGCTCCGCGCAGCCGAGCGCGCTGGCGATGGCCGCCGGCGGCGCGGCGGTGGGCCCCGACGGCCAGGTCGAGGGCAACGGCGCCGGCGACGGCGGCGTCCCGCCGGTCGTCGAGACGCGCCATCTCTCCGAGGAGGAGCAGATCGGCCGCAACGACCCGTGCTGGTGCGGGTCGGGCAAGAAGTTCAAGAAGTGCCACGGCGCGTAGCCGGCGCGCCGAGGAACTGACCGAGCCGCTCGGCCTCTGCGTCGAGCTGCTCCGCCGCCCAGCGCGGCAGCTTCCCGAAGGGCTCGATGGTGACGACCGTCGAGCCCTTCGTCGTCTCGTGCTTCCACGTCCCGGCGATCGCGCCGTCGACGAGGATCACCGGCGAGATCCACCCGGCCTGGCGGTAGACGAGCGGGCGGTGCTCGGGCGCGAGGACCGCGTCGACGTTGCGGTTGAGCGAGACCGTCCACTGGTCGAAGAGCGGGAGCAGGCGCGCGGCCTGCGGAGGCTCGCCGCCCGCGCCGAGCGCGTCCTCCAGGTCGGCAGCCAGCATCCAGCACCGCTCGCCCTCGACGTCCACGGCCGCGACCTCCTCGCCGAGCGCCTCGATGCGCTTCTGCGCGGCCGCCGCGGTGAGCATCGAGCCGCCGCCCCACCAGCGTGCGAGGTCCTCCCGGCGGGCCGGGCCGTAGGCGGCGAGGTAGCGGCGGGTGAGGTCGGCGAACGCCTCGTCGGCGGTGGGGCGCGCGGCGCCGTCGGCCGGCGCGGGCGCACGGCGGAACCGCACCTTCTGCCCGTCCGACGGCCCGAACGCGAGCAGCCCCCGGAACGCCGCCGGCTTGAGCGCGCTGCCCCAGCTCTCCGACAGGTGCTCGGCGAGATCGGCGTCGCCGGTCCGCTCCGCGATCGCCGCCGCGAGGTCCGCACGGGTCAGCGCGGCGTCGGGCGTCAGCACCGCGTCGAGCGCCGCCAGCGTCGCCTCCAGGCGCTCGGGCGTCCCGTACCCGAACTCCCGCAGCCACGAGGGCCGCAGGTAGTGCCTGAACGTCGAGAACGCCGCGTGGAACGTCGGCAGGTCGGCGGTCGGGAGCAGGTGGAGCGTTCCGCGCATCGCCCACTGCTTCACGAGCGCGCCGTCCTCCCACAGCAGCCGCTCGACCGCGCCGCGCTCCAGCCCGTCGAGCCGCGCCCACGCGGTCAGCTCCGCGCTCGACATGACCTGGGCGTGCAGGCCGCAGAGGCGGGAGGCGAGGGAGAGCAGCTCCGTCGCGGGCGCCCGGTCGACGAGCCCGTGGCGGCGCATGCGCGCCGCGAGCGCGCGGCCCCACGTGAGCCTCTCGGCGGCGGACTCAGCCACGGGCGCCGCGGCTGCGGGCACCGCCCGGGAGCCGGTCGACCATCCGTCCCAGCCGCTCGACCGCGCCCTCCAGCGGCTCGGCCATCGTGATCGCCCGTTCGACGGCGGGCAGGGCGTCGGTGAGCTTGCGGCCGGTCTCGGCGACCTCGCGGCCCGCGGCCTCCACCAGGCGCCCCTGCTCGAGGATCGCGTCGGCCAGCCGATCGAAGTTCTCCACCCGCGAGTTGACGCGCTCGCCCAGCGCGGCCAGTCGCTCGCCGGTCGCGAGGACGTCCTCGGCCCGCGCGTCGATGCGGTCCCCGAGCGCGATCAGGGACGCGAAACGCGCGTCGAGGCGCTCCTCCACCTCGCTCAGCCGCGCGGCGGCGACCGCGATGGCGTGGAGGTCGTCGAGGGCCCGCAGTAGCAGGCGCGGAGGCAGCAGCAGCGGGTTCGTCACCGTGGCGGAGGCTACAGCCCCGCGCACCGTGGTCCGCGGCTGCGAGCGCACCGGCGGCCGCTCCTATCCTTGTCACCCATGGCCGCGACCGCAGGCGTCCCCGAATCGCTCCCCCAGCGCATCGCCGCGATCCGCGAGCAGGTCGCCGGCCTGCGCGACTTCATCGACCCCGACGGCCTCGAGCGCCGCGTCTCCGAGCTGGAGAACGAGATGCAGGCGCCCGGCTTCTGGGACGACCAGGCCACCGCCTCCGCCGCCAACGCGGAGTACGCGCGGCTCAAGAAGCGCCTGGACACGTACACCGGCATCGCGGCGGAGGTCGACGAGTTCGAGGGGCTCGCCGAGCTGGTCGCGGAGGATCCCGAGCTGGCCGCGGAGTTCGTCGACCGCATCGCGACGGTCGAGCAGCAGCTGGGCGAGCTGGAGGAGCAGCGGCTCTTCGCCGGCCAGTACGACGCGGGCGACGCGCTCGTGACGATCAACGCCGGCGCGGGCGGCACCGACGCCCAGGACTGGGCCGAGATGGTGCTGCGGATGGAGATGCGCTGGGCCGAGAAGCGCGGGTTCGACGTCGAGCTGCTCGAGGTGAGCGCGGGGGAGGAGGCCGGCATCAAGTCCGCGACCTTCCGCGCGTCCGGCGAGAACGCCTACGGCCTCTACAGCGCCGAGAAGGGCGTGCACCGGCTCGTCCGCCTCAGCCCGTTTGACGCTCAGCACCGCCGTCAGACGTCCTTCGCCGGCGTCGAGGTCGCGCCGGTCGTCGAGGACGCGGCCGAGGTCGAGATCGACGACGACGACCTGCAGGTCGACACCTACCGCGCGTCCGGCGCGGGCGGCCAGCACGTCAACAAGACGGACTCCGCCGTGCGCATCACGCACCGCCCGACCGGCATCGTCGTGCAGTGCCAGAACGAGCGCTCCCAGTCGTCCAACAAGGCGACCGCGATGGCGATGCTCCGCGCGAAGCTGCTCGAGCTGGAGGAGCGCAAGCGCGCCGAGGAGCTGGCCAAGGAGAAGGGCGAGGCGATGGACGTGGGCTGGGGCTCCCAGATCCGCTCGTACGTCCTGCACCCGTACTCGATGGTCAAGGACCACCGGACCGAGCACGAGGTCGGCGACACGAGCAAGGTGCTCGACGGCGACCTCGACGGCTTCGTGCGCGCCGAGCTGCACCGGCGGGCGGCGGCGTAGGCAGTCGCCCACGCCGCGGTACCCGCCGGCTCGCCGCGTCGCTACTTGCTGCGCCCCGGGGCGAACGAGCTCACGCACTGCCCCTGGTTGCGGAACGGCGGGACGAACGTCGCGTAGCCGCCCTTCTTGCACTGCTCAGGGTCGGTCGGCTGGTACGTCGTCTCGAAGTCGTACGTCGTGGCGCCGATCGTCAGCGCGTCGCTCGAGGCGAGCAGCCCCGGGTTGCCGCTGCCCTGGTTGATGCCGAAGCCGCCGCCGACGATCGCGTCGGGGTTGTTGGCGACGATCTCGCTCCACGTCTTGTCGCACGCGGCCGTCGCGCCGGCGCACTGGCCGTTGATCGGCTGGGTCGACCACCACACGCCCGCGTCGGCGTCCCACGTCTGCCACGCGCCGCTGACCACGGCGCCCTGCGCCGGCGTGTAGACCGGCTCGAACACGAGCGTCGAGAAGCCGCCCGCGACGTCCGGGCCGTTGTAGTCGATCTGCATGTTGAGCGCGGGCGCCTGCTGGGCGCTGCCGGCGGTGCGGTACGTGCTGTAGCCGAGCTGCCCGAGGTCGCCGAGCTTCGTGCCGACGTGGTCGTAGTTGAACAGGAAGACCTTCTCCGCGCCGGTCGCGGTCGTCGACTGGAAGCTGCCGGTGCCGAGCGGCGGCGTGGCCGGGCCCTCGACGAACTGGCCGGCGGTGGCGGGTGTCCCGGGGCGCGTGTACAGCACCCAGTCGTTCGTCGGCGGCGTGTTCTCGGCCTGGCGGACGACGTGGGACTCGGTGACCACCTCGGTGGCGGCGAGGGCGGAGCCGGCGGGCGCCAGCGCGGCGGCGCAGGCCAGCAGGCCCACCACTGGGGACTTCCTCATGTGCGTTCCTCCTCCGGAACGGGGCCGCGCGCGCGGTGACCCTGGCCCGCGCGGCAGTGACGAGACAGCGCTCGCCAGTACACCGGCCCGCGGGCTTGTGCGATACCGAACATGCGTCCATCCCTGTCGCCCATGCGCCAAACCGGCCGCGTGCAAGGGTGTGGGGGTGTCCGAGCAGCCCATCGCTCCCTACCTCGACGCGGTCACCGCGTACGGCTTCCGCGGCTCCGGCCGCTTCCACGTCCCCGGCCACAAGGGCGGGCCGGGCGCCGACCCGGGGCTGCGGTTCGCCCTCGGCGATCGCGCGCTGGCGGTCGACATCCCGCAGGACATCCACGGGGTCGACGTGGGGGAGAACAACCCGTTCGACCGCGCGGAGCGGCTCGCGGCGGAGGCGTACGGCGCGGCGCGCACGTGGTTCCTGACGAACGGCGCCACGCAGGGCAACCACGCGCTGATGCTCGCGCTGGCGCCGCTCGGCGCGCGGATCGTCGCGCAGCGCAACTCGCACGCGTCGATCGTCGACGGGCTCGTGCTGAGCGGCGGGGTCCCGTCGTTCGTCGCGCCGCAGTACGACGGCGAGATGGGCATGGCGCACGGGGTGGAGCCGGCCGACCTCGAGCGCGCGATCGCCGCCGCGCAGGCCACGGGCGACACCGTGACCTCGGCGTTCATCGTCTCCCCGACCTACTACGGCATGGTCGCCGACGTCCCGGGCTGCGCGGCGGTCGCGCACGCGGCGGGCATCCCGCTCGTGGTCGACCAGTCGTGGGGGCCGCACTTCGGGTTCCACCCGGACGTGCCCGAGAGCGCGCTGCGGCTCGGCGCCGACGCGGTGCTGACGAGCACGCACAAGATCGTCGGCTCTCTGACGCAGAGCGCGATGCTCCACGTCGCGGACACCGGCCGGATCGACCCGGCCGCGGTCGCACGCGCGATCCGCCTCGTGCGCTCCACCTCGCCGTCGTCGCTGCTCTTCGCGTCGCTCGACGCCGCCCGCCGCCAGCTCGCGGTTCACGGGGAGGCCCTGCTCCACGAGACGCTGCGCGCGATCCGCGCCGCGCGGGACAAGATGGACTCCGTGCCGGGCGTCAACGTGCTCGGCCCCGACCTCGTCGGGCGGCCGGGCGTCGTGGACTGGGACCCGCTGCGGATCGTCCTCGACGTGCGTGGCACGGGCCGGACCGGCTACGAGGTGAGCGACGCGCTGCGCCAGTCGTACGACGTGCACGTCGAGCTGGCGACGGTGGCGACCGTCGTCTTCCTCATCGGGATGGCCGAGCAGCCGATCGCGCTGGAGCGGGTCGGCGGCGACGTGGAGGAGGTCGTCAAGCGGATCGAGCAGCCGGGGCGGACGAACGCGATCATCGCGCCGCCCGCCTCGCTCGAGCAGCAGATGGCGGTGCCGCCGCGCGAGGCGTTCCTGGGCCGGACCGAGGTCGTTGGCGTCGACGACGCGGTCGGCCGCATCTCGTGCGAGTCGATCGCCGGCTACCCGCCCGGCATCCCGGCGCTGCTGCCCGGCGAGCGGATCACCGCCGAGACGGTCGCCTACCTGCGCGAGATCGTCCGCGAGGGCGCCCGCCTGCACGGCGCGAGCGACCCCGCGTTCACGACGATCAACGCGCTCGCTACTTCAGCGTGAAGCGCACGCGGTAGGCCGTCCGCTGCAGGTTGCCGGCGCCATCGATCGCCTGGAGGGTGATCGTGTGGCGGCCCTTCGGCAGCTTGCTCAGTGCGAGCGAGAACCTCCCGTCCGACCGCTTGCGAGGGTGGACGGTACGCGTCGTCGTGCGCGCGCACCGCACGCGCTTGCCCTTGCGCTTGCACGTCCGCGTGGTGATCGACGTCAGTGTCGCCTGCACCGCGGTCACACCCGCGACGACCGGCCCCGTCCCGTCCTTCGCGCTGATCGTGAAGGTGCACGACCGCTTCCGCGTGCACTTGCGCGACACCTTCGTCACGGTCGGTCGCGACGTGTCGCGGGGGACGGGCGTCGGCACCGGCACGGGCACCGGGACCGGCACCTGGGTCACCGGCGGCTGCTGCACCGGCGGCTGGCCCGGTGGGACGTACGCGACCACGGCGGTGCGCGACGAGCGCGCCATCGCGTACCCGCCGCCGCCCGTGACGCGCCCGCGCGCCTCGCAGAGGAACTGGTGGCCGTGGTCGGCCGCGGTGAGCCGGTGGGCCCCGATGTCGACCGTCACGAGGTCGGGCCCGTCGACCCGGCGCACGAGCAGCTCGGTCGTGGTCGGCGGCTGGCGTGGGTCGTCGCTGGCGAACTCGAAGTTGCCAGTGGTGCACGAGACGGTCTGGTCGACCTTCGTGTTGTCGACGACCGACGGCGCGCCGCCGACGTAGCGCGGCTTGACGACCGGGTCGTTCGTCGTGTCGCCGTCGATCGCGCTCGTCACCCAGGCGTGGACGACTGGCGCGGTGAGGCGCGTGTAGACGCCGGGGAGGGTCTCGTCCTCGCAGTCGGCGCTGCCGAACGACACCGCGCCGTAGAGCAGGACGCCGGCGGGCAGGAGCGGGTCGGCGGGCGTGTTGACCAGCGGACCGCCCGAGTCGCCGCCGCACGCGTCGGTCACGGTCGGGCCGTTGACGCGCAGCGCGCAGACCATGTCGGCGGCGTCGAAGACGTCCTCCCACGCGGCCTCGCAGGTCGCGTCGGACACGGGGTCGATCTCGCCCGCCTGCAGCCGGTCGGGGAAGTCGGAGCCCGTGGCGAACGGGTCATCCCACATGCCCCAGCCGCTGACCGTGTACTCGACGGGCGGCGCCGCGTCCGCCGGCGCGAGGGCGATCGGCGGCGCAACCGACGGATCGACGGGCGTGGCGAGCTTGAGGATCGCCGCGTCGTAGCGGGTCTCGCTCTCCTCGACGTCCTCCTGGGGGTGCAGCGCGATGCTTGCCACGCCGTGGGTCGACGATGTCGAGAGATCGGAGAGCCGCGTGACGCCCGCGACGACGTCGAGCTCGTTCGCCGCTCGGTCGTACACGCAGTGCGCCGCCGTGACCACGGTGTCGTCCCGGATCAGCGTTCCGCCGCAGAACTGGCCGTCGAACGGGTCCTGTCCGGCGGTCACGAGCGCGACCGTCCACGGGTACTCGCCGTCGGCGGCGTCGAAGCCGTTCTTGACGCGGGTCGACTGGGCGCCGGCGAGCGCCGGGAGCATGAGGGCGAGCGCCAGCGCGAGCGCGGCGAGGGAACCGAGACGGGCCACGAGCACCCGAACACCGTACGGATCGCAACGATGCGGTGCCAGCGGCTGCGTATGGTGACCGACCGTGAGCGACCTCCACGCCGTCTTCGCCGACCTCGTCGACCGCGCCCTGGCCGAGGACGTCGGCGACGGCGACGCGACGACGCTCGCCACCGTTCCTGCGGACGCCCGTGCCCGCGCGGTCATCACCCAGAAGGCGCCCGGCGTCATCTTCGGGCTGGAGGGCGCCGAGCTGGCGTTCCGCCGGCTCGATCCCGACGTCGTGCTGACCCGCCACGTCGGCGAGGGGCACTGGCGCGAGAGCGGCACCGTCCTGCAGATCGAGGGGAGCGCGCGCGGCATCCTCACCGCGGAGCGGACCGCGCTCAACGTCCTCGGGCGGCTGTCCGGCGTCGCGACGGCCACCGCGATCGCCGTCCGCGAGACGGAGGGCACGAGCACCAGGGTCCTCGACACGCGCAAGACGACGCCGGGGCTGCGGGCGCTGGAGAAGGCGGCGGTCGCCGCGGGCGGAGGCACCAACCACCGCTTCGGCCTCTTCGACGCGATCCTCATCAAGGAGAACCACATCGCGGCGGCGGGCGGCATCACGAACGCTGTTCGTGCGGCTCAGGCGCAGCGGCCCGACCTCCTCATCGAGGTCGAGTGCGAGACGCGCGCGGAGATCGACGAGGCGCTCGCCGCGGGCGCGACGCGGCTCCTGCTCGACAACATGACCCCGGAGGAGCTGCGCACCGAGGTCGAGCACGTCGCCGGCCGGGCCGAGCTCGAGGCCAGCGGCGGCATCACGCTCGGCACCCTCCGCGACTACGCGCAGACCGGCGTGGACTTCATCTCCCTCGGTGCCCTCACGCACTCGGCGCCGACGCTCGACCTCTCGCTCCTCGTGGAGCCCTGAACGCGGCCAGCGGTCGCGACACGACCAGCTCCCGCTCGCAGAACTCGAACTCCTCCGCCGGCCGCCCGCCGGTCGAGCGCCGCTCGCCCGTGGGAGCGATGAGCTGGTCGCGCTCCAGCACGCGGCGCAGGTTCGTCGCGTCGACCGGGTAGCCGAGCACCGCCTCGTAGACGCCGGCCAGCTCGCGGACCGTGAAGCGGCGGGGCGTCAGCGCGAACGCCGCGTTGGAGTACGAGAGCTTGCCGCGCAGGCGGTCGTGCGCGCGGTGGACCGCGTCGGCGTGGCCGAACGCGATCGGCGGCAGATCCGCCACCGGATGCCAGGACGTGTCGGGCGGCAGCTCGGGCTCGGCGCCGCTCGGGATGAGCACGAGGTGCGCGATGTCGAGCAGCCACAGCTCCGGGTGCGTGTCCGCCGAGGAGGTCGTGTCGAGCTGCTCGACGTGGCCGGCCTCCGACACGCCGACCTTCTCGAGCAGGTGCCGGCGCATCGCGCCGTCGAGCGTCTCGCCGTCGCGCACGAACCCGCCGGGGAGCGACCAGCAGTCGCGCTGCGGCTCCTTCCCGCGGCGCCACAAGAGCGTCTCCAGCCGCGGGCCGTCGAGCGTCGCGGCAGCGCGCAGCACGACGGCGTTCACGACAGGGGCGGCCAGTTTGCGATTCATGGTCGAAAACTCATGCTAGCCTGTGGCGCATGGCTGGCACGACTGTCCCGCTGGAGCTCGTCGACATCCCTGCGCTGCAGGCGGAGGTCCGCGCCCTCGCCGAGGAGCGCGACGCGGTGATCCTGGCGCACAACTACCAGGTGCCCGAGGTGCAGGACGTCGCGCACTACGTCGGCGACTCGCTCGGGCTCAGCCAGCAGGCGGCCAAGGCGGAGGCGAGCACGATCGTCTTCTGCGGCGTCCACTTCATGGCGGAGTCGGCGTCGATCCTCTCGCCGGACAAGACCGTCCTGATCCCGGACCTCGACGCCGGCTGCTCGCTCGCCGACTCGATCACGCCGGAGCAGCTGCGCGCCTGGCAGGCGAAGTTCCCCGAGAACGCCGTCACGGTCATGTACGTCAACACGACGGCCGAGGTCAAGGCGCTCACCGACTACTGCGTCACCTCGTCGAACGCCGTCAACGTCGTCAAGCACATCCTCGCCACGCACGGCCCGGACACGCCGATCCTCTTCGGCCCGGACATGTTCCTCGGCGCCTACGTCGAGAAGGAGATCGGCCGCAAGCTCCACGTGTGGGACGGCGAGTGCCACGTCCACGCGGGCATCCGCCCGTCGGACATCGCCGCCACACGCGACGCGCATCCGGGCGCCGACTTCCTGATCCACCCCGAGTGCGGCTGCTCGACCTCGGTCATGGAGTACGTGGCCGCGGGCGACGTGCAGTCCGAGGGCGTGCACATGCTCTCCACGGGCGGGATGCTCGACTACGCCAAGCAGGCCGAGCCGGGCTCGACCGTGATCATGGCGACCGAGATCGGCATGCTCCACCCGCTCCAGATGGCGGCGCCGCAGGTCGACTTCGTGGCCGCCAACGAGCGCGCCTCGTGCAAGTACATGAAGATGATCTCGCTGCCCAAGCTGCGCGACGCGCTGCTGAACATGGAGCACGAGGTCAAGGTGCCGGAGGCCATCGCCGAGCGGGCGCGCGTCCCGATCGAGCGGATGGTCAGCATCAGCGCCTAGGCGGGCGCGGCGACGAGGTCGAAGCCGCGCTCGGCGGCCTCGCGCACGCGGGGGAGCGAGGTGACCTTGCGGTCGAACTCCGCGCAGGTGTAGCAGTGGACGTCGGCGGGTGCGCCCATCTCGGACGCGTCCCACAGCGAGCCGGCCTGGTAGACGCGCTCGAGCCACGGGATGCCGTCGAAGCCCTCGGACACGAGCACCATCACGTACTCGGGCCCGCGCTCACGCTGCGGCCCGGCGCCCCGGAGGTCCGCGACCTTCGCGCCGCCCAGGAGCGCGCGCTCGATCGGCCACCGGTCCCCGACCCGCTGCAGGTAGCGGTGCAGCTCGACCTCGTTCAACCCGTCCACCACGACGCATGATGGCGGGTCGTGCGGTCGTCGCACAAGGTCTCGGGGTGTGAGGTCGCTCCACGCCTGGGCTGGACATGGAATGGAGTGGGCACTAACATGTGCTCATGCATGGCTGCGGGAACCGTCACCACCACGCACACCACCGCCGCGAGGCGCATCGGGCGGCGGTCGACGAGCCGCTCGTCCCTGCGGACGACCTGCGCGCGTCTGACGCCGAGCGCGAGCGCGTCGTCGTCCACCTGCGTGACCAGGCCGGCGAAGGCCGGCTGACCGTCGAGGAGCTCGACGAGCGGCTGGAGCGCACGTACGCCGCGCGCACGCGCAAGGAGCTCGCGGCGCTGACGCACGACCTGCCGCGCCCTCGGCGCATCCACACCGCGGCCGTGGCCGCGCGCGACGCGTTCGCCGAGCACCTGCGCTCGTACCTGCTCGTGATGGCGCTGCTGGTCGGCATCTGGGCGGTCACGGGCATGGGGTACTTCTGGCCGGTGTGGCCCGCGATGGGCTGGGGCATCGGCCTCGTCTCGCACTGGTCCGCCGCCCGCCGCGTTCCCCGCGCCCGCCTCACCGCGCCGCCCCGCACCGGCTGACCGCCGACTCGCCGGCCCGCGGCGCGCCGTCGGGCGGGGAGGGCGAAGGCGCGCGCGGGTAGGGTCGCCGCGTGGCCGTCACCGCGGTGCATCCGCTCCTGCTCGGGTGGGAGCACTCGCCCGAGTCCGTGTCGCTGGAGGGCGGGTCGGACGACCGGGTGCTGCGGGTGCCGATCACCGGCGTGCTCGTGGAGACCGACGGCGGCCCGTTCCTGCTGGAGACCGGCTGCGACCCGCGCCCGTACCGCCGTGACCCGCCCGACACCAGCGTCTACACGGTCGGGCTGCCCGAGTTCCCCACCGACGGCGACCCGCTCCTCGACGCGCTCGCGGCCCACGGGACGGCGCCGCGCGATCTCGTCGGCGCCGCCGTCTCGCATCTGCACCTCGACCACGCGGGCGGCCTGCGCCACCTCGCCGCCGCGGGCGTGCCGGTCGCGATCCAGGTGGAGGAGCTGGCGTTCGCGACGACGCGGGCCGGGCGGGAGCAGGGCTACCTGCGCGAGGACCACGCGCACCCGGACCTCCGGTGGCGCCTGGTGGACGGCGACGCGGAGCTCGTCCCCGGCATCGACGCGCTCGCCACCCCCGGCCACACGCCCGGGCACATGTCCTACCGCGTCCGCGCGCCCGACACGACCTGGCTCTTCGCGGTCGACGCGATCGACCTCCAGCGCGGCATCGACACCGACACGCCCATCGGCTCCTCCGCGGATCCGGCCGACGCGCCGCTGCGCCGCCGCTCCCACGACCGGCTCGTGCGGCTCGCGGAGCAGGAGGGCGCCCGGCTCGTCCCCGGCCACTGCCCGGATACGTGGCCGCGGTTGACGGGCGGCGCCGCGGCCGCGTAGGGTCCGTTGCATGATCGCGGCGCTCGTCGCCTCCTTCGCGGTCGCGGCCCCCGGCGCGGCGGAGGCCGACACGCGCGTGACCTGCCGCATGCACGCCGAGCCCTCGCCGTCCGGGCCGTTCGAGAGCCGTGACGGCGCGCGAGCGTGGACGGCGCAGCTCAACGGCGCGCGGCTCGAGCTCATCACGACCCCGTCGGCGTCGTCGCGCATCCGCCTGGCCGACCGCCGCGTGTACGGGTGGAAGACGCCGTTCGCGCTCACCGCGGGCGGTGACGTCGTGGTGAGGATCGTCGGCGGCGGCGGGCGCTTCCAGTACGGGCGGTCCAAGACCTGGCGTGGGGCGGCCCGCAGCGCCCGCTTCACCGCGTGCCCGGCCGACGAGCCGGCGTTCGCAAGCGACGGCGTCGTCGGGCCGATCACCGGCTGGGGCGGCGGCCTCTACACCACGAGTCGCCGCGCGTGCCTGCGCCTGCGCGTCACCTCGGCACAGGCGCCGGGCGAGCGGGCGGCCACGCTGACCGTCCCGCTCGGCCGCAGGCGCTGCTAGCTAGCTGACGTCGAAGTCCGACTCGGCGTGCGGCCCGACGACCGCGACCGCGAGGTGGTCGGCGACGTCGGCGGCGACCTCGCGGACCTGCTCGAACGTCACCTTGTCGAGCCGCTCGATCGCGGCGTCCGGGTCGATGCCCTCGCCGAACACGATCGTCTGGTTGGCCGCGTAGCGCGCGACCGCGTTGGTGTTCTCGAACGCCAGGACGCGGCGGCCGGCGCCGTACGCGCGCGCCCGCTCGACCTCCTCCGGCGTCGGGCCGGCGTCGCGCAGCTCGGTGACGATCTCGCGCATCCGCGTGTACGCCTCGACGCACTTGGACGACTCCAGGCCCGCGCCGAGCGCCAGCACCGGCAGGTCCGCGAACGCGTGGTCGGCCGACCAGACCGAGTAGCAGAGGCCGCGCTGCTCGCGGATCTCGTCGAACAGGCGCGAGCCCATCGAGCCGCCGAGCAGCGTCGAGTAGATCGTCAGCGCCGCGCGCTGCGCCGGGTCGCGAGGATCGATCGACGGGCGGTAGAGCATCCGCAGGTGCGACTGGTTCGTGTCGCGCTCCTCGACCAGCACGCGCGACTCGATCTCCGACGGGGCGGCCTCGTAGGCGCCGGGCGCGGGCAGGTCCGGGAAGCGCTCGAAGAGCGACCCGACGGCGCCGTTCTCCGGCACGTGGTCGAGGTTGCCGACGACGAACGCGCCGCCCCGCGCGCCCGCCCAGCGGCGCTCGCGGAACGCCACGATCGCCTCGCGCGAGAACGTGCGCAGGTGCTCCTCCGGCCCGAGCACGGTGCGCCCGAGCGGGTGGTCGCCGAACGCGGCCTTGTCGATCAGCTCCTCCGCGACGGCGGACGGCTGGTCCTTGTACCGCTGGATCTCCTGGATGACGACGCCGCGCTCGCGGTCGAGCTCCTCGGCGTCGATCTTCGGCCGGCCGACGAAGTCCGTGAGGAGGTCGATCGCCTCCATCGCCGCCTCGGCGCGCACCGTGATGTGGAACGCCACGAGGTCGTGCGACGTGTACGCGTTGAGCGAGCCGCCCATCCGCTCCGCGGTCTCGTTGACCTTGCGGTAGTCGTCGAACTTCTCGCCGCCCTTGAAGACCAGGTGCTCGAGGAAGTGGGCCATGCCGTTCTCCTCGGGCCGCTCCGTCCGCGCGCCGGCGTCGAAGGCGACGAGCACGGTGACCGCGCGCGTCCCGGGCAGCGCCACACGGTGCAGCGGCAGCCCGTTGGCGAGGGTGGAGCTGGTGATCTGCGGCATGACCTGAAGATATCCCTCGGCGTTCAGCGCCCTGAGCCGCGCGCCGCCTCGCGGTATGCCTGCGGCGACACGCCCTCCCGCCGCTTGAACGCGCGCGAGAAGTAGAACGGGTCCTCGTAGCCGACGCGGTGGGCGACCTGGCCCACCGTCAGGTCGGTGTAGCGCAGCAGCCGCGCGGCCTCGAGCTGCACGCGATCGGACACGAGCTCCTTGGTCGTGCGGCCGGTGACCTCGGCGAGCGCCTTCGCCAGCGCCGCGGCCGGCACGGCGAGCGCCTCGGCGTAGTGCGCGGCGTCGTGGTGGCGGGCGAAGTCGCGCTCCAGCACGCGCAGGAACCGCTCGTGCAAGGAGCCCTCGGGCCCGCCGCCGCGCGTGCCGCCCGCCCACCGGTCGAGCCACAGCAAGAGGACGGAGAGCAGGTGGCGCTCGAGGTCGGCGGTGCGCGTGTCGGGCGGCAGGCGGGTCTCGTCGTCGATCGCTCGCAGCAGCGCGGCGAGCGCGTCCTCGCGGGAGGCCGGGACGGGGATGGTGAGCCCGCCCTGGCCGGCGAGCATCCACCCGGGCGACGCGCGCGTGGCCGGGTCGCCGGCGCCCAGGAGCAGCTCGTCGGTGAACCGGACGACCGCCAGGTCGACGCCGCGCGCCTCGTCGAACACGTGCACCTGGCCGCGGCCGATGACGGTGATCGTGCCGGCGCGCGCCTCGATCGGCCGGCCGTCGAGCCGGTGCCGACCGGTGCCGCGCCGGAGCCAGATCAGCTCGTGGTAGTCGTGCCGGTGCGGGTCGACCGCGTCTTCGGGACGCATGTCCGCGCCGTCCCACCAGACGACGCTCAGCGGCTGCTCGGCACGGCGGAGGGGGCCGGTCGTCACGGAAGTCCAGGGGTCCGCGCGAAGATGCCATGGGACCGCGGGCGTCGCCGGGCGATGGTGGGAGCATGAGCTTCCCCGCCGCCCTCCGCCTCGGCCCGGCGCACCTGATCGTCACCGACCTCGATCGGTCCGTCGCGTTCTACCAGGACGCTCTCGGCCTGCACGTCCACGATCGTGACACGGGCGCCCGGACCGCGGACGTCGGCACGGAGGGGGCGGCCGAGCCGCTGCTCGTCCTCCACGAGCTGCCCGGCGCCCGCCCCGCCGGCAAGCACGCCGGGCTCTACCACGTCGCGCTGAACTACGAGACGCGCGAGGAGCTGGCCCGCGCCGCCCTGCGCCTCGCCGCGACGCGCACGCCGATCCAGGGCGCGTCCGACCACGGCACGCACGAGGCGATCTACCTCCCGGACCCCGACGGCAACGGCCTCGAGCTCGCCGCCGACCGCCCGCGCGAGCAGTGGGAGTCGTACGACCACCTGCTGACGCAGGGCCCGAACCCGCTCGACACGCACGCGCTGCTGTCGCTCGTCGCGGGCGAGGCGCCGAACCCCGTCGCCGCGCCGGGCATGCGCGTGGGGCACCTGCACCTGCACGTCGGCGACCTGCCGGCCGCGCTGGCGTTCTACGAGGACGTGCTCGGGTTCGAGCGCCAGATGGTCCTCGGCGGCGTCGCGGGCTTCGTCTCCGCCGGCGGCTACCACCACCACCTCGGCATGAACACCTGGCGGGGGACGGGCATCCCGGGCGCGCCGGACGACGCGGTGGGCCTGCGCCACTGGACGATCGTGCTGCCGACCGTCGCCGACGTCGCCGCCGCGCACGCGCGGGTGGCGGACGCGCGGGTCGCGGTGGAGGACCACGACGGCGGGTTCCTCACGCGCGACCCGTGGGGCACCGCGGTCGCGGTCGTCGCGGCCTAGGCTCAGCCCGCGAGGATCTGCTCGCGCAGGCGGTCGGCGAGCACCGTGACCTGCCGGGGCGGCGGCGGGCGCGTGGTCACGGCGGCGCCGAAGTCGTAGAAGCTCATCGTCGTCACCGCGCCACCCGCCGCGTCGGTGAGCTGCAGGCGCCGGACGAGATGGTCGTCGCCGATCCACGCGGTGGCGACGACCCGCGCGCCGCCGCCGCTCGCGGGCGCCAGCGTGCCGCGGTACTTGTGGACGTCGAGGCCGAGCTCGCGCACTGCGCCGAGGTCCTCGACGTCGCCCGCGCGGTCCATCGCCGCGAGCACCGCGGTCGGGTCGTGGACGCGGACGGCGGGGACGGCGGCGATCGCGGGCGCCGCGCGGCCGTCGCGCTCGGCCAGCCGGTCGATCAGCGCCGGGTCGTCCTCGAGGTCGACCAGCAGCCAGGGCCGCGCCGGGTCGAGCGGGGCGGGGAGGCGCAGGAACGCGACGTTCTGGAAGAACCGCGCCTCGACCGCCGCGGCCGCCGCCAGGCCCGGCATCTTCGTGAGGTTGTAGGAGAACGTGCCGCGCTCCTCGCGGAAGTCGAACGTCCCCGTCGCGATGTACCGGACGGGCGCGTCGCCGGTGGTGCGCACGTCGATCCGCATCTTCGAGGAGCCGGCCTCCAGCGTCTTCGTCGCGCTCGCGGCGAGCGCGTCCTCGGTCGTGCTGAACGGCTGCAGGACGCCGAGCGCGAGGAGCGTGGAGACGACGGGGATCGCCGCGGCGAGCAGGGCGCCGAACGTCCGCGCGACCGGGTGCTTACCGCCGCACCAGACGACGAAGGCGCGCCAGCGCGCGCGGGGCGAGAAGCGGGCGCTAGCCGGCGTCGGACGCCTCCAGCGTCACGCGGAACGTCTCGCGCGCGCCGTCGACGGTGAGCCGGACGACCGCGCGCAGAACGCCGCCGTCGGCCCGCTCGAGCGCCGCGCGGCCGCGGTCGTTCAGCTCCACCTCGACGTCCGCGACCTGGCCGCTGCACGTGAAGTCCGCGGTGCCGAGGCGGCGGCCGCGGCGGTCGGTGAGCGTCAGGGTGCCGCGCCGGTCGGTCTCGCAGAGGAGCGTGAGCGTGGCGGTGCCGTCGTCCACTGGCGCGCGCCGCGCGACCTGGACGGGGAACGCCGCCGCGGCGCCGTCGCCGGTGCTGACCGCGAGGAGGAGCGCGCCGACGCTCGCGGGCACCGCGCCGCCGCCACCGCCACCGCCTGCGTCGGCGTTCTCCTCCGTCGACGGCAGCACGCCGCCCTCCAGCACCAGGCACTCGCCGGTCACCCCGACGATGACGTCGGCGTCCGCCCCCGCGGGCTCCTCCGTGTCGACCCGCTCGCCGTCCTCGGGGTCGGTCGCCCAGTCGTCGCCCTCGCCGCCGATCAGGCAGTCCTCGCCCTCGCCGCCGGTCAGCGCGTCGTCGCCGTCGCCGCCGTGCACGACGTCGTCGCCGCCCGCGCCGTCGAGCCGGTCGTCGCCGCCGAGCCCGCAGATCACGTCCTTGGCCGCCGTCCCGATGAGCCAGTCCGGGCCGTCGGTGCCGAGGATCGTGCAGGTCGGCGTCCGCAGCCCCTGGCACGAGCCGTCGGGGTTGACCGCGACGCAGCGGTCCCCGCGGCTGCCGGGGGCGGCGGGTGCCGCGGGCTCGGTCGGGGCGCGCGGGGGTTCCGAGGCCGGGGTGGTCGCCGGTGCGGGCGCGGGCTCAGCGGGCGGAGGCGGTGGCGTCGGCGGCGCGGGAGAGGGCGCCGCGGGCGGTGGCTCCTGCGCGGCCGGCGCCGTTGCGGGCCGGGGCGCGGCTGGCGCGGCCTCGACCACCGGCGCGGCCGCCACCGCCACCGCGGGCGCCGCGTCCGCCGTCACCGCCTCCCCGTCCTCCGGCGCGGCAGCCTCCGCAGGCTCCGGCGCCCCGCCTTCCGCCGGCGCGGCAGCCTCCGCCGCCACCGTCACCGCCGGCGCGTCCTCCGGCTCCACCGGCACCGTCTCCTGCGCCCCCGCAGGCGCGCACGTCAGCAGCACCGCCGCGCACGCGACCACCCCCGACCACGCCCGCGCTCCCTCGCCCCGCCGTTCGGCCTCGTGCCTCACCGCACGATCTTACGCAGGGCATCGTGCACATTCGCAACCGTCTGGGACCCTTGTGGGAGGTCGCGCCGCGCCGCGTGCAAATTCACGTGCATGCAGCGGCTTTCCGCACACCGCGTCCTACGCTTCTCAGTCCCATGGCCCTCACGGCTGATCGCCCACGCACGCACACGCCCGGCGCCCTGGCGCCGCCGGTCATCGAGCTCCGCAACGTCGTCAAGAAGTACGAAGGCGGGGACACCGCCCTCGACGGGGTCTCGCTGAACATCCGGCGCGGGGAGTTCGTCTTCCTCGTCGGCCACAGCGGTTCGGGCAAGTCGACGCTGATGAAGCTCCTGCTCAAGGAGATCGAGCCGTCGTCCGGCTCCATCCGCGTCGCCGGCCGCGACCTCAGCGAGATCACGGCCAAGAAGGTGCCGTACTACCGCCGCAACATCGGCGCGGTCTTCCAGGACTTCAAGCTGCTCCCGTCCCGCACCGTGCACGACAACGTCGCGTACGCGCTGCAGGTGACCGGCGGCTCCCGCAAGGAGGTCCGCGAGAAGGTCCCGGACATCCTGCGCCTCACCGGCCTCTCGACGAAGCTCCACAACTACCCGGACCAGCTGTCCGGCGGCGAGCAGCAGCGCGTGTCGGTCGCGCGCGCGTTCGTCAACCACCCGCCGCTCGTGCTCGCCGACGAGCCGACCGGCAACCTCGATCCCGAGACGTCCGTCGGGATCATGCAGCTGCTGTACCGGATCAACCGCACCGGCACGACCGTCGTCGTCTGCACGCACGACCACCATCTGGTCGACCGCATGCGCCGCCGCGTGATCGAGCTGTCGAAGGGCAAGCTCGTCCGCGACGTCGCCGCCGGCGGCTACCGCGAGGAGTCGACGCAGGAGTTCGGCGCGCTGATGCGCGGCCACTCGATCGACATCCCCGAGGACGACGAGATCGGCGGGCTCTGGCGATGAGGCCCGGCTTCTTCCTCCGGGAGGCGCTCCGCTCCGTCTCCCGCAACGCGGTGCCGTCGTTCGCCGCGATCGCGTCCGTGCTCGTCACGGTGCTCGTCCTCGGCGTCTTCATCCCGATCGTCCAGGCGACGACCGGCGCGGCGAACGAGGTGCGCGAGCGCGTCATCGTCGACGTCTACCTCGCCGCCAAGTCGAGCGACGCGGACGTCGAGCGCGTCCGCCGCACGATCGCGGAGGACACGCCGTACGTCGGCAAGGTCGAGTACGTCTCCAAGGAGGAGGCGTACGCCGCCGAGAAGAAGCGCAACCCGGAGGCGTACGAGCTGCTCGGCTCGAACCCGCTCCCGGACACGTTCCGCGTCACGCCGGACAAGCCCGACAACATCGAGGGCCTGCGCGACGCGCTCGTCGGCGCGCACGACCCGGCCATCGACGAGGTCAAGAACCGGCGCGAGGACACGAACAAGATCCTGTCCGCCACGCGCGTCGTGAAGATGACCGCGGCGGCGCTCTCGGTGCTGCTGATCATCGCGTCCGTCCTGCTCGTGGCGAACACGATCCGCCTGTCGCTCTTCTCGCGCCGGCGCGAGGTCGAGGTCATGCGGCTCGTCGGCGCGACGAACAACTTCATCCGCTGGCCGTTCGTGATCGAGGGCGTGATCCTCGGCTTCATGGGCGGCGTGCTGGCGCTCCTGCTCCTGCTCGTCGCCAAGGTCGCGCTGGTCGATCCGCTGGCCGAGGACTTCGCGCTGGTCGCCGCGCCGGACACGATCGACTTCCGCCTGCTCGCCGGCATGCTGCTCGTCGCGGCCGTCGGCGTCGCGGCAGCGGGCTCCGGCCTGTCGCTGCGCCGCTTCCTGCGGGTCTAGGTCTCCACGCCGCGCCGCCGCCCTTCTGGAGGAGGAGGGCGGCGGCGCGCGCGTGGCTAGGAGAGCCGGGCGGAGAGCCGGCGTGCGAGGTGCACGTCGGCGCGCCCACCGTGCTCGCCGTTGAGCTGGCGGACACGCTCGACGAGCAGCTCGGCGACCGCCGCCGACGGCTGGAACGGGTCGGCGATCACGCGTGTCCCGTCGATCTCCGCGGCCGCCCACAGCGCGCCGTCGACCTCCGCCAGCAGCACCCGCCCCTGCGGGACCGGCGCGCTGTCCAGCGCGGCGAGGCGGACGAGGGCGGAGAGGTCGAGCGGGCGGGCGGGGCGGATGGTGAGGTCGGCGGTCATGTCTCAGCGCTCCTTGCGCTCGTGGTCGGTGATTGGCATATTCCTCCTATGGGCCAATCGTGGGCAAGAGCCATTTCGTGAGCCAATTCCTCGCCACGGAGGCGCTGGTGGAGGCCATCGGCGCGTGGACGATGCGCAATGGCCCGCTCTACGTGCGCCTCGCGGATGCCATCCAGGAGGCGGCGGACCAGGCCGCGCTCGAGGGCGGCGCCAAGCTGCCGGCCGAGCGGACGCTGGCCGAGGCGCTCGACGTCAGCCGCGGGACGGTCGTCGCGGCCTACGCGGCGCTGGCCGAGCGGGGCGTCGTCACCCGCCGCCGCGGCAGCGGCACGACGCTCGCCGAGACCGTCCGCCGCACCCAGCCCTCCACGCACCACCGCGCGCCCGAGCTCAACCGCTTCGTCAGCGCGCCCGACGTGTCGATCAGCCTCTCGATCGGCGCGCCGCCGCCGTCGCCGCTGATGCGCGAGCTGCTGGGGAGCGCCGCCGGCGCCATCGCCGCCGGCGCGCCGGACCACGGCTACGCGCCGATGGGCCTGCCCGGCCTGCGCGAGGGCCTCGCCGCCCGGCTCACCCGCGACGGCCTGCCGACGGTCGCCGACGAGCTGCTCATCACCTCCGGCGCGCAGGGCGCGCTCAGCATCCTCGCCACCGCGCTCGTGCGCGCGGGCGACCGCGTGCTCGTCGAGTCGCCCACGTACCCGGGCGCGATCGAGGTCTTCTCTCGCGCCGGCGCGGTCGTGCTCGGCATCCGCCGCGACGCGATCGGGCCGCGGCCGGAGGACCTCGAGCGCCTGATCGCGGTGCAGCCGCCGGCGCTCGTCTTCCTCGTCCCGACCTGCCACAACCCGACCGGCTCGGTGATGCACGAGCAGCGCCGGCGCGAGGTGCTGGCGATCTGCCGCAAGCACGACGTGCTCGTGGTGGAGGACACGACGCTGGCCGACCTCGTCTACACCGGCGACCCGCCGCCGCACATCGCGTCGATGGCCGAGATCGAGGACGTGGTGGTCGTCGGCTCGTTCAGCAAGACGCTGTGGGGCGGGCTGCGGACCGGCTTCCTGCGCGGCGACCGCTCGCTCGTCCTGCGCCTCGGCCGGCTCAAGGCCGCGCTCGACCTCGGCAGCGGGCTGCTCGACCAGGTCGCGGTGTGCGAGGCGCTGCCGCAGCTCGACGACATCGTCGCAGCTGCCCGCACGCGTGCGGCCGAGCACGCGCGCGTCGTCGGCGGCCTGCTCCGCGAGCGGCTGCCCGAATGGGAGCAGACCACGCCGCGCGGCGGCTACTCGATCTGGTGCCGCCTGCCGACCGGCCACGGCGACCGCTTCGCGGCGACCGCGCTGAGCTACGGCGTCGGCATCACCAGCGGGGCAGCGGCCGCGCCGCAGGAGATGCTGCTCGACCACGTGCGCGTCACGTGCGCGGCGGACCTGCCGACGCTGCACGAGGCGGTCGACCGGCTCGCCGCGGCGTGGGAGACGCACACGCGCGGGAGCGCCGCGTACGCCGCCGCCTAGATCTGCGGGCGGCGGCGCACACGGCTCCCGAGGGACGCGGGCGGCTAGCGCACCCGCACGGTCGCGGTGCGGCGCACGGTCCTGCCGTCCACCGTCAGCGCGACCTCGACGCGGTAGCGGCCCGCGCGCACGCCCTTCGGGACGCGGATCGTCACCGTGCCGGCGCGCTTGGCCGCCACCGTGAACGTCCGGGTCGCCTTCTTCGCGAACCGCTTGGCCGACGTCGCGCGGCGCAGCGTCACGCGGACGCGCCCCGCGCCGGTCACCCGCACGCGCAGGCGGCGGTCGCCGTACGTCAGGCCGCTGATGCGCAGCGGCGCGGCGGTCGTCGCGTTCGGCTTGGCCGGGGCCGTCGTGGGCGCGGGGGCGGCGACCGGGGCCGGCGCGGGGCTCTGCGGCTGGGCCGGCGGCTGCGGCTGCTGCGGGTTCTGGGGCTGCTCGGGGTTCTGCGGCTGCCCGGGCTCCTGCGGCTCCTCCGGCGCGACGTACGTGCGCGCGGTCAGCCACTCGTCACGCTCGAGCGGGTGGTTGACGATGCGCGTCTCGCCGATGCAGCCGAGCCAGCCGTCCGCGGTCTTGCCCTCCCACGTCGAGGAGCCGATGCGCCACGGCTTGTTGCCGGTCGCCAGGCCGATGCCGCCGTCGGTCGGGTTGCGCAGCACGGGCGCGCCGTCGACGTAGAGCGTCGTGTAGCCGACCTTCGGGTCGTTCACGGCGGCGATGTGGAGCCACCGGTCGTTCATGACCTCGCCCGACCAGTTGGAGCGCTCGCGCATCGGCGACACCGACGCGGCGTTCCACTGCACCTCGCGCAGGCTGGAGATGGCGAGCGTGAAGAGCGGCTCGTCCGGGTCGCCCGGCGTCAGGCCGGCGATGTCGGCGCGGCGGCCGTCACGGGTCAGCGCGCCCATCCAGGCGCCCAGGCCCGACGTCCACGACTGGTCGATCTTGATGAACGACTCGATCGTGTAGCCGTTCGGGAACGTCGCGGCGTTCACGGGCGCGTCCGGGGCGGTCTGCAGGTAGCTGATCCGCATCGGGCTCTTGGCGTTCGTGAAGCACGCGCTGCCGGCGTCGGCCGACAGGTAGGCGTGGTCGGTGGAGCGCTTGACGTCGTCGAGCTGCGGCGCGTTGCCGGCCTCGGCGTCGAGCGCCACGCGCTTCATGTCGTTGTCGCCGGCGATGTCCTCGACCGTGGCGCCCGGCGCGATCGTGCCGGCCGTGCCGCCGAACCGCCAGTGCGCGAGCGTGCCCTCGACCTTCGGGTAGTCGCTGGCGTCGTGCGGCGCGGCCGGGGCCTCGACCTCGGGCTCCGTGTAGCCCTCGAGCACCGACGCCTTGGCCTTGTCGAGCAGCGAGCCGTGCGACGGCGCCGGCACGGTCACCGGGCCCTCGAACCCGCCGAACCGCGCGTCCCAGTCGATGTCGAGCCGCAGGTTCTCGTTCTCCCCCGGCAGCACGGCCCGGTCGTACTGGGGGATCAGCGTGTCCGCCGGCTTGAGGCGGATCCACGGCGACACGACGGTCGTGTCGATGCGGTCGTTCGTGAAGTCGAACTCGAGCAGGCCCAGGTACGCGTTCCCGCCCTGGTAGGCCATCTGGTAGTCGAGCAGGATCTGGTCGACGCTGTGGCCGGCGCTGTTGGTCTTGCGCAGGTGCGCGGCGCCGTGGTTGTGGCCGCTCAGCGTCAGGAAGATCTGGTCGTTGTCCTTGATCAGCTCGTCCCAGAGCTTCAGGCCGTACGGCGTCTCGGTCGCCGTCTTGCCGTCACCGGCGATGCCGAGGATCTCGTGGGTGGTGAGGATCACCGGCAGCGTCGGGTGCGCGTCGATGACGTCGTTGGCCCACTGGATCGCGTCGTCCGAGGCCTGCCACGACATGGCCAGGACGAGGAACTCGCGGCCCTCGGCCTCGAACGTGTGCCACTCGTGGAAGCCGGACGTGTGGCTGCCGCCGTACCCGGCCTGGTCGTCCCGCTCGGTGACCGGGAACCGCTTGGGGTAGTTCTCGGCCGACATCGTGCGCTGCGCGTCGGTCTCCCACGGGCGCGCGACGTCGTGGTTGCCCGCGAGGATCGAGTACGGGACCTTGGCGTCGGTGAGCGTCTGCATCGCGGCCTCGGCGACGTCCCACTCCTGCGACTTGCCGTGCTGGTCGACGATGTCGCCCAGGTGCATGACGAACGGCATGTCGAGCGCGCTGTGGTTGTCGGCGATCCACTTCGTCTGCGTGGCGTACGGCTCGCTGCCGTAGCGCGCGTGGAAGAGGTTGCCGGTCTCCGGCGTCGCGTACCGCGAGTAGAACTGCGTGTCGGGAAGGACCGGGAGCAGGAAGCTCGAGCGCTGCCCGGCGTCCGCGGCCTCCGCGGCGGACGGCTCGCTGAGCGCGGCGTGGAGCGGGACGAGTGCGGCGCAGGCGGCGGTCAACGCGGACCAGCGCGCCGCCCTGCGCAGGGTGGGGGATCTCATCGGCGGCGACCGTAGGAACGGCCCCCACAGCGCCGGGTGATGGACACGTGAGCGTCCGGTGATCGTCCGGTGAACACGCGTCAGTCGTTGCTTGACCCGCCGTTGAGGCCGGACGCCTATCGTGCCCTGCGTCTATGAGAGCACCCTTCGCCGCCCTGCTGGGCCTGCTCGGCGCCCTGTTCCTCGGGATGTGGCTGGGCGGGCACAGCGCCTGGCTGCCCGATCCCCTCCGCGACGTCGTCCGCAGCGACGAGCAGCAGGTCGTCGACGACGCGATGGCGCGGATCGAGCGCGACTACTACCGCGAGATCCCCAAGAGCGAGCTGGCCGACGAGTCGATCCGCGGCATGGTCTCCGGCCTGGACGACCGCTTCTCCGCGTACTTCGACCCCAAGGAGTACCGCGAGTTCCGCGAGCAGAGCGACGCCCGGTTCAGCGGCGTCGGCATGAACGTGCAGGCGGTCAAGAAGGGCCTGCTCGTCACGCACGTCTACGACGGCTCGCCGGCGAAGAAGGGCGGCCTGAAGGTCGACGACGTCATCGTTCAGGCCGACGACGTCAAGCTCGCCGGCAAGACCGCGGAGTTCGGCTCGGCGAAGATCAAGGGCGAGCCGGGCACGAAGGTGCGGCTGACCTACGAGCGCGACGGGAAGCAACGCACCGTGGAGCTGACGCGCGCCGAGGTCTCGATCCCCGTCGTCGCCACCGAGACGGAGCGGCGGGGCGGCAAGGAGTACGCGGTCATCCGGCTGGCGACGTTCAGCTCGGGCGCCCACGCGGAGGTGTACGCCGCGGTCCGCAAGGCGCTGAAGGACGGCGCCGACGGCATCGTGTTCGACCTGCGCGGCAACGGCGGCGGCCTCGTGGACGAGGCGCGCCTGATCGCGTCGGCGTTCATCAAGGACGGCGAGATCGTCACGACCGAGGGCCGCTCGGTGCCCGAGCGCGTCTACCGCGCGACCGGCAAGCCGGTGGCGCCCGACACGCCCATGGTCGTGCTGGTCGACCAGGGCACGGCGTCGGCCTCGGAGATCGTCGCGGGCGCGCTGCAGGACACCGGGCGCGCGCGGCTCGTCGGCACGCGGACGTACGGCAAGGGCGTCTTCCAGGAGGTCGTCGAGCTCGACAACGGCGGCGCGCTCGACATCACCGTCGGCCAGTACTTCCTCCCGTCCGGGCGCAACCTGGGCGGGCGCGGGACCGACCCCGGCTCGGGGCTGACGCCGAACGTGCGGGCGCAGGACAAGGAGTCGACGCCGAAGGTCGACGAGGGCGTGGACGCCGCGGTCAAGGCGCTCGCCGCGTCTCCGTGAGCCCGCGCGAACACGGACGGCAGTCGCGGGGCCCGCGCCACAACGTGGGGGCGCCGCTCGTCGTGCAGCTCTCCCGGCGCGGGAAGGCGTGGATGGGCGAGCCGTTCCTGGAGCCGGGCGGGCGGGTGCTGCTGGAGCGCGACAAGCGCCTGCGCGAGGGCGCGATCGCGTACGTGCGCACGACCGGCGCAGGCCGCGGGGCGCACGCGAAGCTCCTCAAGCTCATCGGGACGGCCGACAACGCGAGCGACGTGCTCGAGGCGCTGATGCTCCACCGCGGGCTGCGGCGGCGGTTCGACCCGGCGGTCGAGCGTGAGGCGCGGGCGGCGGCCGAGGGCGGCGGCCGGACGGGCAAGGGGCGGCGCGACCTCACGGCGCTCCCCACCTTCACCATCGACCCGGTCAGCGCGAAGGACTTCGACGACGCGATCTCGGCGGAGACGCTCGGTGAGGACGCCTGGCGCGTGTGGGTCCACATCGCGGACGTGACCGCGTTCGTCCCGGCCGACTCGCTGGTGGACCGCGAGGCGTACCGGCGCGCCACCAGCGTCTACGTCCCCGGCCGGGTCGAGCCGATGCTCCCCGAGGCGCTGTCGAACGGCGCGTGCTCGCTGCGGCCGGGCGTCGAGCGGCTCGCGGTCACCGTCGAGATGGAGGTGCGCGGGACGCGGGTGGTGCGGTCGAGCTTCTACCGCTCGCGCATCCGCTCCGACGAGCGGCTCGACTACGACCAGGTCGACCGGATCTTCGCGGGCGTGGGGACGGTGTCGGAGCCGTCGATCGAGGCGCCGTTGGCGGCGGCGCGGGCCGCGGCGGCGGCGCTGGGGTCGGCGCGTGCGCCCCAGGCGATCGCGGTCGACAGCGCCGAGCCCGAGTTCGTCTTCGACCGGCGCGGCCACGTCGAGCAGGTGCGGCCGGTCGTGCAGACCGAGTCGCACCGGCTGATCGAGCACCTGATGATCGCGGCCAACGAGCAGGTCGCGGGCGTGCTGGAGGACGGCAAGGTGCCGGCGCTCTTCCGCGTGCACGAGAAGCCGCGGCCCGAGGCGGTCGTGCACTTGGCGCGGCAGCTCGACGCGCTGGGGATCCCCGGCCCGGCGGTCTCGGACGTGCTGTCGCCGGACGCCGCGGCCGAGGCGGCGGTGGAGCTCTCGCGGGCGGTCGAGGCGGAGGTCGCGCGCCGCGACGGCGTCGGCCGCGCGGGGCTGTCGACGCTCGTGCTGCGGACGCTCAAGCAGGCCTGGTACTCGCCGAAGAACCTCGGCCACGCCGGGCTCGGCTCGCCGCGGTACTGCCACTTCACGTCCCCGATCCGCCGCTACCCGGACATCGTCTGCCACCGCGGGCTGCTCAGCGCGGTCGGCGCGGGGGAGGAGCCGTACCCGCGTTCGCGGCTGCTGGAGGCGGGCGAGTGGACGTCGGGCCGCGAGCGCGACGCGGCGGTGATCGAGCGCGACGCCGACGACGTCGCGCGGGCGTTCCTGCTGGAGCGGATGCTCTTCGAGGACGGGCGCGGAGCCGCGGGCGACCGCGAGTTCGCGGGCGAGATCGTGTCGCTGATCTCGTCGGGCGCGTTCGTGTCGTTCGGCGACGGGTTCACCGGGATGCTGCCGGTGCGGCGCCTGCGTGGCGACTGGTGGCAGCTCGACGAGCTCGGCGTGCAGCTGATCGGGACCGAGTCGGGCAAGCGCATCCGCCTCGGCGACCCGGTCCGCGTGACGGTGGGGCGGATCGACGCGCCGCGCGGGCGGGTCGACCTCTACCCGGCCGCGGTCTGAGCTTCGAGGAAGGCGGCGAGCACCTCGACCACGAGCGCGTGGTCCTCGCGCTGGGGCAGGCCTGAGACGGTCACGACGCCGACGACGCCGACGTCCTTGATGCGGATCGGGAACGCGCCGCCGTGCGCGGCGTACAGGTCCGGGTCGAGGCGGCTCGAGTCCTCGAACGTCGTCCCCTTCTGCCGGGCCTCCTCGCCGACGCGCAGGCTCGACTTGCCGTAGCGGGTCACGACGCGGACCTTCCGCTCGATCCACGCGTCGTTGTCGGGCGCGCTCCCCGGCAGCGCGGCGTGGAAGAGCTGGTGCCCGTTGCGGCGGATGTTGATCGCGACCGGGAGCTCCCGCTCGGCCGCCACCTTGCGCAGCCGCTTGCCCAGCGCCCAGGCGTCGTGCTCGTCGAAGCGGGTGAACACGAGCTCCTGCTCCTGCTGCTGCAGGTCGGCGAGGGTGGGGTGCGGGGTGGTCATGCCAATAGATTGAAGGGTTCGATGGCGAAGAGGGGCAAGAAGAAGGCGGCGCCCGGCGACGTCGCGAGCAACCGCCAGGCGGCGTACCGGTTCGAGCTGCTCGACAAGTACGAGGCCGGGATGGTGCTGCGCGGCACCGAGGTGAAGGCCCTGCGCGAGAGCGGCGCCCAGATGAAGGACTCGTACGCGACCATCCGCGACGGCGAGCTCTGGCTGCTCAACCTCCACATCCCGCCGTACAAGCCGGCCGCCCGCGACAACCACCCGCCCGAGCGCGACCGCAAGCTTCTCCTCAACCGCCGCGAGATCGACAAGATCGTCGCGTCGATGAACGAGAAGGGCCTCACGATCGTCCCCACCCGGATCTACTTCTCCAAGGAGGGGCGGGCGAAGGTCGAGGTCGCGATGGCGCGCGGCAAGGACCGCTTCGACAAGCGCCAGTCGATCAAGGAGCGCGAGATGAAGCGCGACCTCCAGCGGGCGGTCTCCGAGCGCTACTGAGCGCCGCGCCGCGCCGCTGACCCTCCCAACGTCCCTGCTCGTCGGCGCGCTGGGAGCCTTAGGTGCATGGAGCACGGCTGTTCCTCCCACCGTCGGCGTCGGCCGGACGATGGGAGCCTTGGCGGGGTCGCACAAACACGTGTTCGCGAGCTAGAATGGCTCGCGTAGTCACATCCCCGGGGACGACAGGCTTCGACGTGGTTGTTCGTGGGGATGGTCGCGAGTCGAGGTTCCGGCATGGCCTCGTAAAACCGCCGGAAAACCATACGTGCGGACTCTCACGAGTACGCCCTCGCCGCGTAGTCATTAACCACTACGTAGGTTGAGGTGCCGCCCCCGGCCCGCCCGCCGCCGGGATGTGCGGTATCAGAATGCGGGCTCACCCCGGAAGGTCCGCCTCCGCTGACCGGGGAACACCTCAGGAGGCTGGCTCCCCCGGACCTCGCCAGTGAAGCGATGGGGGAGCGAGACACAGAGCACTGGCTACGCTCGTAGAAGCCATCCTTTACGCGACTGCGGACGCGGGTTCAATTCCCGCCGTCTCCACCTCATGAAGGCCCCGCCCACCGCGGGGCCTTCGTCGTTCTTGCGCCGCGGCTCGGGCTTGCCGGCCGTGAGGCCGCGGGTCGAGCCTGCGATGATCCGGCGATGTCGGAGGCCGGTCAGCGGCTCGCGTCGCGCTTCGCAGCGGTCGGCGTCCAGCGGGCCGGCATCCTGCTGCTTCGGCCCGGCGACGCGGTCCGCCTGGTGCACGAGGCGCAGGCGGCAGGCGTGGAGGTCTACGGGCTCGACGCGTTCCTGCTCCATCCCGACGATGGGTCGAGCCGGTGATGGAGCTGGACGTCACCGGCTCCTACGAACCGTGCCTGGCAGTTCTGGGGGAGCACCTCGAGGGCCCGTGCTGGTTCGAGGTGACGTTCGACGACGAGTGACGCGGTCCGCACGCCACGCGGCGCGCCAGGCCGGAGCCTGGGGTGTTCCCTGGTCCTATGCTTCGCGGGATGCCACCCGTGCCCGCCGTCAAGCGCGCGCTCCAGGTGCTCGAGCTCCTGGTGCACGAGCGGGACGGGCTGACGCTCAGCGACCTCGCCGCACGCACGGGGATCCCCACCGCGAGCGCCCACGCGATCGTGCACACGCTCGCGGACGCCGGGTACGTGACGCGGCGGACCGAGGGGCGGAGCCAGTACTGGGAGCCGACGCTCGCGATCTACCACCTCGGCTCGAAGCTGATCGAGCGGTTCGGCATCCGCGACGTCGCGCGGCCGCACCTGCAGCGGCTGTCGGACGCGCTCGGCATCCCCGCGCACCTCGGCGTGATGGTCGGCGACGACGTGATGTACCTGGAGAAGGCGGCCGCCGAGTCGTTCATCCAGTTCGCGACGTACCCGGGCAAGCTGAGCCCGTACGAGCTGACGGCGCTCGGCCGCGCGATCGTCGCGTGGCTGCCGGAGGAGGAGCGGGCGGCGCTCAGCGCCGGCGCCGGCACGCCGCTCGCCGCGACGCTCGAGACGGTGCGCGCCCGCGGGTTCGCGGTCGAGGACGGCGACGAGACCGACGGCGTCGGCTGCATCGCCGCGCCGGTCTTCGGCCAGGACGGCCACGTGATCGGCAGCGTCGGCATCACCGGGTTCTCGCGCGACCTCTTCCCGGGCGACGCCATCCCCGCCGCGCCGCTCGTCGTCGACGCCGCCGCGTCGATCTCGGCCGAGCTGGGGCACGCCGCCCCGGTCGCCGCCGCCGGCGACTAGCACTCGTCGCGGGGCCCACCCGGGCTCACGGTCCCTCCGTCGCTCGCCCGCCTACCCGCGGGCCGTTTCGTCGTGCACCCTTGACAGGGACACGCAGTCCCATATTCTACATCTCGAATGACGATTCGAGATATCGAATTGAGCGCGGTTGAGGAGCTGCGTGGGTCGGACCGGCCGGTGGCGGACGTCGTCACTGTCGGCGAGGCGCTCCTGCGGCTGGCCACGCCGGCGGGCGCGCGGCTGGCCGACGCCCCCGCGCTCGACGTCCACGTCGCCGGGGCGGAGGCGAACGTCGCCGCCGCGCTGTCGCAGCTCGGCGTGCGGGCGCGCTGGATCAGCCGCCTCCCCGACCACGCGCTCGGCCGCCGCGTCGCCGCCCGCCTGGCCGCCGCCGGCGTCCTGGTCGACGCGATCGAGTGGGCGCCCGAGACCGAGCGCCTCGGCCTCTTCTTCTCCGACACCGGCGTCGCGCCGCGCCCCGCGCAGGTCACCTACGACCGCGCCGCCTCCGCGTTCACCCGTCTCACCAAGCTGCCGCAGGGCGCCCTCGCCGGCGCCCGCCGCCTGCACCTCACCGGGATCACCGCCGCGGTCGCGGCGCCCGGGCTCGTGGAGGACGTCCTGGCGCAGGCCGCCGAGCGCGACATCGCGGTCTCCGTCGACGTCAACCACCGTGCGCTCCTGTGGGACGCACCGACGGCTCGTCTCGGCCTGCACCCCCTCCTGTCGCAGGCCGAGACCGTCGTCTGCTCCGAGGCCGACGCCCGCACCGTGCTCGAGCTGGAGGGCGACCCGCACCAGGTGCTCCACGGCCTCCGCGCGACGTGGGCGCCGCAGGCCCGCCACGTCGTCCTCACGCGCGGCGCCGACGGGGGCATCGCGCTCGACGCGCACGGCGCGGCGTACGAGCAGGAGGCGGTCCCGGCGACCGTCGTCGACCGCTTCGGCATGGGCGACGCCTTCACCGCCGGCCTCCTGTGGGGCCTGGGCGAGGGGGCCGGGCTGGAGGAGGCGCTGCGCGCCGCGGCGACGCTCGCCGCGCTCAAGGCGACCGTGGCGGGCGACCTCGCGCAGACCACCGCCGAGGAGCTGCGCGCCGCGCTGCGCCCCACCACGCGGACGGTGCTGCGATGACCGCCCGGGACGCCGTCGGCCTGCTCGAGCGCGAGCGCCTGCTGGCGATCGTCCGGACGGCCGATCCGCGCGTCGCCCACGAGACGTTCACGGGGCTCGTCACCGCCGGCGTGAAGATGGCCGAGCTGAGCCTCTCGCCGCCGAACGGGATGGAGACCTTCACGCGCTGCGTCGCGGAGTTCGGCGACGAGCTGACCCTCGGCGCCGGCACGGTCCGCACCGTCGCCGAGGCCGAGCGCGCCCTCGCCGCCGGCGCGAAGTTCCTCGTCGCGCCGGACCTCGCCCTCGACGTGGTCGCGTTCGCGCAGGAGCGGGACGTGCTCCATCTCCCCGGCGTCCTGACGCCGACCGAGGTCGGCCAGGCGCTCGACGCCGGCGCGCCGCTGCTCAAGCTCTTCCCCGCCGCCCGCATGGGTCCCGAGTACGTGGACGACCTGCTCGGCCCGTACCCCGGCGCCCGCCTGATCCCGACCGGCGGCATCGATGCCGCCAACGCCCCCGACTACCTCGCCGCCGGCGCCGTCGCCGTCGCGTTCGCCGGCTCGCTCGCGGCCCCCGACGCCGAGGGCGTCGCCGCGAAGGCCGCCGAGGCCCTCCTGATGCTCACCCGGACCCCGAAGGACATCCATGCCCGTTAGCGGAGTGCTGCCCGTCATCCCGACCCCCTTCCGGGACGGGACGTTCGACCGCGAGAGCTTCGCCAGGCTGCTCGACCACTTCCTCGCCGACGTCGACGGCTTCACCCTGTCGGGCAGCACCGGGGAGGCGCCGTCGCTCACCGACGACGAGCGGCGCGCGGTGGTCGAGCAGGCGATGGCCCTGACGCCGCCGGGCAAGACCGTCGTCGTCGGCTGCTCCCACACGAGCGCGCAGGTGAGCGCCGACCTCGCGCGCCACGCCCAGGCCCACGGCGCCCACGGCGTGCTGGTCTGCGCGCCGTTCTACTTCCACAACGACCCGCGGGGCATCGAGGCGCACCTCGCCGCCATCGACGCCGCGATCGACATCGACCTCGTCTTCTACGACAACCCGGTCACGACGAAGACGAAGGTGCAGGCCCACTGGGTGATCGAGTGGGCGAGCCGGCTGGAGCGCCTGACCGCCGCCAAGCTCACCGACCACGACCTGGCCAAGATCCCGCTCTGGAAGGCGGCGGGGCTCAACGTCTTCGCCGGCGACGACGCGATCCTCTCGCAGTTCCTCGCCGCGGACATCGACGGCGCGATGGTGATCGCCCCGGCGGTGCTGCCCGCGTCGTTCGCCGCCGTGTGGGAGCTGCGCCAGCGCGGCGACCTCCCGGGCGCCCTGGAGATCCTCAGCCGCGAGGTCGTGCCCTTCCTGCACGCGTTCGGCATCGGCGACGAGATCGCGACCACGAAGACGCTGCTCGCCGACCTCGGCATCTTCGCCAGCGACGAGCTCCACAGCCCGCTGCAGCCCGTCGATCCCGCCCGTCGCGCGCAGCTGCGCCAGGCGTTCGAGCTGGGTCGCGCCGCCGCCGAGGCGCGCGTGGCCACCGGGGCGGTCGCCTGATGATCGACTGCCACACCCACGTCGGCGACGAGCGCCACTTCAGCGCGGAGTTCGTGTCCGACATGGTGCGGGCGTGGGGCCCGGCGGCCAACCCGATCCGCTCCCTGGAGGAGCACTGGGAGGCCGTCGCCCCGGTCGACAAGGCGATCGTGCTGGCGTTCGCCGCGCCGCGCATCGGCTTCGACGTGCCGAACGAGTACGTGGCCGAGGACGTCGGCGGGCACCCGGAGAAGCTCGTCGGGTTCGCGAGCGTCGACCCGTCGGTGCCGGGCGCGGTGGAGAAGCTCGAGCGCGGCGTCGCGCTCGGCCTGAAGGGGCTCAAGCTCGCCCCGACGTACCAGGGCTTCGACCCGCTGAGCGACGCGTCGATGGCGGTCTACGAGGCGGCGCAGGACCTGCGGCTGCCGATCATGTGGCACCAGGGCACGACGTTCGTGCGCACGGCGGAGCTGCGCTACGCGCTGCCGCTGCAGATCGACCAGGTCGCGATCCGCTTCCCCGAGCTGAAGATCGTGATCGCCCACCTCGGGCATCCGTGGATCGACGACACGCTCGTCGTGATCCGCAAGCACCCGAACGTCTTCTCCGACGTCAGCGCGCTGCACCCGCGGCCCTGGAAGCTCTACAACGCGCTCATCGGGGCGCTGGAGTACGGCGTCGCGCACAAGCTGCTGTTCGGGACCGACTGGCCGTTCGTGGAGCTCGACGGCTCCATCGCCGGGCTGCGCGACGTCAACCGCTTCACCGAGGGCACCGCGCTCCCGCGCGTGCCGGACGACGTGATCGAGGACCTGCTCGAGCGCGACACCTTCGACCTGCTGGGGCTCGCGTGAGCGCGCTCACCGTCACCGACGTCGAGGTCCTGATCCTCGACAGCGGCGTCGAGTACGGCCAGCCCGCGCCCGGCGGGGAGCTGGCCGGCCCGCGCCACCAGACGGTCATCCGCGTGTCGACCGATGCCGGCATCACCGGCCACGCCGACGTCGACTCGCACCCGTGGGTCGTCAAGGCGATCGTCGAGGCGCACCCGCACATCCCCGACTTCTGCGCTGGCCTGAAGGACGCCGTCGTCGGGCTCGACGCGTGGGACCGGCAGACCGCGTGGGAGCGCATGTACGCCGCCGCCTACTACCACGGGCGCCGCGGTCCGGTGATCCACGCGATGAGCGGCATCGACATCGCGCTCTGGGACATCGCTGCCCGCGCGGCCGGGCAGCCGATCGCCGCGCTCCTCGGCGGGCGCCGGCGCGACAGCGTCCGCGCCTACGCGTCGACGCTCTTCCGCGACACGCCCGAGGCGATGCGCGAGGCGGTCCGCACGTACACCGCGCAAGGCTTCACCGCGATCAAGTTCGGCTGGGGCCCGTGGGGCGCGGACCCCAAGCGCGACCGCGCGCTGCTCGCCGCCGCGCGCGACGAAGCCGGCGACGACGTCGCGATCATGGTCGACGGCCACCTCCACGGCGATCGCGCCGCGGTCACGGAGACGGTCCGCGCGCTGGAGCCGCTGAGCCCATTCTGGGTGGAGGAGCCGCTCCCCGCCGACCGGCCCGGCGCCCTGCAGGCGCTCGGCCGCGCGACGTCGCTGCGCATCGCCACCGGCGAGCAGCTCGGCGGCATCAGCGAGTTCGAGGAGCTGCTGGCCGAGCCCGGCGTCTCCGTCGTCCAGCCCGACCTGTCGCGCTGCGGCGGCTTCACCGCGCTCCAGCAGATCGTCGAGCTGGCCCGGCGCCGCGACGTGCTCGTCGTCCCGCACGCGTGGTCGTCGCACCTGCTGACCGCGGCGACGCTGCAGGCCGCGGCGTGGCTGCCCGACGAGCCGTTCGTCGAGGTCAACGCGTCCAGCGTCCCGCTCGTCGAGGAGCTGGCGCCGCTCGACCTCGACCTCGCCGGCGGGCGCGTCACGGTCCCCACCGGGCCGGGCCTGGGCGTCGAGGTCGACCCCGCCGTCATCGACCGGTACCGCGTGGCATGAGCGTCGCGGTCGTCACCGGCGGAGCGGGCGGCATCGGGAGCGCGATCGTCCGCACGCTCGCCACGGCCGGGCACGACGTCGCCGCGATCGACCTCGCCCCGGGCCCCGTCGAGGGCGCGCGCCTGACCCTGCAGGCCGACGCGAGCGACGCGGCCGCGATGGAGGCGGCGGTGGAGCGCGTGCGCGGCACGCTCGGCCCGGTCGGCATCGCGGTCGGCACGGTCTCCCACGAGCACCACGGCGGCGCCCTCGACGTCAGCGGCGACGACCTCGCGCGCAGCGTCGCGGGCACGGCCGGGGCGGCGCTCGCCCTCGCCCAGCCGGCCGCACGGCAGATGATCGACCACGGCGAAGGCGGCCGGATCGTGCTCGTCGGCTCGCTCCACGGCACGCTCGCCTTCCCCGGCGTCGCCGCGTACAACACCGCCGAGGCGGCGCTGCTCGGGCTCGCCCGCTCGCTCGCCCGCGATCTGCTCCCGCACCGGATCGCCGTCAACCTGGTGGAGCCGGGCTGGATCGACACGCCCGGCGAGCGCGCGTTCTACACCGAGGAGCAGCTGCGCGCGGCCGGCACGCGGATGCCGTGGGGCCGGCTCGGGCGCCCCGACGACGTCGCCGGCGCGGTCGCCTACCTCGTCTCGGACGCCGCCGAGTACGTCACCGGCACCGCGCTCCGGGTCGACGGCGGGATGTCGCTGGCCATGACCGAGCTGCGCAGCGGAGGCCAGGCGTGAACGTCGCGGTCGTCATCGCCCACCAGGACGACGAGCAGGGCTGCCTCGGCACGCTGCTGCGCCTGCGCGAGGAGCGCGGCGCGCACGTCACGTTCATCGCCCTGACCAACGGCGACAAGGGCGCGTCGTGGGACTCGGACAAGCCGCTCGCCGCGGTCGCTGCGACCCGCGACCGGGAGATGCGCGCCGTCGCCGCCGAGCTGGACGCGGACTACGTCTGCCTCGGCCGCCCCGACGGCTTCCTGCTCGACGACGAGGCGCTGCGGCGCGACCTCATCGAGGCGCTGCGCAAGAGCGGGGCCGAGCTCGTGTTCACCCACTTCACCGACGACTACAACGAGGACCACGTCGTCACCGCGCGCGTGACGCTCCACGCCGCGCTGCTGAGCGAGATCGCGTCCGTCCACACCGCGAGCCCCGCGCTCCCGCACGCGCCCGCGATCTTCCACATGTCGCCCGGCCCCGGCTACGCGTTCGACGGCACGCACTTCGTCGTGCTGAGCGAGGAGCAGGCGGCGGAGAAGGCGCGCATCCTGCGCCTGCACGCCAGCCAGATGGACGTCATGCGCGAGCTGCGGGGCGTCGACTACGCCGACCTCGTCGGCGACGCCGACCGCGCCACCGGCGCCCGGCTCGTCGCCCCGTACGCGGAGGTCTTCCGCCCGTGCCTGCGCGAGCGCCGCATCCCGACCGCCTCGGTGCTGCCGTGAGCCTGCCTGACCGCCATGGCCTCGCGCTCGAGATCGCGGCGTCCGCCGGCGCCGACGCGCTGCTCGCCGCCGACCCCGCCACGGTCCACTGGCTCACCGGCGTCGCCGCCGACGTCGAGCCCGGCCCCAGCCCGTTCGCGCCGTCGCCCGCCGTCGTGCTCGCCCCGAGCGCGCCCGCGCTGCTGATCATCAGCGCCGACGACGCGCCCGCGCAGGCCCCCGACGGCATGGAGCTGCGCGTGTACGAGGGCTTCACCACCGGCCCGCTGCTCGGCCCGCGCCACGCGGTGGAGTGGGCGGAGGTCGCGCTCGTCGGCCGCCGCCGTGTCGCGGTCGACGGCCTGGCCGCGCGCGGCCTCGTCGCGGCGGCGTCCGGCGCGGCGGCGGTCGACGTCGCGGGGGCGCTCCGTGACACGCAGGCGGTCAAGGACGCCCAGGCGCTCGCGGCGATCCGCGCCGCGCTCGCGGTCGCCGACGCCGGCCAGGCCGCGGCCCGCGCCGCGCTCGGGCCCGGCACCACCGAGATCGAGCTGTTCGGCGCCGTGCGTGCCGCGATGGAGGCCGCCGCCGGCGCCCGCGTCCCCGTCCTGGCGGACCTGGTCAGCGGCCCGCGCACGGCCGGGATGGGCGGCGCGCCGTCGGCCCGGGCCCTCGCGCCCGGCGAGCTGGTCCTCTGCGACCTGGCCCCGCGCGTCGCGGGCACGTGGGGCGACTCCTGCGCCACCCTCGCGGTCGGCGAGCCGCCGGCCGCGGCACGCAGCGCGTACCGGCAGGTGCGGGACGCGCTGGAGCGTGCGATGGAGCGCGTGCGGCCGGGCGCGGTCGCGGGCGACGTCGACGCCGCCGTCCGGGCGGGCCTCGACTACCCCCATCACACGGGTCATGGGATCGGCAGCTCCTACCACGAGGCCCCGCGCCTCGTGCCGGGAGACCCGACGGTGCTGCGCGAGGGGATGGTCATCGCCCTCGAGCCCGCGCTGTACGCCGACGACTTCGGCATCCGCCTCGAGCACGTGGTCCACGTGACCGCCGGCGGCTGCGAGGACCTCTCCACCCACGGGCTGGAGCTGCAGTGACCCCAGACACCCAAGGAGCCCGCGCATGAAGCGCCTCTTGGCCGTTCCCCTTCCCCTCATCGCGGCGGCCACGCTGGTCGCCTGCGGGGGCGACTCGTCCAACACCGACAGCGCCGCCGGGACCCCCGCCGCGGGCGGCACCGGCACCGAGCAGGCCGCCGCGCCGGCGCAGGGCGGGACGCTGACCATCGGGGCCGCCTCGGGCATCCCGCAGCTCAACCCGGTCATCAAGGGCACCGCCTGGGAGGAGGCGCTGTACCCGCTGCTCTGGGACGGGCTGACGAAGATCGACAAGGCCGGCAAGGTCGCCCCCGACCTGGCCACCGAATGGGAGGCGTCGGAGGACAACAAGACCTGGACGTTCACGCTGCGCGACGGCGTGAAGTTCAGCAACGGCACCGCGGTCACGCCGCAGGTCATCGTCGACAACTTCGAGTACTACCAGGACCCGGACACCGCAACGCAGCAGAAGACGGCGCTCGAGCCGGTCAAGAAGGTCGCGGCGAAGGGATCCAACCAGGTCGAGATCACGCTGTCGGAGCCGAACGCGCTCCTCCCCGAGGTGCTCGTCCCGGTGAAGATCGTCGACACCAAGTCGCTGAAGACGATCGACAAGGCCCCGGCCGTCACCGGCCCGTACAAGGTCAAGGAGTTCGTCCCGGACGACCACGTCACGCTCGTCCGCAACGACGAGCACTTCGGCGACAAGCCGGCGCTCGACGAGATCCGGATGGTCAAGGCCTCCGACTCCACGTCCGCGGTCACCTCGCTGCGCTCCGGCGACCTCGACGCGCTGTGGTCGGTCCCGTCGTCCGACATCCCGCAGCTCGAGCAGCAGGGCGACCTGACCGTCGTGAAGCCCGAGGTGACCGGCCAGTACGTCTCGTGGGAGGTCGACATGAAGTCGCCGCCGTTCGACGACGTCCGCGCCCGCCAGGGGCTGGCCTACGCGATCGACCGCGAGGCGATCCTGAAGGCCGCGTACTACGGCCAGGGCACGGTCTCCAAGACCAACACGCCGCTGGCGGAGAACTCGCCGTGGTTCGGCGGCCAGCTCACCGACTACAGCTACGACCTCGACAAGGCCAAGGAGCTGTTCGAGGCCGCCGGCGTCAAGAAGTTCACCTGGTGGGGCGTCGCCGGCCAGTACCCGGAGTGGAACACCAGCGCGCAGATCCTCCAGGCGAGCCTGAAGAAGATCGGCGTGACGATGGAGATCAAGAACAACGAGCTGTCCAGCTGGCCGGCCAAGTTCTACCCGGCGGGCAAGAAGTTCCCGGGGCTCGTCGTCCCGAACTTCCAGTCCTTCAGCGCTGACCCGTCCTTCCAGCTCGGCTTCCTGCGCGATGGCCGCTGCGAGTGCAACTGGGAGAGCGCGGAGTTCGAGAAGACGTTCGAGGAGGCGCTCGCGACCAGCGACGAGGCGGCGCGCAAGGCGCTCTGGCACAAGGCCCAGGAGCAGATCAACAAGGAGGTGCCGATCTACGTCCCGGTCCAGAATGCCGTCGCCACCGCGACGAAGAAGTCGGTCGTCGGCCTGTGGGTCGAGGCCTCCGGCACCCCGCACCTCGAGAGCGCCGGGCTCGCCGCGGAGTGACGTGACCCGGTACCTGGTCACCCGTGTGGCGACGAGCGTCCTGATGCTCGTCGCCACGTCGGTCATCGTGTTCGCCGTGCTGCGCGCGCTGCCCGGCGACCCGGTGCTGACGCGGCTGGGCGCGACGCAGGGCGTCTCGGAGGAGACGATCGCGCGCGCCCGCGCCGAGCTGGGGCTCGACAAGTCGATCCCGGCGCAGTACTTCAGCTGGCTCGGCGGCGTCCTGCGGGGCGACCTCGGGACGTCCTACTTCAGCCAGTTCGAGGTGCGCACGCTCGTCGGCCGGCGGATCGTCCCGACGCTCGAGCTGACGTTCCTCGCCGTCCTGGTGGCGACGCTCGTGTCGCTGCCGCTCGCGATCGCCGGGGCGCTGCGCCCGCGCGGTCGGCTCGACAACGCGATCTCCGCGCTCTCGTCGCTCGGGATGGCGTTCCCGCCGTTCGTGGCGGCGATCTTCCTGCTCATCCTCTTCAGCGTCGAGCTCGGCTGGCTGCCCGCGCGCGGGTACGTCCCGTTCGTCGACGACCCCGTCGAGAACCTGCGCCACATGGTGCTGCCGACGGTGACCGTGGCGACGGTCGCCGCGCCGCTCATCCTGCGGTACCTGCGGGCGGAGCTGGTGCTTGCGCTCGCCGCGCCGTACGTCCGCACGGCGGAGGGCAAGGGCGTGCCGCGCGAGAAGGTCGTGCTCCGGCACGCGCTGCGCAACGCGCTGCTGCCGGCGCTGACCGCGGTCGGGCTGATCTTCGGCTACACGCTGGGCGGCGCGGTGCTCGTCGAGTACGTGTTCGGCCTGCCCGGGCTCGGCTCGCTCTCGGTCGAGTCGGCCCTCAAGCGCGACTACGCGGTGCTGCAGAGCGTCGTCCTGCTCCTGTGCGCCGGCGTCGTGCTGACGACGCTCGTGGTCGACCTGCTGTCCCGGTTCCTCGACCCGCGGCTGCGGATGCCGCGTGCGGAGAGCTGAGATGGCGGCGACGTCCACCGAGGCGCACGTCGCGCTCGCGCCGTCCGCCGGCCTGCGCGCCCGCGTGCGCCGGGCCCGCCACCCGGGGGCGCTGGCCCTCGCCGGCGGCGTGCTCGTCCTGCTCGTCGCGCTGTGCGTGATCGGCCCGCTCATCGTGGCCGACCCGAACGAGCAGGACCCCGCGAACGCGTTCGCCGGCGTCAGCGCGTCCCACCTGCTCGGCACCGACGACCTCGGCCGCGACCTCTTCAGCCGCGTACTGCACGGCGGCCGGCTGACGCTGCTGGTGAGCGGCGGCGCGGTGCTCGTCGCGTTCCTGCTCGGCACGACGTGGGGCTTCGTCGCCGCGATGCGCCGGGGGATCGTCGACGAGGCGCTGATGCGCACCGCGGACGCGTTCATGGCGATCCCGCAGCTGCTCTTCGCGCTCGTCTGCATCTCGGCGTTCGGCGCGTCGCTCCTGAGCCTCGCGCTGGTGATCGGCGTGCTGCTCGCGCCGTCGACCGCCCGGCAGGCCCGGAGCGCGGCCCTGGGGGAGATGAGCCGCGACTACTACGCCGCCGCGATCGCCTACGGGGCGACGAAGCGGCGCCTGCTCGTGCGCGAGCTGCTGCCCAATACGACCGGCTCGCTCGCGGTGCAGGCGGCGATCAACGCGGCCGGGGCGATGATCCTGGAGGCGTCCTTGAGCTTCATCGGCCTCGGCGTGCAGCCGCCCGACGCCTCGTGGGGGACGCTGCTCCAGCAGGGCTACGCCTTCCTCTACCAGCGGCCCGGCTACGCGATCTTCCCGGGGCTGGCGATCCTGCTGACGATCTGGATGCTCAACGTCATCGCCGACCAGCTCGGCCAGGGCGCGCATCGGGGGCGGGCATGAGCGACAACGCCCTGAGCGTCCGCGACCTGACGGTCTGCGCGGGTGACGTCCCGATCGTCCGCGACGTCGCGTTCGACCTCGCCCCGGGCCGCCGGCTCGGGCTCGTGGGGGAGTCGGGGAGCGGCAAGACGATGACCGCGCTCGCGGTCATGGGCCTGCTGCGGCGGCCGCTGGCGATCACCGCCGGCGCGGTGCTGCTCGGCGACACCGACCTGCGCGGGCTCAAGCGGCGCGAGCTCGACCGCGTGCGCGGCGGGCGGATCGCGATGATCTACCAGGACCCGATGGCGTCGCTCAACCCGCTCCACCGGGTCGGGGACCAGATCGTCGAGGCGATCCGGCTCCACACGCCGCAGCCCAAGGCGCAGGCCCGCGCCCGGGCGATCGAGCTGCTCGCCGACGTGGGCATCCGCGACCCGCAGGTGAAGGTCGACGCGTACCCGCACGAGCTGTCGGGCGGCATGCGCCAGCGCGTCATGATCGCCATGGCGCTGAGCGCCGAGCCGGAGGTGCTGCTCTGCGACGAGCCGACCACCGCGCTCGACGTCACGACGCAGCGGCGGATCGTCGAGCTGCTCGTGCGGATCTCCGAGGAGCGCAAGGTGGCGATGGTGCTCATCACCCACGACCTCGGCGTCGCCGCGGGCTTCTGCGACGACGTCGCGGTGATGTACGGCGGACGGCTCGTGGAGCGCACGAGCGTCTCCGAGCTGTACGTGCGCCCGCGCCACCCGTACTCGGAGGCGCTGCTCGGCGCGGCGGTCGACCTGACCGCGCCGCTCGACCGGCCGATCCCGACGATCCCCGGCCAGCCGCCGATCGCCGGCCAGCTGCCGCCGGGCTGCTCGTTCCACCCGCGCTGCCCGCGTGCGCAGGACGTCTGCCGCGTGGAGCGGCCGGCGCTGCTACCTGCGGGGCCGGCTCTTGCCGCCTGCCACTTCGCCCCCGACCGCGCCGCCGCTCCGCAGGAGGTCCCGCACGGTGTCTGATCCCCTCGTCGAGGTCACCGGCCTCGTCAAGACCTACGGCGCCGCGCGCGTCGTCGACGACGTCTCCTTCGCCATCCCCGCGGGCGAGACGTTCGGGCTCGTCGGTGAGTCGGGCTCGGGCAAGTCGACGAGCGCCCGCTGCCTGCTGCGGATGATCGACGCCGACGGCGGCGACATCCGGTTCGCCGGCACGGACGTGCGGGCGCTGCGCGGCGAGGCGCTGCGCAAGCTGCGGCGGCGGATGCAGGTCGTCTTCCAGGACCCGCACGGCTCGCTCAACCGCAGCCAGACCGTCACGCAGATCCTCCAGGCGCCGCTGGCCGCGCACGGCATCGGCGACCGGGCCTCGCGGCGCGCCCGCGCGGCGGAGCTGCTCGAGCTCGTCGGGCTCTCCACCGCCCACGGCGACCGCCGCCCCGACCAGCTCTCCGGCGGCCAGGCGCAGCGCGTCGCGATCGGCCGCGCGCTCGCGCTGGAGCCCGAGCTGGTCGTCCTCGACGAGGCGGTGTCGGCGCTCGACGTGTCGATCCGCGCGCAGATCCTCAACCTCCTGCGCCGCCTGCAGGACGAGCTGGGGCTCACCTACCTCTTCATCTCCCACGACCTGGCCGTGGTCCGCTACATGGCGCAGTCCGTGGCCGTCATGCAGCACGGCCGGATCGTGGAATCCGGGCCGCGCGAGCGGCTCTTCGACGCACCGCAGCACGAGTACACCCGTGCGCTCATGGACGCCGTCCCGGTCGCCGACCCGGTGGTCGAACGGCCTCGCGTCCTGGGCGTGTAGATCCCATACCCACAGGAGTACCGCCATGCCTGCAGGTCTGTCAGCCCTGTCGATCGCCCCTGTCCGAAGGGCGGTCGCGCTCCTCGCCGTCGCGGTGGCCGCGCTCGCGGTGAGCGCGTCGCCGGCGTTCGCGCTCGACGTCAACGTCCGCAACGCGCCCTACAACGCCACCGGCAACGGCACCACCAACGACCGCGCCGCGATCCAGAGCGCGATCGACGCCGTCAACGCCGCCGGCGGCGGCACGGTCAACCTGCCGGGGACCTACACCTACCTCACCGGCAACCTGATCCTGAAGTCGGGCGTGACGCTCAACCTCAACAGCGGCGCGACGCTGAAGCAGAGCCAGACGCTGGCCGACTACGCCAACACGCCGACCCGCGGGCGCGTGATCCCCGGCAGCACCGTCCCGTTCATCACGTACCTCGACCAGAACTACCCGCTGATCTACGCGGGCGACGCGAGCGACGTCGCGGTGACCGGCGCAGGGACCATCGAGCTCACCCGCAACGGCGCGGACGAGAACACGATCAACGTCCACGGGATCGGCTTCCACGAGGTCACCGACTACGTGATCGCGAACGTCACGATCACCGGCGCGTCGGCCTACAACATCACGGTCCGCAACACCGACCGCGGCGAGATCCACCACGTCACGACGACGGCGCCGGCGACCCTGAACTCCGACGGCATCTCGATCATGAACTCGTCCGACATCAGCGTCCACGACAACGACCTGACGACCAAGGACGACGGGATCTACGTCTGGGCGAGCTACGACGACCCGCGTCGCAGCGCCTGGTGGAACTCCGACACGCCGCGCCGGTCACGCAACATCCACGTCTACGAGAACGTCGTGAACAACATCGCGACGAACGGCTCGCACGGCTTCCTGTTCATCAACTGGACCGCGGCGGCGACCGACCAGTCGCAGGTCGAGATCTCGCACGTCAACGTCCACGACAACTCGTTCACCGCGACGTACCCCGTCGCCGCGCTGAACAACGACATCTACCACCCGACGCTGAACCAGAAGACGCCGAGCAAGAACCTCACCTTCCTCAACAACACGCTGGCGATCACGCCCGGGTCCAACGGGGCGCTGAGCAACGGCCTGAACGGGATGGCGACCGCCGAGCTGAAGACCGACAACGACGCGGTCTACAACTTCGGCCGGGCCACGAACGAGCTCTACAACTCGAACTTCGACGGGCTGAACGCGTTCAGCTACGAGGTCGGCGAGTCGTTCTGGTCGGTCGAGGGCCAGGCAGGCGCGCAGAGCGCCGCGGTCGGGCAGCCGGGCGGCCGCTACGGCGAGATCCGCTACCAGTCGGCGTACGGCGGCATCTACCAGGGCGTCTGGCTGACGCCGGGGACGTACACGTTCAGCGCGGCGACCCAGTCGAGCGGCGACTCGGCGCGCCTGTTCGCGATCCGCGCGACGGGCACGACCGTGATGGCGAGCACGAGCTTCACCAACACGAGCTGGCAGACGCACACGATCAGCTTCACGGTCACGACCGCGGACACCTACCGGCTGGGGATCGACTCCTGGGCCGGCGGGAGCGCGACCGACTTCGGGCGGATCGACAACGCGGTCCTGACGAAGACGAGCTAGCGCCAGGCGGCGCGGAGGACCCGGCGCGCGTTGCCGCCCAGCACCGCGTCGACCTCCGCGCCGGACAGGCCGTTGCGCTCAAGGAGCTCCCGCACGCGCGGGAGCTCCGCCGCGCCCTGGACGTCGTCTGGCGGGTCCGTGAAGCCGTCGAAGTCCGTGCCGAGCGCGACGTGCTGCCACGCGCCGCCGCTCCACGCGTTCGCCTGCTGCAGCGTGCGCCAGATCGCGTCGAGGCCGTTCTTCGGGTGGTCGGCGGAGAGCCAGTAGGGCATGAAGATCACCCCGACGACGCCGCCCGAGTCGGCGATCTCCCGCACGTCGGCCTCGTCGAGGTCGTACGCCTCGCCGGGGTTGAGCGACCGCATCCCGACGTGCGTGGCGACGATCGGCGCGCGGCCCGCGACCAGCGCGTACACGTCGCGCCGAGCAACGGGTGTGCAGTGCGCGACGTCGACGATCATGCCCAGCTCGACCATGCGAGAGACGACCGCGCGGCCGACGGCGGTCAGGCCGCGGTCGAGGTCGACGTGCGTCTTCGGGAGCAGCCCGCTGAAGAGGCTCTTCGGGATCGCTTCCGCGTGTCCCGCGACGTCGTTGGGGAAGAGGTGCGCGATGGTCAGCGACGCGACCCCGCGGTCGGCCAGCATCTCCAGCCGCTGCAGGCGCCCGTCGAGGTCGTCGCGCTCCAGGCCCGCGCCGAGCACGTGCCCGCCCTCGACGGTGTGGAGGATCGCGCACCGCCCCGCCGCGACCGCCCGGTCCAGCTCCGCGTTGGACTTGACGATCACGAAGCGCTCGCCGGCGCGGGCGACCTGCCGCTCCATCTCGGCCATCATCGCCAGCAGGCACTGCCACGCGTTCTCCTGGAGGAGCATGCGGCCGCCGTGCGTGGTCAGCGCCAGCGCGCGGATCGGCAGGATGCGCAGGAACTCCTTCTCAGGGACGTGCAGCGACGACCACAGCACGCGCACCCCGCCGCGCTCGAGCATCTTGAAGTCGCTCAGCGACGCGAGCGGGTTGAACGTCCCGCCCTTCGTCCCGTAGTGGCGGCGCAGGTCGCGGTCCCACAGGAACGCGTTCATCGCCGGGTGCGCGTGGATGTCGGTGAGCCCGGGGGAGGGCGCGGTGGCGCCGCTCACAGGCCGAGGCGCTCCGCGAGGTACCGGTTGACGAAGAGCGGCGAGACGAGCGGGCGGAACGCGGCGATCTCGTGGTTGCGGGCCACGAACGCCGGGTCGATGAAGTTGACCTTGCCCCAGTGCGCCTTGAAGTCGATCCCCGACGCGATGAGGTGGTCCCACAGCCCGCGCAGGTGCGCGACGAGCTGCTCCTTCTCGCCCGGCTTGCTGCAGACCTCGGTGAGGTACATGAAGTTGAGCTTCACGACGTAGTCGAGCCCCGGCCAGTTCCACGCCGACATCAGCGCGCCGTCGGTGCGCGTGAGCTCGATCTCGGTCGGGATGTTCGGCCAGCCGTGCGCGTCGAAGTGCTGCTGGCACTCGCCGAGCACGGTGTGCAGGTCCGACGGGCGGAAGCTCCACTCGGCCATCGCGACGTGCAGCGGCGCGCGGCGGTCGACGGGGAGCATGTTGCGCAGCGGCCCGGTGAAGCGGCGCGGCTTGTAGAGCAGCGCCATCCCCTTGTAGAGCCCGTCGATCAGGTCGCTCAGGAGCGGCCCGGTGTCGCCCAGCAGGTCGAGCGCGCCGAACACGAAGTCGAGCACCTGCTCGGCGTCGTCCTCGTCGTAGTCGCCGTCCGGGGCCGACTTGGCGGCCGGGATCTCCTTCGCGGCCCACAGCAGCGCCTGCTCGCTGCGCGGCAGCCAGTTGATGCGCCAGAAGTCGTACGTGGCGGAGGTCGCGTCGAGGTCGTTGAGGACCTCGTCGAGCTCCACCTTCTTCATCACGACCGCGAAGTGGCGCTCGTCGACGAGCCGGAACCGCACGCGGACGAGCACGCCGAGCAGCCCGAGCGAGCAGACGACCGCCGCGAAGTCGGGGTCGTCCCGGCCGATCCGCCGCTCCGCCGCGGCGCCCGTCGCCGGGTCGACCGTGACGAGATCGACCCAGTCGAGCAGGTCGTAGAGCGCGTGCCTGGAGCTGGCCGGCGCGGTCCCGGTGGAGATGAGCCCGGCGAGCGTCTGGTGGTCGGTCCCGCCCGTCGCGGTGACCGAGCGCCCGCGCGCGCCGAGCGCGGCGAGGAAGTCGTGGAGCGTGACGTTGGCGGTCGCGACGACGGCCCGGTCACCGGGCTCGAAGTCGATCGCCTTGGGGAGCTGCGAGGTGTCGAGCAGCGTGTCGGAGACGACGATCTCCGAGCACGAGTGCAGGCTCCCCGGGACGCGGACGGTGCGACCCTCCTGGTGGAGCTGCTGGAGCATCCGCTTCAGCTCGCCGATGCTCGTCGGGCGCAGGACGGTGCGCGGCCGGAACGTGACGAGCTGCCCCCAGTCCTGCAGCGTCGTCCCTGCGCCTGCGCTCATCGAGCCGAACCTACGCCCCCGTCCGGGCCCGGGGCAACGCGGCGGCGCGTTCGCGGGAGGAATACGTACGTCCACGTCTCCGTGCACGGGTGAGGAACCTGAACCGGGACGCCGAAGTACCGACGGTCATGCGCCGTCGACTCGCCTCGCTCCTCCTCGCCTTCGCCGCCCTCGCGGTCGTCCCCGCCGCCGCGTCCGCTGCGACCTACTCCGTCAACGCCGCCGCCGACACGCCCGTCGGCCAGGCCTGCCCGGGCCTCACCGGCTGCTCGCTGCGGCAGGCCATCACGTCCGCGAACGCCTCGGCGGGCGCGGACACGATCCTGGTGCCCGCAGGGACCTACGCGCTGGCCTACGGCGTGCTGCCGGTCACGGAGGCGCTGACGGTCAGCGGGACCGGCGCCGGGCGTCCGGTCATCGACGGCCAGAACGCGTCGGGCCTCTTCGAGTCCGACTTCACGGTGGCCCTGACCCTCCGCGACCTCGAGCTCACGCGCGGCTTCTCGAGCATCGGCCGCGGCGCGGCGGTCTCCCACGGCGGCGCTCCGCTGGTGCTCGACGACGTCCACGTGCACCACAACGTGTCAGAGACGACCTCGGGCGCCACCGCGTCCGGCGGGGCGATCTACACGAACGGGAACGTGACGCTGACCGACTCGGTGATCGAGCACAACCGCGCGACCGCCACGCTCGGCAACGCGGTCGGCGGCGCGCTGGGGTCGTACGGGCTCGCGCCGCAGGTCTCGATCACGCGCACGACGTTCCGCGAGAACGTGGCCGAGGGCCTGGACGGCGTGTCCGCGGGCGCGGCACGGACAGGCGGGCCGGCCACCATCGTCGACTCGACGTTCGAGCGGAACACCGCCCGGATCACCGGGTCGAGCGGCCACGCCCAGGGCGGGGCGATCGTGGCCTACAACGGCACGCTCCTGCTGCGCGGGTCGACCGTGCGGCAGAACGTCGCGAACGGCGGGACCGGCACGGCCGCCGGCGGCGGCCTGGTCCGCGCGCTCGGCAACGGCCTGGCGACGGGCGCCGCCACGATCGAGGAGTCGCGGATCAGCGACAACATGGCGCTCGGCTCGACCGCCACGGGCGGCGGCGTCGCGACGGACGCGATCGCGATGACGCTGCGGCGCTCCACCGTCGACAACAACGAGGCGACGGCGGGGGCGGTCAACGGGGTGGCACGCGGCGGCGGTGCGGGCGCGTACGGGGGCGGCACGCTGACGCTCGACACCGTGACGGTGACCGGGAACGAGGCAGCCGCGGGCCCCATGGGCCTCGCCCGCGGTGGCGGGCTGTGGATCGCGGACGCCGACGGCTCGTCGGCGGCCGCCGTGACCATCAGCGAGAACGCTACGACCACGACCGGCGGCACGGCCCGCGGCGGCGGCGTCGCGGGGGACGTCGCGGCGCGCGCGTTCACCGTCCAGGGCTCGGTGCTGTCGGGCAACACGCAGACCGACGCGACCGCGGACTGCGACACGCTCACGCTCACCTCGACCGGCGGCAACGTGGTCAACCAGGTCGGTGGCGCGTCGGCGTGCGCGTTCACGCCGCACGCGACGGACGCGGTGACCGGCGACCCGCAGCTCCGCCCGTTCGGCAACTACGGCAACAGCGTGCCGGTGATGCCGCCGGAGACGGCCGGCAGCGTCGTCCTCGACCGGTACACCGGCTGCGGGGGCTACGACGTGCGCGGCTTCAGCCGCCCGCAGGGCGCGTCGTGCGACGCGGGCGCGTTCGAGGCGGTGCCGGGCACGCTCTGGACCGGGAAGCTGACGCAGGGCTTCGGGACCGTGACGGTCGGGCAGGCGAGCACGACGAGCACGTGGACGATCCACAACGAGGGCGACCTCGACGCCACGCCGAACCTGAGCCTCACGGGCGACGGCGACCAGTTCACGACGTCGGGCTGCACCGCGGTCGTCGCGCCGGAGGCGACCTGCACGCTCACCGTCGGGTTCGCGCCGACGTCGCCCGGCGCCAAGAGCGCGACGATCGCCGGTCTCAGCGTCACGGTCGCGCTGAGCGGTACGGCGCTTCCCGAGGTCCCGGCCTGCACCTCCACGACCGCACAGGCGGCGTACGAGAGCGCGGTCGACGTCGCGCTCGCGTGCACCTGGTCGCCGACGGCGCGGACGATCGTCGACGCGCCGGACCACGGGACGCTCGGCACCGTCGGCGCGACCGTCCGCTACACGCCGGGACCGGGCTTCGTCGGCACCGACACCTTCACGTTCACCGGCACGAACGCGGCCGGCACGTCGCCGCCTGCGACCGTCACGGTGACGGTGCTGCCGCCGCCGACGCCGGTGTGCGTGGACGGCGCGGCGACCACCGCGTTCGGCGCCGCCGTGGCCGTGCCGCTCGCGTGCACCGGCGTCCTGACCGGCTGGGAGCTCGTGACGGCGCCCGCGCACGGGACGCTCGGCACGCTCGGCGCGTCGGTGACGTACACGCCCAACGCGGGGTGGAGCGGGGAGGACGCGTTCACGTTCCGCGCCGTGGGGCCGGGCGGCCTGTCGAACGTCGCCCGCGCGACCGTGACGGTGGCCGCGCCGCTGCCGCTGCCCGAGCCGCCGGCCCCGCCCGCGCCGCGCACCGAGCCCACGCCGCCTCCGGCCCCGGTGCCGCCCGCCTGCACGGGCCGCGCGCTCAGCCTGCTCGAGCTCACCGTCCGTGGCAGCCGCATCGCCGTGCGCGGGATGGCCCAGCGGACGGGCGCGGGCCAGCGCGTCACCCTCCTGTCCGGCGAGCGCGTGCTCGGCACCGCCGTGACCGGCGCCGACGGCCTGTTCGCCGCGACCGTCCGGCGTCCCGCGGGGAGCGGCACGGTGCGGATCGTGGCCGCGGCGGACGGCCAGCGGAGCCTGCCGTTCGCGGTGGAGCGGCGCACGACGATCACCAGCCGGCGGGTGAGCGGCGGCCGCGTGACGGTCCGCGCGGTCGTGCGCGGCGCGCGGGAGGGCGCGGTGGTCGCGATCGAGCGGCAGGTGGGCTGCGGCGCGCCGGTCCCGTTCGGGGCGGCGCGCGTGGGGCAGGGCGGGCGGCTCACGCTCAGCCTCCCGCTCCCGCCGGCCGGGGAGCCGCTCGCGCTCTACCGCGCGATCACGACGATCCCCGGCACGCAGGCGTTCAGCCTGCCGCTCGCGGTGACGGCGAAGGGCTGAGCGAGCCGCGTCAGGCGGTGGCGCTGCGCTCGCGCAGCGTCGCCAGCACGCGCTCGGCGGCCGCCGCGCTGGACTGCGGGTTCTGGCCGCTGACGAGGTTGCCATCGACCACGACCGTGCTCGACCAGGCCGGGCCGGCCTCGATCTCCGCACCGAGCTCGCGCAGGCGCGCCTCGACGAACCACGGCGTGTTGTCGCCGGTGCCGCCGGTGCGCTCTTCCTCGTCGGTGAAGACGGTGAGCTTGCGCCCCGCGAACTGGAAGCTGCCGTCGGGGCGGGTCGCGCTCAGCAGCCCGGCCGGCCCGTGGCACAGCGCTGCGACGACCTGCCCGCGCTCGTCGGCGCCGACGAGCAGCCGCCCGAGGTCCGCGTCGGACGCGAGGTCGGTCATCGGCCCGTGCCCGCCGGGGAGGAACACCGCGTCGTACATGTTCGCGTCCACGTCGGCCAGCGCGAGCGGCTGCGACAGGTCGACGGCGTCGAGCTCGGCCTTGATCCGCGCGGCCTCCTCCTCGCCGCCGACGTTCGCGGCATCCAGCGATCCCGCGTCCACCGGCGGCACCTTCCCGCCTGGCGTCGCGACGTCCACCCCGTACCCCGCCTCGCGGAACAGCGCGTACGGCACCGCGACCTCCTCGGCCCAGAACCCGGTCGGATGCGCGCTCCCGTCCGCGAGCGTGAGCGTGTCGGCGGCGGTCAGCACCATCAGGATCTTCTTCGTCTCAGCCATGTCCGACGACGGTAGCGCGTGTGCATGCACGTGCATGCAATTGCGGCGCGCCCGGACCTGTCGCGCGTCGTGAGGGGCCTGCGCGGCGGCCGACCGCCCACAATAGTCGGCGTGCAGACGCCGCATGACGTGTACCTCTCCGCCGACGTGGAGACCGACGGCCCGATCCCCGGGCGGTTCTCGCTGCTGTCGTTCGGGCTGTGCGTCGCCGGGCGCGGGGACGGGCGCGCCTTCGAGCGGGCGGAGCCCAGGGCCGCGACGTTCTACCGCGAGCTACGGCCGCTGCCCGAGGCGCGGTGCGACCCCGAGGCGCTGGCCGTCAGCGGACTGGACCGGGAGGCGCTCGGGCGCGAGGGGGCGGAGCCGCGCGACGCCATGCGGGAGGCCGCCGCGTGGGTGCGGGAGCAGGCGGGCGACGGGACGCCCGTGCTCGTCGCGTACCCGCTGGGGTTCGACTGGTCGTTCCTGCACTGGTACTTCGTCGCGTTCAACGGCGGCGACGACCCGTTCGGGCACTCCCGCGCGCTCGACGTGAAGACGCTCGCGGCGGCGCGCCACCGCAGGCCGATCGCGCTCGCCAGCCTGTCGAAGGTGGCGCCGGACACTCGACTCGGGCACCACGCGCTCGACGACGCGATCGCCCAGGCGGACGTGTTCGCCACCCTGATGGGCCACGCATGAACGTCCCCGACGTCTTCACGACCCGCCGCGCCGCCACCGACGACGCGCTGGCCCGGCTCGCCACCCACCTCCCGCGCGTCGATGCCGGCAAGCACCCCGGTCTCACGATCTACGCCACCGGCTCGCTCGGCCGCGGCGAGGTCGGCACGCACTCCGACCTCGACGTCTTCCTCGTCGACACGAGCCCGCCCGAGGACCCCCGGCACGTGGGGAACCTCGCGCGCATCAAGCTCCTCTCGCAGCTCATGGACGTCACCGAGGCGGCCGGCTTCCCGCAGTTCTCCGGCGACGGCAAGTTCCTCGCGGTCCACCCGCTCGGCCGCCTCCGCGACCTGCTCGGCACGCGCGACGACGACGCGTCCAACGTCTTCACCGCGCGCATGCTCCTGCTCCTCGAATCCGTCCCGCTCGTCGGGCGCGAGGCGTACGCGAACACCGTCGATCGCGTGCTCGCCGCCTACTGGCGCGACCAGCGCTCGCCCGACGGCTTCGTCCCGTTCTTCCTCATCAACGACCTCGTCCGGTACTGGAAGACGCTGTGCCTCAACTACGAGGCGTACCGGCCCGAGGACCGCACGGCGCGCCGCATCCCGCTGATCAAGCTGCGCTTCAACCGCCTGTGGACGTGCTTCGCCGGCCTCGCGTACCTCGTCGCGGGCTACCAGGCGGTCCGCCCCGACAAGGGCTTCATCCCGCGCGAGCACGCGACCGCGATGGTCGGCCTGACGCCGGTCGACCGCCTGCTGTGGACGGCCGAGCGGCACCCCGCCGCGGCGCCGTTCGTCGAGCGCGCGCTGGGCGAGATGGGCTGGTGGCTGGAGCAGTCGGACGTCGGCAAGGACGAGCTGCGGGCCAAGCTCGCCGAGGACGACCTCTACTACGAGGCGCGCCGGCGCGGCGACGTGTTCGGCGACGCGATGGGCGACCTGCTCGACGCGGTCGTCGCGGGCACCCCGCTGCGGCGCAAGCTCCTGCTGTAGGCACGCCGACCGATGAGTTCGCGCGCCTGCGCCGTCTGAAGGACCATGACGACGATGGATCAGACCGAGTTCGAGCGCGCGGCCGAGCGGCACCGGCACGAGCTGCGCGTGCACTGCTACCGCATGCTCGGCAACTTCCAGGAGGCGGAGGACCTCACCCAGGAGACGCTCCTGCGCGCGTGGCGGGCACGCGACTCGTACGAGGGCCGCGCGTCGCTGCGCGCCTGGCTCTACAAGATTGCGACGAACGCCTGCCTGGACCACCTCGACAAGGCCAAGCGGCGGCTGCAGACGGTCGAGATCATGGGGCCGGAAGGGCCGACCGGCGAGGGCGCCGCGGAGGTCCCGTGGCTCACGCCGTTCCCCGACGACCTGCTCGACGCGGCCGCCGCGGCGAGCGAGGACGAGCCGGACGCCGTCGTCGTCGCGAAGGAGACGGTCGAGCTCGCGTTCCTCGTGGCCGTCCAGCACCTGCCGCCGCGCCAGCGCGCCGCGCTCCTCCTCCGCGACGTCCTCGAGTGGTCGGCGAAGGAGACCGCGGCGCTGCTCGAGGTCTCGGTCCCCGCGGCGAACAGCGCGCTCCAGCGGGCGCGCGAGACGATGCAGGCGCAGCTCCCGCAGCCCCGCGCGGCGTGGGCGACGGCCGACCCGAGCGCCGAGGAGCGCGCGCTGGTGGCGCGGTTCATCGAGCTGCACGAGGCGTGCGACGCGGACGCGTTCGCATCGGTCATCACCGAGGACATCAAGGTCACCATGCCGCCGCACCCGTGGCACTACGAGGGCATCGAGGCGATGCGGCCGCTGTGGGAGCAGGCGTTCGGACCCAACCGGCCCGGCGACTGGAAGCTCGTCCCGACCCGCGTCAACCGGATGCCCGCCGCCGCGACCTGGATGCGCGCGAATGGCGACACCGTGTGGCGGGCGCTGAAGATCGATGTGATGCGCACGGTCGACGGCCGGATCGCGGAGATCACGACGTTCGACTCGGCGCTGTTCCCGCGGCTCGGCCTGCCGCTGGAGCGGTGACCACGAGCAGGGCGGCGGTGCCGACGGTCAGCGGGATGAGCCCCGCGACGAGCAGCGCGTGCTGCGCCCCGAGCAGGCCGATGCTGACGCCCGCGGTGCCGAGCGCGACGAGCTCGGCACCGTTGCGGGCCGCGTTGTAGGCGGCGTACGCGCGGCCCTGCGCGGCCGCCGGGACGCGCTCGTGGATGAGCGTGCGGAGCAGGACGTTCTTGACCCCGTGCGCGACCCCGCCGAGGGCGAACCCCGCGAACGCGCCGAGCAGCACGCCGCCCGCGGCCGCGCCCGCGATCCCCAGACCCTGGAGCGCGACGCCCGCCAGCGCGCCCGCGGCGAGGAGGTGGGGCGGGACGCGTGGCGCGACGTGCGTCGCGCCGAGCACCATCCCGAGCGTCCAGCACGCGGTCAGCACCCCGTACGCGACGGCGCCGGCGTCGAGCACGTCGCGGACGTAGAGGACCTCCGCGACGATCGTGACGGAGAAGAAGAGGAGCGCGACGACGGCGCCGGCGAGGGTGGTCCGCAGGACGGGGTCCCGGGTGAGCGCCGCGACGCCCTCGCGGGCGCGGCCGGTGTCGTGCTCGCCCCGGTGCGGCCGGCGGCGGGCGTGCATCGCGCGGGCGGCCGCGGCGACGGCGAGGAACGAGGCGGCGTCGAGGAGCAGCGCGGCGTGCAGCTGGCCGGCCGCGGCGAGGACGCCGCCGAGCAGCGGCCCGAGCGTCATCCCGAGGTACCGCGCGCTCTCGATCAGCCCGTTCGCCTGGGCGAGCCGCGCGGTGCCGCCCGTGTCACCGGTCGCCGCCGGCACGAGCGCGAACTCCGCCGGCTGGCTCAGCGCCGTCCCCGCCCCGAGCAGCGCGGTGAGGAGCAGCAGCGGCGCGAGCGCGTCGGTCGCGACCACCATCAGCGCGGCGGCGGCCGCCTGCGCCAGCGACACGACGATGAGCAGCCGCGCGTTCTCGACGCGGTCGGCCAGCCGCCCCGCGACCCCGCCGAGCAGCACGACCGGCGCGAACAGCGCGAGGAAGAACGCGGACACCGCGAACGCCGACCCGGTCAGCGCCTCGACGTGCAGCGCCATCGGCACCCACAGCAGGAAGTCGCCGGCGGCGGACAGGCCGACGGCCAGCGTCAGCAGGCGCAGGTCGCGGACGCGGAGGAGGAGGGCCATCGCGGGAGACCCTCCGCCCGGTCGCTTACGGCCTGCTTACGGCGGATGCGATGATCAGGCGGTGCCCGCCGGCGACGACGACCCTGAGCTGCTCCTCAGCGTCCGCGACGCGAACCGGCTGCGGGTGCTGGAGGTGCTCTTCCGCCGTCCCGGCAGCACGCGGATGGACGTCGTGGACGCGACCCGGCTGTCGCGGCCGACGGTCTCCACGCTGCTCGACGAGCTGGAGGCCGCGGGCGTCGCGGCGCCCGCGGAGGACGACGGCGCCGACCGCCCGCGCGGCGCCGGGCGCCCGCCGGTGCGCATGGCGCTCGTCCCCGACGCCGCGTTCGCCGTCGGCCTCGACGTCGGCCACGCCCACGTGCGCGCCGCCGTCTGCGACGTGAGCGGCCGGATGCTCGCCGACGACTGGTCGCCCGCCGAGGTCGACCACGCGCCCGAGGCGAGCCTCGACCTCGCCACGCGCCTGGTCACGAGCACCCTCGCCCGCGCAGGGGTCGACCGCGAGCGCGTCGTCGGCGTCGGCATGGCGCTCGCCGCCCCGGTCGACCGCGCGACGAGCACCGTCTTCGCCGAGGGCATCCTCCCGAGCTGGACCGGCGTCCGGCCCGCGGCGGAGATGGAGGAGCGGCTCGGGCTCCCCGTCGCCCTGGAGAACGACGCCAACCTCGGCGCCCTGGGCGAGCGCGCGTTCGGCGCCGGCCGCGGCATCGACGACATGGTCTACGTCCGGCTGTCGGCCGGCATCGGCCTCGGGCTCATCCTCGGCGGCCGGCCGTACCGCGGCGCCAGCGGCATCGCGGGGGAGCTCGGCCACGTCGAGAGCGACCCGACCGGGCTCATCTGCCGCTGCGGCAAGCGCGGGTGCCTGGAAACCGTCGCGACGCCCGCGGCCGTCGCCCGCCTGCTCGAGCTCAGCCGCGGCGAGGCGGTCGGCATGCGCGACGTCGTCGAGCTCGTCGAGGCCGGCGACCGCGGCGCCCGCCGGGCGGTCACCGACGCGGGCGCCGCGGTCGGGCGGGCGATCGCGATGGTGGTCAACGTGCTCAACCCGCGGCTGGTCGTCGTGGGCGGCGAGCTGGCGGCGGCGGGCGAGCACGTCCTCGCGCCGATCCGCGCCGCCGTCGAGCGCGACGCCGTCGGCCCGTCGGCCGCGGCGGCGACCGTCATGGCGGGCACGCTGGGGGAGCGGGCGGAGGTGCTCGGCGCCGCCGGCATGGTGCTCGAACGCGCCCCCGCGGCGCTCGCCCGCCGCCTCGCCGATACGGCGAACCTCTCACAGAACACCCCCTCTCCGGCCTCCCGAGGTCGTTAATTCTGCAAAGCGCTTGACGGAACTGCGCTGGCGGGCCTAAGGTCCGCCGCGGGTTGGGGCCGTGGGTCGTCCGTGGGAGGGCGCCCCGTCACGCGGTCCCATGTCTCCAGCAGGGGAGAATCGATGAGGATGCGCAGGGCGATCCACGCGGCGGTGGCCGCGGGACTCGCCGTCGTCGGGGTCGCAGCGGCTGGAGCGCCAGCTCACGCCGCGGACGTCCCGACCTACCTCGACACGAAGCGCTCGTTCGAGGAGCGCGCGGCCGACCTGGTCTCGCGCATGACGCTCGCCGAGAAGGCGTCGCAGACGATCAGCAGCCGGGCGCCGGGCATCCCGCGCCTCGGCGTCCGGCCGTACGGCTGGTGGAACGAGGCGCTCCACGGCGTCGCGCGGCTGCAGTACAACGAGACCGGCAACGCGACGGTCCTGACCAACACGACCTCGTACCCGATCAGCCAGTCGCTCGGCGCGACGTGGGATCGCGACCTGGTCTACCGCGTCGCCCGCGAGATCGGCGACGAGGCGCGCGAGGTCGTCCCGAACAACACGCAGTCGCTCGACTTCTGGTCGCCGACGATGAACCTCAGCCGCGACCCGCGCTGGGGCCGCAACGACGAGGCCTACAGCGAGGACCCGCTGCTCACCTCCGAGCTCGTGGGCCAGTTCGTCAACGGCATGGAGGGCAACGACCAGAGCGGTCTGCTGCTGCCCGAGGCCGACGGCTACAAGAAGACCGTCACGACGATCAAGCACTACGCGGCCAACAACAGCGAGGTCAACCGCCTCACCGGCTCGTCGGACATGGACGACCGGACGCTGCGCGAGTACTACACCAAGGCCTTCCGCGACGTGGTCCGCAAGACGCAGCCGGGCTCGGTCATGAGCGCGTACAACCGCGTCAACGGCACGCCCGCGACGGTCGACCCGTACCTGCTCGACACGCTGCTGCGGCAGACGTTCGGGTTCAAGGGCTACGTCGTCTCGGACTGCGACGCGATCTTCGAGGTCGTCAGGGGCCATCGCTGGCAGCCGCCGACGTGGACGCGGCCGGTGAACAACACCGAGCGCCACGCGTTCGCGATGGCCGCCGGCACCGACCTGAACTGCAACGCCGGCTACCACGACCAGTTCAGCAACGCGAACACGCTGCCCGATGCGGTGCACCAGGGCATCGAGACGCTGACGGACACGTTCAACGTGAACGATCTGGACCAGGCGCTGGTGCGGCTCTTCACCGCGCGGATGCAGCTCGGCGAGTTCGATGACGAGAACGCCGTGCCGTGGGTCCGCGAGGCCCGCGCGCGGCTGCCGAAGGACACGTGGACGAACACGGAGTCCAACGGCGCGGTGACCCAGACGAAGGCACGGCTCGACCTCGTCCGCGAGGCGGGCGCCAAGTCGATCGTGCTGCTGGAGAACGACACCACGACGCGGCGCGACGGGACGAGCGGCAAGCTCCTCCCGCTGGCGGTGCCGAAGAGCGGCGCGTTCAAGGTCGCGGTCATCGGCCAGATGGGCAACCCGTCGCCAGCCGAGATGTACCTCGGCGGCTACTCGAGCACGCAGGGCCCGTCGGGCCAGGCCAACCTCGTCAGCGGCTTCGCCGGCATCAAGGCCGCGGTTCAGCAGGTCAACCCGGGTGCGACGGTCGAGTACCTGCGCGGGTTCACCGGCAGCGGCACACGCGCGGAGGACCTGCTCGAGGTCGACCCCGCGGCGGTCTCGGCGGCGGCCAGCTACGACGCGGTGATCGTCTACGCGGGCACCGACGCGTACACCGCCGACGAGGCGGCCGACCGGCGCAACATCCAGCTGCCGGGCGCGCAGTCGCAGCTCATCGCCCAGGTGGCGGAGCGCAACCCGAACACGATCGCCTACCTCGAGACGATCGGGCCGGTCGACGTGACGCCGTTCGCCGGCAAGACGGCGGCGATCCTGTGGAGCTCGTACAACGGGCAGCGCAAGGGCGAGGCGCTCGCCGACGTCCTGCTCGGGGCGCACAACCCGAGCGGCCGGCTGCCGTCCATCTGGCACCGCGACGAGTCGCAGCTGCCGGACATCACGAGCTACGCGATCCGCGCGAGCGGCTCCAACCCGGGGCGGACCTTCCAGTACTTCCAGGGTCCGGTCCGGTACGCGTTCGGCCACGGGCTGAGCTACACGACGTTCACGTACTCGGACCTCGTTGTGAGCGACAGCGTGGACGCCAACGGCGCCGTGGACGTGCGCGTCCGCGTGCGCAACAGCGGCGAGCGGGCGGGCGACGAGACCGTCCAGCTCTACGCCACGACGCCGGACGCGCCGGCATCGGCGCAGCGGCCGATCAAGCGGCTCGTCGCGTTCGAGAAGGTGCGGCTGGCGCCCGGTGAGGGCCGCACGGTGCGGTTCTCCGTGCCGGTCCGCGAGCTGGCGTTCTTCGACCAGGGGCAGGGCCGCTGGGTGATCGACCAGGCGCGGTACGGCCTGCAGATCGCCCGCTCCAGCGCCACGGGCGACGTCGTGCTGAGCGACGACGTGCGGGTGACCGGGACGTACGCGCCCAAGCCCGCCGTGCTGTCGGTCAAGCCGGCGATGGAGGGCGACCGCGCGCGTGACGTGCAGTACCGCGTCGCGTTCCCCGAGGGCGTGCGGATCGACCCGCAGCCGACGGTCGCGATGAGCGACGACACGCTCTACGGCTACGTCCGCAAGGGCGCGTCGAAGCCGATCCCGAGCGGGATGACGTTCTCGTACGAGAGCAACCGCCCGGACGTCGTGTCCGCCGGCGCGGACGGCCTGCGGACCGTCGGCAACGGCGTCGCGACGGTCACCGCGAAGGTGACGTACGCCGGCGTGACGCGGACGACGTCGTTCGTCGTGCGGGTCGAGTCCAAGCTGTCCGGGATCACCGTCGGCGGCAAGCCGCTGACGGCGTACGACCCGGGCCGCGGCTTCCAGCCGGACGTCTACGCGTACGACGTGATCGTGCCCGAGGGCGAGGCCGGCGTGCCGCAGGTCGCGGCGCAGGCGGCCGACCCCGACACGGTGGTCGACGTCCAGCAGGCCGGCGCCGTGCCGGGCACCGCCCGGGTCGTCGCGACCGGCGCGGACGGCATCCGCCAGACGTACGTCGTGCACCTCGCGCGGCGGGCGACGGGCGACGAGCTCGACGGGGCGGTCGGCGCGCAGTGGCGCTGGCTGCGCCCGGACGCGTCGGCGGTCACCGCGGGTGAGCGAGCGCTGTCGATCGGGCTGCGGCCCGGCACGCTCGACGGCACGGCGAACAGCGCGCGGAACGTGCTGGTGCAGCCGGCGCTGGGCGACTGGACGGTCGCGACGAAGCTGACGTTCAGCGGGCCGCTGGCCGCGGCCGGGCAGCAGGCCGGCCTGATCGCCTACGCGGGCGACGACGAGCACCTGCGGCTGGGATGGGAGCACGGCGGCGGCGCGCCGCGGATCTCCCTCACGGTCGAGGACGCCGCGTCGGGCGCGCCGGTGACGCAGACGCTCGCGTCGGTCGCCACCGCGTCGTCGCTGGGCGACGCGCGGACCGTGTGGCTCAAGCTCGTCAAGCGCGGGCCGCGGTACGTCGCGTACTGGTCGAAGGACGGCAGCGACTACCGCGTGCTGTACGAGACCGGCGCGAGCCTGGAGAACGTGCAGGTCGGGCTCTACGCGTTCGGCGCCGCCGCCGCGTCGGACCTGACCGCGTCGTTCGACTGGGTCCGCGTGCGCAACGGCAAGCCGGCGCCGGCGGGTGAGCCGGCGACGCCGGAGCCCGCAGCGCCCGTCGGGCCTGAGGGCCCGGCCGGGCCGGACGCGCAGGCCGGGGGTGCGCCGTCCGCCGGCGGCGCGCCCTCCACCGCGACCCCGGCGGCGGGCCCCTCCTCGCCCGCCGCCGCGGTGCGCGGGGACGCCGCGTCGCGCCGGGCCGCCGCCCGCGCGGTGCGGCCGGTGGTCGTCGCCCGCACGGTGCGGGTCGACGGCCGCCGCGCGGCCGTGAAGGTGCGGTGCCCGGCGGCCAAGGGCCGCTCGTGCCGGGGGACCGTGGCCGTGACGGTCGCGGGCCGCCGCGCCGGGACGCGGACGGTCACGGTCGCGGGCGGCCGGACCACGACGGTGCCGATCACGCTCCGTCGCTCCGCCGTGCGCGGGGCGACCCGTGCGCGGGCCACGGTGCTCGCGCCGGCCGCCGCCGCGCGGTAGCCGCGCCTCGGGTGGGCCGTCGCACCGTCGCCTCGCGGCGGTGAGGCGGCCCACCTGCGCAACTCCCGCGCCGCACAGCCGTCCTCGTCTGCATGAGGTGGCTTGCAGGCATCGTCCTCGTCCTGGCGTTCGCCGCGCAGGCGGCGGAGGCGCGGGTGGTCCACGGCCGCATCGGCGAGCGGACGTACCGGGTCTTCGTGCCCGACACCCCGGCGCCGGCGGGCACGCGGCGGCCGGTCGTGTTCGTCCTTCACGGCGGCGGGCGGCGCGAGTCCGGCGGCACGATCGCCACCCAGAGCGGGTTCGACGCCGAGGCGGCGGCGCGCGGGTGGATCGCGGTCTACCCCGACGCGCGCGGCGGGCGGTTCGTCGTCGACGGGTACCTGCCCCGCGTCCACGGCGTGACGCCGCGCGACGAGCTGCGGTTCGTCCGCGCGCTCCTTGCGCGGGTCGGCGACCGCCACCGCATCGACCGCTCCCGCGTGGCCGCGGTCGGGTTCTCCAACGGCGGCTTCCTCGCGTACGCCCTGGCCTGCGAGCGCCGGCCGCTCGTCACCGCGATCGCCGCCGTCGCCACCGTCGAGACCCTGACGCGGTGCGCCAACGGCGGGCGCCGGCCCGTCGCCGTGCTCCACCTCCACGCGACCGAGGACCGCGTGCTCCCGCTCGACCGGGGCCGCCGCGGCGCGTACGACTGGCCGTCGCCGCGCGCCACGGTGCGCCGCTGGCAGGAGCGAAACGCCGGTCGCGCGCCTGCGGAGCTGCGCGTCGTCGCCGGCGAGCACGGCTGGCTGCCCGGCATGACGCCCGTCATCGGTCAGTTCCTCACCGACGTGATTGCGAGCCGCCGGGGCGCGCAGTAAGGTGGCCGCCGTCAGCACGACGAACGAGGAAGCCGGTGCAAGCCCGGCACGGTCGCGCCACTGTGACCAGACCTCGCAAGGGCCTGGAAGTCAGGAACTCGGACGTCGTGAACATCCCCGTCGACGGACGCGAGTTCCCGAGGAGATCCATGAACCCGGCTTCGCCCAACCCCATCCCGCTTCGCGACCTCCGGCCCGCGTTCTTCGCCGCCGCGCTCGCGCTGCTGACGATCTACCTGGTGCAGTTCGACCAGGGCGCGATCTCGCAGACGGGGACCTTCCTGCACGAGCTCGTCCACGACGCCCGGCACCTGCTCGGCGTCCCCTGCCACTAGCGCTCCTCGGACCTTCCGAGAGCCATGGTCTGGCCCCTGATCCGCAGGGGGCTCGTCGTCGGCGCGATCGCCGGCCTGCTGGCCGGATGCTTCGCGTTCGCCTTCGGCGAGCCGCTTGTCCAGGACGCGATCGACATCGAGGAGGCGGCGGGCGCCCACGCGTCGCTGCAGCTCGCCGTCCCCGCGCACGTCTCCGACTGGGTCGTGAGCCGCGACGAGCAGCGCGGCGGCCTGTTCCTCGGCACGCTGCTGTACGGCCTCTGCGTCGGCACGGTCTTCGCGCTCGTCTTCGCCGTCGCCCGCGGCCGTGGCGCCGCGCGGGACGACTGGCAGCTGTCGGTCCGGCTTGCGGGCGCGCTGTTCCTCGTCTTCGTGCTGGTGCCGTTCCTCAAGTACCCGGCGAACCCGCCCGCGGTGGGCGACCCGGACACGATCGGGGAGCGGACCTGGCTCTACCTCGCGCTGCTCGCGGGCGGCGCGGCCGCGCTGCTGGCCGCGGTGCGGGTGGCGTGGAGCGTCGGCCCCGACGCGCCCGTGTGGCGCCGGCCGCTGCTGGCGGGCGGGACGTTCGTGGTCCTCGCGGGCTTCCTGCTGCTCGTGCTGCCCGGCGTGGACGAGGTGCCCGACGGCTTCCCGGCGTCGCTGCTGTGGGAGTTCCGGCTCTCATCGCTCGGCACGCAGGCCGTGCTGTGGACGGCGCTCGGCGTCGGGTACGGGATCGCGTCGCTGCGCGCGGTCCCCGGACGAGCCACCGCCACCGCGTAGGCCGGGTGCGCCGCCTCGTGCTCCTCCGTCACGCGCCGACCTCGGCCGTGCGCCGCGCCGCGTTCCCGCTCGACGAGCCGCTCGACGACGCCGGGCGGGACGCTGCCCGTGCGCTGCGCGGGCGGCTCGGCCGCGGCGACGCGCTGTGCAGCGAGGCAGGCCGCGCGCGGGAGACCGCCGCGGCGGCCGGGCTCGCGCCGGTGCGGGTGGAGCGCGCGCTCAACGAATGCGACTTCGGCACGTGGCGCGGGCGCTCGCTGGCGGAGCTGAACGAGGCCGACCCCGAGGGGGTCGCCGCGTGGATGGGGGACCCGGCCGCCGCGCCGCACGGGGGCGAGTCGCTGGCGGCGTTCGTCGCGCGGGTCGGGGAGTGGCTGCGCGGCCAGGCCGAGCGCGACGGCCGCGCCATCGCGGCGACGCACGGCGGCGTCGTGAAGGCCGCGGTCGTGACCGCGCTGGGCGCGCCGATCGACGCCTTCTGGCGGATCGACGTCTCGCCGCTCCATCTCACCGAGCTGCACGCGCACGACGGGTGCTGGACCGTGACGAAGGTGAACGCGGCGGTGGTCGCGCCGGGGCGCACCGCGGAGCCGGCGCCGGCGGAGGCCCAGGCGTGAGCGGCGCGGCCGTGCTCGTCGGGTTCGGGGCGGACGTGGCCTTCGGCGACCCGCGGCGCGGGCATCCGGTGGCGCTCTTCGGCACCCTCGCCGCGCGCCTCGAGCGCGCCGTGTGGCGGCCCTCCCGCCTCGCCGGCGCGGGCTACACCGCCGTCCTCGTCGGCGGCACCGCCGTCGCCGCCCACCTCCTCACCCGCGTCCTCCCGCGCGGCGCGGTGCTTGCCGCGGCGCTGTGGGTCGCCCTCGGCGGCCGGTCGCTGGCGCGCGAGGCGCGGCGGGTCGGCGGCTTCGTCGCGGCCGGCGACCTCCCGGCCGCGCGCCGCGCCGTCCCCGCGCTCGTCGGCCGCGACCCCTCCGCGCTCGACGGCCCGGAGCTGTGCCGCGCGGCCGTCGAGTCGGTGGCGGAGAACACCGTCGACGCGGTCGTCGCGCCGCTCTTCTGGGCCGCGGTCGCCGGGCCGGGCGGCGTGCTCGCGCACCGCGCGGCGAACACGCTCGACGCGATGGTCGGGCACCGCACGGCGCGGCACGAGCGGTTCGGGTGGGCGTCCGCGCGGCTCGACGACGTCCTGAACTGGCCCGCCGCGCGGGTGACGGCGCTCGCCACCGCGGCCCTCGCGCCGCTGGTCGGGGGCTCCCCCTCCGCGACCCTGCGCACCACGCTGCGGTACGGCGCGCGGCACCCCTCGCCGAACGGCGGCCGCGCGGAGGCCGCGTTCGCCGGCGCGCTGGGCGTCCGCCTCGGCGGCACGAACGTCTACCCCGAGCGCGTCGAGCACCGCCCGCACCTCGGCGACGGGCGCGCGCCGAGCCCGGCCGACGTCGACCGCGCCGCGCGCCTCTCGCTCGCCGTCGGTGCCGCGTGCGCGCTCGCCGCCACCGCGGTCCGGAGGGCACGCGCGTGAGCGGCGGGCTCCTCGTCGCCGGCACCGCGTCGGACGCCGGCAAGTCGCTCGTCACCGCCGGGATCTGCCGCTGGCTGCACCGCCGCGGCGTCTCCGTCGCGCCGTTCAAGGCGCAGAACATGGCGCTCAACTCCGCGGTCACGCCGGGAGGGGCGGAGATCGGGCGCGCGCAGACGATGCAGGCCGCGGCGGCCGGGGTGGAGCCCGAGGCGGCGATGAACCCGGTCCTCATCAAGCCCTCCGGCGCGACGCACTCGCAGGTGCTGCTGATGGGCAAGCCTTACGCCGACGCCGACGCGCGCTCGTACCAGGAGCTCAAGCACGACCTGCGCGAGGGCGTCGCGGCCGCGCTGGCCGACCTCCGTTCGCGCTTCGACGTGGTGATCTGCGAAGGCGCCGGCTCGCCCGCCGAGATCAACCTCCGCCACGGCGACCTGGCGAACATGGGCCTGGCCCGCAGCGCCGCGCTCCCGGTGGTCGTGGTCGGCGACATCGACCGCGGCGGCGTGTTCGCCTCGCTCTACGGGACGCTCGCGCTGCTCGAGCCCGCCGACCAGGCTTTGATCGCAGGCTTCCTGATCAACAAGTTCCGCGGCGACGCGACGATCCTGCAGCCCGGCGTCGACGACTTCACGCGCCTGACCGGGCGCCCGACGTTCGGCGTGCTGCCGTGGCAGGAGGGGCTGTGGCTCGACGTCGAGGACTCGCTCGCGCTGGAGGCGCCCCGGCCCGAGCCGCTCGCCGCGCGTGGGCGCGACACGCTCGAGGTCGCGGTCGTCCGCCTGCGCTGGATGAGCAACTTCACCGACGTCGACGCGCTCGCCGCCGAGCCGGGGGTGAGCGTCCGCTTCACCCGCTCCGTCACCGACGTCGAGCGCGCCGACCTCGTCCTGCTTCCCGGCACGAAGGCCACGGTGGAGGACCTCGAGCGTCTGCGCGCGTCCGGCCTCGCCGACGCCCTCGCCCGCCGCGCCGCCGCCGGCCAACCGATCCTCGGCGTCTGCGGCGGCTACCAGATGCTCGGCGGGCGGATCTCGGACGACGTCGAGTCCCGGCGCGGCGAGGTGCACGGCCTCGGCCTGCTCCCCGTCGAGACCGTGTTCGCGCCCGAGAAGGTGCTGCGGCAGGTGCGCGGGCGGTACGGCGACGTCGGGGCGAGCGGCTACGAGATCCGCCACGGCCGCCCGGTCCGCCGCGGCGCCGCGCCGCTCCTCGACGACGGCACCGACACGGGCGAGGGCTGCCGGGCCGGCTCGGTGCTCGGCACCTCGTGGCACGGCCTGCTCGAAGGCGACGACGTCCGCCGCGCGCTGCTCTGCTGGGTCGCCGCCGAGCGCGGCCGCGACTGGCTGCCCGGCAGGGAGCCGTTCGCCGCCGTCCGCGAGCGCCATCTCGACCGCCTCGGCGACCTCGTCGAGGAGCACGCCGACACCGACGCGCTGATGGCGCTGATCGAGCGCGGCGCTCCCCCGAACCTTCCCGTCCTCGCCCCCGGAGGCTCCGCGTGCTTCTTCTCCTGACCACCGCCGACACCGACATCCTCGCCGCGGCCCATGCGGTGGCGGAGCTGCCCGACGGCTTCGGCGAGGTGCGGTGCGCGAACCCCGCGACGGCCGGCGACGACGTGGGCGCGTTCCTCGACGCCACCGTCTCCGCCTCCACGCGGGTCGTCGTCGCACGCCTCCTCGGCGGCCGCCGCGCCTGGCCGGAGGGGGTGGACGAGCTGCGGACCCGCTGCGCCGCCGCGCGCATCCCGCTGATCCTCCTCGGCGGTGAGGCCGAGCCCGACGCCGAGCTGGCCGAGCTCTCCACCGCCCCGACCGCCGTCGTCGCGCAGGCGTTCGACTACCTCCGCCACGGCGGCGTGGAGAACACGGGCAACCTGCTGCGCTTCCTCTCCGACACGCTGCTGCTCACCGGCCACGGGTTCGAGGAGCCGAGCGCGCTGCCCGACCTCGGCGTCTACGTGCCGGGGCGCGGCGACGTCGAGCTGGCCGACGCGACCGCCGCGCACGACCCCGCGCGGCCGACCGTGGGGCTCGTCTTCTACCGCTCCCACCGCGTCACGGGGAACACGGCGTTCGTCGACGCGCTCGCCGACGCGATCGTGGCCGCCGGCGCGAACGTGATCTGCGCGTGGGCCTACTCGCTGCGGCCCGACGCCGACGGGCGCGTGCCGGTGCTGGAGCTGCTCGATGGGCGCATCGATGCGCTCGTCACGACGGTGCTGGCGTCCGGCGGCGCGAACGCGGGCGACGCCGAGGAGTGGCACGTCGAGGTGCTGGAGGCGCTCGACGTGCCGGTCATCCAGGCGCTGTGCGTGACGACCTCGCGCGAGCGGTGGGCGGCGTCGGACATGGGCCTGAGCCCGCTCGACGCCGCGATGCAGGTCGCGATCCCCGAGTTCGACGGGCGGATCGTCGGCGTGCCGATCAGCTTCAAGGAGCCGCTCGACGTCGCCGCCGCTGCGCCGTCCGTCGGCACGCCCGTCCTCCACTACCGTCCCGACCTCGAGCGCTGCGCGCGCCTCGCGCGCCTCGCGGTCCGCCACGCGCAGCTGCGCCGCACGCCGCCGGCCGAGGCGAAGATCGCCATCGTCCTGTCGTCGTTCCCCACCAAGCACGCGCGGGTCGGGAACGCGGTCGGGCTCGACACGCCGGCGTCGGCGGTCCTGCTGCTGGAGGCGCTCGCGCAGGCGGGCTACCGGGTGGAGAACCCGTACGACGGCGGCGACGCGCTCATCCACGCGCTGATCGCGGCGGGCGGCCACGACCAGGAGTTCCTCACCGACGAGCAGCTGAGCGGCGCCGACGCGCGGCTGCCGGTCGGGCAGTACGCGCAGTGGTTCTCGTCGCTGCCCGAGGAGCTGCGGTCGTCGGTGGTCGAGACGTGGGGGCCGGCGCCGGGCGAGTGGTACGTGGACGGCGATGACTTCGTGATCGCGGGCCTGCGGCTCGGCAACGTCTTCGTCGCGATCCAGCCGCCCCGCGGCTACGGCGAGAACCCGGTCGCGATCTACCACGACCCCGACCTCGCGCCCGCGCACCACTACCTCGCCGCGTACCGCTGGCTCGACGAGGAGTTCGGCGCCGACGCGATCGTCCACCTCGGCAAGCACGGGACGCTGGAGTGGCTGCCCGGCAAGGGACTGGGGCTGGGGCCCGAGTCGGCGCCCGACGCGGCGCTCGGCGACGTGCCGTTCTTCTACCCGTTCGTGGTCAACGACCCCGGCGAGGGCGTTCAGGCCAAGCGCCGCGCGCACGCGGTGATCGTCGACCACCTCGTGCCGCCGATGATGCGCGCCGAGACGTACGACGAGCTGGCCCGGCTGGAGCAGCTGATGGACGAGTTCGCGCGCTGCGAGGCGCTCGACCCGCCCAAGCTCCCCGCGCTCGCGTCGCAGATCTGGACGGTGCTGCACGAGGCCGAGCTGCACCGCGACCTCGGCATCGAGGCGGAGGAGCAGCCGGACCTGGAGGAGTTCGGCGAGCTGATCGAGCACGTCGACGGCTACCTCTGCGAGATCAAGGACCTCCAGGTGCGCGACGGGCTCCACGTCCTCGGCCGCGCGCCGGCGGGGGAGCAGCTGCGTGGGCTCCTCGCCGCCATCCTCCGCCTCGGCAGCGACGACGTGCCCGGGCTGCGCCGCGCGATCGCCGCGGCCTTCGGCCTCGACGAGCCCGCGCTCCTCGCCGACGCCGGTGCGCCCAACGCCTCCGCCCCGCAGCCCCTCACCGCGCGCTTCCCCGGCCCCGCGCACACCAACGCGGACCTCGTCGACCGGCTCGAGGACGCCCAGCGCGCGCTCCTGCAGATCTTCGAAGATCGAGGATTCGGGGATGCCGCCGCGGTGTGCGAGGAGGTGCTCGGCGCCGCGGACCCCGGCGTCGTCGCGTCGCTCACCTACGCCGCCGACGTCGTGCTCCCGCGCCTGCGGCAGACCAGCGACGAGATCACGAACCTGCTCGCCGGCCTGCGTGGCCGCCACGTCCCGGCCGGGCCCTCCGGCTCCCCGACCCGCGGCCGCGCCGACGTGCTCCCGACCGGTCGCAACTTCTACGCGGTCGACCCGAAGGCGCTCCCGTCCGAGCTGGCCTACGCGACCGGCACGCGGCTCGCCGACGCGCTCCTCGCGCGGGAGGTCGCCGAGCGCGGCACGCACCCGGAGACCGTCGGCATCGTCGTGTGGGGGACGGCCGCGATGCGCACCCACGGCGACGACGCGGGCGAGGTCCTGGCGCTGCTCGGCGTGCGGCCGGTGTGGCATCCGGAGACGCGCCGCATCGGCGGAATTTCCGCCATTCCGCTGGAGGAGCTGGGGCGTCCGCGGATCGACGTGACGATGCGGATCTCGGGCTTCTTCCGGGACGCGTTCCCGCACCTGATCGGACTGCTCGACGACGCGGTGACCCTCGTCGCGGGGCTCGACGAGCCGGTGGAGATGAACTTCGTCCGCAAGCATGCGCTGGAGGACGCGGCGCGGCTTGCCGGCGAGCTCGGCGACGAGGCCGCGGCGTGGCGCCGCGCGACCACGCGCGTGTTCGGGACGCCGCCGGGCTCGTACGGCGCGGGCCTCCTGCAGCTCATCGACGTCCGCAACTGGCGCGACGACGCCGACCTCGCCGCGGTGTACGAGGCGTGGGGCGGCCACGCGTACGGCCGGGGCCTCGACGGCGTCGAGGCGCGCGCGGCGATGCGCGAGCAGTTCGCGCGGATCGACGTCGCGGTGAAGAACGTCGACAACCGCGAGCACGACCTGCTCGACTCGTCTGACTACTACGCCGAGCACGGCGGGATGGTGGCGTACGCGCGCCACGTGCGCGGCCCATCGCAGGCGCCGCCGCGCGCGGTCATCGGCGACAGCGCGGATCCCGAGCGGGTCCATGCGCGCACGCTCGCGGAGGAGTCCAAGCGCGTCTTCCGGGCGCGCGTCGCCAACCCGCGCTGGATCGCGTCGATGATCCGCCACGGCTACAAGGGCGCCTTCGAGCTGTCGGCGACCGTCGACTACCTCTTCGGCTACGACGCCACCACCGGCGTCGTCGAGGACTGGATGTACGAGACGCTGAGCGAGAAGTACGTCCTCGACCCGTCGGTCCGCGACTTCATGAAGCGCTCGAACCCGTGGGCGCTGCGCGCGATCGCCGAGCGGCTGCTCGAGGCCGCCGACCGCGGCCTGTGGGAGGCGCCGTCGGACGCGACCCTCGCCGGTCTGCGCGAGGCGTACCTGGAGGTCGAAGGCGAGCTGGAGGAGGCCACCGCGTGACCGCCGCGCCGCACCCCGCCGCGCCGCCCGCCGGCACCACCTCCGCCGCCCCCGCCGGCCCACCCGCGTTCCCCCTTTCCGCGATCGTCGGCCAGGACGCGCTGCGCGAGGCCCTCCTCGCCATCGCGGTCGACCCCGCGATCGGCGGCGTCCTCGTCCGCGGCGAACGGGGCACCGCGAAGTCGACGGCCGTCCGCGCGCTCGCGCCACTGCTGCCGCCGGTCGAGGTCGCGGACGGCTGCGCGTACGGCGTCGCGCCGGGCGAGCCGTGCCCCGACGGCCCGCACGCGACCTCGAGCTCGCGTGAGGTGCGGCTCGTCGAGCTGCCGGTCGGCGCGACGGCCGACCGCGTCGTCGGGACGCTCGACCTCGACCGCGCGCTGGCCGACGGCGCCCGGGCGTTCGAGCCGGGTCTGCTCGCCGCGGCGCACCGCGGGATCCTCTACGTGGACGAGGTCAACCTCCTCCCCGACCACCTCGTCGACGTGCTCCTCGACGCCGCGGCGATGGGGCGCAACCACGTCGAGCGCGAGGGCGTGTCGGTCTCGCACCCGGCGCGGTTCCTGCTCGTCGGGACGATGAACCCGGAGGAGGGGGAGCTGCGCCCGCAGCTGCTCGACCGCTTCGGCCTGTCCGTCGCCGTGGCCGCGAGCGGGGAGGCGCGCGAGCGCGTCGAGGTCGTCCGGCGGCGGCTGGCCTACGACGCCGACCCGGTTGCGTTTGCGGCGCGCTTCGTCACGGAAGAGCGCGCGCTTCGTGACCAGATCGCGCAGGCCCGCGCGCGGCTGGATGCGGTGCGGCTGGGGGAGCGGATGCTCCTGCTGATCGCCGGCACGTGCGCGCGGCTGGGCGTCGACGGCCTGCGCGCGGACATCGTGTGCGCGCGCACCGCGGCGGCGCTGGCGGCGCTCGACGGCGCGGACGAGGTGACGGAGGAGCACGTGCGCCGTGCCGCGCTCCTGACGCTCGCGCACCGCCGCCGCCGCGGCCCGCTCGACCCGCCGGGGCTGGGCGAGGACGAGCTCGACGACGCGCTGGAGGGCGCACGCGGCGACGCGGGCGACGCGGACGGTGGCGACGACGGCGGGGACGACGACGGCCCGCGCAGCGGGGGCGGCGGGGCGCGCGGGTCCGCGGATGGCGGCGACGGCGGCGACGGCCTGCACGGCGACGACGTTCCCGCGGGAACGCCGGCCGGGGCGCGGGGCGAGGACGTTCCCGCGGGAACGCGCGACGGCGACGACGACCCGCGCGAGTACCGCGCCGGCGCGCCCGCGCCGCACCGCACGGACGCCCCCGCGCAGCCCGGCGTTCCGCCGCTCCTCGCGCTCGCGGGTGAGGGCCGCGGCGCACGCGGCGGCCGCTCCCGCGCGACGGGCCCGCACGGCGCGCCGGTCGACGCCGTGCCCGCCGGCGCCGAAGTGACCGACCTCGCCGTCGCCGCCACGCTCCGCGCCGCCGCGCGTCGGAGGCGACGCGGGGAGGGGCCCGACGGCGCCGCCGGGCGCGTGCGCATCCAGCGCGCCGACCTGCGCGAGCACCTCCGCGCCGGCCGCGAGGGCAACCTCGTCGTGTTCTGCGTCGACGCGTCCGGGTCGATGGGCGCGAAGCGGCGGATGGCCGCGGTCAAGGGCGCGATCCTCGGGCTCCTCCTCGACGCCTACCAGCGCCGCGACCGCGTCGCGCTCGTCACCTTCCGCGGCACGCACGCGCAGCTGGCGCTCCCCCCGACCTCCTCCGTCGAGCAGGCGGCCGCCGCGCTCGCGCAGCTCCCCACCGGCGGCGGCACGCCGATCGCCGCGGGGCTCGACGAGACGGCGCGGCTCATCGCGCGCGAGCGGCGCCGCGACGCCGACCGCCGCTCGCTCGCGCTCGTCGTCACCGACGGCCGTGCGTCCGGCGGCGCCCCCGGGCGGGCGGCGGCGCAGGCGGCGGCGACGCGGCTCGCGCAGACCGCCGACGGCGTCGTCGTGTTCGACGCCGAGGAGGGCGCGGTGCGCCTCGGCCTCGCCCGCGACCTCGCCACCGCCGCCGCAGCGCGCCTGCTCCCCCTGTCTTCCCTGACGAACGCCGCGCCCCGGAGGGCTGCATGAGCACGACCGATCCCACCGTCAACCGCCACACCGACGCGGACGTCCCGCACACGCCGGAGGACGCCGGCTCCGCCGAGCCCAAGCGCCGCAAGCCGCGCGACAAGCCGCTCCTCATCGTCATCACCGGCCACGGGAAGGGCAAGTCGACCAGCGCCTTCGGGATGCTCCTGCGCAGCTGGGCGCGCGACTACCGCTGCGGCGTCTTCCAGTTCGTCAAGTCCGGCAAGTGGAAGGTCGGCGAGGCGAAGGCCGCGGCCGCGCTCGGCGGCATCGACTGGGAGAAGATGGGCGACGGCTGGACGTGGATCTCCAAGGATCTCGACGAGTCCGCCGACAAGGCCCGCGCGGGGTGGGAGGAGGTCAAGCGGCGCATCGGCGACGAGCGCTACGAGTTCCTCCTCCTCGACGAGCTGACGTACCCGATCAACTTCGGCTGGCTCGACGAGGACGACGTCGTCGAGACGCTGGTCAACCGGCCGGGCTTCCAGCACGTGGTGATCACCGGCCGCGACGCGCCGGCCAAGCTGATCGCCGCCGCCGACCTCGTCAGCGAGGTGCAGAAGGTCAAGCACCCGATGGACCAGGGCATCCGCGCCCAGCAGGGGATCGAGTGGTGACCACGCCCCGCGTCCTCGTCATCCTCGACGGCGCGCCGGAGCCGATCCAGCCGTGGCCGACCACGCTGGAGGAGGCGCGGACGCCGACGCTCGACGCGCTCTGCCGCCACGGCGCGGTCGCGCGCGTGCAGACGACGCCCGACGGGCTCGCGCCGGGCTCCGAGACCGGCATCCCGACCCTGCTCGGCGCGCCGCCGCGGACGGCCGTCGGGCGTGGTGCGGTCGAGGCCGCGAGCGCCGGCATCCGGGTCGCCGACGGCCTGCGCGCGTGGCGGATCGACGTGCGGGGGGAGCGCGGCCGGCGCGCGACCGACCACGAGGTCCACCTGCTCTGGCCGCTGCTGCGCGCGCAGCTCCCGCGCCACTGCGTCACGCCGCTGCGCGGCCACCGCCTGCTCGCCGTCGGCGCGCGCCACCCGCAGATCGCGGCGTGCGGCGGGTTCGACGTCGAGGTCTGGCCGGTCGGCGAGACGCCGGAGCCGGTGCTCGACGAGCGCACCACGATCGTGAGCGGCCCGGGCGCCGCGGCCGGCGTGGGGCGGCTGCTCGGTGCGCGGGTCGTCCAGCCCGAGGGGGCGACCGGCGACGTCGACACCGACCTGCGCGTGAAGGCGGTGACCGCGATCGGCGCGCTCCGCCACGGCCACGCCGACACGGTCGTCGTCCACGTCGGGGGAGCGGACGAGGCCGCCCATCGCGGCGAGCGCGACGGCAAGCGCGCGCTGCTCGAAGCGGTCGACGCTCAGCTCCTGGCGCCGCTGGTCGCGGCGGCGCACGACCACGGCGCGCTGCTCGCGGTCACGTCCGACCACGGCACCTGCCCGTGGACCGGCCGCCACGACGCCCAGCCGGTCCCGGCCGTGCTCAACGGCCCGCGCATCCCCGCTGCCGGTCCCTCGCGCCTCACCGAGCGCGCGGTCGAGCACACCCCGGTTGCAACATCGCCATGGTCCGTCGGGCGCGTCGCGGAGGTCCACGCGTGATCCCGCGGCTCGTCATCGCCGGCACCTCTTCGGGCGCGGGGAAGACGACGGTCGCGACCGGGCTCCTCGCCGCGCTGACCGCGCGCGGCGTGGCGGCGACGGGCGCGAAGGTCGGCCCGGACTTCATCGATCCCAGCTACCACGCGCTGGCGACCGGCAGGCCGGGCCGCAACCTCGACGCGTTCCTCTCCGCGCCCGACCTGATCGCCCCGCTGTTCCGCCACGGCGCGCGCGGCGCGGAGGTCGCGGTGATCGAGGGCGTGATGGGGCTGTACGACGGCGCGTCCGGGCGGGGCGAGCTGGCCTCGACCGCGCACGTGGCGAAGCTCCTGCGCGCGCCCGTCGTGCTGGTGGTCGACGCGGCCGCGATGGCGCGCAGCGTCGCCGCGATCGTCCACGGCTACGCGACGTTCGACCCCGACGTGCAGGTCGCCGGCGTGATCCTCAACCGGGTCGGCTCGCCGTGGCACGCGACGCTGCTGCGCGAGGCGCTGGAGCCGCTCGGCATCCCGGTGCTCGGCGCGCTGCCGCGGGACGCGGAGGTCGCGACGCCCGAGCGCCACCTCGGCCTGGTGCCCGCGGCCGAGCGCGTCGAGCAGGCGCGCCGCGCGATCGACGCGCTGGGCGAGGCGGTCGCCGCGCACTGCGATCTCGCCGGCCTGCTCGCGCTCGCCCGCAGCGCGCCGGACGTGCCGGGGGAGGCGTGGTCGCCCGCGCCCGATCCCGACGCGCCGGAGGCGTGGGCCGGATCCGTGCCGCCGCGCATCGCCGTCGCCGCCGGGCCCGCGTTCAGCTTCCACTACCCGGAGAACCGCGAGCTGCTGCGGGCGCACGGCGCCGAGCTCGTCGAGTTCGACCCGCTCACCGACGAGGAGCTCCCCCCGCGCACCGGCGGCCTGCTGCTGGCGGGCGGGTTCCCCGAGGTCTACGGGGCCGAGCTGTCGGAGAACTGGTCGCTGCGCGCGGAGATCGCCGCGTTCGCCGCGCGGGGCCGGCCGGTGCTGGCCGAGTGCGGCGGGCTGCTGTACCTGGCGAGCGAGCTCGACGGGCGGCCGATGTGCGACGTGATCCCGGCCGCCGCCACGATGGGCGAGCGGCTGTCGCTCGGCTACCGCGAGGCCGTCGCCGCGTCCCCGCACGGCGTGTGGGAGGAGGGCACGGCCGTGCGCGGCCACGAGTTCCACTACTCGCGCCTGGAGCCCGCCGCCGGCGCCGCGCCCGCGTGGACGCTGCGCGCCCGCGGCACCGAGCGCGCCGAGGGCCACGTGCTCGGCGGCGTGCACGCGAGCTACCTGCACACGCACTGGGCGGCCACGCCGCAGGTCGCCGCGCGGATGGTCGCCGCGGCCGCCGCGCCGGCGGTCCCGTCCTGGACCGGAAGGGTGAACGTATGAGCGACGAGACCGCGCGGGCGGGGCGGCTGATCGGCGTCGGCGTAGGACCCGGCGATCCGGAGCACCTGACGCTCAAGGCGCTGCACGCGCTGCAGGCGGCGGACCGCGTGTTCGTCCCCGAGACCGACACGTCGCGCGCCGGCGGGGACGTCGGCCGGGCCGAGCGCGTCGTGGCGCCGCATCTTCGATCTTCGAAGATCGAACGTCTGCTGTTCGCCATGCGCGACGACGCGGCGCGCGCCGGCAACTGGGACCGCGCGGGCGACGCGATCGCCGCCGTCGTGCGTGAGGGCGGGACCGCGGCGTTCGCCACGATCGGCGACCCGAACCTCTACTCGACGTTCGGCTACGTGGCGCAGACGGTGCGCGCGCTCGTGCCGGAGGTCGTCGTCGAGACGATCCCCGGCATCACCGCGCTGCAGGACCTCGCCGCGCGCTCCGGCACCGTGCTCGCCGAGGGCGACGAGCGGCTCGCGCTCGTGCCGTGGCCGGCAGGCGAGGACAAGCTGCGCGACGCGCTCGACGGGTTCGACACGGTGGTCGTCTACAAGGGCGGCCGCCACCTCCCGCGCGTGCTGGAGACCGTGCGCGACGCGGGCCGGCTGGAGGGCGCGGTGTACGGCGAGCAGCTCGGCCTCGGCGCGTCCGAGGTCGTGGCGGCGGCGGAGGAGCGCGACGGGACGCGGGGGCCGTACATGTCGACGGTCATCGTCCCCCGGCGTGTGCAGCACGAGCGGGGAGGGCGCCTATGAGCATGGCCCACGCCGCGGCTGAATCTCAGCCCGTGGTCACCGCCCTGCACCGCGCCGCGCCGGAGACCAAGCTCGTCGCGCTGCTCGTGTTCGTCGTGGCCGTCGCGCTCGTGCCGCACGGCGCCGCGCTGCCCTACGCGGTCGACCTCGCGCTGATCCTCGCGCTGGCGACGTGGGCGCGCGCGGGCGTCGGGTTCCTCGCGCAGCGGCTCGTCGTCGAGATCCCGTTCGTGCTCTTCGTCCTGCTGCTGCCGTTCGTCACCGGCGGCGACACGACGCGGGTGCTCGGCGTGGAGCTGAGCGAGGACGGCCTGTGGACCGCGTTCGGGATCGTCGCCAAGGCCACGCTCGCGGTGCTCGCCACCGGCGTGCTCGCCGCCACGACGACCGCGCCGGAGATCGTCGCCGGGCTCGAGCGCCTGCGCGTGCCGCGGACGATCACCGCCGTCGCGGGGTTCGCGATCCGCTACGTGCAGGTCGTGCTGGAGGAGATGCGGCGGCTGCAGCTCGCCCGCGTCGCGCGCGGCGACGACCCGCGCTGGCTGTGGCAGGCGCGGACCGTCACCCGCACCGCCGGCGCCGTCGCCGTCCGGTGCTTCGAGCGGGGTGAGCGCGTGCACGGCGCGATGCTCGCGCGCGGCTACACGGGCCGGCTGCCCGAGACCGGCCTGGTGCTCGCGGCGCCCCCGCTGGCGTGGGCCTGCGCGCTGGTCGCCGCCGCGCCCGCCGTCGCGCTCACCGCGCTGGAGGCCGCCGCGTGAGCGCCGCCGCCCACACCCACGCGCCCACCGCGGCGCCGCCAGCGCTGCTGCTCGTCGGCCACGGGACCCGCGACGCCGACGGGCTGGAGGAGTTCCACCAGCTCGCCGCGCACGTGCGCGAGGCCGCCGGCGAGGTCCAGATGGAGACCGGGTTCATCGAGCTGGCCGAGCCGCTGGTTGACGACGCGATCGACACGCTCGTCGCGCGCGGCCCCCGCGACGTGGTGTCGGTGCCGCTCGTGCTGCTCGCCGCCGGGCACCTGAAGAACGACGGCCCGGCGACGCTCGCCCGCGCCCGCGTCCGCCACCCCGACGTGCGCTTCCGCATGGGCCGCGACCTGGGCATCCACCCGACCGTGCTCGACGTCGCCGAGGACCGCATCCGCGCGGCCCTCGGCGGAGATGCGACCACCGGCGAAGACGCAACCAACGGCGGAGATGCAACCAGTGCGGCGGAGACGGCCGTCGTGCTCGTGGGGCGCGGCTCGTCCGACCCCGACGCCACGTCGGACCTCTTCAAGATCGCGCGGCTGCTCGCCGACGGGCGCGGCCTCGGGCTGGTCGAGCCCGCGTTCGTGCAGGTCGCCCAGCCCGACGTCGCGGGCGCGCTGGAGCGCTGCCGCCGGCTCGGCGCGCGGCGGATCGTCGTGATGCCGTTCCTCCTCTTCACCGGCGTGCTCGTCCCACGCATCTACCGGCAGGCCGCGGAGTGGGCAGAGCAGCACTCCGGAGTGGAGGTCCGAGGCGCCGCGCACCTCGGCCCCGACCGGCGGCTCGCGAAGCTCGTGCTGGAGCGCTACCGCGAGGCGCAGGCCGGCGACGTGCGGATGAACTGCGACGTGTGCGCCTACCGCGTGCGGCTGCCCGGCTACGAGGACAAGGTCGGGATGCCGATCTCGCTGACGCCCCACGGCGACGGGCCCGCGCGCGGCAAGCGCCGGGGCCGCCGGGCGACCCGTGCGCCCCAGGCGCCGCTGGAGCTCGCGCCCCGCCGGCCCGGGCTGCGCCCCGCCGCGCGCGTCGAGGTCCCGCCTGGCACGCCGCCCGCGCTCGAGGTCTCCGGCCTCCGGTTCGCCTATCCCGACGGCAGCGCCGCGCTGGCGGGCATCGACCTCACCGTCATGCCCGGCGAGCGCGTCGCGGTGCTCGGGCCGAACGGTGCCGGCAAGACGACGTTCGTGCTCCAGCTCAACGGGATGCTCGACGGCGCCGACGGGATCGTGCGCGTCGGCGGCGTCGAGTTGGCGCGGGGGACGCGGAAGGCGATCCGCGAGAAGGTCGGCGTCGTCTTCCAGGACCCCGACGACCAGCTCTTCATGCCCACCGTCGAGGCCGACGTCGCGTTCGGTCCCGCCAACCAGGGCCTGCGCGGGGAGGAGCTGCGAGAGCGGGTCCGCGAGGCGCTCGCGCTCGTCGGCCTGCACGACGACGACCTCCCGGCGCGCGCGCCGCACACGCTGTCGGCGGGCCAGCGGCGGCGGGCGGCGCTCGCGGGCGTGCTGGCGATGCGGCCGGAGATCCTCGTGCTCGACGAGCCGTCGTCCGCGCTCGACCCCGCCGCGCGGCGCGAGCTCGCCGACGTCCTCCAGTCGCTGCGCGTCACCACGCTCGTCGTGACGCACGACCTCCCGTACGCGCTGGAGCTGTGCGAGCGCGCGGTCGTGCTCGACCGCGGCGTCGTCGTGGCCGACGGCGCGACCCGCGAGGTGCTCGCGGACGAGGGCTTCATGCGCGCGCATCGCCTCGAGCTCCCTGCCGGCTTCAACCCGCTCGCCGCGTGACGGGATCGCTGCACATCGTCGGGCTCGGCCCGGGGGACGCCGCGCTGCGCACCCCCGCCGCGGCCGATGCCGTGGCGCGCGCGGAGGTCGTCGTCGGCTACGCCGCGTACGTCGACCTCTGCGCCGACCTCCTCCGCCCGGAGCAGCTCGTGGTGCGCGGCCGGATGGGGGAGGAGGCCGAGCGGGCCGACGAGGCCCTCGACCGCGCCGCCGCCGGCGCGTGGGTCGCGCTCGTGTCGAGCGGTGACGCCGGGGTCTATGGCATGGCCGCCCGGACCCTTGCCCGCGCCGCCGCGCTCCCCGCCGCGACCCGGCCCGAGGTCGTCGTCGTGCCCGGCGTCACCGCCGCCCTGGCCGCGGGCGCGCTGCTCGGCGCGCCGCTCGCGGACGACTTCGCGACGCTCTCGCTCTCCGACCTGCACACGCCGTGGGAGACGGTCGAGCGCCGCCTGACCGCCGTCGCGTCCGCGGGCCTCGCGCTCGCGCTCTACAACCCGCGGTCGAAGGCGCGGACGTGGCAGCTCGACCGCGTGCTGGAGATCCTCCGCGAGACCCGCGGCGGCGCGACCCCCGTCGCGCTGTGCACCGACGTCGCCCGCCCCGGCCAGCACGTCGCCCTGACCACCCTCGCCGACCTCGACCCGGGAGCCGTCACCATGCGCACCGTCCTCATCGTCGCCGGCGACACCGGCGCGCTCGCCGGCGACTGGCTCGTCGCGACGCGCGGCGCCGCCGCGTCCGCGGCCCCGAGCGCCTCCGCGGAGGTGCCGGCGTGACCGTGACGCTGGTCGGCGCGGGTCCGGGCGACCCGGCGCTCCTCACCCAGGCGGCCCGCGACGCGCTCGCCGCCGCGGACGTCGTGGTCTACGACCGCCCGTCCGCCGACGCGATCGTCGCGCTCGCGCGCCCCGACGCCGAGCGGGTGCTCGTCGGCCTCGCGCCCGGCCGGCGCGCCCTCTCCCAGGAGGACTGCAACGCGCTGCTGGTGCGGTACGGACGTACCGGTCGCAGCGTCGTGCGGCTGAAGGCGGGCGACCCCTTCGTCTGCTCGCGCGGCGGCGAGGAGGCGCGCGCGCTGCAGGAGGCGGGCGTGGAGGTCGCGATCGTCCCCGGCGTCACGAGCGCCGTCGGCGCGCCCGCCGCGGCCGGCATCCCGCTGATGGTCCGCCAGCTCAGCGTCACGTGCACGATCGTCGACGGCAACGACGACCCCGAGCACGGCACGCCGCCCGACTGGGAGACGCTCGCCAAGCTCGGCGGCACGCTGGTGATCCTCACCGGCCGTGGCCGCATCCGCCGCATCGCCGCGCGCCTGATCGCCGGCGGGCTGCCGGAGGACACGCCGATCGCGGCCATCAGCGCCGGCTCCCGGCCCGAGCAGGTGGTGGAGCGCGGCACGCTCGCCGACCTCCCGGCGCCGCTCAAGCCGCCCGTCACGTTCGTCGTCGGCGCCGTCGCCGCGCTCGACCTCACCGCCCCGGCTCCGCAGGAGGTGCCCGTTGCACATCCCTGACGGCTTCCTCTCCGGCGAGGCCGCCGCGATCGGGTGGACCGCCGGCGCCGCCGGGCTCGCCCTGTGCCTGCACAAGGTCCGCGCCGAGCAGCGCGAGCGCGACCTCCCGGTCGCCGGCCTCGCGGCCGCGTTCTTCCTCGTCGGCGACGCGCCGATGTTCCCGATCACCGTCGGCACGCAGGGGCACCTCCTCGGCGGGCTGCTCGCGGTCGCGCTGCTCGGGCCGTGGCTCGGGGCGGTGACGATCGCGGTCGTCTGCGCGATCCAGGCGCTGGCGCTCGGCGACGGCGGCATCACGACGCTCGGCCTGGCGATCGTCAACCTCGCGCTGCTGCCGGCGTTCGTCGGCTACCCGCTCCTCCTCGCGCTGCGCCGGGCGCTGCCAAGTACACCGACCGGTATAGCTACCTCCGCGGCCGTCTGCGCCTGGTTGTGCGTGGTGCTCGCGGCGTGCCTGTTCACGCTGGAGTTCGCGCTCGGCGCCCGGGTGGAGATCGACCTGTCGACCATCGCCGCGTCGACCATCGGCGCCTACGCGTTGATCGGGATCGTCGAGGGCGTCCTCACCGCGCTGATCCTCCGCGCGCTGCTGGCGGTGCGGCCCGACCTCGTCCGCGTCGGCGAGCTCGTGCGCCGTGAGAAGGCCGAACGCTCCCTCGCCGCCCTCCGCGCGTCCGCCACCCGCACGTCCGAGGGCCCCGCATGAGCGCCGGCCGCGTCTCGTTCGTCGGCGCGGGCCCCGGCGCGCCCGACCTCCTCACGCTCCGCGCCGCGCGCGTGCTCGCGGAGGCGGACGTCGTGGTGTGGGCGCGCTCGCTCGTGGATCCCGCGATCCTCGACCACTGCCGCCCCGACGCCGAGCTCGTCCCCTCCGACGACAAGACCCACGACGACGTCGTCGCGATCTACGCGCGCGCCGGGGCCGAGGGCCTGCACGTCGCGCGCGTGCACTCGGGCGACCCGACGGTCTACGGCGCGCTCCACGAGCAGCTCGCCGCGTGCCGCCACCTCGGACTCGAGGTCGACATCGTCCCCGGCGTCAGCTCGGTGGGCGCCGCGGCAGCCGCGCTCGGCCAGGAGCTGACCGTCCCCGACGTCTCGCAGACGCTCATCCTCACCCGCCGCCCCACACGGACGAACATGCCGCCCAACGAGGAGCTGCGCGAGCTCGCCAGGCACGGCACCACGCTCGTGCTCTTCCTGTCCGTCCGCCGTCCGCGCGAGCTGCAGGCGGATCTGCTGGAAGGTGGCTACACGGAGGACGCGCCCTGCGCGGTCGTCTACCGCGCGTCGTGGCCGGACGAGATCGTCGCCCGCTGCGCGCTGCGGGACCTCTTCACCACGATCCGCTCCCACAAGATCACGACGCAGGCGCTCGTGCTCGTCGGCCCGGCGCTGGCGCAGGACGCGGAGGCCGGCCGCTCCCACGTCTACGACCCGGGCTACGGCCACCGCTACCGCCCGCTCGGGCGCCCCGACCGCTACCGGAAGGCGGCCCGATGACCGACCGCGAGCTGCGCGAGCCCAACCTCCCCGCATCCGCCCGGCGCGTCGCGACCGGCAAGCTGCGCCGCGGGTGGACGACCGGCTCCTGCGCGACCGCCGCCGCCAAGGCCGCGTGCCTGCTGCTGCGCGACGGCGACCCGCCGTCCACCGTCGAGATCCCGCTGCCGCGCGGCGAGCTGCGGCCGACGTTCGCGGTCGAGCGCTGCGAGCACGACGGTGACGCCGCGGTGGCGGTGGTCATCAAGGACGCCGGCGACGACCCGGACGTCACGCACGGTGCGCACCTCACCGCGCGCGTGTCGCTGAGCCCCGCGCCGGGGCTGGAGCTCCACGGCGGCGACGGCGTCGGCCGGGTGACCCGTCCGGGCCTCGGGCTGGAGGTCGGCGGGCCGGCGATCAACGCGGGGCCGCGCGCGCAGCTGCACGCGGCGGTGAGCGAGGTGTTCGACCTCTCCGAGACGGGGGTCGTCGTCGAGATCAGCGTGCCCGGCGGCGAGAAGATGGGCCGCCGGACGTCGAACCCGCGGCTGGGGATCCTCGGCGGGATCTCGATCCTCGGCACGACCGGGATCGTGCGCCCGTTCTCCACCGCCGCATGGCGCGCGAGCGTTGGGCAGGCGATCGACGTCATGGACGCGCAGGGTCAGCGGACGGTCGTGCTGACGACCGGCGGGCGGAGCGAGCGCGCGGCGCGCCGGCTGCTCCCCGAGCTGCCCGAGGTGTGCTTCGTCGAGGTCGGCGACTTCACCGGCTACGCGCTCAAGCGGGCGCGGTCGCTCGGGTTCCCCCGCGTCGTGTTCGTCGGGATGGCGGGGAAGCTGTCGAAGCTCGGCGCGGGCGTGCTGATGACGCACTGGACGCGCTCGAAGGTCGACCCGGCGTTCCACGCGGAGCTGGCGTCGCTGGCGGGCGGCTCGGACGAGGTCGTCGCGGCGTGCGGCGAGGCGAACACCGCGCGGCACGCGTACGAGCTGTGGGAGGCTGCGGGCATCGGCGGCGCGGCGTCGGACCTGCTGTGCGAGCGGGTCGCGGCGAACCTGACCGAGTACGTGTCCGGCGCGCTGCTGGTGGACGCGATCATGGTCGACTTCGAGGGCGCGTCGGTCGTCGGCGCGTCCCCGGGGGCGCGGGAGCGCGTCGTGCTGGAGGCGCTCCGGTCGTGAGCCGCGTCGCCGTGCTCGGCGTCCCCTTCGCGGACCCCGCCGCCGCGGATCTCCTCGCGTGCGCGTCCGTCGTGGTCGGAGGGCGGGAGCAGCTGGCCGCGCTCGCGCCGCCGGGCGCGCGGCAGGTGCCGCTGACGGGCGACCTGTCAGCGGCGCTCGACGCCCTCGCCGCCGCCGAAGGGCCGGCGGTGGTCCTCGCGTCGGGGGATCCGGGGTTCTTCGGCATCGTCCGGCGCCTCGCCGAGCGCCTCGGGCCGGACGTCCTGGACGTGCGGCCCGCGCCGTCGTCGGTGGCGGTCGCGTTCGCGCGCCTCGGGGTGCCGTGGGACGACGCGCTCGTGGTCTCCGCGCACGGCCGCGCCGCGCACACCGCGCTGCACGCCGCGCTCCGCCACCCGAGGGTCGCGATCCTCACGGCGCCCGACGCGCCGCCCGAGTGGTTCGTGGAGCGGCTCAGGTACACCGACCGGTCGATCACCATCGCCGAGCGGCTCGGCACGCCGGACGAGCGGGTCGTGACGGGCCCGCCGGAGGAGATCGCGGCCGCCGGGCCGTTCGCCGCGCCGAACGTGGTCATCGTGCGCGCGCCTGGCGAGGCGCCGCGCGCGACCCTCGCGCCCCCGCGCACGTCCGCGCCCGGATGGGCCCTCCCCGAGGCGGCGTTCGAGCACCGCGCGGGGATGATCACCAAGGCGGAGGTGCGGGCGGTCGCGCTCGCCCGGCTCGGTCCGGGCGTCGGCGATCTCGTCTGGGACGTCGGGTGCGGGAGCGGGTCCGTGGCGGTCGAGTGCGCGCGGCTCGGGGCGGCGGTCGTCGCGCTCGACCACGACGCCGAGGCCGTCGCGCTGACCGAGCGCAACGCCGCGGCGCACGGCGTGCCGCTCCGGACGGTGCACGGCGCCGCGCCCGCGGTGCTCGCCGACCTCGCCGACGATCCCGACGCGGTGTTCGTCGGGGGCGGGGGAGCGGACCTCGACGCGATCATCGGCGCGTGCGCCGCGCGGGCGCGGCGGGCGGTGGTGGTGACCCTCGCGCTGGTCGAGCGCGCCGGCCCGGCCCTCGCCGCGCTCGCCGCCCACGGGCTCGACGCCGAGGCGACGATGGTGCAGGCCTCGCGCCTGCGCCCGCTCGCCGGCGGTCACCGCCTGGCCGCGGAGAACCCGATCGTGGTGGTCAGCGGGGTGCGCCCGTGATCGTCGTCGGGGTCGGCGCCAGCCGAGGGTGTCCCGAGGGGGAGCTGCGCGCGCTCGTCGACGCCGCGCTGGCCGACGCGCGTCTCGAGCCGCGCCGCGTCCACGCGCTCGCGACCGCCGACATCAAGGCCGACGAGCCCGCCGTCCGCGCGCTCGCCGCGCGGTACGGGTGGCCGCTGCTCACGCACCCGGCGGAGGCGCTTGCGGCGGTCGAGGTGCCGACGCCGAGCACGGTCGTCGCCGCGCACGTCGGCACGCCGTCGGTCGCGGAGGCCGCCGCGCTCCTCACCTCCGGCGGCACGCTCCTCGTGCAGAAGCGCCGCTCCGCCCACGCGACCTGCGCCGTTGCCGCGCGCGACGCCGGATGAGCCACCGCGTCTTCGCCGCCACCGACCAGTGCAAGGGCTGCGGCGCCTGCCTGCCCACCTGCCCCGAGCGCGCGATCCGCCCCGCCCCGCCCGGCTGGGGCGGCCCGCCGCTGCTGACGCTCGTCGACCGCTGCACCGGCTGCGGCGAGTGCATGGAGATCTGCCCCGCCGACGCGTTCGTCGAGCTCGACGCCCTGGAGGCCCCGTGGCCCGCGTGACCCCGCACCCCATCGAGCAGGAGAGCTACCGCATCCTGCGCTCCCGCATCGACCTCTCGCACCTGCCGCCGCTCTCGCGCGCGGTCGCCGAGCGGGTCTGCCACGCGTCGGCGGACCTCTCGTTCGCCGAGTCGCTCGTGCTCGACGAGGAGGCGCTCGCCGCCGGCCGTCGCGCGCTGCTCGACGGGGCGACGGTCGTGTGCGACGCGCGGATGGCGGCGGCGGGGATCACCTCGCGCTCGCCGCTCGTCCCGCTGAGCGATCCGCGGTGTGCGGAGCGGGCGGCGGCGGAGGGCACGACGCGCTCGACCGCCGCGATGCGGATCGCGGTGGAGGAGGTCGGCGCGGGCGCGGTGTGGGTCGTCGGCAACGCCCCGACCGCGCTCTTCGCGCTGATCGAGCACCCGCCGGTGGAGCCCGCGCTGATCGTCGGCCTGCCCGTGGGCTTCGTCGGCGCCGCGGAGTCGAAGGCGGCGCTCGCCGCGTCCGGCCTGCCGTGCGTGACGAACATCGGGGAGCGCGGCGGGAGCGCCGTCGCCGCGGCCGCCGTCAACGCGCTGATCCGTTTCGATCCCAACGCACTTCCGTGACGAACCGCGCCGCAACCGCAACCACCCCGCGGCCGGCCGCGGCAGCACCGCGGGTGGCCGCCGGCGATGTGCTCGTCGTGCCCTTCGGCGCGCCCCGCCGCGCGCTCTCCTCCGCGCTCGTCGGGGGCGGCCTGCGCGACGGCGCGACGGCGTGGCTCAACCTCGGCGTCGAGCACGGCTACGCGCGCCTCGACCCGGCCGCGCACCTGCGCGAGGTCCTCGCCGCGCATGCGCTCGACCCGGCTGCGACGATCGCGATGATGACCGCCGCCGACGTCTCCCGCGCCGAGCATCGCGCGCACGGCCCGGTCCGCGCGGTCGGGACGGTGGGGGTCGGGCACGGGCTCGCCGCCGCCGGCCGCCGCCCCCGCCGTGTGCCGCCGGTCGGGACGATCAACCTGCTGGTGCTCGTCGACGAGCCGCTCGACGACGCGGCGCTCGTCGCCGCCGTGCAGACCGCGACCGAGGCCAAGGCGCAGGCGCTCGCCGACGCGCGCGTGCCGGCGCTCAACCACGACGGGCCCGCGACGGGCACCGCGACCGACTCGATCTGTGTCGCGGCGCTCCCCGGCGGCGGCGTGCCGTTCGCGGGGCCGGCGACGGCGGTGGGCGCGGCGATCGCGCGGGCCGTCCACGGCGTCGTGCTGGCGGGAGCGTGCGCCCCGTGAAGCGCCCCGCGCTCGCGCCCGACCTCGACCCCTCGCGCGCCGCCGACCGCGCCGCGGACCCGGCGGGCTGGCGGATGGACGAGGCCTCCCGTGCGGCCCTCGCCGAGGTCATCGCCGGCCGGCGCGACATCCGCCGGTTCCGTCCCGATCCGGTGCCCGACGCGACCCTCGAGCGCCTCCTCGAGGCGGCCCACCGCGCGCCCTCGGTCGGGCTCTCGCAGCCGTGGCGGTTCGTGGTCGTCCGGTCGACGGAGATCCGTGCGCAGGTGCGCGCGCTGTGCGAGCGCGAGCGGCTCCGGCAGGCGCCGCGGTTCGACGCCCGCGCCCGCCAGTTCCTCGACCAGAAGGTGGAGGGCGTGCTCGAGGCACCGGTCGGGATCGCGGTCTGCTGCGTCCCGCCGCCGGACGGCGTCGAGGTCCTCGGACGCGGCACGATCCCCGCGACCGACCTGCACTCGACCGTCTGCGCGATCCAGAACCTGTGGCTGACCGCGCGCGCCGAGGGGCTCGGGATCGGGTGGGTGAGCTTCTACCGCCCCGAGGACCTGCGCGCGACGCTCGGCATCCCGGCGGAGGTCGACCCGGTCGCGTGGCTGTGCGTCGGATGGCCGGACGAGCGGCCGACGCGGCCGGGGCTCGAGCGCGCGGGGTGGGCCGCGCGGCGGCCGGTGGGCGAGGTCGTCTACCACGACCGCTGGCCCTCCTCGCCCGCGCCTGCGCCCGCGTCGGCGGTGGCCGGCGACGCGACGGCCGGACCCGACGCGGCGGCCCGGGTCGCCGCGCGCGATGCGGCGGACCGCCAGGTGCGCCCGGCCGGCTCGCTCGGCGCGCTGGAGGAGCTGGCCGAGCGCTGGGCCGCGGCGACCGGCGCCCCGCCGCCCGATCCGGTGCGCGCCGCCCACCTGATCGTCTGCGCCGACCACGGCCACGTCGCGCGCGGCTCCTCCCTGCACGATGCGACCGTCACGTCCGATCTCGCCGCGACCGCGGCGGCGGGGGAGACCGCGATCGGCGTGCTCGCCCGCGCGCGCGGCGAGCGGCTCGTGGTCGCCGACGTCGGCCTGCGCGGCGCGACCCCGCCGGGTGTGGTGGACGCGAAGGTCGCGCGGGGGAGCGCCGACCTGACCGCCGCGCCCGCGCTCGGCGAGGACGGCGCGCGCGCGGCGATGGACGTGGGCGCCGCGCTCGTCCGCGACCTCCTCGCTTCGCCCGGGGTGCGGCCCGACGTGCTGGTACTGGGGGAGATCGGGATCGGCAACACCGCCACCGCCGCCGCGCTGCTCGCCGCGCTCACCGACGCCGACCCCGGCGACCTCGTCGGCCGCGGCACCGGCCTCGACGCGCAGGGGCTCGCGCGGCGCCGCGCGCTCGTCTCCGCGGCGCTGGAGCGGCATCGCGCCGCGCACGGCCCCGATGCGCGCGAGCCGCTCGCCGCGCTCGCGGGGGTCGGCGGGCACGACCTCGCCGCCCTGGCCGGGGCGGTCCTCGCGGCGCACGATGCGCGGGTGCCCGTGCTGCTCGACGGGCTCGCGGTGGGGGTCGCGGCGCTGGTGGCGATCCGGCTGCGGCCGGCGGCGCGCGAGTGGCTGTTCGCGGGCCATCGCTCCGCAGAACCGGCACACGGCGTCGCGCTGATGGAGCTCGGGCTGGAGCCGCTGCTCGACCTCCGCCTCCGGCTGGGCGAGGGGAGCGGCGCCGCACTCGCGCTCCCGCTCGTCGAGGCGGCCGGCCGGCTCCACCGCGGCCTCGGCGTGTTCGACGAGCCGTGCTGACGCTCGTCCACGGCGCCCGCCGCTCGGGCAAGAGCGCGTACGCCGAGCGGCTCGCGCTGGAGGCGGGCGCGCCGGTCACCGTGCTCGCGCCGCTGACCGTGACGGACGACGAGATGGCCGCGCGCGTGGCCGCCCACCGCGCACGACGGCCCGCGGCGTGGGCGACGGTCGAGCGGCTCGACGTCGCCGCCGCGCTCGGGGAGGTGGCGGAGGGTCGCACCGTCCTGCTCGACTCGCTCGGCACGTGGGCCGCGGAGCGCCTCTGGCGAACGCCGGACGTCGAAGCGACGGCGTTGCGCGAGGAGGCGCGCGCGTTCACCGAGGCGGCGGCGGCGCGGCGGGGCCTGACGGTCGCGGTGTGCGAGGAGGCGGGCTGGGGCCCGGTCCCGCCCGATGCGGCGACGCGGGCGTGGCTCGACGCGGTCGGCGACGCCGCGCAGATCCTCTCCGCCCAGGCCGACCGCGCGGTGCTGGTCGTCGCCGGGCGCGTGCTGGAGCTGCCGCGGTGACCGCGCTCGACGACGTCCACGGCGACGTCCACGCGCGCGGCGCGACGCACGACCACGCGGTCAACGTCCTGCCCGGCGGCCCACCGGCGTGGCTCCGCGCGGTCCTCCGCGACGCGCTGGAGCGCGACGCCGGGGCCTACCCGGACGAGCGTGCCGCGACCGCCGCGATCGCCCGCCGCCACCGCTGCGACCCCGCCGAGGTCGTGCTGCTCAACGGCGCGGCGCAGGGGTTCGCGCTCCTGCCGGCGCTCGCGCCCACCGCGCCCGCGGTCGTCCACCCCCAGTTCACCGAGCCCGACCGCGCGCTCGCCGCCGCCGGGCTCCCGCCCACGCGTGTGATCCTCGAGCCGCCGTTCCACCCCCGCGCGCACCACGTCCCCCACGACGCCGATCTCGTCATCGTCGGGCGCCCGGTCAACCCCACCGGCGTGCTGACGACGACCGACGAGCTCGCGGCGATGGCGCACTCCGGCCGCGCCGTCGTCGTGGACGAGGCGTTCCTCCCCTTCACGACCGAGCCGTCCCTCGCGGACGGCGGCGCGCCGCCCCACACGATCGTCCTGCGCAGCGTCACCAAGCACCTCGCGATCCCCGGCCTGCGCGCCGGCTACCTCGTCGCGCCGCCCGACGTCGCCGCGCTCCTCCGCGCGGCCCGCCCCGCCTGGAGCGTGAACGCACTCGCGCTCGCCGCCCTCGCCGCGTACGCCGACCGCGGGCCCGACCCCGACCTCCCGCACCGCACCGCCCAGGCCCGCGCAGCGCTGGCACAGGGGCTGCGCGAAGTCGGTGCAGAGGTGCACGAAGGCGCCGCGAACTTCCTGCTGGCGCGCGTGGGTGACGGTCCCGCGCTCGTCCGCCGCCTCCACGAGGACCACGGCATCGCGGTTCGCCCCGCCGGCACCTTCCCCGGCCTGACGCCCGACCACGTCCGGATCACGGTGCGCGGAGGCGACGCGGACGCGCGCCTCCTCGCGGCGATCCGCGCGTGACGGAGCGCGCCCTTGCACCCCGTGGCACGCTGACAGCGGACCGAACATGACCGCACACGGCACGCGCGTAGTCGATGCACGTGCAACAATCGAGGTTCGCCATGGCCGCGACCTCTGCCCTTCCGTCCGAGTACGACACGCGCACCCTGGCGCGGCGCACCGCGCAGGTGGCGCTGCTGCTCGCGATCCTCGCGCTGATCGTCGTGCTCGCGCCCGGGCTCGGGGAGGTGCGCGGCGCGCTGGAGGACGCGAGCCCCGCGTGGCTCGCGCTCGCGGTCGGGCTCGAGTTCCTCTCCGGCGTCTCGTACGTCCTCATGTTCCGCCCGGTCTTCTGCCGCCGGATGGAGTGGCGCACGAGCTGGAACATCAGCTGGGCCGAGCTGGCGGCCGGGTCGATCGTGCCCGCCAGCGGCGCGGGCGGGCTCGCGCTGGGCGCGTGGGTGCTGCACCGGCGCGGGATGCCGTCCGGCCACATCGCCCGGCGCAGCGTCGCGTTCTTCATCATCAAGTCGTCGGTGAACTTCGTCGCGGTCGCGGTGCTCGGGTTCGCCGCGCTGGCGGGCGTCGGGCCGGAGCTCTCGTTCTGGCTCACCGGGCTGCCGGCGATCATGGCGGCCCTCGCGATCGCCGCCGTGCTGCTGCTGCCGAAGCTCGGCACCGGCCGCGACCCCGGCCCCGACGCGGCGCGGCTCGTGCGGTGGTGGAGCGTCGCGCGCCGCTCGATCATCGGCGGCGTCGGCGAGGCGGTCGCGATCGTCCGCACGAAGGACCCTGCGCTGCTCGTCGGCGCGATCGGCTACTGGGCGTTCGACAACGCCGTCCTGTGGGCGACGTTCAAGGCGCTCGGCGTCGACGTGCCGCTGATGGTGATCCTGCTCGGCTACCTGATCGGCCAGCTCGGCGGCCTGCTCCCGCTGCCCGGGGGCGTCGGCGGCATCGACGGCGGGCTGATCGGCACGCTGATCGTCTACGGCGCGCCCGCGGCCGGGACCGCGGCGGCCGTGCTCGCCTACCGCGTGATCCTCTTCTGGCTGCCGCTGATCATCGGGCTGGCCGCGTTCGCGTCGCTGCGCCGCTCGCTGGACGAACATCCGGAGCTCTCCAACTCCAGCAGCGCGGCCTTGCGCGCGAGCCCGCCCGCGTAGCCGGTCAGCGCGCCTGTTCCGCCGACGAGCCGGTGGCACGGCACGATGATGCTCAGCGGGTTGCGCCCGTTCGCCAGCCCGATCGCCCGCGGCGCCGTGCCCAGCTCGGCCGCGACGTCGCCGTACGTGCGCGTCTCGCCGTACGGGATCGCCTGCAGGGCGGCCCACACCCGGTGCTGGAACGGCGTCCCGACGGGGGCGAGGCGGAGGTCGAAGGTGCGCAGGTCGCCGGCGAGGTACGCCTGGAGCTGCTCCCGGACGGCGGGGAGGACCGTCGTCGGCAGCGCGTCGAACGGCGGCCGGCGGCCGTCCGTGAAGTACAGCCCCGCGAGGCCGGCCGGTGCGGCGAGCGCGACGACCTCGCCGAGGCGCGTGGGGAAGACGTCCGCCCGGAGGGTCACGCGGCGACGGCGGGCCGCACCGGCGCGGCGTCCGACAGCGACGCCCACAGGTGATGGAGCGCGTACGTCCGGTACGGCCGCCAGCGCTCGGCCAGCGCGTCCGCCGCGCGCGGGGAGGGGTCGACGCCGAGCGCCGTGAGCGCGTGCCGCACGCCGAGGTCGGTGGGGAGGAAGACGTCCGGGTCGCCGAGCCCGCGGATCGCCACGTACGACGCCGTCCACGGCCCGACGCCTGGGAGCGCGAGCAGCGCGTCGCGGGCCGCGTCGCGATCCCCGCCCACGTCGAGCGACACGTCGGCCAGCGCGCGCAGCGCCCGCGCGCGCGACGCGGGCATGGGGAGCGCGGCGTCCACGAGCGACGCGGCGCGCGGGAACAGCCGCGTCACCGACCCGACCGGCTGCGCGAGCTCTTCGCCGTGCGCCGCCGCCAGCCGGCCCGCGATCGTCGCCGCGCCCGCCACCGACACCTGCTGGCCGAGCACGGCACGCACCGCGACCTCGTCCGGGTCGGGGTGCACGACGACGCGGAGCCCCGGCCGGCGCGCCACCAGCGACGCGAGCAGCGGATCGGCCCCGAGCGTGTCGACGATGGCCACCGGATCGCCGTCGAGGTCGAGGAGGCGCCGCGCGCGGCGGACGGCCGCCGTGAGGTCGCGCAGGTCGTCCAGCCACAGCGTCGCGTCGACGTGCGACGGCGAGCCCAGCGCGAAGCGGACGACCCCGGCGCCGTGCGGCAGGCGCAGGGAGCGCGCGTACGTCCCGTCCGCTCCGACCTCCTCGACGCCCGGCACCGCGCGCGGCGCGAGGAACGCGAGCAGCCCGTCCCAGTCGAGCGGCGGGCGGAACGAGAGCCGCAGCGTCAGCGGCGCGCCCGCCGGGGGCGCGGAGGCGCGCGAGCGCAGGTGCGAGGGCGTCGCGTCGTACACCTCGCGCACCGTCGCGTTGAACTGGCGCACCGACGAGAACCCGGCCGCGAACGCGATCTCCGCCATCGACAGCGACGTCGTCTCCACGAGCGTCCGCGCCGTCCGCGCGCGCTGCGCCCGCGCCAGCGCCTGCGGCCCGGCGCCCACGCTCGCCACGAGCTCGCGCGACAGGTGCCGCTCGCTGTAGCCGAGAGCGGACGCCAGCCCCGCGACGCCCACGCGGTCGACCACGCCGTCCGCGATCAGCCGCATCGCGCGGCCCGCGAGGTCCGCTCGGCGGTCCCACTCCGGCGAGCCCGGCGCCGCGTCGGGCCGGCACCGCTTGCACGCGCGGAACCCGGCCTCCTGCGCCGCGGCGGCCGTGAGGAAGAAGCGACGGTTCCGCGGGAGCGGCGTCCGCGCGGGGCAGGTCGGCCGGCAGTAGATCCCGGTCGAGGTCACCCCGACGATGAACCACCCGTCGAAGCGGGCGTCGCGAGTGTCGCAGGCGGCGTGGCAGACGTCGGGATCCGGGAGCACGACGACGATCCAACCACACGCGGCCGGATGCGTCTGGCGGGGATCGGACGTGAAAGTGATGGACGCCGTGGATAGCGTGCACCGCCGCAACCACCGTGGCCGACGACCTCGAGCTCATCCTCTTCTTCCTGCTGGTCGTCGTGACCGCGCTCACGGCGCTCGCGCGCGTGCTCGACCTGCCGTACCCGATCCTGCTCGTGGTCGGCGGCGCCGCGGTCGGCTTCGTGCCGGGCATCCCGGACGTCGAGCTGGAGCCCGACCTCGTCCTGCTCCTGTTCCTCCCGCCGCTGCTGTTCAACGCGGCGTACTTCGCGTCGGTCCGGGACCTGCGGCAGAACCTGCGCGTCATCACGTTGCAGGCGGTCCTGCTCGTCCTCGCGACGATGTGCACGGTCGCGGTCGTCCTGCACTGGGCGATCCCCGACATCCCGTGGGCCGCCGCGTTCGCGTTCGGCGCGATCGTCTCGCCGACCGACCCGCTGGCGGCGATCACGATCGCCCAGCGCGTGGGCGTCCCACGCCGGATGGTCACGGTGATCGAGGGCGAGAGCCTCGTCAACGACGGCACCGCGCTCGTCGCCTACCGCGTCGCGGTCGGCGCGGCGGTCGGCGGGACGTTCGACTTCCTCGACGCCATCGGCGAGTTCGTCGTCAACGTCCTCGGCGGCGCGGCGGTCGGGCTCGCCGTCGCGTTCGTGCTCCTGCAGATCCTCAAGTGGCTCGTGTCCGACAGCACGCTCGGCGTCACCATCTCGCTCGGCGCCGGGTACGCGGGCTACCTCCCGGCCGAGCACCTGCACGTGTCCGGCGTCATCGCGGCCGTCGTCGTCGGGCTCGTGCTCGGGCACGAGGCGCACCTGATCTCGACGGCGGCGTCCCGGCTGCGCGGCTACGCGTTCTGGGAGGTCCTCGTCTTCCTCCTCAACGCGGTGCTGTTCCTGCTCGTGGGGCTCCAGCTGCCGGGCATCCTGGAGGACCAGGACCGCACGACGATGGAGCTGATCGGGCTCGGCGCGCTGGCCGGCGGCGCGGTGATCGGCACGCGCCTGCTGTGGTCCAACGTCACCCCGTACATCATCCGCGCGATCGACCGGCGCGAGATCCAGCGCGCGCGCCGCGTGGGGTGGCGGTTGCGGATGGTCGGCGTGTGGAGCGGCATGCGCGGGAGCGTCTCGCTCGCCGCCGCGCTCGCGCTGCCCGACGGGTTCCCCGAGCGCGACCTGCTCATCTACCTGACGCTCTGCGTCATCTTCGCGACGCTCGTGGTGCAGGGGCTGACGCTGCCGATCCTCATCCGCAAGCTCGGCATCCACGACGACGGCGAGCTCGCGCGGGAGGAGCTGATCGCGCGCAAGCAGGCGACGAAGGCCGCGCTCGACCGGCTCGAGGAGCTGACCGCGGAGGAGTGGACGCGCGACGAGACCGTCGAGCGGATGACCCAGCTGTACCGCTTCCGGTACCGGCGGCTCGCCCAGCGCGCGCAGCGCCAGTACGGCGACGGGGCGAGCGCGGACGAGGAAGAGGAGGACCTCGACGAGCGCTCGGTCGCGTACCAGCGGACCGTGCGCGACGTGCTCGACACGCAGCGGGCCGAGCTGGTGCGGATGCGCAACGACGGCCTCATCTCCGACGGGGTCCTGCACGCCCTGCAGCGCGAGCTGGACCTCGAGGACCAGCGGCTCGAGATCTGAGCCCGATGAGCGCGGCGGCGGCGGACGGCGGAGCGCAGGTGACGGCGTGGTCGCCGCTGCGCCACCGCATGTTCCGCGCGCTCTACGTCGCGCAGTTCGCGTCCAACGCCGGGACGTTCATGCAGCTCGTCGGCGCGCAGTGGCTGATGGGCGACCTGGGCGGGACGCCGCTGGAGGTGTCGCTGATCCAGGCCGCGACGTCGCTGCCGGTGTTCCTCTTCGTGCTGCCGGGCGGGGCGCTCGGGGACATCCTCGACCGGCGCAAGCTCCTGCTCGCCGCGCAGGGCTGGATGCTCGTGGCGGCCGCCGCGCTCGCCGTGCTGACGCTGTCGGACGCGGTGACGCCGGCCGTGCTGCTGGCGCTGACGTTCGCGATCGGCGTCGGCACCGCGTTCACCATCCCCAGCTTCCAGGCGGTGATGCCCGAGCTCGTCGACCGGCCCGAGATCCGCCAGGCCGCGGCGCTCAACGGCGTCAACTTCAACGTCGCGCGGGCGGTCGGGCCGGCGCTCGGCGGCGTCGTGATCGCGGCGGCGGGACCGGGCTGGGTCTTCGCGGCGAACGCGGCGTCGTTCCTGGCGACGGTGTCGGTGCTGGCGGCGTGGCCGCGCGAGGCGCCGGCGCGGTCGTTCGGGGTCGAGCACGTGTGGACGGCGGTCGGGGCGGGCGCGCGGTTCGTGCGGTCGGCCCCGGCGTTCCGGGTCGTGCTGGTGCGGGCGGCGCTCTTCATGCCCTTCGCCGGCGCGCTGTGGGCGCTGCTGCCGGTGCTCGCGCGCAACGAGCTCGGGCTCGGCTCCGGCGGCTACGGCCTGATGCTCGGCGCGGTCGGCGTCGGCGCGTTCGCCGGGGCGTTCGTCCTGCCGCGGCTGCGGGACCGGCTGTCGCTCAACGCGCTCGTCGGCGCGTCGTCGCTGGTCTACGCGGGCGCGACGCTCGTCGCCGGCGTGGTGCACGTCGAGGCGGTCGTGGTCGCGATGCTCGTGCTCGCCGGCCTGGGGTGGATCGGCGTGCTGTCCTCGCTGAACGGGAGCGCGCAGACGCTGCTGCCCGACTGGGCGCGGGCGCGCGGGCTGGCGTACTACACGCTCACCTTCCAGGGCGGCCAGGTGCTCGGCGCGGTGGTCTGGGGCAGCGTCGCCGGCCTGGCGGGCGTCGAGTGGGCGCTCGCCGTGTCGGCGCTGTGCGTGGTCGCCGGCGTCGGGCTGGGCGCCCGGCAGCGGCAGCGGCTCGTCGCGCTCGACATCGACCTGCGCCCCGCCGGCTGGTCCGAGCCCCATCTCGTGATCGAGCCCAACCCGCGCGACGGCCCGGTGCTCGTGACGGTCGAGTGGCGCGTGCGCGAGGAGAACTGCGCCGCGTTCCGCGAGGCGATGAAGGCCGTCGAGCGCGCCCGCCGCCGCTCCGGCGCCCGCCGCTGGGGCCTGTACCGCGACGGCGCCGAGCCCGACCGCTTCCTCGAGATGTACACCGTCGCGACGTGGGAGGAGCACGTGCGCCAGCAGCAGCGCGTGACGGTCCGCGACCGCGAGCTGGAGGACCGCGCGCAGGCCCTGGCGGAGAACGGCGGCGACCGCCCGGTCCACCGCTACGTCGGCGCCTTCCACGAGGCCCGCTGGCCGTGACGGCCGGGTTCGAACCGATAACCGAACCGACCGGTCCGTTTGTGGTATAAACGGACCGAGTAGTTCGCTTCGCACCCTCGCGCTCCAAGGAGGAGCTCCATGCCGTCGCCTCGACAGGCGAGCCCCTGGCTCGTCCTGGTCCTCGTCTGCTTCGCGCAGTTCATGGTCGTGCTCGACGCGACGATCGTGAACGTGGCGCTGCCGTCGATCCAGACCGACCTCGACCTCTCCGCCACCGATCTGCAGTGGATCGTCAACTCCTACACCCTGCTGTTCGGCGGCTTCCTGCTGCTGGGCGGACGCGCTGCCGACCTCTTCGGCCGGCAGCGGATGTTCCTCGCCGGCATCGCCGTCTTCAGCGGCGCCTCGCTGCTCAACGCGCTCTCGACGTCGAGCGAGATGCTCATCGCCGCGCGTGGTCTGCAGGGGCTCGGCGCCGCCCTGGTCTCACCGGCCGCGCTCTCGATCATCACCACGACCTTCGCCGAGGGCTCCGAGCGCACCCGCGCGCTGGGCGTCTGGAGCGCGATCTCCGCCGGCGGCGGTGCCGTCGGCCTGCTGCTCGGCGGCATCCTCACCGACCTCCTGAGCTGGGAGTGGATCTTCCTGGTCAACGTGCCCGTCGGCATCGTCGCGTTCGTCCTCTCGGCGCGGTACGTGCCGGACTCGAAGGTCGAGCAGCGCGGCGCCATCGACCTCGCCGGCGCGTTCGCCGTGACCGCGGGCCTCGTGGCGCTCGTCTACGCGATCGTCAAGGCGGAGGCCTGGGGCTGGGGGAGCGCGAGCACGCTCGGCCTCGGCGCGGTCGCCGTCGCGTTGCTCACCGCGTTCGTCGCGATCGAGCGCCGCGTGCAGGCGCCGCTGATCCGGCTCAGCATCTTCCGCATGCGCTCGCTCGCGGCGGCGAACGTCGTGATGCTCTTCGTCATGTCGGGGATGTTCGCGATGTTCTTCTTCGCGTCGCTGTACGCCCAGCAGGTGCTCGCCTACTCGCCGCTCGAGGCGGGCCTCGCGTTCCTCCCGATCACCGCCGGCATCATGGTCGGCGCGGGCGTCGCGCAGGGGCTCATCCGGCGGGCCGGGGTGCGCGTCGTGGCGCTCGGCGGCCTCGGGATCGCGACCGTGGGGATGGGGCTGCTCACCGGGCTGCCGGTCGACGGCTCGTACCTGGCGGACCTGCTGCCCGGCCTGATGCTCATCGCGTTCGGCATGGGCCTCGTGTTCGTCCCGATCACGCTGATCGCCACCGGCGGCCTCGACCCCGAGGACGCGGGGCTGGCGTCGGGCATCTTCAACACGAGCCAGCAGGTCGGCGGCGCGCTCGGCCTCGCGGTCCTCTCGACGCTCGCGGCGGACCACACCGCGGGCCTGCGCGGCGGCGCGACGCCCGCGAACCTCGTCGAGGGCTGGCAGGTCGCCTTCCTCGGCGGCGCCGTGCTGATGGCCGCCGGCCTCGCGCTCCTCGCCGTCCTCCTGCGTCCGCGCGACGTGACGCACCTGGACCTCGAGGAGCCCGTCGTGATGGGGGCGTGACGACTACGCTGCGAGACGTGGCAGAGAAGGTCCTGAGGGCCGATGCGCGGCGCAACCTCGAGCTGATTCTCCAGGCCGCCGGCGAGTGCTTCGCCGAGCGCGGCCTGGAGGCCAGCGTGGCGGATGTCGCCGCCCGCGCCGGCGTCGGCACCGCGACGATCTTCCGCCGGTTCCCGACCAAGGACGACCTGATCGACGCCGTCATCGCGACGCGGATGGAGGAGATGGTCGCGGTCGTCCGTGAGGCGGCGGAACAGCCGGCGGGGATCGCGACGGTCCGCGACCTCGTCCGCGGCGTCGTGGAGCTCCAGCTGCGCGACCGCGGCTTCGTCGACAGCGTCGGCAAGGGCCGCTTCGCCGCGGTGCCCGGCTACGAGGCGATCCGCGACGAGATGTTCGCGGCGCTCAGCCGCGTGGTGGACCAGGCGAAGGGGACGGGAGAGCTGCGGGAGGACGTGCAGCCCGGCGACCTGCCGGTCCTGATGCACATGCTCGCGCACGCCGCGCAGCTGCTCGACGGCGACGAGGCGTGGCACCGCTACCTCGACGTCGCGATCGACGGCCTGCGACCGGGCGCGGCCCATCCGCTCTCGCAGCCGGCGCCGGGCGTGGAGCAGTTCGAGCACGCGCGGACGAAGTGCGACTACTGACTGCACAGCGCATCTCGCGCTAAATACCCAGAAGTGGGGGTTGTCGAGCGGCTGCGTGCCGGGTTACGGTCGCCCAAGGCCTATGGACGGGTTCACGGTCATCGCGGTGCTCAACGTCGGCATCGCGCTCGCGTATGTCGTCGTGGCGACGCACCTGGCGCCGCGCCTCGGCCTGCCGCGGGCGGGGCGGTTCGCGGCGATCGCGTTCTTCCTGGCGTGCGCCGCGGCCCAGATCGCGTGGGCGGCCGACGCGCTGGAGGACCGTCACTCGCACGCGATCTCCGTGTGGATGTTCACCGTCGCCGGCGTGCAGCTCGTCGTCGGGTGGGCGCTGGTGGTCGTGCTGTTCCGGCGGCTGGAGGTGCGGTTCGCGCGCCGGCTGCCGCGCCAGGCGGTCGCGCGGCTCGGCGACGCGGGCGCCGGGGCGGGGTGGACGTGGAGCGCGCGGCGCGACCGCCTGCACGCGTCGCCGGAGCTGGCCCGGATGGTCGGCCGGCCCGAGCCGTGGGCGCCGCGGCTCGACGGCCTGCTCGCGCTGGTGCTGCCCGAGGACCGCGCGGGGTTCGAGGAGCGCGTCCGGACGCTGCGCCGCCACCACGGGACGGTGCGGATCGAGTGCCGCATCCGCCGCACGGACGGCACGGTCCGGCACCTCCTCACGCGCGCGGAGTCCTCGCGCGCGCGGGTGGTGGGCTACACCGAGGACGTCACGGAGGAGCGCGAGGTTGCCGCGGCGCGCGAGGCCGCCGAACGCGAGCACCGCATCGCGCAGACGCTCCAGCGCTCGCTCCTCCCAGCCCGTCTCCCCGACGTCCCGGCACTGGAGCTGGCCGCGCGCTACCTCCCCGGGGGCGACGGCGGCGAGGTCGGCGGTGACTGGTACGACGTGATCGAGCTGCCCGACGGCGACGTCGCGCTCGTGATGGGCGACGTGGTCGGGCGCGGCATCCCGGCGGCCGCGCTCGTCGGCAAACTCCGCAACGCCCTGCGCGCGTACGTCGTCGAGGGCCACGCGCCCGAGGACGCGCTGGAGCGGCTCAACGCGCTGGTCGACCGGCCCGCGCAGGAGATGGCCACCGTGCTGCTCGCGCGGTACTCGCCGCGGACGGGCGCGGTGCGCTGGTCGAGCGCGGGCCACCCGCCGGCGCTGCTGCGGCGCGCGGACGGGACGCGGCTGTTCCTCGACGGCGGGCGCTCGGTGCCGCTCGGCGCGCTCTCGCACGTGACGTTCGAGGCCGAGCAGGCGACGCTCTCTCCGGGCGACACGATCATGCTCTACACCGACGGCCTGGTGGAGCGGCGCGGCGTGCCGCTCGACGAGTCGCTCGAGCTGCTGCGCAGCTCCGCCGTCCGCAACGGGTCGGCCGTCGCGCTGTGCGACGCGACCGTCACCGCGCTGCTCCCCGAGGGCGCCGACGTGGACGACGTCGCCGTGCTGACCGCGCTCGTGCGGGAGCCCGACCCGGTGCTCGAGCTCGACCTCCCCGCCCGCCCCGAGGCGCTGGCGCCCATGCGCGCGCGCCTGCGCGCGTGGCTGCGGGAGCAGGACGTCGACGCGGCTCTCGCCGAGCCGCTCCTCGTCGCGGTCAACGAGGCGGCCACGAACGCGGTCGAGCACGCGTACGGGCCGGGGGAGGCGATGTTCGTCGTCACCGCGGGCGCGTCGAGCGGGCGGATCGAGGTGACCGTGCGCGACTTCGGGCGGTGGCGCCCGCCGCGGGGCGACGGCGACGGCGACGGCGGGCGCGGCCTGCTGCTGATGCGCGAGCTGGCCGACTCGGTGCACGTGGACGCGGGCGACGGCGGGACGGTCGTGCGGATGGAGTGGGTGCGATGACCGAGGTGACCCTCGCGCGCGCGATGCGCGCGGACGGGAACGTGGTGCTGGCGCTCGCCGGCGAGGTGGACCTGGCCAACGCCGCGGATCTGGCGGTGGACGTCCGGCGCGAGGTGACCAACACGGCGTTCGCGCTCGCGCTGGATCTGCGGGCGGTGTCGTACCTCGACAGCGCGGGCGTGCGGCTGCTGTTCGACCTCGCCGAGCGGCTCCACGCACGGCGCCAGGAGCTGGTCGTCGTGGTCGCGCCAGGATCGCTCCTGGCGAACGTCCTGCGCATGGTCGCGATGGACAAGGTGGCGGTCGTGGCGACCGACGTCGAGGCAGGTCTCGCGCAGGCCGGAGGGTCACCTGCGTGACGTTGCTCACCCGGCGGAACGGTCGGTCCGGGGTCGCGGGTGGATGGACGCCGATTCCCGGCTAACCTCTTCGGAGCCCGTCCCGTTCGCCTTGTGAACCACAACCCCTCCGACACCGAACCGACCGAGCTTCCCACGGACGTGGAGCAGCCCGGACTGGCCCCTGACGCGGGTGCTGACATGGAGCAGCCTGCCGACATGGAGGTCAGCGGTACGGGAACGGAGGAGTCGTCTGCCGACGTCCCTCCCGCAGCCGCCCAGGCCAGCGCGGAGCCGCCCGCGGACGAGGCGCCCGCAGCAGCGGAGCAGCCCGCCGTCGAGGAGACCACCGTGACCCAGCCTTCCGCCGAGGCCACTCAGTCTGAGGCCACCGAGCCTCAGGAGCCCACCACCGACCAGCCCGCCGCCGAGACGGCCGAGGCGCCTGCAGCCGAGACGGCTGAGACGCCCGCCGCCGAGGCGCAGCCCGCTGCCGAGGAGCCCACCGAGGCTGCTGCGGACGCGGGTGCTGAGCCGGCCGACCAGCCTGCCGCCGAGGTGCCGGCTGCCGAGGAGGCCGCCGAGGCCGCCGAGGCGCCGCTGCCCGGCGACTCCGGCACCGAGCAGCCCGCCGCTGCCGAGGCCTCCGCCGCGCCCGCCGAGGGCAGCCGTGAGGAGCCCGCGCCGGGCGCCGGCCCGAAGATCATCGGCATGGCCGAGGACGTGACCCCGCCGCCGGTCCCGGCCGTCAAGCAGACGCTCAAGGACGTCAAGCGCGAGCGCCCCCGGCGCCGCCGCCTCAACGCCACGCAGCGTCACCGCAACGTCTTCTTCGCGCGGCTGAACGAGTTCCGCCGTCAGGCCCAGTCCGGCGAGACGCCGCAGACGGACGCCGAGGCCGCGGAGGCCGCGGAGGCGGCTGCCGCGCAGGCCGCCGAGTCCGGCGACGCCGCTGCCGCCGAGGCGTCGACCGAGGCCGCCGCCGACGCTCCGGCCGAGGCCGTCGCAGAGGCGCCCGCCGCCGAGGCTCCCGAGACGACCGAGGCTGTTGCCGAGACGCCCGCCGACGCGGACGCCGAGGCCACCGAGACGCCCGCCGCCGAGGGCGAGACCGCCCCGGGCGAGGGCGACGCCGCTCCGGCCGAGGCCGTCTCCGCTGCCGCCGAGGAGGCCGACGTCACGGCCGCCGGCGACCAGCACATGGAGCGCCAGCAGCGCCGTTCGACCCCGCCCCCGCCGATCGACCGCCCGCGCCTCGTCGCGGCGATCGAGCGCGCCGGCGGCCCGGACGTCGTCATCGAGGCCCTCCAGCCCAAGCGCGACGAGAACGACCAGCCGCTCAAGTGGGCGACGGTCTGCGCCGACGCGTGCAAGGGCCTGAAGCCGAGCGACCCGGTCTTCTCCGCGTGGGTCCGCCTCGCGGCGACCCCGGTCTCGGCGATCAAGAACGAGCTGGGCCTCTCGCAGCCGCGCCACGAGCGCGGCCGCGGTCGGGGCGGCCCGGGCGGCCCGCGCGGCCGTGGGCGTCGCGACGACCGCAACCGCGGCGGCGCGTCCCGCGAGGACTTCTCGCGGCACGGGTCCGGCGGGCGCGTCGGCGCGAACATCCGCATCATCGGCCTCGAGGCGCTCGGCGACGAGAAGCGCGAGCGCGAGGAGCGCCGCAAGGCCGAGCGCGAGGCGAAGCGCGAGGCCGAGCGCGAGCGCCTGGCCCGCCTCGGCTACTAGGCCGCACGACACGTCATGCGAACGGCGCCCACGGGGCGCCGTTCGTCGTTGTAGACGGCTCCCGCGCGGAGGTGTGCCGCCCTTCGGGTTCGTGGTGAACCCAAAGGCGGCAGAGGTCATCCCGGGGGAGCGACCGGGGACGTCGGGGTTGCGCTCCCGGCGCATCCCCGATGCCATGCCGGGGCCGCGCGGCGAGAGTGCGGCGCATGCTCCCGAAGACCCCAGCCTCCCTCCTCGCGCTGACCGTGGCCTGCGGCGCGGGTGCGGCCCTGACTCCCGCCGCGCAGGCCGCGTACCCCGGCGACAACGGCCAGGTCGCGTTCGTCAAGCACGTCGGTGAAGGCACCTACCACCTCCACGTCGCCGACGCCGACGGGACGGACGTCCGCGACGTCACGCCGGAGCTCACGGGGATCGCCGGGCACCCGTCGTGGTCGCCGGACGGGCGCACGATCGCCTACCAGCTCGGCGGCGAGGGGACACCCGAGCTGCGGCTGCTCGACCCGGCGACCGGCGTCGACGTGTCGCTGGACGAGCACGGGGAGAACCCGACGTGGTCGCCCGACGGGACCAAGATCGCGTTCGAGGCCGCCGGCGACATCTGGGTCCGCTCCTCCGACCCGGCTTCCACCGCCGACCCCGTCCTCCTCACGCCCGGCCCGGGCGTCGACAGCGACCCCGCGTGGTCAGACAAGGACGAGATCGCGTTCATCCGCCGGGAGCAGTCGAGCAACGAGAACGTGTTCGTCATGCCCGCGACCGGCGACGGCGACGGCGGCGCGTTCCCGGTCTCCCGCCACGGCGACGACGAGCGCACGCCGGACTGGTCCCCCGACGGGACGAAGCTCGCGTACGTCCGCGACGACGGCGCCGGCGGCGAGATCTACGTCCACACGATCAACGGCGCCGCCACGGCCTTCCAGCCCGACGGGGCCGTGATCGACACCGACCCGGCGTGGTCGCCGGACGGCACGCGGATCGTGTGGCGCTCGACCCGCGCGTGGGCGGACGTGGCGGGCACGCGCCTGTGGACCGCGAACCCCGCGCACGACGCGACGCCCGCCATCCCGATCGGCCACGACACGCCCGCGGACGGCATCGCCGGCCTGCAGCCCGACTGGCAGCCGATCGTCGACGCGCCGGAGGAGCCCCAGGAGCCCCAGGAGCCCGAGCAGCCGGAGGAGCCGAAGGACGACGAGCCCAAGGAGGAGCCGAAGCACGAGGAGCCGCGGAGCGAGCAGCCGCCGACGCCCCAGCCCCAGCCGCAGCCCGCGCCGCAGGTGACCCCGCGCACGACGGTCGTCGCCTCGCGCAGCTGCGTCAGCCGCCGCCGCTTCACGATCACGCTCCCGTCGAAGGGCCACGCGGTGACCTCGGCGACCGCGACGCTCGGCGGCAAGGCGCTGCGCGTGACGATCGGCAAGAAGGGCCGCGCGGTCGTCGACCTGCGCAAGAGGCCGAAGGGCACGTTCACCGTGCGGATCACGGTCACGACCTCGGCGGGCACGATCACGCAGACCCGCCGCTTCAAGACCTGCGCCCCGAAGAAGCGGGCGTAGAGGGAGAAGGGCATCCCCCGGGCGCCGGCATTGCCCCGCCGGCGTCCGGGGTGCCCACGTCCGCGGCGCGGCTCAGCGCGTGAGCGCGAGCCGCAGCAGCTCGGGCTCGTACGACGCGAGCTGGGTGCCGTCGACGAAGAGCGACGGCGTCCCGGTCGCGCCGGCCTCCAACCCGGCGCGCACGTCGGCGGTGACGCGCGCGAGCTGGTCGTCGGAGGCGAACTCCGCGTTGAAGCGCTCCAGGTCGAGCCCGATGACGCCGGCCTTCGAGCGCAGATCCGCCTTCGTCAGCGCGTCCTGCCCCGCCAGCAGCAGGTCGTGCATGAGCCAGAACTTCCCCTGGTCGTGCGCCGCCTCCGCCGCGACGGCGGCGGCCAGCGCGTGCTCGTGCGCCTCGGCGATCGGCAGGTGCCGCCACTCGAGGACGAACGGCACCCCGTCGGACTCCAGCGACTGCACGATCCGGTACGCCGTCCGCGTGTGCGGGCACTGGTAGTCGCCGTAGAGCGTCAGCGTGCGCGGCCCGTCACCGCGCGTGTGTGCCATGGGCTCAGCCCTCGTAGTTCTCGACCACGTCGGCGTCGCGCTCCGACGCCCCGTCCGGGTCGAGCCCGGCCGAGCGGCGCGCGCGGCGCTGGCGCAGCAGGTCCCACGCCTGGTCGAGCTGCACCTGCACGTCGCGCAGACGGGCGTGCTCGGACGCGTTCAGCCGGTCGGCGCCGTGCGACTCGAGCAGCCGGTGCTCCTCGGCCACGAGATCCTCGATGTGCTGCTGGATGGCGCGATCGTCAGCCATGGCCGGAGACTACCCGTGGGCGGAGCACGACGACGAGCGTCACCACCGCCAGCACTCCGAGCACGACGAACGGGACCGCGTCCGTCGTCGCGTCCGCCAGCCCGGCGCCGCCCGCCGAGCCGCCGATCTGGCCGCCGGCCCACGCGAGGTTCATCAGCCCGAACGCGACGCCTTGCGCGAGCCCCTCGCCCTCCGCCGCGACAGACAGCAGCGCCATCGCGGGCGTGAAGCAGAGCCCCGCCGCGATCGCCGCCGCCACCGCGACGCCGCCGATCAGCCACGCGGTCTGGGGGAGCGGGAACACGACGCACGCGATCACGACACCGACCACGCCGGCGCGGAGGAGCCGCAGCTCGCCCTCACGATCGGCGCGCTTGCCGACGATCGGCGCCAGCGCGGCCTCGACCGCCGCGGCGACGAGGAAGATCGCCGCGACCCCCACCGCTCCGACGCCGACGTCGTCGAGGCGCAGCGCGGTCAGCACGTTGAACGCGCCGAAGAAGAGCGCGGGCAGGGCGGTGAGCCAGATGCCCGCCAGGAGCCGCCGCGACCGCAGCGCGCCCGCGAGCGCCTGCGACGTCTCGGCCGTGCCCTCGTGCGGGGTGGCGACCACCGCGGCGGCGAGCACGATCGCGACCACCGCGACGGTCGAGAAGACGAGCTCGGGCGAGGTGGTCTCGGCCACCGCGCCGAGGATCGGCCCGCCGATCGCGCCCGCGACCGCGCTCCCCAGCGCGGTCCCGATCATCTGCCCGCGGCGCTCGCGCGGCGCGACCGAGATCAGCCACGCCAGCCCCGCGGCCCACGAGCCGGCGCCGCCGATGCCCTGCAGCAGCCGCGCGCCGACGAGCACCTCGTAGCTGTTGCCGAACCCGAACGCGACGCACGCCAGGCCGAGCAGCACGAGGGCGAGCAGCAGCGTCGGCCGCGCGCCCCACCGCGTCGCCAGCCAGCCGGCCGGGATCGACGCCGCGAGCGTGCCGACCGCGTAGGCCGCCGACAGCAGGCCGGTCTCGGACTTGCTCAGCCCCAGCTCGTCGCGGTACCAGGGCAGCAGCGGCGTGATCGCCGAGAAGAAGCACACGTCCACGAGCACGATCGCGCTCACCAGCACGAGCAGCCGCTTGAGGGACGCGTCCATCCCGCGGATTCTGGTGGGTCGAGAGGCAAGCCACCGTGATGGCCTCAATCAGCGATCCGTATTTCCCAGCCGCGCCCGCCCGTGGCACAGTCGGTCGGTGAAGATCTGGCTCGCGCTGTGGACGGTCTACCTGGTGTGGGGATCGACCTACCTGGCCATCCGCTACCTCGTCGAGACGATCCCCGCGCTGCTCGGCAGCGGCCTGCGCTTCGTCACGGCCGGCCTGCTGCTGAGCGCCTTCCTCGTCGCGCGCGGCGGGTGGGAGGCGATGCGCGTGACGCGGCGCGAGCTGCTCGGCTGCGCCCTCGTCGGCTGCGCGCTGCTGCTCGGAGGCAACGGGCTCGTCGCGGTGTCGGAGGACCTCGGCACGCCGTCCGGCGTCGCGGCGCTCGTGGTGGCGACCGTGCCGCTGTGGGTCTACGCGTTCCGCTGGATGAGCGGCGACCACGCGTCGGCTTCGACGCTCATCTGGGTCGTCGCCGGGTTCGCGGGCGTGGCGCTCCTCCTGCTCCCGCACGACCGGCCGGAGGGCGCGACGATCGGCGGCATCCTGATCCTCGTCGCCGCCGCGTTCTCGTGGGCGGCCGGCTCGTTCGCTTCCGGCCGCCTCCTGGCCATGCCGCGCAGCCCGCTGCGCTCCAACGCCTGGCAGATGGTGATCGGCGGGAGCGCGATGGCGCTCGTCGGGCTGCTCGCGGGGGAGGGGAGCGAAGTCCACCCGTCGCAGTTCAGCGCCGAGTCGATCGCCGCGTTCGCCTACCTCGTGGTCGCCGGCTCGCTGATCGCGTACACCGCGTACGTCTGGCTGCTGGCGAACGCGCCGATCTCGCAGACGGCCACCTACGCGTACGTCAACCCGGTCGTGGCCATCGCGCTCGGCGCGATCTTCGTCGACGAGGAGCTGACGCCGATCGTGATCGGGGCCGCCGCGATCATCGCCGCGTCCGTCGCCGGGACGATCCGGCGCGAGACGCCGAAGCCCGCCGTGGCCCTGGACGAGTAGATTCGCGCCATGAGCGCAGACCAGTCGGCCAAGAACCTCGCCGTCCTCCGCCTGATCGTGGGCGTGCTGTCGTACGCCTTCCCGAACTTCGCGGGCAAGCTGTTCGGCATCCCTGCCGCAGCGAACCCGCAGGCGCCGTACCTCGCGCGCCTGTTCGGCATCCGCGACATCGCGCTGGCGATCGGGACGCTCCAGAGCACTGGCGAGGCCCGCAAGCAGTGGCTGCGCGCGGGCCTGCTGTGCGACGTCGCCGACACCGGTGCAGCGCTCGCCGGCGGCAAGGCCGGCTACCTCTCGACGCCGACCACGGTCCTGCTCGCCGCGCCCGCCGTCGCGGCGACGGCGCTGGGCGCGGCGGCCCTGAACGCTCCCGCGTCCGGGGAGTAGCTAGATCGAGACGCCGCGCGCCTCGCGCGCGGCGTCCTCCGCGGCGGCCAGCTGGCGCGCCACGAGGTCGAGCCCGGCGTCCCAGAAGCCCGGATCCGCGAGGTCGACGCCGACGATCTTGCCCAGCTCCTCCGGCGGCTTGGAGCCGCCCGCGCGGAGCATGTCGAGGTAGGCCGGGACGAACGACGCGCCCTCCTCCTCGTACCGGCGGTAGACGCTCAGCGCGAGCAGCTGGCCGTACGCGTACGCGTAGACGTAGCCGGGCGTGTTGATGAAGTGGGGGACGTAGCTCCACCACGTCCCGTAGCCCTCGGAGATCTCGACGCTGTCGCCGAGCATGTCCTCCTGCGACGTGCGCCAGATCTCGTTGATGCGCTCGACGGAGAGCTCGCCCTCCTCGCGCCGCGCGGTGTGCAGGGCGTGCTCGTAGCGGTTCATCGCGATCTGCCGGAAGACGGTCGCGATCTGGCCCTCGATCGACTCGGCCAGGAGCGCGAGGCGCTGCTCGGGGTCGGGCGTCTCGGCCAGCAGGCGGCCGAACGTCAGCTCCTCCCCGAAGACCGACGCGGTCTCGGCGAGGGTGAGCGGCGTGCCCTGCTGGAAGACCCCCTGCGGCCGCGCGAGGGCGGCGTGGACGCCGTGGCCCAGCTCGTGCGCGAGCGTCAGCACGTCGCGCCGGCGCGACGTCCAGTTGAGCATCACGTACGGGTGCTGGCTGGGGACGGTGTAGGCGCAGAACGCCCCGCCGCGCTTGCCCTCGCGGACCGGCGCGTCGATGTAGTTGCCGTCGAAGAAGCCCTGGACGACGTCGCCCAGCTCGCCGCTGAACTCGCCGTAGACGTCGCGCACCATGTCGCGCGCCTCGGGCCACGTGATCCGCTCGTCGGCCTGCGAGAGCGCGGCCATGCGGTCGTAGTCGGCGAGCTTGTCGATGCCGAGCAGCTTGGCCTTGAGCTTGTACCAGCGCTGCGGCAGGTCGTAGCGGTTCTGCACCGCGGTGACGAGCGCCTCGACCGACTCGTCCGACGCCTCGTTGGAGAGGTTGCGCGCGCTGATCCACGACGGGTACTTGCGCAGCCGGTCGTCGACGGCCTTGTCGAGCGCGAGCGTGTTGACGATGAACGCGCGGGTGCGCAGTCCGGGCGCGAGCGCGTCCGTGATGCCCTGCGCGGTCTGCTTGCGGACCTCGCGGTCGGGCGACATGAGCTTGGAGAGCGCGATCTCCAGCGACTCGTCGCCGACCTTCACCTGCGCGAGCAGCTCCGCGAAGAGGCGGCTCCACGCGCCCGAGCCGGTCTGCGACTTCTCGGCGAGGAGCTTCTCCTCAGGCTCGGTGAGCAGGTGCGGGCGGTAGCGGCGCGCGTTGCGCAGGTAGTGCGCGGCGAAGTCGAGCCCGGGGTGCCGGAGGAGCTCGTCGGCCTTCGCGTCGTCCAGGCCCGCCCACTCGAGCTCGAAGAACACGAGCTGCGTCTCGATGCCGGTCGCCTGCTCGGTGACCTTCGCGATGAGCGCGCCGTTCTCCGGCGACTGCGTGTCGACGCTGAACCGCAGCTGCGCGTACGAGCCCGCGCGGCCGATCAGCTCCGAGATCTCCGCGAGCTCGCGCATCGCGGCCTCCAGCCCCGGCCCGTCGAGCTGGGCGACCTTCCCCGCGTGCTGCGCGGCGAACTGCGCGGCCCGCTCGTGGGCCTCGGCGAGCTGGCGCTCCACACCCGCGTCCCCCTCGCCGTCGACGAGCGGGTCGAGGTTCCACGCGACCTGCTGGACTTCCGGATCTGCGACGTCTGCTGCGGCCATGACGTCACTCTACGGCGCGTCCCTACGGCGGGAAGCGCACGTGCATGTGGTCGTCGTGGTGCGACAGCCACTGCACGAGCCGGCGCTTGCGCTTCAGGCCGGTCTCGGGCCCGATGAAGACGGCGGTCGCGCCCGCGCGGACGAAGCGGTCGAGGAGGTCCTGCGCCAGCGCGCGGTCGATCTGCGCCGCGCGGATCGGTGGCTTCTCGCGGCCGTCCTTGCGCGGGTAGGCGATGTCGACGTCGCGGCCGTTCTGGTGGGAGGCGTGGCCGAGGCCGCCGAAGCGGCGGTCGAACGTCCCGCCCTGCGGCCGCGACAGGTCCGCGACGCCGACGCGCGGCGCGTCTGGGTGCGCCGCGCGGAACTCCGCGAGCACGGTGAGCGTCGTCGTCACCGTGCGCGTCGTGCCCCACCGGCGCCAGCCCCGGTTGGGCGCCGTGTCCGTGCCCCAGTCCCACGTGAAGAACGCCTGGCCCTCCTCGGGCAGCTGCACGCCGTGCACGAGCCGCCCGTCGTGCGGCTTGCCGACCGCCTTGGACGGCAGCTCGGGCAGCGCCGGCGCCGGCTGGGGCAGCAGGGCCGCGGTGGCGACGGCGGCGGCGAGCAGGTGCATCCCCGAAGTCTTACCCCAACGCCAGCGGCGCTTAAGGCCTGCTTCACCGGTTCGGCGCACAGTGTCACACCATGAACTCCTTCCTCCAGGTCCGTCGTCGGGTAGGAGAGCCCCGATGAGCACGAATCCCGCCAGACTGCACGCCGTGGGAGCTCCCGAGGACGTGCGTGGCGACCTCGAGGACGCCCTGTTCGAGATCAAGCGGGTGATCGTCGGCCAGGAGGCGATGCTCGAGCGTGTGCTCGTGGCGCTGCTGGCCGGAGGTCACGTCCTGCTCGAGGGCGTCCCCGGCCTCGCCAAGACGCTGACGATCAAGACCGTCGCCGACGTGCTCGGCGGCACGTTCAACCGCATCCAGTTCACGCCGGACCTCGTCCCGTCCGACCTCGTCGGCACGCGCGTCCTGCGTCCCGACACCGGCCAGTTCGACACCGAGCTCGGGCCGGTCTTCGCGAACTTCCTCCTCGCCGACGAGATCAACCGCGCGCCCGCGAAGGTCCAGTCGGCGCTGCTGGAGGTCATGCAGGAGCGCCAGGTCACGATCGGCAACAAGACCCACCCGGTCCCCAAGCCGTTCCTCGTCCTCGCGACGCAGAACCCGATCGAGTCCGAGGGCACGTACCCGCTGCCCGAGGCGCAGGTCGACCGGTTCATGTTCAAGCTCGTCGTCGACTACCCGACCGAGCGCGAGGAGTCCGCGGTCGTCGCCCGCTCCCTCACCGACATCGCGGCGGTGGAGCGCAAGCTCTCGCTGCTCGACCTGGAGACGCACCAGAAGGCCTCCAAGGAGGTCTACGTCGACCGTGCCGTCGTCGACTACGCCGTCGCGCTCGTGACCGCCACGCGCCAGCCGTCGCCGTACGTCGAGTTCGGCTCCTCGCCGCGTGGCTCGATCAACCTCGTGCACGCCGGCCGCGCGCTGGCGCTGCTGCGCGGGCGCTCGTACGCGCTGCCGGTCGACGTGCGCGACCTCGCGCGGGACGTGCTCCGCCACCGCATCGTGCTCACCTACGAGGCGCTGGCCGACGGCGTCACCGCGGAGAACGTGCTCGACGAGGTGCTCGAGTCGGTCGAGATGCCGCACATCGAGATCTCCCGCGGGCAGCAGGGCTACTAGCCGCAGCGCATGTCGCCGTCCGACACCTCCCGCACCGGCCCGATCCCCGACGCCGTCCTGCGCGGTCTGGACCTCACCGTCCGGCGCCGCCTGGAGGGCCTGCTGCCCGGAGACCAGCCGACCCCCGCGGTCGGCGTCGGGACGGAGCTGGCGCAGGTGCGCGCGTACCGGCCGGGCGACGACGTCCGCCAGCTGGACTGGAACGCGACCGCGCGCACCGGCGAGCCGCACGTCCGCGTCCACGTCGCCGAGCGCAGCGTCACCACGTGGTTGCTGCTCGACCTCTCGCCGTCGATGGCGTTCGGCACCGCCGACCGGCTGAAGGTCGACGTCGCCGAGGGCGTCGCCAACGCCGTCGGGCGGCTGGCGACGCGGCGGGGGAACCGGCTCGGCGTCATGACGTTCGGCGGGCCGTCGCCGCGTGTGCTGCCGCCGCGCCAGGGCCGCGCCGGCCTGCACGGGGCGATCGAGGCCGCCAAGCAGTTCGCCGCCCCCGAGCTGCACCCCGGCAGCGATCAACCCGTCGAGGCGGACGGGGCCGCCGGGGAGCACGGCCCGCGCTCCGACCTCGCCGACGCGCTGCGCCGCGCGGGTGGCCTGGCCCGCTCGCGGTCGCTCATCGTCGTCGTGTCGGACTTCCGCGGCCCGCGGGACTGGCTCAAGCCGATCGGCGGTCTCGCGCACCGGCACGGCGTGATGGCGCTGGAGGTGCGGGACCCGCGCGAGGAGTCGCTCCCCGACGTCGGCGAGCTCGTGCTCTCGGATCCGGAGACGGGCCGCCAGCTGCGCGTCGACACGCGCAGTGCCAAGCTCCGCGAGCGGTTCGCCGAGGCGGCGGCGGCCGAGCGGGCGGAGCTGGCCCGCGACCTGCGCTGCAGCGGCGTCGACCACGTCGTGCTCTCCACGCAGGGCGACTGGCTGCGGCCGCTCGCGAAGTTCCTGGGATCCAACGCCCGCCCGACCCGGGGGAGGCCCCAGGGTTGAGCTTCGAGACGCCGCTGGCCCTCCTCGGGCTGCTGGCGGTGCCGCTCGCGGCGCTCGCCTACGTCGCCGCGCAGCGGCGGCGCAGGCGCTTCGCGGCGCGCTTCACCAACCTCGACGTGCTGGCCTCGGTGATCCCCGCCTCCGATCGCTGGGCCCGCCACGTCCCCGCCGCCGCAGCGCTGCTTGCGCTCGCGGCGCTCGTCGTCGCGGTGGCGCGGCCGCAGACGACCGTCGCCGTCCCGCGTGAGCGCGCCACGGTGATGCTCGTGACGGACGTGAGCGCGTCGATGGCCGCGCGCGACGTCTCGCCCGACCGGCTGAGCGCCGCGCGGGAGGCCGCGCTGAGCTTCGTCGACGAGGTGCCGGACGAGCTGCGCGTCGGGCTCGTCGCGTTCGACCAGTCGCCGCAGCGCCTCTCGACGCCGTCGCGGGACCGCGACGCGCTGCGCGGCGCGATCGAGTCGCTGCGGACCGGGCCGGGCACCGCCACGGGCGACGGGCTCGCGGAGGCGCTCCAGCAGATCCGCGAGGACGGCGCGGGCGGGGCCGGCCGGCCGCCCGCGGCGATCGTCCTGCTGGCCGACGGCAAGACGACCGCGGGCCGCGACCCGCTCCCCGTCGCGCAGGAGGCGCGGCGGCTCGGCATCCCGATCTGGACGGTCGCGCTCGGCACCGACGAGGGCGTCGTGTCGATCGGCGGGGGTGTGATCCCCGTCCCGCCGGACCGCGAGGCGATGCGCCAGGTCGCCCGCATCTCGGGCGGCCGCGCGTTCGACGTCGCGGACGCCGAGGAGCTGTCCGCCATCTACGAGCGGTTGGGCTCGCGCTTGGGTAACGAGGAGGAGAAGCGCGAGGTGACGGCCGCCTTCGCCGCCGGCGGGCTGGTGCTCCTGCTGGCGGGTCTCATCACGTCGCTGCGACGAACCGGGAGGTTCCCCTGATGCGCCTGCGCCTCGCCCTGCTCGCCTCGATCGTCACCTTCGCGGGCTCCATCGCGGGCTTCCACGCGACCACCACCGCCGGTGTCCCCGACGACGGCGCCGCCGCGACGCGCGCTGCAGCCGCCACGCAGGAGCAGACCGTGGCGGTGGTGCAGAAGCGCGACCGGCTCGACTGCCCAGAGGACCGCGCCTAGCGCGCCGGGGTGAGGGGCGCGCGTGGGTTCGCCCACGGCCCACACGGTCGCCCGGCCACCCGGTCGCCGCGGCCGCGTGCTTGCGGCGCCTGCGCCGCGCGGCGGGTGCAAGCGGCCGCACTGGTCCGTCGCGCGCGTCGACGCAACGCTCGCCGCACGGTGAGCGGCGAGCAGGTCGCGGTCATCGCGCTCCTGCGCCGCAGACCGACGCTCAGCGACATCTCGACGTCCGACGCGGCGCGAGATGTCAGGAACCGTCGGTCGTCCGTCGGCCCCGAGGCCCCCGCGGGACCAGCTCGCCCGGCGCTCACCGGCGGGCGACACGCCGACGCGGCGCGGGCTACGCGTCGGCGGCGGTGGGGAGCGGCGCGCCGGCCGGCAGCGGGGGCGCGGAGGTGTTGCGGAGGCCGTCGAGGGCGATCTCGATGTAGCGGCGCGCGTGGTCCTCGCCGAAGCTCTGGAGGACCGCGCCCATGCCGCACATGATCAGCGGGATGTCCTCCATCTGCGCGTCGGCGCGGGCGATCTTCGCCTCGCGGGCCGGCGCGAGCAGGTCCTCGACGATGTCCCGCAGGCCCGCGGCCTGCGCCGCGTCGGCGAAGCTGGAGGCCGGCTGGGTCGACGTGACCTGCGCGAGGCCGCGGTCGTCGATCTGGTCGTAGGCGCAGGCGCGCGCGTAGGTCGCAAAGCGCTCCCACGGATCCGCGTAGCTGTCGTCCGCGAGCGCCTCGCGGCCGCGCACCGCCATGCGCTCCATCTTGCTCTCGATGAGCGCGCGCACCAGCGCGTCCTTGGTGGGGAAGTGGCGGTACAGCGTGCCGACGCCGACGCCGGCGCGCTTGGCGACGTCGTCCATCTGCGCGTCGAGCCCGAGCTCCGCGAAGGCGCTCTTGGCGGCCTCCACGATCTTCTCGCGGTTGCGCCGGGCGTCCGCCCGGAGGGGCTTGCACGCGGCGGGCGTGGGCGGGGCGGTGGGCTCAGCAGACATCAGGACAGATTTTGGCAGGTAGTGGGTGGAACCGGAACTCCGCTTCCGTTACAGTACGTCGCGGAACCGGAACTCCGCTTCATCTTAGTCACTTGTCCTTCACATCTTCCAGGAGCCTGCTTCATGGCTGATCAATCCACACTCGAAAGCCGCAAGTGGTGGGCCTTCGCCCTGCTCGCCATGGCGCAGTTCGTCGTCGTCCTCGACGCGTCGATCGTCAACGTCGCGCTGCCGTCGATCGGCGCCGACCTGCAGTTCTCCCAGGACGACCTGTCCTGGGTCATCAACGCGTACACCCTGTTCTTCGGCGGCTTCCTGCTGCTCGGCGGCCGGATGGCCGACCTGCTCGGTCGTCGCCGCGTGCTGATGATCGGCCTCGCGCTGTTCTCGCTCGCATCGCTCGCGGGTGGTCTCGCGACCGACGACATCCAGCTCGTCGTCGCCCGCGCCGTGCAGGGCCTGGGCGCCGCGCTCATGTCCCCGGCGGCGCTGTCGCTCGTGACGACGATGTTCTCCGAGGGCGCCGAGCGCAACAAGGCGCTCGGGATCTGGGGTGCGGTCGCTGGCTCCGGCGGCGCGGTCGGCGTGCTGCTCGGCGGCGTGCTCACCGAGTGGCTGAGCTGGGAGTGGGTGCTGTTCGTCAACGTGCCGATCGGCCTCGTGGTGGCGTTCCTCGTCCCGCGCTGGGTCGCCGAGTCGCGCAACGACAGCGCGCACCGGTCGTTCGACCTCGCCGGCGCCGTCACCGTCACGGCCGGCCTCGCGATCCTCGTCTACGGCGTGGTCGACGCGGTCGACGCCGGCTGGGGCTCGACCCAGACCGTCGTGCTGCTCAGCGTCGCCGTGCTCCTGCTCGCCGCGTTCGTGGCCATCGAGGCCCGCACGAAGGCGCCGCTGATGCCGCTCGGGACGTTCCGCCTGCGGACGCTCAGCGCGTCCAACGTCGTCGGCCTGCTCATCGGCATGGCGCTGTTCTCGATGTTCTTCTTCATCTCGCTCTACATGCAGCGCGTGCTCGGGATGGACGCGCTGGAGGCGGGGCTCGCGTACCTGCCGCTGGCGCTGACGATCATCGTCTCGGCCGGCATCGCGTCGCAGCTCGTGACCAAGCTCGGCTTCAAGCCGGTGCTGATCTTCGGGCTCGCGCTCGTGACGATCGGCCTGGTGTGGTTCGCGCAGGTCTCGCCGGGCGGCTCGTACGTCGGCGACGTCCTGTTCCCGTCGATCATCGCGGGCGCCGGCCTCGGGTTCTCGTTCGTGCCGGTCACGATCGGCGCGGTCGCGGGCACGAAGCCGCACGAGGCGGGTCTCGCCTCCGGCCTCATCAACACCTCGCAGCAGGTCGGCGGCGCGCTCGGCGTGGCGATCCTCTCCAGCGTCGCGTTCTCCGGGATGCCCGCTGAGACCGCCGACCCGACCGTCCTCACGGACGGGTTCGCCGACGCGTTCCTCGTCGGGGCCGGGTTCGCCGCGCTCGGCGTGCTGGTCGCGACGTTCGCGATCCGCACGAAGGACAGCGAGGCGATGAAGAACGTCGAAGCCGCAGCGGTGGCGGTCTAGCCCCCCAGGCCGCAGGGCCATCGCGCGAGAGCGAGCGGCGGGCGCGCCCAGGCGCCCGCCGCTTTCGCTGTGCTCAGAAGGTCGCGTAGGCCGCGACCGCGGGCAGCCCGACGCTCATCGCGACGAACGACACCGCGGTGACCGCGCGGTACCAGAGCCGCTTCGAGGCTCCCGCGTCGAACGCGAGCGGGAGGAAGAGCAGCGGGTTGACGATCGTCCCGAACGCGACGAGCGCCGTGATCCAGCCCGGCCGGTCCGGCACCGCCAGCTCGACCGCGATGAGGATCAGCCCCATCATCACCCAGTCCAGGTGGATCTGCCGCAGGCGGCCGGGGTGCTTGATCCGCACGCGCGCGAGCAGCGCCGGCCGGTCGATCGACGCGGTGACGAGCCAGCCGGAGACCGCGCCGAGCGCGAGCGACCAGAGGCCGAGGGTGGCGAGCAGGCCGAGATCCATGGCGCGCAGACCCTACGCGGCCGGCAGCTCGAACTGCTCTTCGCCGAGCGTGAGCACGACCCCCTCGCCCGCGCGCGCGGCGAGCCCCAGCGGCAGGTCGGGGTCGTCGGTCGGGTAGAAGGCCATCGCGACTGAGCGGCCGGGGAGGATCTCCGCCAGCCGCGTGACGGCGCGGGCGATCGCGTCGACGCCGCCGAGCGGGCCGGTCAGCGTCGCGGAGAGCGCGGAGACCTCGAACGGCGGCAGCGGCGGGACGGGCTCGAGCCCCTCGGGCGCCGGCGCGTCGAGCGGCGTCGCGTGCGGCAGGTGGACCGTCCGCTCCGGCGGCCCCGGGTAGACGACCTCGATCGGCTCCAGCCGGCCGCACGACACGAGCACGGGCGACGCGTCCTCGCCCATGTCGACGACCGCCTGCACCTGCACCGCGTTCGCGACGTGGAGGAACTCGCGCAGCGCGACCACCGTCGCGTCGAGCTCCCCGACCGTCAGCACGACCTCGATCCCCACGTCCTCGGACACGCGCGGAAGCGTACGGGGGAGGGCGGCGCGAGGCTTCGACCGCTCTGAGCGGACATCCTGTCGCTGCCAGGCGTCCAACACCTGTCCAACGCGGCGGTGACCGTGGGGAGGTCTGGGCAGGATCGACGGGCATGAAGGTGCTCGTCGTGGAGGACAGCGCCGGACACGCCCACCTCGTCGCCGCCCAGCTCGGCGACGCGGCCCCCGGCGAGTTCGAGGTGCTGCACGCCGCCTCGCTGACGGAGGCGCTCGAGCTGCTGCTCGGCGTCGCCCACGTGGAGGCCCCCGACGTGATCCTGCTCGACCTCGGCCTGCCGGAGGCCGACGGCCTCGACACGCTCTCCCGGATCCGCACCGCCGCGCTCGGCGTCCCGGTCGTGGTCCTCAGCGGGCACGACGACGACGCCCTGGCCGCCGCGGTCGTGGGGGAGGGCGCGCAGGACTACCTCGTCAAGGGCATCGGCGGTCGCCCCCTCGCCCGCGCGCTGCGCCACAGCGTCGAGCGTGGCCGGCGGGAGCGGGCGCTCGCCCGCCGCGCGCTCCACGACGGGCTCACCGGCCTGCCGAACCGCACGCTCTTCTACGACCGACTACGTCAGGCGCTCAGCCGGCTCGGCCGCACGCAGTCGTGCCTGGCCGTGATGTTCCTCGACCTCGACCACTTCAAGCAGGTCAACGACGAGCGGGGGCACGCGGCCGGGGACGTCCTGCTGGTCGACGTGGCCGAGCGCCTGAGCAGCGCGCTGCGCGGCGGCGACACCGCGGCGCGGCTCGGGGGCGACGAGTTCGTGGTCCTCGCCGAGGACATCAGCGGCGTCGCCGAAGCGGGGGTGATCGCGCGCCGCCTGCACCGCAAGCTCGGCGTCCCGTCCTCGATGGGCGTCGCGCTGGCGACCGACCCGAAGGCCGACCCGCAGGAGCTCGTCCGGGCCGCGGACGCGGCGATGTACGTCGCGAAGGCGCGCGGCGGCGCGAGCGTCGAGGTCGTGTCCGGCGGCGACGACGACTCGGGCGAGGGGCCGCGCCTTCAGCGCGAGCGCCCGGTCCTCGGGCCCTGACGCCCTAGACCATCCGGGCGGCGCGGATGCGGGCGGCGACCGTCGCCGCCCAGCCCGCGCCGCCGAAGCGCTCCTCCAGCGCTGCCGCGCTCGCCTCGTGGTCGTAGGCGACGCGGCGGTGCTCGATGCGTCCGTCGTCGTGGAGCACGGCGTACGCGGCGCGGTGGTCGCCGTCGAACGGCATGCCGACCGAGCCCGGGTTCACGAGCTCGATGCCGCGCACGGCGGACACGCGCGCGAAGGGCAGGTGGGTGTGGCCGAAGATCAGCCGCCGCTCCTCGACGCCCTCCAGCAGCTCGGCCTCGTCGCCGGCGGGCTCGGGCAGGAACGAGCGCAGATCGCTCACCGGCGAGGCGTGCCAGCAGCGGGTCGCGCCGTCCTCCAGCGCGATCGAGGACGGCAGCGCGCCGAGGTCGGAGACGAGGGCCGCGGGGACGGCCGCGCGGAGGGCCGTGACGGCGCCCCGCGGCGGGTCGTCGGCCGGCGCCTCGTCGGGGAACGCGGCCCAGCGGTCGACGTTCCCGCGCAGCCACTGCGCCTGCGGGAGCGCGCGAAGGCGCGCGACGCACTCCTCGGGCCACGCCCCGAACAGCGCCACGTCGCCCCCGATCACGTACCCGTCGACCGGCGGCAGATCGCCCAGCACCGCCTCGAGCGCCGGCAGGTTCCCGTGGACGTCGTACAGGAGCGCGATCATGGGTGGTGATGGTGCCATTGATCGCCCGAGGCCCGAGCCTCACCCTCCGCTACCCCGAGCCCCGCGACGCGGAGGCCCTCTTCCGCCACGCGCAGGATCCCGACGTGACCCGCTGGTTCTCCTGGCAGTACGAGACGCCGGACGACGCGTTGAAGTGGATCGCCGGCCGGGAGGAGACGCGCGAGAGCGGCGCCTGGCTGGAGTTCGTGGTCGAGCATGCCGAGCTCGGCGTCACGGGCGTGACCGCGCTGACCGAGCCGAGCCGTCGCGACCGGCGCGCGGTGACCGGCTCGTGGTTCGGCAAGGAGCACTGGGGCACCGGCATCAACGCCGAGTCCAAGGCGCTGCTGGCGCGCATCGCGTTCGACGCCTGCCAGTGCGAGCGGCTCGGCTCCTACGCGAACATCCACAACGGCCGCAGCCGCCGCGCGCTGGAGAAGGTCGGGTTCGTCCACGAGGGGACGCTCCGCCGCTACCACCGCCACGGCGAGCAGTACCTCGACGTGGACGTCTTCAGCCTGCTGCGCGACGAGTTCCTCGCCAGCCCCGCCGCCGCGATCCCCGTGACGATCGAGGGCGAGGCGCCGCAGGCCTTCAGGCCTTGAGCACCTGCGTCGTCCAGACGATCGCCGACAGCGTCATCAGGGCCAGGCTGGCCAGGCACCACTGGCACGTGTGCTCGATCTCGAAGACCGACTCGTAGGTGAGGTAGACCGAGAAGCCGAACCCGACGACCGCCGTGAGCGTGCCGAGCATGCGCGTCAGCTCGGACCACAGGAGCGCGCACGCCAGCAGCGTGACGTACCCCAGCAGCCCGAGCAGCGCGACGGGGATGCCCGCGAGCTTCGACTGGTCCGACGCCTGGACGATCGCGCAGCCTCCGCCGCCCCCGACGCACACGGGATCGAGATCCGCGTAGTGCACGTACGTCAGGTAGCCCGCGACGCCGATGCCCAGCACGCTGAGCACGACGGCGGCGAGGCGGAGGCGCGCCTGGGTCACGAGCTGGTGCCGGCCGCTTCGAGGGCGTCGGCGATGGCCTGCGGCAGGTCCTCCGGGCTGTCGACGGTCTTCATCTCGCCGCCGCGCGGGCCGACGCGGAAGCCCGGCGTGCCCTTCAGCCCGGCTTCGGCGAAGCTCGTCGACGCAGCCTCCAGCTCCTTGGCCGCGTCGGCGCTCTTGGCGACCTCGGCCGCCCGGGCGTGGTCGACGCCGCTCTTGGCCGCGATGTCCTCGAGGAACTCGTCGGTGACGTAGCCGGAGTTCTCCTCGCCCTGGTCGGCGTAGAAGGCCTCGGCGAACTGCCACAGCCGGTTCTGCTTCTGGGCGCCGACCGCGAACTCGCCGGCGGTGACCGAGTCCGGCCCGAGGAAGCTCATGATCTTGAAGTCGAGCTGGACGTCGCCCGGCTTGACGTAGTCGCTGATGATCGGCGGCAGGTTCGTCGTCGAGAACTGCGCGCAGAACGGGCACTGGAAGTCGGCGTACTCCTCGACGACCACCGGCGCGCTGTCCGAGCCGAGCTTGGTGCCGCTCTGCGGGATGCCCTCGAGCAGCGCCACGCGCTCCTCCTCAGGCGGGGGGTCCTCGGTCCCGGACTGGCTGATCAGGACGGCGGCGACGACGATGACGGCCGCGGCGGCGAGGATGCCGCCCAGCGTGACGAGCCGCTTCTTGCGCGCGGCAGCCTGCTCGGCCTCGCGCTCGGCGGCGAGGCGGGCCTCCTTGGCCTGGGCCTTCTCCTCTGCACGTGAGCTCACCCAGAGCAAGGTAGGCGCGATCGTTAACGCCCGATCAGTGGTTCTCCGCAGTCGTCGTTGCGCCTTCCCGAAGCACCGCGGCCGTGTGCGGGTCTGCGGGGAAGAAGCTCTCGATCGCCAGCTCGGACAGCGTGATGTCGAGCGCGGTGCCGAACGTCGCGATCGTCGAGAAGAAGCTCAGCTCGACGCCCTCCGTGGTGCGCAGGCGCAGCGGGACGTAGAGCATGTCGGCCGCGTCGACGGCTGCGGACTTGGCCTGCTGGACGTTGGGGAGCGCGCTCAGCTCGTCGTGCAGCTCGGCGATCTCCGGGTCCTGCGACAGGAGCGCCTGGCGCTGGAGGCGCATCAGCAGGTGCTCGCTCCACTCGGCGAAGTTGACGATGCGCGGCGCCAGGCCGTCGGGGTGGAGGCTGACGCGGATCGCGTTGGCCGGCGGGCCGAGGAGCTCGGGCGCGACGCCGTCGCTCAGCAGCGCGAGCAGCGGCTGGTTGGCGGCGACGAGGTCCCACTTGCGGTCGACGACGGCGGCGGGGAACGGCTCGTGGCCGGCGAGGATCTTGTCGAGCGCGGCGCGGGCGGGGGTCATCGCTTCGTCCTCCAGCGGCGTCTCGGTGAAGTGGGGCGCGTAGCCGCCCGCGAGCAGCAGCGCGTTGCGGTCCCGCAGCGGGATCTCGAGGTACTCGGCGAGGTGGAGGAGGAGCTCCCGGCTCGGCTTGGAGCGGCCGGTCTCGACGAAGCTCAGGTGGCGGGCCGAGACGGCGGCGTCGAGCGAGACGTCGAGCTGGGAGAGGCGGCGCCGGCGGCGCCAGTCGCGGAGCAGCTCACCGGCCGTGGGCGGGGCGGTCTTGGTCTTCGTCGCGCTCATCGACGCTGACGGTAGACGGGCGACCGCGCCCGCTCCATGACCTGCGAGGTAACGCGGCTACCGCACGATGCGGAAGCCGAGCGTCTTCAGCGCGGCCTCCTCGTCCTCCGCCGCGGCGGCGATGCGCTTGTTGATCGTCTCCAGCGACGCCTTGATCTGCTCCTCGGTCGCGCCGCCCTGGGCCATCTCCACGAGACCCTGGTACTCGACGAGCCCGAGGTCGAACTCGCGGATCGCGGTGAGCAGCTGCTTCTTGCCGCGCTTGACCTTGGCCGAGACCGCCTTGGCGTCGGTCAGCGCGGTCTTGTACTTCCTCAGGCCCTCGCGCAGGGCGCCGGCGGCCTCAGCGGCGGCCGGGATGTCGGCGCTGCTCCGGACCTGCTGGTCGGCCTTGCGGAACGTCTCGGCCAGCGGGCCGACCCGCGCCTGGTGGCGCTTGACGACCTTGCGGACGCCGGCGTCGCTGGCCTCGGCGGGCCCTGCGGCGACGAGTCCGAACCCGAGCGCTGCGAGCAGCAGCGCGACGATCGGCAGCTTCCTCATGGTGCGACGTCCCTCCTGCACTAGTCGTCCTCAGGGAGGCCCAGCAGCTTCAGCGCCTGGTCCTCGAGCTTCTCGGCCTTCTCGAAGCGGCGCTCGAACTTCTTCTCGGCTGCCTCCAGCCCGGACTTGTCGCCCTCCTGCGCCTCCGCGATGAAGGTCTCGAAGTCCTCGAAGCCGCGGTCCAGCTCCTTGATCGCCGCCAGCAGCTTCGTGCGCGCCTTCTTGCCGTCGGCGCTGCTGCCGCTGGTGTTCGTCACGGCCTTCCTGTAGGCCGCGACGCCCTTGCGGACGTCCGCGGTCTCGCGCTTGACGTCCGCGAAGGACCCGCCGGACTCCAGGCTCTCGCCCGCCTTCTCGAACTCCTCCAGCAGCGGCTTGAGCTTCTTCTCGTGCTGCTTGATGACCTTGCGTAGGCCTGCGTCGCTGGCGTGCGCGGGAGCGGCGACCAGACCCAGACCCAGCACGCACAGCAGCAGCCCGACGAACGGCACCTTGGACCTCATTCGGTGAGAACCCCCTTGTGGTCGATGTCCTGCAGGCGGGTTCACCGGACCTGGCGCGCAGGAAACATCACCTGCGTCAGGGAGCTAGGTGCGTCCGGCGAACGTCCTGCGCAGGTCGGCGACCCACAGGTCGGGGATCTCCCACGGGATGAAGTGCCCGCCGCGGTCGTGCGCGGTCAGGTTGACGTGGTTGAACCAGTCCCCGCGGCCGCTGGCGACGAAGTGGGCGACGCGCTGCTCGGTCGTGACGCCCGGCGGGTTCTCGTGGGCGACGAACGTGATGCCCGTCGGCGCCTCGACCTGCGGGCGCCGGTCGTGCGCGGGCCGCCACGGGTGGCGGTTGTTGTTCGCGTACGTCCGCATCGACGTGCCGATGGTGCCGGTCGCCCAGAGGATCGTGGCGTGGGTGAGCAGCTCGTCGGGTGTGAAGACGGAGGTGACGTCGCCGCCGCTGTCGCTCCAGCTCGTCCACCGCTCCAGCACCCACGAGAGCATGCCGACCGGCGAGTCCGTGAGCGCGTGCGCGAGCGTGCTCGGCGCGAGCACGTGCGCGGCGAGGTGGACCGCGAACCGCCGCTCCAGCTCCAGCAGCCGTGCGCGGTCCTCGTCGGCGAGGTCGTCGGGGATCGCGCGCCCGCCCGCGACGTTCCACGCGCGGTCGCCGTTGAACAGCGTGAGCGGCATGCCGGAGCCGATGTGGATCGCGATGACCTGGTCGGCGTGCGCGTGGCCGAGCTGCGAGGTGACGAGCGCCCCGACGTCGCAGCCGGCCGCGAAGTAGCGGTCGTGGCCCAGGGTCTCCGTCATGAGCCGGTGGAACACGTCGGCGATCGTGGAGAAGCTCATGTCGGTGCGGGTGAGCGGCGCGGAGAAGCCGAAGCCCGGCAGCGACGGGACGAGCACCTCGAAGTCCTCGGCCAGCGCGTCCACGACCTTCGACCAGTGCCAGAACGTCCACGGCCACCCGTGGCTCAGGATCAGCGCGGGCGCCCCGGGGCGCTTCGCCGGCACGCGCATGAGGTGGACGGGCGTCCCGTCGACCTCGACCAGGTGGTGCGGGTAGCGGTTGATCTCGGCCTCGGCCGCGCGCCAGTCGAACGCGTCGCGCCAGTGGTCGGCGAGCGCGCGCAGATCGCTGCGGCGGACGCCGAACGCGGCGTCGTCGTGGCCGGCGTCGTCGGTCCAGCGCGTCTGCTCCAGCCGGCGGCGCAGGTCGGCGAGCGTCGCGTCGGGGACGTGGATCGGGCGCTCGGGGAGGGGGAACGGGGTGCTCATGCGCGGGCGCCTTCGTGGGCGGCGGCGCTGAGCGTGGCGAGCCGGGCGAACGCGGGCAGCGCCGCGGCGAGCGCGCGCCGCTCGGCCGGCTCCAGCGCGTCGAGCAGCGGCTCCAGATGGGCGACGCGGTCCGCGCGGCGGCGGTCGACCAGCCGGCGGCCGGCGGCGGTGATGCGGACGACCACCGCGCGCCCGTCCGTCGGGTCGGGCGCGCGCTCGACGAGGCCGTCGGCCTCCAGGCGCGTGACGATCTGCGAGATCGCCGGCTGGGTGACCTGCTCCTCGGCGGTCAGCTCGCCGAGGCGCTTGGGGCCGTGGTGGCGGAGCGTGTGCAGGACCGAGAGCGTCGAGAAGCTCAGCCGGTCGACCCGCGCGAGGCGGATGAAGGTGCGGTTGAAGTCCTCCACGACGGCGACGAGCTCCTGCGGAGACAGCTCCTTGCTGGACGGCATGCCTCTGAGTTCTATCACGAATTTCTATAAATCCGTGATGGGGACCCACTCTCGGTCCGTAGTCCGCCGCAGCCGGTCGGCGGGGATCGGCGGATCTGCACGCGGCGCGACTGGACGATCCTGGTGCCATGCCGTTCCGTGTCGTCGTCGTGGGGGGTGGGTTCGCCGCCGCCGAAGCCGTGCTCGCGCTGCGGGCCCGGGCGGGCGAGGGCGTCGGGCTGGCGCTGACGCTCGTCGCGCCGAGCCGCGACCTGCCGTTCCGCCCCGCCGCGACCGTCGGTCCCCACGTGCCCGCGTTCGACCTGGAGGCGCTGTGCCGCGACACCGGGGCGACGCTGCGGATCGACGTCGTGGAGGCGGTCGCGCCCGCGGTCGGGCGGCTGCGGATGGCGTCGGGCGCGACGCTCGAGTACGACGCGCTCGTGCTGGCCGTCGGCGCGCGGGCGCGGGTCGCGGTGCCCGGCTCGGTCACGTTCCGCCGCGCGCCGGCGTCGTGGCAGGGCGTGGAGCGGCTCGCGCTCGCGGTGCCCGCGGGCGTGACGTGGAGCCTGCCCGCGTACGAGGTCGCGCTCGGCGCGGCGTCGGCGGGCGTGGACGTCACGGTCGTGACGCCCGAGCGCGCACCGCTGGAGATCTTCGGGCCGGCGGGGGAGGCGGCGATCGCCGAGCTGCTCGACGCCTACGACGTGCGGGTGCTGCGCGCTTCGCGGCCGGCGCTGGTGGAGCGAGGCGCGCTGCGGCTCGCGGACGGCGACCGGGTCCCCGCCGACCAGGTCATCGCGCTGCCCGCGCTGGCGGGCCTGCGCGTCGCGGGCGTGCCGGCGACGTTCGGCGGGTTCGTTCCGGTCGACCCCTACGGCCGTGTCGAGGACGCCGACGGCGTGTGGGCGGCCGGCGACGTGACCGCGTTCCCCGTCAAGCAGGGCGGCATCGCGGCCCAGCAGGCCGACCGGGCCGCGGCCGACATCGTCGCCCTCGCGGTGGGGGAACCGGCGCCGTCGGCGGCCGACGCGCCGCCGCTGACGCTGCGCGCGCGGCTGCACGCGCCGGGCGACCCCGTGTTCCTGCGCGTCGACCTGGACGCGCGCGGCGCGCCGCTCCCCGGCACCGACGAGGTGTCGGCCGAGCCGCTGTGGTGGCCGCCGGGCAAGGTCGCGGCCACCCACCTCACGCCCTGGCTCGCGGCGCGAGCCTGAGCGGCTCAGTCCAGTTCGAGCAGCTCGAGGTGCCCCTCGGGCGCGGAGTTGATCGCGATGCGGCGGCGCGGCTTGTGGGGCGCGGGGTCGACCGGCTTCTCCACCTCGACGCCCGAGTCCGCCGGCGGCGTCGGGACGGCGGTGCCCTCCTCGCGCTGCCACAGCAGCGGCGCGAGGCGGTGGCCCGCGACCTTCGTCGGCGGCCACCACAGCGCGTGCTCGGCGACCGTCTCGCCGACCTCTGGCGTGTCGGAGCCCTCGACCGCCGCGCGCATCCACCGCTGGCCGTCGCCGGTGAGCAGGATGCCGCGCAGCACGGGGCGGAAGGGCTGGACGTCGACGTCCGCCCCCGCGGCGGCCGCGATCGCCGCGCCGGCCACGTCGGCCTGCTGCGACGCGATGCCGCCCTGCTTGACCGAGAAGTTCGTCCCGTCGCCCGCGGCCCACACGCCGTCGACGCCGACGACGCGCTGCTGCTCGTCGACCGGGATGAAGCCCGCGTCGTCCGCGGGCAGGCCCGCGACCGTGGGCCCGCGCAGCTCGGGCAGCGCGACGACGCGGTCGACGGGCAGCGTCTCGCGCGCGGCGCCGAGGTCGAGCGACGGGACGCGCGACGAGGGCTCGACCGCGGTCGACGTGACGACGGTGATGTTGCGCTCGGCGAGGAGGGCGATCAGCGCGCCCGAGGCGGCCTCGCCGAACAGCTGGAGCGGCGCCTCCTCCGGCGTGACGACCGTGATGCCGACCTCGTCGCCCAGGCCGAGCGACGCCGCGCGCTCCGCGGTCATCAGCGCCAGCTCGTACAGCGGGAGCGGCCACGAGGCGCCGGCCGGGGCGACGAACGCGATGCGCTTCGCGTAGCCGCTCTCGAGGTCCTCCAGCACGCCGTGCATGCCCTCCGCGTCCTGCGGGCCGGCGAAGGTGACCGCGTGGGGGAGCGCCGGCTCGGGCCGCGCGCCGATCGCGACGAGCAGCGCGTCGTACGCGTGCGTCTGGCCGTCGTCGGCGGTGACGCACTTGCCGGCCGTGTCGACCGACGCGAGCCGCCCCGGCACGAGGGCGAAGCCCGCGTCCTTGGCGAGGTCGCTGAGCGCGTGGCGGGGCGCCTGCTGCCGGCCGAACGCGTCGCGCACGGACAGCGCCCGGATCTCGAACGTCTCGTCCGGGGCCAGCATCGTCACGTCGACGTGACCGCCGCCCAGCTCCTTCAGGGTGAGCGCGGCCTCCAGCCCCGCGACGCCGCCTCCCGCGATCAGCACCTTCATGCAGTCTCCTCTCCGAGTGCCGCGACCGCGCGCGGCGGGATGGCCAGGATCGGGACGTCCGACTCCCGCAGGAGGTCGTGGGCGACGCTGCCCAGCAGCGCGCCGACCCGGCCCCGGCCGTGCGTTCCGACGACGATCTCGACCGCTCCGTCGCGGTGCGCGACCTCGAGCAGGCCCTTCGCGGGCGACGCCGCCCCCACCGCGAGCGCGCTCCACCGCACGCCCTCCAGCTCAGCGGGCACGTCTGCCTTCAGCGCCGCGAGCGCCTTGTCAGCGACGCTCGCGTGCTCGCGCATCAACGCGTCCGCCGCGCCTCCCTCGAGGTGCCCCGGCGGCAGCTCGTGCACCGCGACGACGACGAGCAGCGCACCGGCCGCAGCCGCCCGGCGCGCCGCGAAGCGCACGGCCGCGCGGGACGAGGGGGAGCCGTCGTACCCGACGACGAGAGCGGGATCGGCCATCTGCCTCGCACGGTATCGAGGCCGACCACCCTGTGGTTGACTGCGCCCTGATGGACCGCTTGGAGCGCCTGCTCGACGCGGGTCGCACGCTCGTCGCCGAGCTCGACCCCGACACCGTCCTCGACCACCTGCTGGAGATCGCCCGTGAGCTGACGGGCGCGCGGTACGCCGCCCTCGGGGTGCTCGACGAGCGGCGCACCGAGCTCGCGCAGTTCCACACGCGCGGGATCGACGCGGAGACGCACCGGACCATCGGCGACCTGCCGCGCGGGCGGGGCGTGCTCGGGCTGCTGATCGAGGACCCGCGGCCGATCCGCGTCCCCGACGTCACCCGCCACGCGCAGTCGTACGGCTTCCCGCCCGGGCACCCGACGATGACGACGTTCCTGGGCGTGCCGGTGCTGATCCGCGGCGAGGTGTGGGGCAACCTCTACCTCACCGAGAAGGAGGGCGGCGGCGAGTTCACCGACGGCGACGAGCACTCCGCGGTGACGCTCGCGGCGTGGGCGGGCATCGCGATCGAGAACGCCCGCCTGTACGGGGGCGCGGAGAAGCGGCGCGAGGAGCTCGAGCGCGCGGTCCGCGGCCTGGAGGCGACGACGGCGATCGCCCGCGCGGTCGGCGCCGAGACGCGGCTGGAGAAGGTCCTGGAGCTGATCGCCAAGCGCGGCCGCGCGCTGATCGACGCGCGCCACGTGACGATCGCGCTGCAGGAGGGCGCCGAGCTGGTCGTCGCCGCGAGCGCGGGCGAGGAGGTCGCCGCGCCGCTCGACGACGCCGCCGCGCTGCTCGTCCCGCTGACGTTCCGCGCGCGCCCGGTCGGGATGCTCGCGGCGCTCCCGCGCGACGGCGGCTTCGGGGGCGAGGAGGAGCAGCTCCTGACGGCGTTCGCGGCGAGCGCGGCGACGGCGGTCGCGACGGCGCGGACGGTCGAGCGCGACCGGCTCCGCCACGCGCTGCAGGCCGCCGAGGAGGAGCGCAAGCGCTGGGCGCGCGAGCTGCACGACGAGACGCTGCAGGGCCTCGGCGCGCTGCGCGTCGGGCTGGCCGCCGCGGCGCGCGAGCCGGACGCCGAGACGCTGCGCGAGCACGTCAGGGCCGCGGTCGACCAGATCCAGGGCGAGATCGCGAACCTCCGCGCGATCATCACCGACCTGCGCCCGGCGGCCCTCGACCAGCTCGGCCTCGAGCCCGCGCTGGAGGCGCTCGTCCGCCGCGTCGCGCAGGTCGAGGGGCTGGAGGTGACGACCGCGTTCGCGCTCCGCCCGCTCGACCCCGACGTCGAGACGACCGTCTACCGGCTGGTGCAGGAGGCGCTGACGAACGTCACCCGCCACGCCCGCGCCACCAGCGTCCACATCGCCGCGCGGATCGAGAGCGGCCGCCTCGAGCTGGAGATCGCCGACGACGGGCGCGGGTTCGACCCGGAGGCGAGCGTCAGCGGGTTCGGGCTGCAGGGCATGCGCGAGCGGGCCGCGCTGGCGGGCGGCGTGCTCACGATCGAGTCGAGCGGCGAGGGGACGAGCGTGCGCGTGGCGATGCCCGCCCGCCTCGATCAGGACGAGGAGCCGGTCTCCACCAGGCCGTGGTCGAGCGCGTAGCGGACGAGCTCGGCGCGCGTCGTCCGTCCCAGCTTCTGCTGGATGTGCGCGCGGTGCGTCTCCACGGTGCGCACGCTGAGGTACAGCTGGCCCGCGATCTCGGTGTTCGTGTGGCCGAGCGCGATGAGCTTGAGGATGTCGACCTCCCGCTCGCTCAGCCCGCCGGGCGGGCCGACGGGGCCGGCCGGTGCCGTGGCCAGACGCGCGCCGAGCGACGGGTTGACGTACGTGCGGCCCTCGCGGGCGGCGTGGATGGCCTGGACGAGCTCCTCCTCGGCGGCCTCCTTGAGCACGTACGCGGTCGCGCCGTTGGAGAGCGCCTCGCGGGCGAACTGCGGGTCCTCCTGCATCGTCAGGACGACGATGTGGGTGCCGGGCGAGGCCTCCAGGAAGCGGGGGATCGCGGGCAGGCTCGGCTCGCCGGGCATGTTGAGGTCGAGCACGAGGACGTCCGGCTTGTGGCCGAGGACGTAGCGCAACGCGCTGTCGACGTCGCCGGCTTCGGCGACGACCTCCATGCCGCTCTGCGCGAGCAGCAGCTTCAGTCCGGAGCGGACGACGGCGTGGTCGTCGGCCAGGACGACGGTGAGCGGATCGTCGGGCAAGTGTCAGAGTGTGCCGGGTGAGCGCAAGGATCGTCATCGCCGGCGGGGGCCTGGCCGGAGTGGAGGCCGCGCTGGGCCTGAAGGAGCTCGCCCCCGCGGACACTCGGATCGCCATCGTCGCGCCGGCGCAGGAGCTCGCCCACCAGGTGCTCGACGCGCCGTGGACCATGAGCGGCATCGTCCGCCACCCGCTCGCGCTCGTGTGCGAGCGGCTGGGCGTGGAGCTCGTCCGCGACGCCGTCGTGGGCGTCGACCCGGACGCGCGGACGCTGACCCTGCAGGGCGGCGGCACGCTGGCCTACGACGAGCTGCTCGTGGCCGTCGGCGCGCGGCGTGTGATGTCACTCGACCACGCCGTGGTCTTCGGCTCGGCGCTCGACGTGCCGGCGGTGCAGCGCATCCGCGACCTCGTGCAGGGCGGCGAGGCGCGGCGGGTCGCGACCGTCGTGCCGCCCGGCGCCGCGTGGTCGCTGCCGTCGTACGAGGCGGCGATGCGGGCGGCCGACGCGGGCGCCGAGGCCGTGGTCGTCACGCCCGAGCCGCGGGCGCTCGACGTCTTCGGCAGCGCCGCGGCGCGCGTCGAGGACGTGCTGTCCGGCGCCGACGTGGAGGTCGTGTACGGGACCGCGGTCGACACCGAGCCGGGCACCGTGGTGCTCCAGGACGACCAGCGCGTGCACGCGGACGTGATCGTCGCGCAGCCGTGGACGCGCGGCCCGCGCATCGACGGGCTCCCGTGCGACGACGAGGGCTTCCTCCCGACCGACCCGTGGGGGGCGGTCGACGGCGTGGCGCACGTGCACGGCGCGGGCGACGGGACGACGTTCCCCATCCGCCAGGGCGGCCTGGCCTGCCAGCAGGCGGCGGTCGCCGCGGCCTCGATCGCGCACAGCCTCGACCCCAGCGTGCCCCGCGAGCCGCTGCGCCCGATCGTCCGCGGCGCGCTCCCGACCCCCGACGGCGCCGTCTGGCTCGAGCACGACCTCTCCTCCGGCGAGGCCCGCTCCTCCGACCAGCCCCTGTGGGACCCGCCCTCCCGCATCGCCGGCGTCCGCCTGCCGGCCTTCCTGGCCTCGCTCGGCGCGTAGGCGTCGCGGGGGCGCCGCGCGCCGCGAAGCTCCCACCGGCGAGCAAACCGGGGGCACCTTCTCGCGCGGCGTGCTTGCCTACCCGGAGCGGCGGGGGTGCTGTGGGTTGCGCCTGCCCGCTGCGCAGGGACAACGAGCAGGGGAGAAGGACCACGATGCACCACCGCATCGCACGGGTCATCGCGACCACGGCCGCCGTCGCGGCGGTCGCCGCGGTGCCCGCAACGGCCTCGGCGCAGGCGGCCGAGAACGTGATCGTGAAGTTCAAGCCGGGTGTCGTGTCGACCGCGACGTCGTCGCTGCTGGGCGCCGCCGACCGGATCGGGACGGTGCGCGGGCTCGGCGCGACGGTCGTGCGCACGGGCGACGCGTCGGCGCTGATCGAGCGGCTGAGCGCGAGCGGGCTGGTCGAGTACGCCGAGCGGGACCGGACGCTCCGCGTCACCGCGACGCCGAACGACCCGCGCTACCGCGAGCTGTACGGCCTCCACAACACCGGCCAGACCGGCGGCACGGCCGACGCCGACATCGACGCGCCCGAGGGGTGGGACGTCGCGGGCCTGTCCGCGTTCCCGTCGACCGGCGGCGCGAAGGTCGGCATCGTCGACACCGGCATCCTCGCCACCCACGAGGACCTGGCCGGCAAGGTCGCGAACTGCGCCCAGGCGTACAGCGCGATCCCGATCATCGCGCCGACGCTGCGCGAGGGGTCGTGCAGCGACGACAACGGCCACGGCACGCACGTCGCGGGCACGATCAGCGCCAACGCGAACAACGGCCGCGGCGTCACCGGCGTCGCGTTCAACTCGCCGCTGGCGATCTGCAAGGCGCTCGGCGGGCCGCTCGGCAGCGGCTCCACGTCCGGCGTGGCGAGCTGCGTCACCTGGCTGGCCGACCGCGGCGCGCGGGTGATCTCGATGAGCCTCGGCGGCGGCGCGTCCTCGACGCTCCAGCAGGCCGTCGACTACGCGGTCTCGCGCGACGTGCTCGTGATCGCGGCGGCGGGCAACGACGGCGACGCGACGCTCAACTACCCGGCGGCGTACGCGAACGTCGTCAGCGTCGCGGCGACCGACGACACCGACGCGCGCGCCTCGTTCTCCAACGCGAACGCGGACGTCGAGGTGGCCGCGCCGGGCGTCGACGTGCTCTCCACCTACAACGGTGGCAGCACGTCGTACACGACGCTCTCTGGCACGTCGATGGCGACCCCGCACGTCTCCGGCGTCGCGGCGATCATCCGCACGCGCAGCCCCGCGATCTCGTGGTCCGCGGCGCGGGCGAAGCTCGACGCGTCGGTCGACGACCTCGGGCCCGCCGGGCGGGATCCGTCGTTCGGCTTCGGCCGGGTGAACCTCGTGAAGGCGGCCGGATGACGCACTAGCCTCACGCCGCGTGGACGTCCTCGACCTCGACACGCCGCACGGCCCCGCCCGGGCGCACGTGCACGAGGTCGAAGCGCCACGCGGCGTGGTGGTGCTCGGCCACGGCGCGGGCGGCGGGGTCGGCGCGCCCGACCTCGTCGCGGCGACGCAGGTCGCCACCGGCCTCGGCGCGGCCGTCGTGCTGGTCGAGCAGCCCTACCGCGTCGCGGGCCGCAAGTCGCCCGCGCCGGCCAAGCAGCTCGACGCGGCGTGGGAGGCGATCGTCCCGCAGCTCCCGCACACGGGCGAGGTGCCGCTGATCGTGGGCGGCCGCTCCTCGGGCGCCCGCGTGGCGTGCCGGACGGCGGGCGCGGTGGGCGCGGCGGGCGTCCTGTGCCTCGCGTTCCCCCTCCACCCGCCCGGCAAGCCGGAGAAGACGCGCCTGCCCGAGCTGGAGCCGGTCACCGTCCCGGTCCTGATCGTCCAGGGGGAGAGCGACCCGTTCGGCATGCCGCCGGCGGCGCCCCCGCTGCGTGAGGTCGTCGCGATCAAGGGCAACCACAGCCTCCGCAGCGACAAGGCCGCGCTCACCGGCGCGATCTCCACCTGGCTCGAACGACGTCTTCGACCCGCATAGCGAGTCGAATCCGTCGACGCCGGGCCTTAGGAGCGCTTGGCTTCCCAGGCGAAGCCGCGGACCGCGAGGAACGCGCCCGCCAGCGTCCAGAGGCCGATGATCGTCAGGTCCGACCACGAGACGTTCCCCGTGATCATCGCCCCCGACAGCCCGTCGATGAGGTGCGTCAGCGGCAGCGCCTCGGCGAAGTCGCGCAGGAACGCGGGCGAGTCGTCGCCGTCGTAGAAGACGCCCGAGATCGCGATCAGCGGCAGGAAGACCGCGTTGACGTACGCCGGCGCGGCCTCCGACGACGGGACCGCGTGCGCGAGCGCCACGCCGAGCAGCGCGAAGCACGCCACCCCGACGCCGCCGAACACCACGAGCGCGCCCCAGTCGCGCGGCCAGCCCGTCGAGAAGATGACCTCGCCCGCGACGATCACGATCGCCAGCTGCACCACCGCGTTCGTCACCGCGTGCGCGCCCAGCGCGCTGAGGTACGCGCCGGTCGGCATCGGCGTCCCGCGCAGGCGCTTGAGCATCCCCGTCTCGCGCAGCGCGACGAGGTTGTGGGTGATCGCCACGAACGTCGTGGAGACGACCGACATCCCGGCGATGCCCGGCACGAGCACGTCGAGGTCCTCCTGGTCGCCCGCGTACAGCCCGCCGAACAGCGCGAGGAAGAGCAGCGGCAGGAGGAAGTTGAAGAACGCCGCGCTGGGGTTGCGCCAGAACATCCGGCGCTCCAGCCGGTACTGCCGCCAGCCGACCCGGACCGCCTCAGCCATCGGCGCCGGCCTCCACGAGCTCGTCGCCCTCGACCAGCTCGAGGTAGACCTCCTCCAACGTCGGCCGCGTCACCGAGATGTCGCGCAGCGCCTCGCCGTGGGCGAGCGCCTCGGACGTCAGCTGGTGCAGCAGCGCGGTCGGGTCGTCGGTCTCGCGCCCGTGCAGCTCCCCGTCGCCGTCGCGCCACGCGACGCGGTAGCGCGTCCCGCCGCTGTCGAGCTCCGACGGCGCGCCGGTGGCCAGCACGCGCCCGTCCTTGACGATCGCCACCCGGTCGCAGAGCGCCTGCGCCTCGTCGAGGTAGTGCGTCGTCAGCAGCACGGTCTTGCCCAGCTCCGCCAGCGACCGCACGGTCTGCCAGGCGGCCCGCCGCGCGGCGGGGTCGAAGCCGGTGGTGGGCTCGTCGAGGAAGATCAGCTCGGGGTCGCCGACCAGCGCGAGCCCGAAGTCCAGCCGCCGCAGCTGGCCGCCTGAGAGCCGCTTGGTCCGCACGTCGGCCTGCTCCTCCAGACCGGCCAGCGCCAGGACCTCGTCGACCCCGCGCGGCCGCGGGTACAACGACGCGAAGTGGGAGAGCAGCTCGCGGACGGTCAGATGGCGGGGGACCCCGCCGCCCTGGAGGACGATGCCGACGCGGCGGCGCAGCTCGGCCGGCCGGCGGCCCGGGTCGTGGCCCAGGACGGACACGATCCCGGACGACCGCTCGCGGTAGCCCTCGAGGATCTCGACCGTCGTCGTCTTGCCCGCGCCGTTGGGGCCGAGCAGGCCGAAGACCTCGCCGCGCGCCACCTCGAAGTCGATCCCGCGGACGGCGACGTGCTTGCCGTACGACTTGTGAAGATCTCGGACGAGGATCGCGGGCGCATCCACCGCGCTTAGAGTAGGACCACCCACGGAATGCTCGGCGCCTGCATCGACATCGGCTCGAACACCACCCGGCTCCTGGTGGCGGAGGTCGAGGACGGCCGCCTCCGGGAGGTGCTGCAGCAGCGCGCCTTCACGAAGCTGGGGGCGAAGGGCGGCATCACGCCGGAGAAGGTCGCCGTCTGCGCCGAGGCCGTCGCCACGCAGGTGAGGGTCGCACAGGAGCTGGGCGTCACGTCGCTCCGGGCCGTCGGCACCGCCGCGATCCGCACCGCCCCGAACCGCGACGACCTGCTCGCGGCGATCGAGGAGCAGGCCGGCATCACGGTCGACGTCCTCACCGGCGAGGAGGAGGCGCACTACGCGTTCCTCGGCGCGACGCACACGCTCGGCCATCTGCCGCTGGGCGAGGTCGGCGTCGTCGACGTCGGGGGCGGCTCCACCGAGCTGGTGTGCGGCACGCTGTCCGAAGGCGTGAGCTGGTCGGTCTCCTTCCGCGTCGGCTCCGCCTTCCTCGCCGACCACTACCTGCACGACGACCCGCCGTCGCTGGCCGACCTGGAGCGCGTCCGCCAGCACGTCGCCGGCGTCTTCGAGGGGCTCGACGCGCCGCAGCCGCGGGTCGTCTACGCCGTGGGCGGGAGCGCGACGTCGCTGCGCAAGCTCGTCGGCGCGGTGCTCGACCACGAGACGCTCCAGCGCGGCGTCCGGCTGCTCGCCGAGCTGCCCGCCGCCGAGGTCGCGCGCAAGTTCGAGCTGCACCCCGAGCGCGTCCGGCTCCTGCCCGCCGGGATGCTGCTCCTCGACGCCGCGGCGGACGTGCTCGGCGCGCCGATGCAGATCGCCAAGGGCGGCCTGCGCGAAGGTGTGTTGCTCTCGGCCCGCGAGCGGGCAAAGGCGGCGTGATGGCCAAGGCCGCCGACGTCCCCCTCCGCCCCGACATGACCTTCCGCGAGGCCGCCGCGCTCACCGTCGCGGTCCGCGCCGCCGAGCTGTGGGAGCACAGCGAGGGCGTGCTCGACACGTCCGACATCGAGCGCGTGCACGCGATGCGGGTCGCCACGCGCCGCCTGCGCGCGGTGCTCGAGATCTTCCAGCCCGCCTTCCCGCGCAAGCCGCACCGCGAGGCGCTGCGGGAGGTCAAGCGGCTGGCCGACGCGCTCGGCGAGCGCCGCGACCCCGACGTGCAGCTCGAAGCGCTGGCGGCGCTGGAGGCGGCGATGGGGGAGGCCGAGCGGCCCGGGCTGGAGGAGTTCGCGACGCGCATCCGCTCCGAGCAGACGGGCGGCAACGAGCAGCTCGCCGCCGCGCTCCAGCACGCCGAGGACGTCGACCTGCGCGGCCAGCTCCAGGCGCTCGTGGCCGAGGTGTCGGTCCCGTGAAGGCGCGCCGCGTCAAGGGGATCGACCCCGACGGGACGGTCATCGACAACGCCGAGCGCATCGTCGCGGTGCGGCTCGACGAGCTGGTCGCGTTCACGCCGGCGGTCTTCGATCCCGACGAGGTCCAGGCGCTCCACGACATGCGCATCGCCGCCAAGCGCTTGCGCTACGTCCTGGAGGTCACCGCCGACCTCTTCGGCCCCTACGCGCCCGAGGCGGGCAAGCGGACGAAGGAGCTGCAGGACCTGCTCGGCGAGATCCACGACTGCGACGTGCTCGTCCCGCGCATCGAGGCCTTGGTGGAGGAGCTGCGCGACGAGGACGTCGCGCACGTCGTCACCGAGGCCGGCCGCAAGAAGCAGCTCGACCCCGCGCTCGCCGCGACCGCGCCGCACGCTGCGTCCTACCGCGGCCTCGAGGTCTTCGTCGTCCACCTGCGGGCGCGCCGCGAGCAGCTGTTCGCCCGCTTCCTGTCCTTCTGGACCGAGCTGGAGCGCGAGGGCTTCCGCGCGCGGCTCGAGTACGCCATCTCCGAACGAGCGACCCCCACCCCATGACCACCCACGCCGAGCCGCACCACGCCGGAGAGCACGAGCCGCACGAGCCGCACCGGCGGACCGTCGACCTCGCGTCCAGCGACCTCTACTTCAACCGCGAGCTCTCGTGGATCGACTTCAACGCGCGCGTCCTCGAGCTGGCCGAGGACGACGGCGTGCCGCTGATGGAGCGGCTGAAGTTCGCCGCCATCTGGGAGTCGAACCTCGACGAGTTCTTCATGATCCGCGTCGCGGGCGTCCACGACCAGATCGACGCGGGCCTCGACGAGCCGGGCGCGGACGGTCGCACGCCCAAGCAGGTCCTCGCCACCATCCGCCAGCGGCTGCTGGAGCTGGGGCGGCGCCACGACCGCGTGCTCACCGACCGGCTGCTGCCCGCGCTCGCCGACCACGGCATCCGGGTCGTCAAGTGCGCCGAGCTGACCGACGAGCAGCGCGCGGACCTCGCGCGCCGGTTCGAGCGCCAGATCTTCCCCGTCCTGACGCCGCTCGGCGTGGGGCTCGGGCGGCCGTTCCCCTACATCTCGAACCTGTCGCTGTCGCTCGGCGTCATCGTGCGCGACCCCCAGACCGGCCAGCGCACGTTCGCACGCGTCAAGGTGCCGACCGAGATGCTCGACCGCTTCACGCGCGTCGACGACGAGGGCCTGATCCTCGTGCCGCTGGAGGAGGTGATCGCGTCGAACCTCGACCAGCTCTTCCCGGGCATGGAGATCGTCACGTACGGCTACTTCCGCGTGACGCGCGACGCGGACTTCGAGATCTCCGACGAGGCGGACGACCTGCTGGAGGCGGTGGAGACCGAGCTGCGCCGGCGCCGGTTCGGCGAGGTCGTGCGCGTCGAGCTGGCCCAGGGCATGGCGCCCGAGCTGCGCCAGCGCATCATCGAGGCGCTCGACGTCGACGAGTCCAAGCAGGTCTACGAGATGGACCGCCTGCTCGACGCGGGCGACCTGTGGCAGATCGTCGGGCTGCCCGGGTTCAACGAGCTGCGCGACCCGCCGTGGACCCCGGTCACCCAGCCGCGGCTGCAGGGCGACGAGGGCGACGTGAACATCCTCGCGGCGATGCGCGAGGGCGACATCCTCGTGCACCACCCGTACGACTCGTTCAACACGTCGGTGGAGCGGTTCGTCGAGCAGGCGGCGGCCGACCCGGACGTCCTGGCGATCAAGCTCACGATCTACCGCACCTCCGACGACACGCCGCTCGTCCCCGCGCTGATCAAGGCGACCGACCGCGGCAAGCAGGCGGTGTGCCTGGTGGAGCTGAAGGCGCGCTTCGACGAGCAGGCGAACATCACGTGGGCCCGGGCGCTGGAGCAGTCGGGCGTGCACGTCGTGTACGGCCACCCGTCGCTCAAGACGCACGCCAAGTGCGTGCTCGTGGTGCGGCGCGAGGGCGACGGCGTGCGCCACTACGTCCACATCGGGACGGGCAACTACCACCCGAAGACCGCGCGCCTCTACACCGACTTCGGCCTCTTCACGTGCGATCCCGAGCTGGGGTCCGACGTCGCCGACATGTTCAACTTCCTCACGGGCTACGCGCGGCCGAAGGGCTCGAACAAGGCGCTGCTCGCGCCGTCGCACCTGCGCGACGGCATCCTGCGCGAGATCGAGAAGACGATCGCCGCGCACGAGGAGGGCAAGCCGGCGCGGATCGTCATGAAGATGAACTCGCTCGTCGACCGGCGGTGCATCCGCGCGCTGTACCGGGCGTCGCAGGCGGGCGTGCCGGTCGATCTCAACATCCGCGGCATCTGCTGCCTGCGGCCGGGCGTCGAGGGCGTGTCGGAGAACATCAACGTCGTCTCCGTCGTCGGCCGGTTCCTCGAGCACTCGCGGATCTTCGCCTTCAAGCGCGGCGACGAGACGCGCGTGCTGATCGGCTCGGCCGACCTCATGCCGCGCAACCTCGACACGCGGGTCGAGCTCGTGGTGCCGGTGGAGGACCCGGAGCTGCGCGCGGACGTGCTCGACGTGCTCGACCGGTCGCTGCACGACGACACCAACGCGTGGGAGCTGGGGGACGACGGCTCGTGGCGGCGGCGGGAGCCGGGCCCGGAGCCGCGCTCGGTGCAGCGCGAGCTGATGATCGGGCACGCCGCGCGCGCGGCCGAGGCGCAGTAGGCCGGCGGGGCGTCCCGCCCGCTCCGGCGCGTAACCTCTGCGCGCGATGTGGACGCGCAAGGGCATCCTCGCCGCCGGCGGGGCGGCTGTCGCTGTCGCCGCCGGCTGCGGCGGTGAGGACGACGAAGAGCGCCAGCGCCGCGCGCGCACGGCGGCCGACCTGGAGATCGTGCGGTTCCTGCTGCGCGTCGAGCGGGTCGCGTCGGCGTTCTGGGGCGACGTGGCGCAGCGCGACGCGCTCGCCGAGGCGGGGGCGGCGGGCCTGGCGGCCGACCTGGCGCGCAACGAGCGCGGCCACGTCGAGCTGCTGGAGCGCTACGAGCGCCGGCTCGGCGGCCAGCCCAGCGCGGCGCCGACCACCGACTTCGCGTCCGTCTTCGCGGCCGGGCCGAGCGAGGTGCTGAGCACCGGCGCGGGCCTCGCCAACCTCGCGGCCTCGGCGTACATGGCCCAGCTCAACCGGGTGCAGGACCGGACGCTGCTCGGCTCGATGCTCGCGATCCACACCGTCGAAGGGCGGCAGGGCGCGGCCGTCAACCGCGTCGCGGGGCTCGCCGACGGCGTGTTCCCGGACGGCGCGTTCGCGGAGCCCGCCACGATGGCCCAGGTCCGCTCGCGCCTGCGGAGGTACGCGACATGAAGGTGACCCGCGCCTCCTTCCTCGCCTGGTCGGCGGCGGCGTCCGCGTCGCTCGTCGTCCCCGGTCGGGCGTTCGGCGACATCCGCGACGACCTGCGGGTGCTCGGCTACCTGCTCACCGTCGAGTACGTGCAGGCGGCGATGTACCGCGACGCGCTCAAGCAGGTGCCGGGCATCGACGCGCAGAACCGCGCGCTGCTGGAGACGATCCGCGACCACGAGATCGAGCACGTCGACGCGCTGCGGGCGACGATCTCCGACGCCGGCGGCAAGCCCAACGACCGCCCGCGCGTGGACTTCGGAACCGAGCTCGACACGCTCGACGGCTTCCTCAAGCTGGCCAACACGCTGGAGGACACCGGGGTCAGCGGCTACAACGGCGCGGCACCGGCGTTGGAGAACGAGGACTTCGTCGCGGCGTTCGCCTCGATCGCGCAGGTGGAGGCGCGCCACGCCGCGGTCATCCGCATGCTGCGTGAGAAGCCGCCCGCGCCGCTCCCGCTCGACAAGGCCTCGAACGAGACCGCCGTGCGCCAGGCCTACGGGCCATACACCGTGGAATAGAGGAACACGGTTTCGTGTAAACGAACCGGAAAACTGTCCCCAGTTTTGGGGATGTCCGAAACCTCGCCGTCTCCATAGGCTCCGCCCCGATCACTGTCCCATGGGGGAGGAGAACCCTTGTCGATCACCACTCGGCGGCTTGCCACCGTCTGCGTCGCGGCGTGCCTTTCGGCGGGCCTGGCGCTGGCGCCGGCCGCCTCTGCGGCTGACCACGGCACGAAGGCCACGGCAGCCCAGGGCAAGAAGGGCCCGACGAACAAGAAGCTCAACAGCGACCTCACCAAGGTGCGGTCACGGACGACCAAGGCGGAGCGGAGCATCCGCACGCTCAACCGGACGCTCAAGGCGCTCGACGCGATCGCCAAGGGCGCGGACGGCAAGGCGAACACCCTGCTCGCGGCAGCCCCGCAGCTGATCTCCGGGCTCACGCAGCTCGGCGACGCGGTCACGAAGCAGATCGCGCCGGGCCTCACCGCGCTGAGCGACGCGGTCCAGAAGCAGATCGCCCCGAACCTGACGAAGCTCGGCGACGCCTACCAGTCGGTCGAGTACGGCGTGGCGAAGGTGTCAGTCACGAACGCGCAGATCGCGAGCTCGTCCTCAGGGACGAGCGCGGACATCCCGGATGACGGCAACGCCGCCACCGTGCAGGGCGTGACCGCGTTCGTCGCGGGGGCCGCGACGGCGACGATCAACCTCCGCGCGGACATCCGCTCGGCGGAGTCCGACAACACGGCGATCCAGGGCGGCGTCGGCCCGGTCGGCCAGGTCGGCGGCTCGCTCTACGTGAAGGCGCTCGCCGGCCCCGACGTGGGCGAGTTCGTCCCGTGCGGCGCTCCGTACGGTGGCTCTGGCGGGTTCGCAGGCACCCCGACGGGCGCGTCGATCGTGACGCCGGCGGGTCCGGTGACGAACCTGCCGCTCGTCAACATCGTCGACGGCAAGCTCCGCACCGACACTGCGGGTCCGACCGATACGTCGACTTCCGTCCTGCCCGCGGCGTGCACGGTCAACACGACCGCGACGGTTCCGTACGAGATCGTGTGGTCGGCGAACTTCGTCGACGTCCCGACGTCGACGACGCCCGGGCCGAAGGAGTAGCACCGCTTTCCCAGGCGCGACCCCGCCTGTGAACCGCGAAGGGCCCGCCTCGGCGGGCCCTTCGTCGTCCTCAGCCCAGCCGGCCGCAGGTCTCCCCGGCTGGTGGGGTGCAGGCGGTGACGCGGCCGAGGAGCGCTTGGGCCGGGACCGCGCCGAGGACGCGCGAGTCCGCCCAGTGGGCGCGGTTGTCGCTCAGGAGGAACACGTGGCCGCGCGGGACGGTGACGGTGCGCGGGAAGTGGCAGAGGTCCGAGCAGCGGTGGGCGTAGACCTCGGCAACGGCGCGGCCGTTGCGGGTGAGGAGGCCGTGGCGCAGCGCGAGGCGGTCACCCGCCAGCCCGACCACGCGCTTGACGATCCGCGCGTCGTCCAGGCCGGCGACGCCGCGGGCGCACATCTGCCCCGACCGGCGCCGGACGCCGCAGCGGGGCAGGTCGCCGTCGTCGCGGTACGACGACGGCGGGTGCGCGATCACGATGTCGCCGAGCCCCGGGCGCCCGCGGTCGTACGCGTGGTAGTCGACGTCGACCCACGCGCCGAGCGGGAGCGTCGGCTCCATCGTCTCTGACGGGATCTCGAGCGGCGTCCGCTCCACCTCGGCCGCCGGCGCGGCGGCCGGAGCGACGGTCAGGAGGACGACGGCGGTGAGGGCGAGGCGGCGGAGCACGGACGACGCATCGGCCGCCGTCCGCCGCCGCTTGAGCCCTCTGGCCGTTCTACCAGTGCACGCCCTTCATGAGGTTCGCCATTGCGATCTGCTCCATCGAGGCCTTCTCGTTCGGGTCCTTCTTGCCCGACGCCGCGGCGGAGTCCGGGAAGACCTTGTAGGCGGTGTGGAGGATCTGGTCGACCGCCTTGGGTGCGAGCGCGTAGGCGACCTCGCCGAACGTGCCGAGCTTCGTGTTGATCGTCTTGGGCTTGGAGCGGATGGCCTCGCAGATGAGGTCGCCCGCCTCGTCCGGCGTGATCGTCGGGAACGCGTCGTAGATCTTCGTCGGCGCGATCATCGGCGTCCGCACGAGCTGCATGTGGATCGTCGTGAAGTGGACGTTGTCGCCGATCGTCTCGGACGCCACCACGCGCGTCCACGCGTCGAGCGCGGCCTTCGACGCCACGTACGCGCTGAAGCGCGGCGGGTTCGTCTGCGCGCCGATGGAGCTGATGTTCACGACGTGGCCCGACTTGCGCTCGCGCATGTGCGGGAGCAGCCGCATCGTCAGGCGGATCGCGCCGAAGTAGTTCAGCTGCATCGTCCGCTCGTAGTCGTGGAAGCGGTCGTAGGACAGCTTCACGCTGCGGCGGATCGAGCGGCCCGCGTTGTTGACGAGGATGTCGACGACGGGGTGGTCGGCGAAGATGCGCTCGGCCAGCTCGTCGATCGCCTCCATGTCGGAGAGGTCGGCGCTGTACGCGTACGCGGTGCCGCCCTCCTCCTCGATGCGCGTCTTGAGCTCCTCGAGCTTCTCCTGCCCGCGCGCGACGAGGATCGGGATGCCGCCGGCGCGCGCGATCTTCAGCGCGGCCGCCTCGCCGATGCCCGACGACGCGCCGGTGATGACGACGCGCTTGCCGTTGACCGCGCCCTCGAACGAGCGGTCGCGGAACAGGTCCGGATCGAGGTGGCGCTCCCAGTAGTCCCACAGCCGCCAGGCGTAGTCCTCCAGCGGCGGGACCTCGATGCCGGTGCCGGCCAGCGCACGCTCGGTGTCGCGTGTGTCGAACTCCGGCCGCAGCGCGATGTGGGCGATGATCTCCTCCGGGATCCCGAAGTCGGCCAGCAGCGCGCGGCGCACGTCCTTCACCGGCGGCGCCTGCATCGCCATCGACAGCACGCCCTTGGGGAGCATGTCGAGCAGCTTCTTGTCGATCCGCAGCGCCAGGTGCGGCGCGTGGCCGGCGTGGGCGAAGATGTTCATGACCTCGCCGCTGCGCTGGCGCCGCGGGTTGGTGAGGTGGAACGCCTGCCCGTCGAGGTCGGGCTGGTGGGCGATGTGGTCCATCGCCTTGGCGACGTAGTCGACCGGGACGATGTTCGTGTATCCGAGCTCCGGCGCGACGAGCGGCATCCACTGCGGCAGCCAGTGGCGCAGCTTCTGGAAGAGCTTGAAGAAGTAGTAGGGCCCGTCGATCTTGTCCATCTCGCCGGTCTGCGAGTGGCCGACGACGATCGCGGGGCGGTAGACGCGCCACGGGATCGTGAGCTCCTCCCGCGCGATCCGCTCCGACTCGAACTTCGTCCGGTGGTACGCGGACGGGAGCTTCTGGCCCTCGTCGAAGTGGTCCTCGCGGAACAGGCCGCGGTGCTCGCCGGCGGCGGCGATCGACGAGACGTGGTGGAAGCGGCCGGCCTCGATCGCGTTGGCGAAGTCGACCGCGTGGCGCGTGCCCTGGACGTTGAGCTGCTCGTTGCGCTCGTCGCTCGCGGTCATGTCGTAGATCGCGGCGAGGTGGAAGACGTGGTCGATGCGGCTGGTGAGCAGCGCGGTGTCGACGCCCAGCAGGGGCTCGGACAGGTCGCCGGGGACCGGCGTGATGCGGCCCTGCGCCTTCTCGCCCCACCGCTCGATCAGGGCGTCGAGCTTGTCGGTCGACCCCTCGCGGACGAGCACGAAGATCTCGCCGTCGCGCTTCAGCAGCTCCTCCACGAGATGCCGGCCGATGAAGCCCGTCGCACCCGTCACGAAATACGCCATCGGTCTCCTCTCCCGGACAATCGAGCGAAACCTACATCCCCGGGGAAGCACGCTCCGCAATCGCGTCACGCAGCGCACCGGCAGCGGCTGGGAGGCGGCGCCCGCGGGCGGTCGCGACGCTCGTGGTGAACGTCGGCGCGTGGCGGCGGATCGGGACGAGCGCGATGTCCGACGCGGTCGCGTGGACGAAGCTGGGTGGGAGGATCGCGACCGCCAGCCCATGCCGGACGAAGTCGACGATGCTCGGGATGTCGTTGATCTCGTAGGCGACCGTGCGGCGCATGCCGGCGAGGCCGAACGCGCGGTCGACGGCGATGCGCGTGCCCCAGTCGGGCGGCGAGTCGGCGACGGTCTCGCCTTCGAGGTGGCGCAGCTCGACGGCCTCCCGGGCGGCGAGCGGGTGCGCGGGCGCGCAGGCGAGCGCCATCTCCTCACGCGCGAGGACGATGAGGTCCAGGCCGGGCGCGTCGCGCTCGGGCAGGCCGATGAGGCCGAGGTCGAGCTGGCCGTCGCGGAGCATCCGGGCGGTGTCGAGCGAGCCGCGCTGGCGGACGTCGAAGTCCACGCCGGGGTGCTTGGCCCGGAAGTCGGCCAGGAGCGCGGCGAGCGAGACCTCCCGCGTCCGCTGCGCCTGCATCGTGCCGATGCGGACCGTGCCGCGCAGGCCGCCGCGGAGCTGCGCGGCGACGTCGCGGGCGCCCGCCGCGGCCTCCAGCGTGCGGCGCGCCTCGGGGAGGAGCAGCTCGCCGGCGGGGCTGAGGCCGACGCGGTGGGTCGTGCGGTCGAGCAGCGTGACGCCCAGCTCGCCCTCCAGCTTGCGCACCGTCGCGGAGACCGCGGACTGCACGACGTGGAGCCGGCTCGCCGCGCGTGTGAAGCTGCCCTCCTCGGCCACCGCCACGAACACCTCGAGCTGCCGCAGCTCCATCGCTCCGCGGAGGTTATCGCGAGCGGTGATAGCCGCTAGCTGTGGTGTGCGTGGTCGAAGATCGATCGCCGTCGCATAGTCGGAGGCACGATGTCCGCCGCCGCCTTCCCCGCCTTCCCTTCCTCCTCCGCCGCGACGACCCGCCAGCACGCCGCCGGCTTCTGGTTCGTCGCCCTCACCTTCCTCATCGTCGGCGCGTTCTCGACCGCTCCCTCGCCGCTCTACGCGCTCTACCAGGAGCGCGACGGGTTCAGCACGTTCACGATCACGATCATCTACGCGGCCTACGCCGTCGGCGTCGCGACCTCGCTGTTCCTCGCCGGCCACGTGTCGGACTGGATCGGTCGGCGGCGCGTGCTGCTGTCGGCGGTCGGCGTGAGCATCGTCAGCGCGATCGTCTTCCTCGCCTGGCGCGACCTGCCGGGCCTCATCGTCGCCCGCGTCATCAACGGGCTCTCCGTCGGAGCGGTCGCGGCGACCGCGACCGCCTGGCTGGCCGAGCTCCACTCCGCGCACCGGCCCGACGCCTCCGGCCGCCGCGCGCAGCTCGTCGCGACGACGGTCAACGTCGGCGGCCTGGGGCTCGGCGCGCTGATCTCGGGCGCGCTGGCCGAGTGGGTCGCGGATCCGCTGACCGTGCCGTACCTCGTCTTCCTCGCCGGCCTGGTGGGCGCGGCGCTGATGCTCGCGGCGACGCCCGAGACCGCGCCGATCCCCGACCCGCGCCCCGCGTACCGCCCGCAGCGGATCGCGGTGCCGCACGCCGACCGCGCGCGCTACTTCGCCGCCGCCGTGGCCGGGTTCTTCGCGTTCGCCGCCAACGGCCTGTTCACGGCGCTGGCGCCGACCGTGCTCGCCGGCCCGCTCGACCACCACTCCCGCGCGCTGGCGGGCGCGACGATCTTCGTGATGTTCGGGGCGGGCGTCGCGTTCCAGGTCGCGTTCATGGCCGCCGCCGCACGTCGCTCCGTGCAGCTCGGCCTCGCCGTCGTCGTCCTCGGCCTGGCGGTGACGGTCGTGTCGCTCTGGCTCTCGAGCCCGTCGCTCGCGCTCTTCCTGCTCGGCGGCGCGCTGACCGGCGGCGGCGCGGGCCTCCTGTTCAAGGGCTCGGTCGCCACGGTCGCCCAGGTCGCGCCGCCCGAGAGCCGCGCCGAGGCGCTCGCGGGGTTCTTCCTCGCCGCCTACGTCGGCCTCTCGGTCCCGGTCATCGCGATCGGCGTCGCGCTCCAGTCGGTCTCCCCGAAGTCCGCGGTCCTCGGCTTCGCGCTCGTCGTCGCGGCGGCGCTGGCGCTCGCCGCCCGCCCGCTCCTGCGCGGCACCCGCTAGCGCGCGGCACAACTTCCCAACCGTCCGCGGGCGCCGACGGTGTGGGAAGTTGTGCCGCGTAGGGCGGCAGAACGCCCCACGCGTCGCGAAGCGGGCGACGAGTGGGAAGTTGTGCAGCGGCGATGATGCAGCGGTGGAGTACCCCGCGCCAGACCTCGCCGACGACGCCGTCCTGCTGCGGCGGTGGAGCGACGCCGACCTCCCGTGCCTCGAGGAGGCCTCGCGCGACCCGCGCATCCCGGAGGGGACGACGGTGCCGGAGGTCTTCTCGATCGAGGAGGGGGAGGCGTTCGTGCGGCGGCAGTGGAGCCGGTCGGACACCGGCGAAGGGCTCTCCCTCGCGATCGTCGACCGGGGGAGCGGCGACGCGGTCGGCGCGTGCGTCCTGCTGCTCCGGCCGCAGCCGGGCGTCGCCGGCATCGGCTACTGGGTGGTCGAGCGGGCGCGGCGACGGGGCTTCGCGACGGCCGCGGTCTCGCTCCTCTCGACGTGGGCGCTGGAGCGCGCCGGCCTCGCGCGGGTGGAGGCGTGGGTCGAGCCGGACAACGCGCCCTCGCTGCGTGTCCTGGCCTCCGCAGGCTTCGAGCGGGAGGGCGTCCTGCGCTCCTTCCTCGCCTTCGCCGGCCGCCGCGCGGACGCGGTCGTGCTCTCTCGCGTCGCGCGCTAGACGCCCGCGCCCGCCCCGCCGCGGCCCTCGCCGCCCGCGAAGCGCGCCGCGCCGGCCGCCGCGACCGCCAGCGTCGCCGCGCCCGAGCGGGCCTCGAGCGCGAGGCCGTCGTCGAGGGGGTGGCCGAAGGAGGCGAGGGCGGCCGCGCGGTCGGCGAGCATCGTCTCCTGGGGGAAGGCCGCGAGGCCCTCGGCGATCTCGAGCGCGCGCGTGACGTGCGCGCCGTCGGCCACGACCTCGGTGGCGAGTCCGAGGCGCAGCGCCTCGTCGGCGTCGACGATGCGGCCGGAGAGGATCAGGTCCAGCGCGCGGCCCTGGCCGACGATCCGCGGCAGGCGCTGCGTCCCGCCGTCGATCAGCGGCACGCCCCAGCGGCGCTCGGTGAAGCCGAGCCGCGCGGACGCGCTCAGCACGCGCAGGTCGCACCACAGGGCCAGCTCCATCCCGCCCGCGACGCACCAGCCGCCCACCGCGGCGATCGTCGGCTTGGGTGACGTCAGCCGCGTGAACCCCAGCGGGCCACCGGGATCCTCCAGCCGGCCAGCCAGCGTGTCGAGCGCCTTGAGGTCCGCTCCCGCGCAGAACGCCTCGTCCCCCGCGCCGGTCAGCACGAGCACCCGCGCGCCGTCGTCGGCGACGAACTTCTCGTACCGCTCCCGCAGCGCGGCGGCGGTCGGCCCGTCGACGGCGTTGCGCCGCTGCGGACGGTCGATGGTGAGCAGCGCGGCCGCGCCGCGGCGTTCGTACCGGACCATGCGCGCGGACGCTACAACGCGCGACGCCCGCACAGGGCGGGCGTCGACAGAAGCGGTTGTGAGGCGCGGGCTCCTACCAGCCGCCGCGCCAGCTCGGCGAGCCGCTGCGGGCCTTCGCGGCGCGCTTGCGGTCGTCCTTGCGCTTGTCGAGGCGCCACTGGATCAACGACAGGAGGAAGATCAGCAGCGGCAGGCCGCCGATGATCAGGAACCCGGCGTTCGTGACCACTCTGTCGTTGGTCTCGCCCCACCAGCCCTCGCCACCGTCGTGCGCGAAGGCAGGAGCGGCGAGCGCGAGCGTCGTGAAGATCGTCAGGATGCCGAGTCGTGTCACCCCTGCAGCGTATCCGAGAGGGCGGCGTCGAGGTCCTGCGCCTCGACCGGCCCGACAAGCGCAACGCGATGAACACCGAGCTCCTCACGGTGCTCCTGGCCGCCCTGGAGGAGCTGCGCGCCGACGACGATCTGCGCGCGGTCGTCTTCTCCACGACCAACGAGCGCGCGCTGTGCGCCGGCGCGGACGTCGGGGAGGAGCTCGACGCGGCCGGCGGCGTCGCCCGCATGGAGCTGTTCGCGCGCATGTACGCCGCGGTCGAGGCGTTCCCGCTCCCCACCGTCGCGGTCTGCGTCGGCAACGTCGTCGGGGCGGGCGCCGAGCTGGCGGCCGGCTGCGACCTGCGGGTGGGCGGCGACAACCTCAAGCTCGCGTGGGCGGGCGCGAAGCTCGGCGTCCCGGTCGGGCCCGCGCGCCTGGTCCCGCTGATCGGGCTCAGCAGGGCCAAGGAGCTGATCCTCACCGGCCGCGTGGTCGGCGCTGAGGAGGCCGAGCGGATCGGGTTCCTGCACCACAACGTCACGGTCGCCGACGCGGAGGCGAAGGCGATCGAGCTGGCGACCCAGATCGCCGCTCACCCGGTCGACGGCCTCAAGCGCCTGAAGGGCATGTTCCGCGAGCTGGAGGACTCCGCCCGCCGCACCACCTACGAGAACGAGCTGCTGGTCGCGTTCCAGCGCGAGGGCGCGGGCCTCCCGCGCGGAGGGATGCGGGCGTAGGCTGGCGCCGATGCTGATCGGGCGCCAGGCCGACCTCGAGCGGATCGACCGGCTCGTCGACCAGGCCAGGAAGGGCCACAGCGGCGCCCTGCTGGTCGCCGGCGAGCCGGGCATCGGCAAGACCGCGCTGCTGGAGCACGCGCGCGAGGCCGCCGGCCGCCGCGACCTGACCGTGCTCGTCGCCCGCGGCATCGAGTCGGAGTCCGAGCTGCCGTTCAGCGGCCTCGCGGACCTCGTCGCGCCGCTGCTCGAGCTGCGCCAGCGCCTCCCGCACGCGCAGGCGACCGCGCTCGGGCAGGCGCTCGCGCTGGAAGAGGGGGGAACGCCGGCGCGGTTCGCCGTCCCGGCGGCGCTGCTCGGCCTGCTCGGCACCGCGGCGGAGGACCGGCCGGTGCTCGCGCTCGTCGACGACGCGCAGTGGCTCGACCAGCCGTCGATCGAGGCCATCGTCTTCGCCGCCCGGCGCCTGCGCGACGAGGGCGTCGCGCTGATCATCGGCGCGCGCGACGAGGCCACGGCCGCCGCACGGCGCGCCATCGACAGCGCGGGTTTGGAGGTGCTGCGCCCCGCGCCGCTCACCGACGACGAGGCGCTCGAGCTCCTGCGCGAGGCGCACGGTGGCACGGTCCGCGGCACGGTCGCGGCCGACCTCGTGGCCTCCGCGGCCGGCAACCCGCTCGCGCTGCTGGAGGTCCCGTCCTCGCTCACGCCCGGGCAGCTCACCGGCAGCGAGGCGCTTCCCGCCGTCATGCCGCCCGGCGAGTCGGTCGCCGCCGCGTTCCGCCGCCGCCTCACGAGCCTCCCCGAGGACACGCGCAAGGCGCTGCTCGTCGTCGCCGCCAGCCGCGAGGAGGACCTGACGCAGATCCTCGACGCGCTCGACCGGCTCGCGGGCCTGACCGAGCAGGCGCTCGACCCCGCCGAGGCCGACGGCGTCATCGACGTCGAGGCCGGCCGCGTCCGCTTCCGCCACCCGCTGCTGCGCGCCGCCGCCTACCACCTCGCGTCGCCGCCCGCGCGCCGCCAGGCCCACCGCGCGCTGGCCGAGGGCGCGCCCGAGCGCTCCCCCGCCCGCGCGTGGCACCTGGCCGCCGGCGTCGCCGCGGCGGACGAGCCGGTCGCGAAGCTCCTCGAGGCCGCGGCCGGGGACGCACGCCGGCGCGGCGGGCACTCCTCCGCCGCCCGGGCGTTCGCGCGCGCCGCCGAGCTGACCCCCGACCTCACCGACCGCGCGCGCCGCCTGATGGAGGCCGCGCTGGAGTCGCAGGTCGCCGGCGAGCTCGACCGCGCCGAGGCGCTCTGCGAGGAGGGCCTGGCGCTGAAGGCCGCCGACGCGATGGTCGCCGCGCTGCTGCACCGCATCCGGGCGTCGGTCCGCATCCGCTCCGGCCGCCCCGACACGGGGCTCGCGGAGATGGTCCAGGCCGCCGCGTCGCTCGAGCCCGTGATCCCCGTCGCCGCCGCGGCGATGCTGCTGGAGGCCGGGTTCGCCCAGCTCGCCAGCGGCCCCGTCCGCGACGCGATCTGGATGGCCGAGCGCGCCCGCGAGCTGGCGGGGGAGGACCGCGCGCTGCAGGCCCTGGCCGACGCGGTGCTCGGCCAGGCGCACATGGCGATCGGCGAGGCGGCGCAGGCCGAGGAGCACCTCAGCGCGGCGGTCCCGGTGCTGCTGGAGATCGAGCCGCCACCCGGCTCGTGGGACGTCGTCGCGCTGGCGGCGCACGGCTCGATGTGGCTGGAGCAGGACGAACGGGCCGCGCGGCTGCTCGACCGGATCATCGACCGCGCCCGCGCCGACGGCGCCCTGGCGCAGCTGGTCTACCCGCTGGCGATCCGCTCCCAGCTCGCGTTCCGCGTCGGCCGCTGGGCGGAGGCGCGCGGCGACAGCGAGGAGGCCGCCCGCGCCGCGACCGACACCGGCCAGGACACGATGCTCGCCTACGCGCTGGCGATCCGCACCCACATCGAGGGCGCGCTGGGCCACGGCGAGGAGGCCAAGCGGTACGCCGCGGCGGCGCTGCGGACGCTGGAGGAGACCGAGACCCGCGCGTACGCGCCGTACGTCCACACCGGGCTCGGCATGCTCGCGCTGGCGGAGGGGCGGCCGGCCGACGCGGTCGAGCACTACGCGGCGGCGACCGACATCGCGCTGCGCATCCAGTTCACGATGCCCGGCCAGAACGTGCTGTCGCCCGACGTCGTCGAGGCGTGCCTGCGCGCCGGCGACGAGGCGGGTGCGCGGGAGGCGTTCGCGCGGCTGGAGCCGTACCTGAGCGGCGCGCAGCCGCCGCTGGTGCAGGCGCAGTTCGCGCGCGCCCGGGCGCTGCTGGCGCCGCCGGAGGAGCAGCCGGCGCGGTTCGAGGAGGCGCTGGCGCTGCACGAGCGGTCGTCGAACCCGTACGAGCGCGCGCGGACCCGGCTCGCGTACGGGCAGGCGCTGGAGGAGCGGGCGGCCGCGCAGCCGCAGCTGGAGGCGGCGCTGGAGACGTTCGAGCTGCTCGGCGCGCGGCGGTGGGCCGAGCGGACGCGGGAGGCGCTGCGCGGCGCGGGCCTGGGCTGGGGCGGGAAGCCGGTCTCGCTCGCCGAGGTGCTCACGCCGCACGAGCTGCAGGTCGCGATGGTGGTCGCCAAGGGCGCGACGAACAAGGAGGCCGCGGCGGCGCTGTTCCTCAGCCCGAAGACGGTCGAGCACCACCTGGGCCAGATCTACCGCAAGCTGGAGCTTCGCTCGCGCACCGAGCTGGCGGCGCTCGTGACGCGTGAGTAGGGTGCCCGCCGTGCTCATCGGGCGCGATCGCGAGAGAGAGCGGATCGCCCAGGTCATCCTGCAGGCGCGGGAGGGCCGCAGCGGGGCTCTGCTCCTGCACGGCGATCCCGGCATCGGCAAGACGGCGCTGCTGGAGCACGCGAAGGAGCTGGCCGTCGACGGCAAGGGCGCCGACGTCATGCGCATCCTGTCCGCGCGAGGCATCGAGACCGAGTCCGAGATCCCGTTCGCGGGGCTGTGGGACCTGCTCTCGCCGCTGCTCGACCTCCGTGCCCAGCTGCCCGCCGCGCAGGCGACGGCGCTCGGGCAGGCGCTCGCGCTGGAGGCGTCGGGCACGCCGGCGCGGTTCGCCGTGCCGGCCGCGGTGCTGGGCCTGCTGAGCGCGGCGGCCGAGGACGGCCCGGTGCTCGCGGTGATCGACGACGTGCAGTGGCTCGACCAGCCGTCGGTGGAGGCGATCGTCTTCGCCGCGCGGCGGCTGCAGAACGAGGGCATCGCGATGGTGCTGGCCGCGCGCGAGCACGCCCCCGGTGCGTCGCGCTCGGAGGCGGACTTCGCGGGGCTCGAGCGGCTCCACATCAGCGCGCTCGGGGTGATGGAGGCGACCGACCTGCTGCGACGCCAGCACGGCGACGCGGTGTCGGGGCCGGTCGCGGCGGACCTCGTGAACGCGGCGGCGGGCAACCCGCTGGCGCTGGTGGAACTGCCGCGCGCGCTGAGCGAGGCGCAGCTGTCCGGGCGCGAGGCGCTGCCGCCCGTGCTGCCGGCGGGCATGTCGCTCGACGGCGCGTTCCGCCGCCAGCTCGCCGGGCTGCCCGACGAGGCGCAGCAGGCGTTGCTGGTCGCGGCGGCGGCCGACGGCGGTGAGGACGTCACGCACGTCGTCGCGGCGCTGCGAGCGCTGGGGCTCGCCGACGACGCGCTCGACGCCGCCGAGGGCGCGGGCGTGATAGTGCTGGACGGCGCGCGCATCCGGTTCCGCCACCCGCTGCTGCGCTCCGCCGCCTACCACGCGGCCTCGCCGCCCGAGCGGCGCGCCGCCCACCGCGCGCTGGCCGAGTCGGCCACCGAGGGCGCGCCGTCGCGCGCGTGGCACCTGGCGGCGGCGATCACGGCGGCCGACGAGGAGGTCGCGCGCGACCTGGAAGGCGCGGCCAACGACGCACGGCGGCGTGGCGGGCACGCGTCGGCGGCGCGGGCGTTCGCGCGGGCGGCGGAGCTGACGCCGGCGTCGACCGAGCGCGCGCGGCGGCTGCTGGAGGCGGCGATCGACCACGTCGCGTGCGGGGCGCTGGAGCAGGCCGAGGCGGACGCGGACGCGGCGCTCCCGCTCGAGGCCGACCCGCTCGTGCGAACCGGGCTGCAGCGCATCCGCGCGCACGTGCTGATCCGCTCCGGGCGGCCGGGCGAGGGCGCCGAGGCGATGGCCGAGGTCGCCGCCGACGTGGAGGAGGAGATCCCGCCGCTGGCCGCCGCGATGCTGCTGGAGGCGGCGCTCGGGCGGATGCTCACCGGGCCCGGCGAGGACGCGCTGGAGCGGGCCGAGCGCGCGAAGGTGCTCGGCGCGGGCGTCGACATCATCGAGGGCGTCGCGGACTGCATCATCGCCCACACGCGGCTCGCGCTCGGGGACTCGGGGACGGCGAAGGAGCGGGTCGAGGCGCGGGTCGGGTTCCTGCTCGACGCGGACCCGCCACCCGGGGTGACCGAGGCGATCGCGGGTGGCGCGCACACGTTCATGTGGCTGGAGGACTTCGACCGCTCCCAGAAGATCCTCGACCGGCTGATCGAGGTCGCGCGCAACGAGGGCGCGCTGGCGCGGCTCTGCTACCCGCTGACGATCCGCTCGCAGCTCGGCTACCGGCGCGGGCACTGGACGGCGGCGTACGCGGACGCCGAGGAGGCGGTGCGCGCGTCGCTGGAGACCGGGCAGGAGTCCAACCTCTCCTACGCGCTCCAGATGATGGCCGAGATCGAGGCGGGGCTCGGGAAGTTCACCGAGGCGCGCGAGCACGCGCAGCAGTCGCTCGAGATCGCGCGGCGCACCGAGACGCCGGTCTTCGGGCCGTATGCCCGGCTGGCGCTCGGCGCGGTGGCGGCGGGCGACGACGACGTCGACGGCGCGATCGCCGAGTACGAGCGGGCGCGGGCGGACATCGTGGCGATCGGGATGCCCGCGCCGTGCGAGCTGTTCGCGACGGTCGAGCTGGTGGAGCTGCACGCGCGCGGGGGCGACGGTGCCGCCGCGCGGGCCGAGCTGGCGCGGCTGGAGGAGCTCGTGACGGACGGGCACCCGCCGGTCCACCAGGCGCAGCTGCTGCGCTGCCGGGCGCTCGTGCAGGACGGCAAGGACGCGATCGCGGGGCTGCAGGAGGCCGTCGCGGCGCACGGCGCGTCGTCGACCCCGTTCGAGCGCGCGCGGACGGAGCTGATGCTCGGCGAGCGCCTGCGCCGCGACCGTCAGCGCACCGAGGCCCGGGCGCCGCTGCGCGCGGCGCTGGAGACGTTCGAGCGGCTGGGCGCGCGCCCGTGGGCCGAGCGCGCGCGGTCGGAGCTGCGCGCCTCGGGCGCCACCTCGGCGCGCGGCGAGGTCCCGGTCGCGGACGTCCTCACGCCCCACGAGCTGCAGGTCGCGATGATCGTCGCCAAGGGCGCGACGAACAAGGAGGCGGCCGCGGCGCTCTTCGTCTCCCCGAAGACCGTCGAGCACCACCTCGGCCAGATCTACCGCAAGCTCGACCTCCGCTCCCGCACGGAGCTCACCGCCCTGTTGTCCGGCCAGGTCGAAGCCACGCCGGCGTAGCGCGAGCCGCTACGAGAGGATCGCGTCGAGGAGGCCCGGGAAGCGCTCGTCGAGATCCGTGCGGCGGAGGGAGACGTGGCGGTGCGTGCCCTCGACGCGGGTGTGCGTGACACCCGCCTCGCGCAGGACCCGGAAGTGGTGGGAGCGGGTGGCCTTGGAGACGCCGAGGTCGATCGAGCCGCAGGTGCGCTCGCCGTCCTCGCAGGCCGCGAGCTCGCGCACGATGCGCAGGCGCATGGGGTCGCCGAGGGCCTGGAGGATCGTGGTGAGCTCCAGGTCGCGGGTTGCGGGCTGGTCGAGCAGGGCAGGCATCGCACGAGGGAGGGTACTCGGGGGTTCGATGAACGTCGAACCTCTGCTACGGTTGTTCGACCGATGCCGAACTTCCTGCCCTCCCTGATCGCCGCGCTCTGCTGGGGTGCGATGTTCCCGATCTCCGCGCCCGCGCTCGAGCGCGTCGACGCCGTGAACTTCACCGCCCTGCGCTACGCGGCCGCCTCGGTGCTCTTCCTCGCGCTCCTGGCGCTCGTCGAGGGCCGCCGCGCCTTCGACTACGAGGGGCGCGCACGCAGGCTGTTCGTGCTCGGCACGTACGGGTTCGCCGGGTTCAACCTGCTGTCGTTCGCCGCGCTGGAGCACACGACCCCGCAGCACGCGGCGCTCATCGTCGCGCTCACGCCGATCATCACGCTGCTGATGCGCTGGTACTCCACCGGCGAGAAGCCCGCCGGCGCGCAGCTCGCGTTCGTCGTCCTCGCCTTCCTCGGCGTCGGCCTCGTGATCACCCAGGGCGACCCCTCGACGCTCATCGACGGCGGCGTCGGGCCGGGCGAGCTGATGGTGCTCGCCGGAGCGATCGCGTTCATCCGCTTCACCCTCGGCGCGCAGGAGTTCCCGGGCTGGTCGCCGCTCCGCTACACGGCGCTGTCGGTGCCGCTCGGCACGCTCTCCATCCTCGCCGTCGCACTCGTCGGCGCGGCCGGCGGCTGGCTCGCCGTCCCCGACGCGGGCGACGTCGGCGCCATCGCCCCCGAGCTGGCCTACGTGATCTTCGCGGGCGCGATCGTCGGGGTGCTCGCGTGGAACGCCGGCGTCGCGAAGCTCGGCCCGGCGAACGCCGCGCTCTTCATGAACCTCGTCCCGATCACCGCGTTCGTGGTCGAGGCGATCAAGGGCACGTCGCCGCACGCGATGGAGGTCGTGGGCGCCGCGATCACCGTCGCGGCGCTGGTGGCCGCGAACCTCGTGGGCCGGCGCGCCGCGGCGGCGTCAGCGGCTGACCCGGCGCAGGAACGGGACGACCGTCTCGAGGAAGTCGTTCGTCTCGGGCGCGGCGGTGAGCGGATCCAGGTGGCTGGTGCTGGCAGCGCGATCGACCAGCGTTGACCGCCCGCGCGGCACGCGCGAGCGCTCGATGTAGCGCCGCGCGCCGCGCAGGACCCGGCCGTCGGTCAGGTCGGTCTGGAACGCGTACAGCGGCACGTCGACGTCGCGCAGCCGCGTCGGCCGCAGGCCCAGCTGCCGCGTCACCGCGTTCGCGCGCAGCCCGCTCGCCGCGTCGACGTCGAGCGAGAGCCGCAGCGGGAAGTACCACTCGATCCCGTTCACCGGCGACTGCGCCCAGAAGTCGGCGACGCGCGCGATGGGGGAGACCTCGCCGTCGACCCAGTCGCGCGGGTCCCCGCTCGGCGCGAGCGCGCCCGCGCGCAGGTGGATGAGCGCGAGCGCGTCGGGCGACGTGGACGCGTCGAACGCGTGCCCCAGGAAGGCGCGGTTCGTCGCGCTCACCGGCGGCTTGAACTGCGCAGGCAGGAGCGCGAAGTCGCTGAACGGCGACCGCTCCGTCGGGAGCTTCTGCGCGAACAGCCCGCCGAGCCCGGCGAAGACCCCCTGCGCCCACGGCAGCCCGGCGCCGACGAGGTCCGCGAACGGCTGCTCGCGGATCGCGGCCAGCCGCCTGCGCACGTCGGCCGGCGACGACGTGTCGTCGAACGACCCCAGCGCGCCGCCGTCGATCAGGACGAGCCCGTCGAGGTCCTCGTGCCCGGCACGCCCGCGCCCGAAGTCCCACGCCGCGTAGATCGCCGCGGTCGACGCGCCGAGCGAGTGCCCGCCGAGGATCACGCGCCGGCCCCCGCGCCGCGCCCGCTGCACCACCTTCCGGAGGTCGCCGAGCGCGGTCGGCAGGCCCCAGTCCGCCGCGAAGCCGAGCCGCGTGAGGTCCGGAGGGGTGAACCGGGGACCCGTCGCTGCCGGGTTCGTCAGCCACCCGACGTAGTAGTCGAACGCCTGCTGCGGCGTGGCCTGCCCGCGCGCGGCGCGGTCGAACATCGACGTGTCCTCCAGCGCCTGCGAGCGGCGGTCGACCGCCCACACCTGCACACCCGGCACCCGCGCGGCGATGTCCGGCCCCACGAGGCCGAAGTCGCCCGCGCCCCCGCTGAACCCGGGGACCAGGATCAGGACCGTCCGGGCCGCGGCCGGCCCGAACCGGGTGACCGTGGTGCGGTCGTACTGCGCCGGCCCCGCCGCAGGGACGCCGGGCACGGTGAACGTGGTCTGCGCATGCGCGCCCGCAGGCGCGAGCCCGAGCGCGGCGGCGGCCAGCGCGGCGATCCCAAGACCCCTCGGCATCACGGTTCCTACGCTAATGCACGTGGCGGTCCTCATCGCATCCGATCTGAACAAGGACATGGCGGGAGAGCCGCTGTTCCGCGGCATCTCGTTCAAGCTGGAGCGGAAGGACCGCATGACGATCGCCGGCCGCAACGGCGCCGGCAAGACGACGCTCCTGCGCATGCTCGCGGGCGAGACGTCGGTCGACGGCGGCGAGGTCGTGCTCCAGAAGGGCACCCGGATGGCCCTGCACGACCAGCGGCCGCCGCGTGACCAGGACGTCACGCTGCGCGACTACGTCGTCTCGGGCGCGAAGGACATCGTCGAGATGGAGGACGACCTGCGCCGGATGGAGGAGGAGATGGCGGCGGGCTCGACCGACGCCGGCCTCTACGACCGGTACGCGCGGCGGCAGGCGGAGTTCGAGACGCGCGGCGGCTACACGTGGCGCGACCGAGCGGTCGCGATGCTCCACAACCTCGGGTTCGCCGACGACGCCTTCGACCGCCAGCTCAGCTCGTTCTCCGGCGGTCAGCTCACCCGCGCGTCGCTCGCGCGCGCCCTCGCGTCGCAGCCCGACCTGCTCCTGCTCGACGAGCCGACCAACCACCTCGACATCGACTCGCTCGAGTGGCTGGAGGCCGAGCTCAAGCAGCTCGACGCCGCCATCGTGATGGTCGCGCACGACCGCTGGTTCCTCGAGTCCGTCGGCACGTCGGTGCTGGAGATCGAGGCCGGCCGCTCGCGGTTCTTCAACGGCACCTGGCACCAGTGGCGCAAGGAGCAGGCGGCGCGGGAGCTGGCCCTCGGCCGCGCGATCGAGAAGCAGCAGGCCGAGATCGCGCGGATGGAGTCGTTCATCGAGCGCTTCCGCGCGAAGGCGACCAAGGCGCGCCAGGCGCAGTCGCGCGTCAAGGCGCTGGAGAAGATCGAGCGGATCGAGCGCGACCCGCGCGACACCCGCGAGATGTCGCTGTCGTTCGGCAAGGCGGAGCGCTCGGGCCGCGTGATCTTCGAGCTCAGCGGGGCGCACCTTCAGGTCGGCGACGCGCCGCCCAAGGTGCTCCTGCACGACGCCGAGATGTGGCTGGAGCGCGGCGAGCACGTCACGCTCGTCGGCGCCAACGGCACCGGCAAGTCCACGCTCATCAGCGCGCTGACCGGCCAGCGGCCCTTCGACGCGGGCCGCCTGTCGACGGGCCACAACGTGAAGGTCGGCTACCTCTCGCAGCACGCCGAGGAGCTGGGCGACACCGGATCGGTGCTCGAGGTGACCCAGCGCCGCACCGGCCTGCCACCGAACAAGGCGCGGGCGCTGCTCGGCAAGTTCCTCTTCAGCGGCGACCAGGCCGAGAAGGCGATCGCGACCTGCTCCGGCGGCGAGCGCGCCCGCGTGTCGATGGCGATCCTCGTCGCCTCCGGCTCCAACGTCCTGATCCTCGACGAGCCCACCAACCACCTGGACCTGGAGAGCCGCGAGGCGCTGGAGGACGCGCTGCTCGCGTTCGACGGCGCGATCCTGCTCGTGTCCCACGACCGTGCCCTGCTCGAGGCCGTGGGCACGCGGACGATCGCGATCGACGGCGGCAAGCTCCACTCGTACCTCGGCGGCTGGGCGGAGTACCAGCGCGTCCGCGAGGAGCGGCGCGCGCTCGGCCAGCCGGTGAACATCCCGGCGCCGCAGGACGCGCGGCCGCCCGCCGACCCCAACGCCCGCACGGCCGACGGGCGCGCGGTGCGGCGGACGGACGAGGAGCCGGTGCGCAAGCACGCGCAGGCCCCGGCGGCGGACAAGCCCGCGGCGGGCGGCGAGAAGCCGAAGAAGGGCAAGCCCAAGCCGTCCGGCCCCTCGAAGAACGCGCTCAAGCAGGAGGAGCGGCTGGCGCGCGCGGTGGAGCAGGCCGAGGAGGCGCTGGCGAAGGTGGAGGAGGAGCTCGCCGACCCCGCGTGCTGGGCGACGCCGTACGAGACGGCGAAGTCCGAGGCCCGCCACACCGCGGCCAAGCGGGCCGTGGAGGAGGCCATGGCGGCGTGGGAGGAGCACGCCGCGAAGGTCCAGGCCTGATGGCGGCCGCCGCGGGCGCGCCCGCAGACGGCGCGGCGCGGCGCGGGTTGGTCGCCCTCGGCGACTCGATCACCTACGGCCACGGCGGCATGCAGTCCGGCCTCGGGACGCAGTCCTGGGCGATGTGGCTGGCGGAGGCGATGGGGCTCCCGTTCACGCGGCTGGCGGCCAACGGCGCGACGGCCGCGGACGTCGTGCGGGAGCAGCTCCCGCGCCTCGACGGCCCGTACGACGTCGGCTGCCTCTACGTCGGCGTCAACGACGTGCGCGGCGACGCGTGGGACCCGCAGGCGTTCGCGCACGACCTGGCCACGGCGGCCGCGACCCTCGACGTCGCCTGCGACCGGGTGCTGCTCGTCGCGCTCCCGCTCGACCTCGGCCTCCCGCCCGCCGGCGTGAAGGTGCTGCAGGCCAACAGCGCGATCGAGCACGAGGGCGCGCGCCACCGCGCGCCCGTCGTCGACCTGCGCGACTTCGCCGGCGCCCGCTGGGTCTGGGCCGACCGCGTCCACGCGACCGCGCTCGGGCAGGTCGAGATCGCCGACCGCGCCGCCCGCGCGCTCGGCGCCCCGCTCCCGTCGCAGACCGTCGTCGACGTCCCGCGCCCGGACCTGACGTACGCCTGGCACTACGGCCGCCGCGCGCTGCGCGAGCACGCCCGCGCACGGCTCGTCGCCCGCCGCGCCCGCTGAGATCCTCGTCCATGGGGCTCCGGAAAGCGGAGCAACGCCGTCTACCGTCGGCTGCCGTGCTTCGCCCGATCGTCGTCCTCACCGCCCTCGCCGCCGCGCTCCTCGCCGCCGCCGCCCCCGCCCACGCCACTCCGCCGCGCTCGGCTGAGGCGTTCGCTCGCGTGCTCGAGGAGGCCGACGCTCGCGTCACCAAGGCGTCGCGGGGGCTCGCGGCGCGCGTCAAGGTCAGCTTGGACCCGTGCGTCGAGACGCTCGCCAAGGGCGCCAAGGCGCTGCAGGACGAGGAGCAGGCCATCGACGTCATGGCGCTCTTCCTGCACGCCGCGTTCGAGGAGGCGGTGTTCAAGCCCATGCTGCCCGAGTACGCGCGGATCTCGCAGGAGCTCGACCGGATCCCGACGAACGACCCGGTCCTGCGGACCGGCCGGGCGGTGTGGCGCAAGTGGTACGACGCCCTGCTGCGCATCCAGCGCGTGCCGGACGCCTGCGCGCGGCTGGAGCAGTGGCGCCTCGCCGCCTTCGCACCCGCGGCGCGGCCGGACATCCCCAAGCTCGACGCGCTGGACCTCGTCCTGGAGGACACCGCCGGTGACGACGCGAAGGCAGCCCGCGGCGCCCGGCGTCTCCGCGCGCTCGGGATCAGCGCCCGCCGCGCGCGGCGCTTCGACGGCGAGCACATCTTCCTCGCGCTGGAGCGGGAGCTCGACAAGGTCGAGTTCGACGACCCCACGCGGTAACCGGGCAGAAAACGACCGGGTACGCACGTAGCGTCGCCCGCCGATGACGAACGACAGACCACTGGAGGGGCGCGTCGCCCTGGTCGCCGGCGCCACGCGGGGCGCCAGCCGCGGGATCGCGATCGAGCTCGGCGCCGCGGGCGCCACCGTCTACTGCACCGGCCGCACCACGCGCGAGGGCCGCTCGGAGTACGACCGGCCGGAGACGGTCGAGGAGACCGTCGAGCTGGTGAACCGCGCGGGCGGGACCGGCGTCGGCGTGCGCGCCGATCACCTCGACTCCGCGCAGGTCGCGGAGGTCGTCAAGCGGATCGACGGGGAGCACGGGCGGCTCGACGTGCTCGTCAACGGGCTCGGCGGCGAGGCGCTGGCGGACATCGAGTCGCCGCTGCACGAGGTCGACCTCGAGAAGGCGCAGCGCTTCCTGCGGATCGCGATCGACGCGCACCTGATCACCGCGCACCACGCGATCCCGCTGCTCACCCGCGAGCCGGGCGGGCTGCTCGTCGAGCTGACCGACGGCACCGCGGAGTACAACGCGACGAAGAAGCGCGGCTCGATCCCGTTCGACCTCGCGAAGACGGCGCTGACGCGGATGGCGTGGGCCGAGGCCGAGGAGCTGCGCGAGCACGGGGCCACCGCGGTCGCGCTCACGCCCGGCTGGCTGCGCAGCGAGATGATGCTCGAGATCTTCGGCGTCACCGAGGACAACTGGCAGGAGGCCCAGCAGCCGCACTTCGCGGTCATCTCCGAGTCGCCGCGCTACGTCGGACGCGCGGTCGTGGCGCTCGCGGCCGACCCCGAGCGCGGGCGCTGGAACGGCCAGTCGCTGTCGAGCGGCCAGCTCGCGCAGGTCTACGGCTTCACCGACCTCGACGGCTCGCAGCCTGACGCGTGGCGGTACCTCGTCGAGGTGCAGGACCCCGGCAAGCCGGCGGACGCGACCGGCTACCGCTGACGTCCCGGCGAACCTCCCGCGTCTTGCGGTCGGGGTTCGTTGTGTGGTGGGCTCGGGCTCCACCCATCTGAGAGGGGCCGCCCATGCGGGGCGCACGCATCATCGTCACCAATCGCTCGCGGCTGATGGCGAAGTACCGCAGCTCGTACTCCGAGGTCGACGACGCGATCAACGAGCTGGTGACGAAGAGCTCCCCGGCCGTGCCGACCGTCCTCATCCACCTCGACACCACCGAGGTGGTGCAGTGGGGCGGCACGCCGGTGAGCACGTGGAACAGCGAGTCGCAGGTCAAGGCCGCGATCGACGCGGTCTGGAACGGCATCCTCGCCGTCTGGTCGCCGCCGACGATGATGTTCCTGATGATCCTCGGCGGGCCCGACGTGGTGCCGCACCAGTCGCTCAACAACCCCGTCCACGACGATGACCGCAACGTGCCCAGCGATCTCCCGTACGCGTGCGCCGCGCCCTTCAGCGCCGATCCGGGCCAGTTCGTCGCGCCGAACCGCATGGTCGGCCGCCTCCCGGACGTGCCGGGCGACAAGGACGGGAACCGGTTCGCGACGCTGATCGACGCGGTCGCGGACTTCACGGCCGGGACGGCGGACGACTACGCGACGTACTTCGCGCTGGCCGCGCAGGCGTGGCGCGCGGAGGCGACGTGGACGGCCCAGATGGCGTTCGGCGACTCGTCGGCGGTCCACCTGTCCCCGCCCGAGGGGCCACGCTGGGCGCCGCCGACGTTCGCGCCGCTGTGCCACCTGTACCTGCTCCACGGGCCGCCGAACGGCACGACGTGGAAGGGGGAGGACTTCAACGGCAAGCAGCCGGACGCGATCACGACGTCGGCGATCGACGGCCACGTCGACGCCGGGACGATCGTCGCGTCCCAAGCGTGCTTCTCGGGGCAGCTCTGGGCGTCGGGCGACCTCAAGAAGATGAGCTTCGCGAACACGTACCTGCTGTCGGGGGCGGCGATGTACGCGGGCGCGACCAACAACAGCTACGGCCCGCAGGACAACAGCCCGCCGCTGATCCCGCACTACTGCGACGCGCTGGGCTCGGCCATGCTGTTCTGGATCCGCCAGGGCTACCCGCTCGGGCAGGCGTTCGCGTGGTCGCGCTTCTGGTTCCTGCACACCGATCACGTCGACCTGGATCCGATCGCCCTCAAGAGCCTGGCGCAGTACGTGATGTTCGGCGACCCGGCGCTGATCGCGGTCGGGACGCCGATCACCGACGCCGAGCTGGCCGCCGCTCACCGCCGGATGCAGCTCACCGCCGCGTTCGCGGATCGGATCGCGACCACGCCGGAGGAGATCCCCGACGCGGTCCGCCTGCCCGCGGTCGACACGGCGCTGCGCGACGAGGCCCGGCGGCGCGGGCTGCCCGAGCCGTACCGCGTCGTCAGCTACCGCTCGGTGTGGCGGGGCGACGACGACCTCCGGCCCGTCGCCGGCGACCTCCCGCGCTTCCACCTGCTGCACGTCGACCGGTTCCCGGACGCCCCCGACCGCACGCCGGTCGTGCTGGTCGCGCGGGAGGAGCGCGGGGAGATCGTGTCGGTGCGAGCGGTGCAGCAGCGCGGAGGACGGCGCGAGCAGCGCTAGCCCGCCCGGCGTCCCGCGGCCTCGGTCGCGCGTCGCAGCCGCGCGGCGAGGCCGTCGGTCAGCGCGCCGGGCTCCATCTGCCACTCCCACGCGCCCTGGCCCTCGGAGCCGGGGAGGTTCATGCGGCCCTCGGAGCCGAGCCCTAGGACGTCCTGCATCTGCAGCATGGCCAGCGACGCGCGCGACGCGAAGCAGAGGCGGATGAGCGACCACCACGGCTCGTCCTCGCGCACGCCGTGCGCGTCGACGTCCGCGTCGACCGCCGCGCGCTCGGCGTCGCCCAGCCCGTCGTACCAGCCGCGGATCGTGTCGTGGTCGTGCGTGCCGGTGTACGCGACGCTGCGCTCCACGTGCCGCTCGACCTTGTGCGGCGACGACGGGTCGTCGGGGTCGTAGCCGAACTGCAGCACGACCATCCCCGGCAGCCCGAGCGCGTCGCGCAGCCTGGTCACCGGCGGCGTGATGACCCCGAGGTCCTCGGCGATGAAGGGCAGCGCGCCCCCGAGCTGCCGCGCGGCCGCGTCGAACGGCGCCCGCCCCGGCCCGCGTCGCCACGTCCCGCCGCGGGCGTCCTCGTCGCCCTCCGGCACCGCCCAGTACGCGACGAAGCCGCGGAAGTGGTCGATGCGCGCCAGGTCGACCTGCGCGAACACGCGGCGGAACCGCTCGACCCACCAGCGGTAGCCGCGCCGCTGCAGCGCCGGCCAGTCGTAGAGCGGGTTCCCCCACAGCTGGCCGGCCGCCGTGAACTTGTCAGGCGGCGCGCCCGAGACGATCCCCGACACGAACAGCTCGGGGTGCGCGACGTGGTCGGCGCTGCCCGGCGCGACGTAGATCGGGATGTCGCCGATGAGCTTGACGCCCTTCGACGCGGCGTACTCGCGCAGCGCCCGCCACTCGCGGTCGAACCGCACCTGGTCCGCGATCGCGCCCTCGCCGGCGTAAGCCGCCCAGTCGTCGATCCAGAACGCCTCGCGCTCGCGGAACGCGCGCTCCTCGGACGGCTCCACCCGCGCGTCCGGGTCCGCGAGAAGTTCACGCGATGCGGCGAAGGCCGAGTGAGCCTTGTAGGGCGACCGGTGCTCGTCCGGCGGGCCCAGCGGCAGCGTCTGCCACCAGGTCTGGCCGGCCGCGGCTAGCCAGTCGACGAACGCGTGCGCCTCGGGCCCCAGGCGGCCGGAGGGCAGCGAGGTGGGATGGAGCTGTATACCGCTGGATCTGGAGATGTTCACGTGAAGTGCGTTACGACCGAGAGCGAACCGGCAACAGGGAAGCGGAGTGCCCGACACGACCAGTAGCCAACCCCCGGCCCGGATTCGCATCGAGAACCCGTGGCCGATGATCGACTGCGGCCGCTTCCCCGCGAAGCGGATCGTGGGCGACATCGTCGAGGTCTCGGCGGACGTCTGGAGCGACGGCCACGACCTCGTGCGCACCGAGCTCCTCGCGCGCCCGACCGGCGAGACCACGTGGACGCGGACGGAGATGCGTCGCATCGACCAGCACGTGGACGGGGACCGCTGGGCGGGCTCCTTCCCGGTCACGAGCATCGGGAGGTGGCAGTACACGATCGAGGCGTGGGTCGACCCCTTCGCGACGTGGTCCGACGAGCTGGCCCGCAAGGTCGCCGCCGGCCAGGAGGACCTGCAGTCCGAGCTGCTGGAGGGCGCGCAGCACCTGGAGAAGGCGCTCCCGCGCATCACCGACGCGAAGGACAGGCGCATCGTCGAGAACGCGCTCGAGACGCTCCAGAGCGACAGCGCGACGCTCGCACAGAGGGAGGCCGCGGCGCTCGACCCGCAGCTCGGCGGCGCGGTCCGCCGCCACCCGGACCGCACGGGCTCCGCGACGCTGACCGAGCCGCTGGAGCTGATCGTCGACCGCGAGCGCGCGCTGTTCGGCTCCTGGTACGAGCTGTTCCCGCGCTCGTTCGGCGGCCTGAAGGGCGTCACCGAGCAGCTCCCGCGGCTCAAGGAGCTGGGCTTCGACGTCATCTACCTGCCGCCGATCCACCCGATCGGCCACCGCAACCGCAAGGGCAAGAACAACGCCCTGGTGGCCGGTCCCGAGGATCCGGGCTCGCCGTGGGCGATCGGCGCGGAGACCGGCGGCCACGACGCGATCCACCCCGAGCTGGGGACGATCGAGGACTTCGACGCGCTGACGGCGAGGGCCAAGGAGCTCGACCTCGACATCGCGCTCGACTTCGCCGTCCAGTGCTCTGCCGACCACCCGTGGCTGACCGAGCACCCGGAGTGGTTCAACCGCCGCCCCGACGGGACGCTCAAGTACGCCGAGAACCCGCCCAAGCGCTACCAGGACATCTACAACGTCAACTGGGACAGCGAGGACTGGCAGGGCCTCTGGAACGCGCTCTACGACGTGATGCGGTACTGGGTCGACCACGGCGTCAAGGTCTTCCGCGTCGACAACCCGCACACCAAGCCGTGGCCGTTCTGGGAGTGGCTGCTGGCGAAGATCACCAAGGACGACCCGGACGTGATCTTCCTCAGCGAGGCCTTCACCCGGCGGGCCCGGCAGGTCGGGCTCGCGAAGGCCGGCTTCAGCCAGTCCTACACGTACTTCACGTGGAAGAACTCGCGCTGGGAGCTGGAGCAGTTCATGGGCGAGCTGCTCGAGCCGGTCGCGCGCGAGACGATGCGGCCGAACCTCTTCGCCAACACGCCGGACATCCTCCACGAGTACCTCCAGCACGGCGGCCCTAGCGCGTTCGCCGCGCGGCTCGTGCTGGCCGCCACGCTGAGCCCGACGTACGGCATCTACTCCGGCTACGAGAACTTCGAGAACGTGCCCGTGCGGCCCGGCTCGGAGGAGTACCTGGACTCCGAGAAGTACGAGGCCAAGCACCGCACGCTCGACGGGCCGCTGCTGCCGTTCATCCAGACGATCAACGAGATCCGGCGGGCCAACCCGGCGCTGCAGCAGCTCACCGACATCACGTTCCTCGACACCCAGAGCGACGGGCTGATCGCGTACTGCAAGCGCGCCCGCGGCAACACGGTGATCGTCGTCGTCAACCTCGACCCGCACCACGCGCAGGAGGGCTCCGTCCACGTGCCCGACCACCTCGGTCTCCCGGTCGCCTTCATGGCCCACGACCTGATCAGCGACGAGCGCTACGGCTGGCACCTCGGCGGCAACTACGTCCGGCTCGAGCCGCCGTACCGGCAGGCGCACGTGCTGAGGATCGAGGGCCCGTGAGCGCCGACGCCGAGCGCGCGGCCGCGGCCGACCAGCAGCAGCCCGGGCACTGGTTCGAGGCTGCGCCCCAGTGGTTCAAGACCGCGGTCTTCTACGAGATCCACCTGCGGGGCTTCTTCGACGGCAACGGGGACGGGAGCGGCGACTTCCGCGGCCTGACCGAGAAGCTCGACTACCTGCAGTGGCTGGGCGTCGACTGCATCTGGCTGCTGCCGATGTACCGCTCGCCGCTGCGCGACGGCGGCTACGACGTCGCCGACTACGAGAAGGTCCACGAGGACTACGGGACGATCGAGGACGTCCGCGCGTTCATCGACGCCGCCCACCAGCGCGGGCTGCGGGTCATCGCGGACTTCGTCATGAACCACACGTCGTCGGACCACGCGTGGTTCCAGCGCGCCCGCCACGCGCCGAAGGGCTCACCGGAGCGCGACTGGTACGTCTGGTCGGACACGGTGCACCGGTGGGAGGAGGCGCGGATCATCTTCACCGACACCGAGCCCTCCAACTGGACGTGGGACGAGGTCGCCCAGCAGTACTACTGGCACCGGTTCTTCAGCCACCAGCCGGACCTCAACTTCGACAACCCCGAGGTCCAGCAGGCGATGCTGGACGGGCTGCGGTTCTGGCTCGACCTCGGCCTGGACGGGTTCCGCCTCGACGCCGTGCCCTACCTGTACGAGCGGGACGGGACGAACGGCGAGAACCTGCCCGAGACGCACGAGTTCCTCAAGAAGGTCCGCAAGACCGTGGACGAGGAGTACCCCGACCGGGTGCTGCTCGCGGAGGCCAACCAGTGGCCGTCGGACGTCGTCGAGTACTTCGGCGACGGCGACGAGTGCCACATGGCCTTCCACTTCCCGATCATGCCGCGCATGTTCATGTCGGTCCGCCGCGAGGAGGCGACGCCGATGCTGGACATCCTGCGCCAGACGCCGCACATCCCCCCGAACTGCCAGTGGGGCCTGTTCCTGCGCAACCACGACGAGCTGACGCTCGAGATGGTCACCGACGAGGAGCGCGACTACATGTACGCGGAGTACGCCAAGGACCCGCGCATGAAGCTCAACGTCGGCATCCGGCGCCGGCTCGCGCCGCTGCTCGACGACGACCGCGACACGCTCGAGCTGATGCACGCGATGCTCTTCAGCCTCCGCGGTTCGCCGGTCCTCTACTACGGGGACGAGATCGGCATGGGCGACAACGTCTACCTCGGCGACCGCGACGGCGTGCGGACCCCGATGCAGTGGACGGGCGACCGCAACGGCGGGTTCTCGCGCGCGGACTTCGCGCAGCTCTACCTGCCGCCGCTGATGGACCCGGTCTACGGCTACCAGGCCAAGAACGTCGAGGCGCAGCTGCGCACCCCGACGTCGCTGCTGCGCTGGATGCAGCGGCTGATCGCGCTCCGCAAGCAGCACCCGGTCTTCGGCCTCGGCTCGTTTCAGGCGCTGGTGCCGGAGAACCGCAAGATCTTCGCCCACATCCGCGAGTACGGCGACGACATCGCGCTGTGCGTGCACAACCTCGCGGCGTCCGCGCAGGCGGTCGAGCTCGACCTGTCGTGGTACGAGGGCCGGCATCCCGTCGAGATGTTCGGGCGGACGCGGTTCCCCCGGATCGGTCAGCTCCCGTACCTGCTGACGCTCGCGCCGCGCGGCTTCTACTGGTTCCTGCTGGAGAAGGGGGAGGGGGAGGACTGATGGCCGCCGTCGACCTCATCGATCCCGAGGCGCTCCAGGGCTGGCTGGTCCAGCAGCGGTGGTTCGCGTCGAAGTCCCGCGAGGTCGCCGCGCTCCGTGTGCTGGAGGCCGCGCCCCTGGACACCGAGCCCGAGCCGCAGATGGTGCTGGCGATCGTCGAGGTCGCGTTCGGGCCGGGGACGCACGAGCTGTACCACCTGCCGCTCGGCCTGCGCCACGTGGATGAGGGGTGGTCGGAGGGCGTCGTCTGCGTCGCGGGCGACCGGACGGTGTACGACGCGATGGTCGACCCGGTCTGCGCGCGGCGGCTCGTCGCGGCGCTGCGGCAGGAGAAGCGCATCGAGCGGGAGGGGAGCTCGGGCGACGAGGCGTGGGCGTTCCACAGCGTCGCCGGGCTGCCGCCGGACGACGGGCTCGACCCGGTGCGGCCGATGGGCGTCGAGCAGTCCAACTCGTCGACGGTGTTCGCCGAGGAGCTCGTGCTGAAGGTCTACCGGCGCATCGAGCCGGGGCCGAACCCCGAGCTCGAGCTGCTCCAGTTCCTCACCGAGCACGGCTTCGAGCACATCGCGCGGTTGCGGGCGTGGTACGAGCACACCGGCCGGCTGGTCGACGCGACGCTCGGGCTGATGCAGGAGTTCCTGCCCGGCGCGGGCGACGGGTGGGACCTCGTCCTCGACGCGTTCGGGTCCGACGACCGGGGCGAGACGTTCCTCGGCCAGCTCGCGGACCTGGGTCGCGTGACCGCGCAGATGCACTCGACGCTTGGCTCCGACGCGTCCGACCCGGCGTTCGCGCCCGAGGAGCCGTCGATGGAGGCGATCTCGCTGCTCATGGCGACGATCGACGAGGACATCGAGAACATCTTCCGCGACCTGCCCGAGACCGAGGCCACCGCGCCGATCGTCGGCCGCGGGCTGGAGGTCCGCGACCAGCTCAAGGCGCTCGCCCACGCCGGCGCGGGCGGGATGGTCACGCGCACCCACGGCGACTACCACCTCGGCCAGTGCCTGCTGACGCGGCGCGGCTGGGTGATCCTCGACTTCGAGGGCGAGCCGGCGCGGCCGCTCCCCGAGCGGCGCCAGAAGCGCTCGCCGCTGCGCGACGTGGCCGGGATGCTGCGCTCGTTCGCCTACGCGGCGTCGGCGACCGAGCTGCAACGCGGGGTGCAGGCGCCGGAGGACTGGGAAGAACGAGCGCGAGGGGCGTTCCTCGACGCGTACCTGGCCGAGGTCGACACGCGGCTGCTCCCGGCGGGTACGTCGAACACCGAGCGGATGCTCGCGATCTTCGAGCTGGAGAAGGCGGTGTACGAGCTGCGGTACGAGCTGAACAACCGCCCGGACTGGGTCCGCATCCCTGTCGCGGGCATCGTCAGGCTGCTGGAGGCGGAGGTCGGATGAGCGACGTCGAGCGCCTCGTCGCGCGCGACCACCCGTCGCCGCACTCGTACCTCGGCGCGCACCAGAACGGCGACGGCGTCGTCGTGCGCGTGTTCCGCCCGGGCGCCTCGCGCGTGGCCGTCTACGTGGACGGCAGCGAGGCCGCCTCCCTGGAGCGCGTCCACCCCGACGGCGTCTTCGAGGGCACGCTGAGCGGCGCGTCGCTGCCGCTGTCGTACGGGCTGGAGGTCGCGTACCCGGACGGCGGGACCTTCCCCGTCGACGACCCGTACCGCTTCGCGCCGACGATCGGCGAGCTCGACCTCCACCTGGCCGGCGAGGGGCGTCACGAGGAGCTCTGGCAGACGCTCGGCGCGCACGTGCGCGAGATCGACGGGGTGCCGGGGACGTCGTTCTCGGTGTGGGCCCCCAGCGCGCGGTCCGTGAGCGTCGTCGGAGACTTCAACGAGTGGGACGGACGGCTGCACCCGATGCGCTCGATGGGCGCGTCGGGGATCTGGGAGCTGTTCGTGCCCCACGTCGAGGAGGGCCAGCGGTACAAGTTCGAGATCCGCACGCAGGAGGGGCTGCTCCAGCTCCGCGCGGACCCGATGGCGTTCCGCACCGAGGTGCCGCCGGAGACGGCGTCGGTGGTGAACCGCTCGACGTACGAGTGGGGCGACGACGCGTGGCTGGAGCGGCGGCGGACCGAGCCGCCGTGGAACGAGCCGATGAGCGTCTACGAGGTGCACCTGGGCTCATGGCGGCGCGATCCCGCCGATCCGGAGCGGTGGCTGTCGTACGGCGAGTTGGCCGAGCAGCTGGCGGACTACTGCGAGGACCTGGGCTTCACGCACGTCGAGCTGATGCCGGTGATGGCGCACCCGTTCCCGGGCTCCTGGGGCTACCAGGTGACCGGCTACTACGCGCCCACGCCGCGGCACGGCGACCCGGACGACTTCAAGCGGTTCGTCGACGTGCTGCACCAGCGGGGCATCGGCGTGCTGCTGGACTGGGTGCCCGCGCACTTCCCGCGCGACGAGTTCGCGCTGGCGCGGTTCGACGGGACGGCGCTGTACGAGCACGCGGACCCGCGCCAGGGCGCCCATCCCGACTGGGGGACGCTCGTCTTCAACTTCGGCCGCAACGAGGTGCGCAACTTCCTGCTGGCCAACGCGCTGTTCTGGGCGCGGGAGTACCACGCGGACGGCATCCGGGTCGACGCGGTCGCGTCGATGCTCTACCTCGACTACTCCCGCAAGGAGGGCGAGTGGATCCCGAACGTGCACGGCGGGCGGGAGAACCTCGAGGCGGTCGCGTTCCTCAAGGAGATGAACGAGACGCTCCACGCCGCCGAGCCGGGGATCGTGAGCGTCGCGGAGGAGTCCACGGCGTGGCCGGGCGTGTCGAAGCCGACCTACGTGGGCGGCCTCGGGTTCGGGTTCAAGTGGAACATGGGCTGGATGCACGACACGCTGGCGTACTTCCAGAACGACCCGGTCCATCGGAAGTACCACCACCACCAGCTGACGTTCAGCCTCGTCTACGCGTTCACGGAGAACTTCACGCTGCCGCTGTCGCACGACGAGGTGGTGCACGGGAAGGGCTCGCTGCTCGGCAAGATGCCGGGCGACAAGTGGCAGAAGCTGGCGAACCTGCGGGCGCTGTACGGCTTCATGTGGGCGCACCCGGGCAAGAAGCTGCTGTTCCAGGGCGGGGAGTTCGCGCAGGAGCAGGAGTGGAAGTTCGACCAGTCGCTGGACTGGCACCTGCTCGAGGACGACGGCCACCTCGGCGTCCAGAAGCTCATCCGCGACCTCAACCGCGTCTACCGCTCGTCGCCGGCGCTCTACGCGCTGGACTTCGACCCCGAGGGCTTCTACTGGATCGAGCCCAACGACGCCGACCAGAACGTCTTCGCCTTCGCCCGCCAGGGCAAGGACGGCGACCCGGTGACGGTGATCGTGATGAACCTCTCGCCGGTCGCCCGCCACGGCTACCGTCTCGGCCTCCCGCGCCCGGGCCGCTGGGTCGAGCAGCTCAACACCGACGACCTCGCCTACGGGGGCTCCGGCGTCACCAACCCCGCCGGCGTCACCACCGACGACATCGTCTGGCACAACCAGCAGCAGTCCGCCGAGATCACCATCCCGCCGCTCGGCGTCGTCTACCTCACGCCGGCCGGGTAGGCGCCCGGCCCTACCGTCATCCGCCGCGTCCTCCCGTGTGACGCGGCGGAGCGGGCCGCCGCCCACCGACCACACCGTCAACTGCGGCGCACACGACAGCGGTGCGGACGCGCGAGGCACGTCGAGCCCTTCAGCCGCTACTTGCGTCGTTTCTTGGACTTCCCCCGGTTCTTCTTGCGCTGCTTCGCGACCTTGCGTGGTGGCGGCGGAGGCGCCTCGCGCGTGCGAGCGGACGCGGGAAGAAGCACGTCCTCGATCTTCGCGGCCTCGGCGTCGGGCGGCCGCAACCCGATGTCGAAGACCGCAGGATCACCTTCCCGGGGAGTCACAGCGTGTACCACGTACGCCGGAATATCGCGTCGGATTATCCCAAGCGCGACATCGCGTCCGAGGACTTCTGTGGATGCCGAGTGCTCAATCCGCATGACGCCGCCATCGTTGAGCTGCTGCAGCGCTTCCGGGCTGGTAACGGTAAGGCGTGCGTCCCGCCAAGTCACAGACTGCTGGCCGGTGGAAATGAGGCGAGCAACGTATGCAATGTGAGCGATGTCGCTCGCGTTGAGGGTCTCGGGCAAGTCGAAGGCGACGCCGGCTCGTGCCTCGATGGTAACTAGATCCTGCAAGAGGGCGAGGAGCGCTCGGCCTTCCGGGGGCATACAACCAGCAGGCACCGTGACGCGCACCGGCGGACGCTTCGATCTGCCGATGTCCGTGACGACGAGTTCGCCGCCACGGTCGACCATCTCTAGGAACTCCATGGCGCGTAACCGTTCGTTGACCGACGCCTTGGCGGACACGGGCTTGAAGTTGAACCTGATCTCCCCGCCGGAGCCGTCCACCCACCGGGCAAGCGCCGTGACTCTCAGCCCAGCGCGCTCGCCGATAAGAGCACGGTCCCACCCATCCGGCGGTGTCTCTGACGGCTTTAGGCGCACACCGAGAGAGGCGGAGGCGTCTCCGTGCGTCATGCGCATTCGAGCGCGCCACTCCGGCGGCGGCTTCGGCCGTCCCCAGGCTCGATCCGGACGGTCGCGGGCTGCTGCCTCCCGATGTCGGCCGCGAACAGCGGCGGCATCCGACGAGCAGTCTCATTGGCCGGCCCGCCAGTCGGACCCGTGGTGGCGAGATACACGAAATGGTCAACGGACTGGCTCAGGAAGACCGCTGAGTCCGAGATTTGCGACAACGCGGAGTGGAGCCGGGTCGCGTGGCGTCCCGTGGCCCGTTCGAACGACATCTCCAATGTGGAGGCCGCTTCACGTAGGAGCTCGACCGCGCGCGGTCGTCCAGCCGCGGCACCCTCACGGAGAATGGTCGCAGCCCGTTCGACCTGCCGGTCCTCGCCCACCTTCGCGGCGGTGGTTCGGATCTCGGGCGCCCGGTCGCGTGCTCGCTGGAGCAGTTTCGACACGCCGAGAGTGTTCGGGGGTGGTTTCGCGCCTTTGCCACCGTTGCACTGGCGGCAACTGCACGCCATGTTCTCGAGCGCATCGAGGTCGTAGTCGCTGTCCAGGCTGTGCATCCCGAACGTCTCGTTCCGAAGGGTCGCATTGGCCTCGTCCGCCAGTGACTTCGGGATGAGATGGTCGACCTCCATCTCGTTGAAGAACAGGGGTCTCCCGCACCAGACGCATTTCCTGCCCCAGGCTTCAAAGATCGCGAGACGAACGAGGTCGTCCACACGGTCCGGCATGACTGACTGGGAATATCGCGTCTCCCAGCCGGCTGAGACTCAGTGAGGGATCGTCAAGACGACGACCAGCGGTCGATGTGCAGGTAGGGCAGGTTGGTGGTAGCGTAGGGTCCGATGAGGACCCTGCGCATCACCCGTGAGACGCGGCGGGAGGACCTCGCGCGGATCGCGAAGGAGATCGACGAGGTCATCCGGCACGGCGAGATCGCCACGGTGACGATCACGGCGCCGAACGAGCTGCTCTCGCCGGCTGAGGTGGGGCAGCGGCTCGGGTTCTCTCGTCAGCACGTCAGGCGGCTGATCGACGGCGGCGAGTTGGCGGCGCGGAAGCTGGAGGGCTCCTCGTACTGGAAGGTCCCGCTCTCCGAGGTGCTCGCGTTCGAGGAGCGTCGCGGCGGGGCGCGGGAACGTGCGGATGCGCATTCCCGCTCGCTGGACGACCTCGGCGCTCCGGCGGAGTGAGCGGCAAGGCCGCGGGGCTGCCGCGCGCCGTCCTCGACACGAACGTCATCTACTCGCGCGTCCTCCACGAGCTGTTCGGACGCGTCGCGAGTGAAGGCCGGCTCCTGGACCTCGTGTGGAGCGACGAGCTGCTCGTTGAGGCCCAGCGTGTCCTCCAGGAGCGCAAGCCGATGCCCGAAGCGGCGGCGCGGCGGTGGGTCGGCTTGCTCCGCGAGGCGTTCCCGGGCGGACGCGTCGATCCGGCCCGCATGGGTCACGACCTCGCGTCGCTCACGGTCGATCCGGATGACGAGTTCGTGTGCGCGCTGGCCCTCGCGGCCGCACCCGCCTACCTCGTCACCTTCGACCGCGGCTACCTGGCGGAAACGCTCTCGTCCCACGGGGTCGTGGTGGTGCATCCGGACGCGTGGCTCGTCGCGGCGATCGACGGCGAGCCCGAGGTCTTCGAGGAGTTGCTCCCCGCGCAGGCTCGTGCCTGGGCCGGAGGGCGAGGCGTGCACGAGCTGATCGACGCGTTCGAGCGTGCCGGTGCGCGCATCTTCGCCGCGCGAGCGCGTGCGCTCTTCGGGAACCACTAGACCGCAAGGGCGTGTAGCGCGGCGGGCGTGTGGGAAGCTCGCTCGACGTGATCGATGGTGACGAGCTTCCGTGGGAGAAGCCTCTCGGGGTGCGGCCGCTGGCGGACGGGCGGCTGGAGGTGCGGGTGTGGGCGCCGCGGGCCGAGCAGGGCGTGGCGATCCGCGTCAACGGCGAGGACCACCCGCTGCAGCACTGCGGGGAGGGCGTGTACGAGTGCTGGGTCCCCGGGACCGAGGGGGACGACTACGAGCTCGTCGTGGACGGCACAGCGTGGCCCGATCCGCACAGCCGGTGGCAGCCGGAGGGCATCCGGGGACCGTCGCGCGTGTACGACGCGCTCGCGGGCGTGCCGGGGCCGGGGATCGACCTCGAGCACGCCGTGCTGTACGAGCTGCACGTCGGGATGTTCACGCCGGAGGGGACGTTCGACGCCGCGATCCCGCACCTCGCGCACCTGAAGGACCTCGGCGTCACGGCCGTCGAGGTCATGCCGATCGCCGAGTTCCCGGGCCGGCACGGCTGGGGCTACGACGGCGTCTACCTGAGCGCCGCGCACAGCGCGTACGGTGGCCCGCACGCGTTCAAGCGGTTCGTGGACGCCGCGCACGACGTCGGGCTCGGCGTGATCCTCGACGTCGTCTACAACCACGTCGGCGCGTCGGGCGTCAAGGCGCTCACGGCGTTCGGCCCCTACTTCACCGACAAGCACGAGACGTTCTGGGGCAAGGCGATCAACTACGACGACGCCGACTCGGGCGCCGTGCGCGAGTGGGCGATCCAGTCCGCGACGTACTGGATCTCGAAGATGGGCGTGGACGGGCTGCGGCTCGACGCCATCCACGCGATCGAGGACTCGTCCGCGATCCACATCCTCACCGAGCTCGCGGCCCGCGTCCACGTCGCCAACGAGCGCGCGGTCGTCATCGCCGAGTCAGCGCTCAACGACCCGAAGGTCATCCGGCCGACGCAGTACGGCGGCTACGGCTGCGACGGGCAGTGGGCCGACGACTTCCACCACGCGCTGCGGACGCTCCTCACCGGCGAGCACGAGGGCTACTACGAGGAGTACGGCACCGTCGCCCAGCTCGCCAAGGCCTACCGGCGGCCCTTCGTCTTCGACGGCACCTACTCGCCCGCGCGCCGGCGCCGCTACGGCGCCCCGGCCGGCGACCGCCCACCCCGCCAGTTCGTCGTCTTCACGCAGAACCACGACCACGTCGGCAACCGCGCGTTCGGCGATCGCCTGCCGCGCGAGGTCCAGCCGCTCGCCGCGTTCGCCGTCCTCCTGTCACCGTTCACCCCCATGCTGTTCCAGGGAGAGGAGCACGGCGAGCGGGCGCCGTTCCAGTTCTTCAGCGACCACATCGACCCGAAGATCGCGACCGCGACCCGCGAGGGGCGCCGGCGCGAGTTCGCCGCGTTCGCGTCCTTCGCCGGCGAGGAGGTCCCCGACCCGCAGGATCCCGCGACGTTCGAGCGCTCCAAGCTCACGCGCACCGAGGACCCTGAGATCGCCCAGCTCTACCGGCGCCTGCTCGAGGCGCGCCGGCAGCTCGGTCACGCCGAGACCGAGGAGACGCCGTTCGACGAGGAGGCGCGCTGGTTGCGCGTCCGGCGCGGCGGGCACGATCTGGCGATGAACTTCGCCGAGACCGAGCAGCGCGTCCCCGTGACCGGCACCGAGCTCGTCCTCGCCACGCACGACGGCGTCACCGTGCAGGACGGCCACGCGGTGCTCCCGGCGCGCTCCGGCGCGCTCGTCCGATGAGCCGCGAGCGCTGGCCGGGACGCCCGTTCCCCCTCGGACCGCACTGGGACGGCGACGGCACCAACTTCAGCCTCTTCTCCATCAACGCGACGAAGGTCGAGCTGTGCCTGTTCGACGAGGACGGCACCGAGGAGCGCATCGAGGTCACCGAGCAGACCGCCCACAACTGGCACGTCTACCTGCCCGGCGTCGGCCCCGGCACGCGCTACGGCTACCGCGTCCACGGGACGTACGACCCGGCCACCGGTCACCGCTTCAACCCGGCCAAGCTCCTCATCGATCCCTACGCCAAGGCGATCGACGGCGGCATCGACTGGGATGCGGCCAACGTGCTCCCGTACGTCCCGCCGTCTCCGGGGGAGGGCGCGAGCGACGACGCCGACCGCGAGATCGACGACGAGGACAGCGCGCCCGCGATGCCCAAGTCGATCGTCATCGACGAGCGGTTCGACTGGGAGGGCGACACGCCGCCGAACCGCCCGTGGAGCGAGACGGTCATCTACGAGACGCACGTCAAGGGCTTCACGATGCAGCACGAGGGCGTGCGCGAGGACCTGCGCGGCACGTACGCGGGGCTGGCGTCCGACGCCGCGATCGAGCACCTCGTCTCGCTCGGCGTCACCGCGGTCGAGCTGCTGCCCGTCCACCACATCGCCGACGAGCACTTCCTCCACGAGAAGGGCCTGAGCAACTACTGGGGCTACTCGTCGATCGGCTACTTCGCGCCGCACAGCGCCTACAGCGCGAGCGGCACGCGCGGCGAGCAGGTCCGCGAGTTCAAGGGCATGGTCAAGGCCCTGCACCGGGCGGGCATCGAGGTGATCCTCGACGTGGTCTACAACCACACCGCGGAGGGCAACCACCTCGGCCCGATGCTCTCCTTCAAGGGCGTCGACAACCGCACGTACTACCGCCTCGTCCCCGACGACGCGCACCACTACATGGACTACACGGGCACGGGCAACACGCTCGACGCCCGCCAGCCGAGCGTGCTGCGGCTGATCATGGACTCGCTGCGGTACTGGGCGGTCGAGTGCCACGTCGACGGCTTCCGCTTCGACCTCGCGTCCGCGCTCGCCCGCGAGCTGTACGACGTCGACCGGCTCTCCGCCTTCTTCGACACGATCCACCAGGACCCGGTGCTGTCGCAGGTCAAGCTGATCGCCGAGCCGTGGGACGTCGGCCCGGGCGGCTACCAGGTCGGCAACTTCCCGGTGCTGTGGACCGAGTGGAACGGCATGTACCGCGACGTCGTGCGCGACTTCTGGCGCGGCCAGGCGTCGGTGGCGGAGTTCGCGTCGCGCTTCACCGGCTCGTCCGACCTGTACGAGGCCGACGGCCGCACGCCGTTCGCGTCGATCAACTTCGTCACCGCCCATGACGGCTTCACGCTGCGCGACCTCGTCTCGTACAACGAGAAGCACAACGAGGCCAACCAGGAGGACAACCGCGACGGGACCGACGACAACCGGTCGTGGAACTGCGGCGCCGAGGGCGACACGGACGACCACAACATCCTCACGCTCCGCGCCCGCCAGCAGCGCAACTTCCTCGCCACGCTCTTCCTGTCGCTCGGCACTCCGATGCTGCTGGGCGGCGACGAGATGGGCCGCTCGCAGGGCGGCAACAACAACGCGTGGTGCCAGGACACGGAGATCTCCTGGTTCGACTGGGAGGACCGCGAGCGCCACGAGGACATCCTCGGGTTCACCAAGCGGCTGATCGCGCTGCGCCAGCAGCACCCCGCGTTCCGCCGCACGAAGTTCTTCAGCGGCGAGCCCGACGAGGAGTCCGGTCTGCCCGACGTGTGGTGGTTCCGCCCCGACGGGCGCCGCATGACGACGCCGGACTGGACGCGGCCGGACGCGCACGTGCTCGGCGTCTTCCTCAACGGCGACCACTTCGCGGAGACCGACGAGCGCGGCCGCCCGATCACCGACGACTCGTTCCTGCTGCTGCTCAACGCGCACCACGAGGACGTCGAGTTCCAGCTGCCCGGCACGCGGTTCGGCGCCCGCTGGGTGGTCGAGCTGACGACCGCCGACCGGGAGGAGCGGATGCGCGGCAAGGAGCAGGTGGCCGGGGGTCCGGTCGCCGTCATGTCGCGCTCTCTGCTACTCCTGCGCAGGGTCGAATGAGCGAGCTGCGTTGCACGTATCGGCTTCAGCTCGGGCCCGGGCTGGGGTTCGACGAGGCGAGGGCGCTGGTGCCCTACCTGGCGTCCCTGGGCGTCTCGCACCTGTACCTGCCGCCGTCCTTCCAGGCGCGGACGGGCTCGACGCACGGCTACGACGTCGTCGATCCGACGCGCATCTCGGAGGAGCTCGGCGGCGAGGAGGCGTTCCGCGCGCTCGTCGCCGCGGCGCGCGAGGCCGGGCTGGGGATCATCCTCGACATCGTCCCGAACCACATGGCGACGGACGAGCGCAACGCGTACTGGAGCGACCCGGACCGGCGCGCGAAGTTCTTCGACCTCGACCCGGACTGGCGGGAGGGCGACCCGGGCCCGGGCTACCGCCGCTTCTTCGACATCGACCACCTCGCGGGCGTCCGGCAGGAGGACCCCGGGGTCTTCGAGGAGACGCACCGGCTGGCGCTTCAGCTCGTCCGCGAGGGGCTCGTCGACGGACTGCGGATCGACCACCCGGACGGGATGGCGGACCCGGCGGGCTACCTGCGGCGGCTCCACGAAGCGGGCGTCGAGAACGTCTGGGTGGAGAAGATCCTCGACCCCGGCGAGCACCTGCGCGCGGACTGGCCGGTGAGCGGCACCGTCGGCTACGAGTTCCTCAACGACGTGGCGGCGCTGTTCGTCGACCGGCGCGGCGAGGACACGCTCACCGCGCTGCACGCGTCGATGACCGGCGACGGGCGCGAGTTCGGGGAGGTCGCGTTCGAGGCCAAGCTCGAGCAGGCCACGACGACGTTCGCGGCGGAGGTCGCGCGGCTGCGGCGGATCGCCGACCACCCCGGCCTCGAGCGCGCGCTGGCGTCGCTCCCCGTCTACCGGACCTACGACGGCGGGGCGTCGGACGAGGACCGCGAGATCCTCGACGAGGCCGGCCTCGGCGGGCTGTTCGACGGCAAGCCGGCGGAGTGGGTCACCCGCTTCCAGCAGACGACGCCGCCGGTGATGGCCAAGGGCGTCGAGGACACCGCGTTCTACCGCCACGTGCGGCTGCTCGCGCTCAACGACGTGGGCGGCGACCCGGGACGGTTCGGCATCAGCGTCGGGGAGTTCCACGAGGCGAACCTGGAGCGCCAGCGGCGGTTCCCCGAGAACCTGCTCGTCACCCAGACGCACGACACGAAGCGCTCGGGCGACGTGCGGGCGCGGATCGGCGCGCTGGCCGGGATGGCCGACGCGTGGGCGCAGCGCGTGCGGGGCTGGTGCGAGATCACCGACCCGCTGCGGACCGACGGCGCGCCCGACGACCAGGAGCGGCTGCTGATCTTCCAGACGCTGCTCGGCGCCTGGCCGATCTCCGCGGCGCGGCTGGAGGGCTACCTGGAGAAGGCGCTGCGCGAGGCCAAGCGCAACACGACCTGGGTCGAGCAGGACGTCGAGTACGAGGACAGCGTCAAGCGCTTCGCGACCGCGCTGCTCACGCACCCGGACTTCCTGGAGGACTTCGTTCCGTTCGCCGAGCGGGTCGCGGAGCTGGGGCACCGCAGCGCGATGGGCCAGCTGCTGCTCAAGCTCACGGTCCCGGGCGTGCCCGACCTGTATCAGGGCGACGAGCTGGTCTCGCTCTCGCTGGTCGACCCGGACAACCGCCGCGCGGTCGACTGGGGCCGGCGCCAGGCGCTGCTGGAGCGCGTGATGCGCGGCGCCGAGGTGCCGCCGCCCGTCGACATCGACGCCGGCGAGACGTCGACCGAGGCCGAGAAGGACCTCGAGAAGCTGACGCTGGTCGTGCGCGCGCTGCGGCTGCGGCGCGAGCGGCCGGGCTCGTTCGCGGGCGCCTACACGCCGCTGGACGCCGGCCCGTACGTGTGCGCGTTCCTGCGCGGCGAGGACGTCTGCGCGATCGCCGTGATGCGCCGCGAGGGGCTCGACGCCGAGGTCGAGATCCCGTGGCTGGGCCGCGTGCGCGTGGGCGACCTGACGGGTGGGCGCTCGTACGCGCTCCTGGCCCGCTAGGGTCTCTCCCCGCAGTGGGGCCGCGCGTCCTCGTCTTGTCCTGGGAGTTCCCGCCGATCGTGGAAGGGGGACTCGCGCGGCACGTCCGCAAGCTCACCCAAGAGCTCGGGCGCGCCGGCGCCGACGTCCACGTGCTCACGCGCGGCGGCGACCACGCTCCCGCGGAGGAGGAGCGCCACGGGGTGACGGTCCACCGCGTGCGCGAGCCGTCCTTCCCGCGCGACGACCTCGACGCGTTCCTCGCTTGGATCGAGCAGATGAACACGGACATGCTCGCGGCCGCCGACGCGCTGCTGGAGCGCACGCGGTTCGACCTGGTCCACTCGCACGACTGGCTCGTCGCGGGCGCGGCCGAGCGGCTCGCCGAGCGCCTGCGGGTGCCGTGGGTCGTCACCGTCCACGCGACCGAGCACGGGCGCCACCAGGGCTGGGTCGACAAGCACCCGCAGTCGCACATCCACGGCGTCGAGCGGCGGATGGTGCATCGGGCCGACCGCGTCATCGCGTGCTCGGAGTTCATGCGCGGGCACATCACCGAGGCGTTCGGCCTGCCGGGCGAGCGCGTGACGGTGATCCCCAACGGCATCGACCCGCGCGACCTCCACACGCCGCACGACCTGGACGAGCTGCGGGCGCGGTACGCGGCGCCGGGCGAGAAGCTCGTGCTGCTGGCCGGGCGGCTCGTGTACGAGAAGGGCTTCCAGGTCGCGCTCGAGGCGCTGGGGAACCGGCGGTCGGGTGTGCTGCGGCGGGTGCCGAACGTGCGCTACCTCGTGGCCGGCACCGGCACGCACGAGGAGGAGCTGAAGGCGCAGGCGCGCCGGCTGCGGATCGTGCGGCGCGGGACGTTCGCCGGCTGGCTGGGCGACGACACGCTCCACGGGCTGTACCGGATCGCCGACCTGTGCGTGATCCCGTCGCTGTACGAGCCGTTCGGGCTCGTCGCGCTGGAGGCGATGGCGTCCGGCTGCCCCTGCGTGGTCGCGGACACCGGCGGGCTGCGCGAGGTCGTGCCGGGCGACGTCGGGATGCGGTTCCGCTCCCGCGACGCCGCGGCGCTGGCGACGGTGATGGAGCGGGTGCTGACCGACTCCGCGCTGCGCTCCCGGCTCGTCGAGGAGGGGCGCGCGCACGTGCTGCGCTTCGACTGGGCCGACGTGGCCGCGCGCACCGCGAAGCTGTACGGCGAGACGCTCCCGCGCAGCGCGACGCGCGTGTAGCGCCGCCCGCTCCCGGACCGGTCACCGCCGCGAACCTCCCACCGCCGCGGACCTTCCGCGGGTACCGGCGCGCGCTCCGGTGGGCCGTGGTTGGGTACGTCGTCGATCGTGCGGATCGTTGCGACCCTCGTGTTGTCGTGCGCCGTCCTCGCGATGGCCCCGGGGACGGCGGCCGGCGAGGACGTCATCGTGCGCTACAAGCCGGGCGCCTCGCCCGTCGAGCGCGTGGCGGCGTTCGCGGGCGCGGGCGTGCTCCCGCGCGGCGGGCTGATCGACGGGACGTTCCAGGTCGTGTCCGGCGCCGGGCCGGGGCTCGTGCAGCGCCTGCTCCGCCAGCCGGCGGTGCTCTACGCCGAGCCCGACCGGCGCGTGCGGGCGCACACGGTGCCGAACGACGCGCTGTTCGGGCGGCAGTGGGCGCACGGGCGGATCGGGTCGCCTGCAGCGTGGGACGTGACGACCGGCGCGCCGTCCGTGGTCGTGGGGGTGATCGACTCGGGCGCCGACCTCGGGCACTCCGACCTCGCGCCGAACCTGTGGCGCAACCCGCGCGAGGTCCCCGGCAACGGGATCGACGACGATGCCAACGGCTACCTCGACGACGTGCACGGGTTCGACTTCCGCGACATCGACCCGACGCCGCAGGACGCCGATGGGCACGGCTCCCACGTCGCCGGCGTCATCGCCGCGCACGGCAACGACGGCGCGGGCGTGGCCGGGGTCGCGTGGGGCGCGGCGCTCATGCCCCTGCGGGTGCTCGGGGCCGGCGGCGAGGGGCGGCTGAGCGACGCGCTGGCGGCGTACGGGTACGCGATCGCGTCGGGCGCGCGGATCGTCAACGTGTCCTGGGGCGGGCTGGACGGGACGCGGGCCGAGCGCGACCTCATCGCCGCGCACCCCGACGTGCTGTTCGTGGCGTCGTCGGGCAACGAGGGCGTGGACCTCGAGCAGCGGCCGATGTACCCGTGCTCCTACGACCTCCCCAACCTCGTCTGCGTCGGCGCGTCCGACCAGCACGACGCGTGGGCGACCTTCTCGAACCGGGGCGCGCGGACGGTCGACCTCGCGGCGCCGGGCGTCGGCGTCGTGAGCGCGGTGCCAGGCGGGTGGGCCGAGCACGACGGGACCTCGATGGCCGCCCCGCACGTGTCGGGCGCGGCGGCGCTGCTGCTCGCACGGCAGCCGGGGTTGAGCGGTGCGCAGCTGCGGGCCGCGCTGCTGTCGGCGGCGGCGCCGGCGCCCGGCCTGCGCGGCCTGACGGTGAGCGGCGGACGCCTCGACGTCGCGCGGGCGCTGGGCGTGGCGGCGCCGCCTCCGGGGACGGCGCTGGGCGAGGACGGGCTGGACGTGGCGCCGCCGCGGGTGCGGATCGTCGGGCTGTCGCGGCGCGGCGGCGCGGTGCGCGCGCGGGTCCGCTGCTCGGAGGGCTGCCGGCTGGCCGTGTCGCTGGTGGTGCGGCGCGGTGGGCGGCGGGTGACGGTCGTGCGCCGCCGGGCGTCGCGGGCGGGGGCGGGGACCTCGGTGGTGCGGCTGCCGCTGCGCGGGCGGTCGCGCGGGTCGGTGTCGGTGGTGGCGGAGGCGGTCGACCGGGCGGGGAACGTCGGTGACGCCGTCCGGCGGCTGCGGCTCTGACGCGCGCCGCGGGGCGCCATCGCCGGGACGCCCTCGCGCCCCTCGCGCGCGGCCCAGCCGAGGAGTAGGTTGCCGCGCAATGCTGCTGTCCCGCCTGCTGCCGGCGACGCTCGTCGCCGCGCTCCTCGCCGTGCCTGCCGTCGCCGAGGCCCGCGACGTCACGATCCCCTCGTTCGACGGCACGCCGATCGTCGCGCACTGGTTCCCGCAGCCGACGCTCGCCGCCGGCGCGAAGGCCCCGACCGTCCTGATGGGCCCGGGTTGGGGCTCGCCCGGGGAGAGCAACCCCGCGTCGCCGCGCATCAAGCCGCTCCACGACGCGGGCTACAACGTCCTCACGTGGGACCCGCGCGGGTTCGGCCAGTCCGGCGGCGTGGTGAACATCGACAGCGCCGAGTTCGAGGGGCGCGACGCGCAGAAGCTGCTCGACTTCGTGGCGGCGCAGCCGGAGGCGCAGGTCGACGCACCCGGCGATCCGCGGGTCGGGATGTCCGGCGGGTCGTACGGCGGCGGCATCCAGTTCGTGCTCGCCGCGATCGACAAGCGTGTGGACGCGATCGTCCCGAACATCGCGTGGAACTCGCTCCGCACGTCGCTGTACAAGAGCGGCCTCGTCAAGCTCGGCTGGTCGGGCCGGCTCTACCAGGTGGCGGCGTCGCGGCCGCTGGACCCGCACATCAAGGCGGCGTTCGACCAGGGCACCGCGACCGGCTCGCTCACGCCCGAGAGCATCAGCTGGTTCGCCGCGCGCGGGCCGGGGGAGGAGCTGGTCTCGAAGATCACCGTCCCGACGCTGATCCAGCAGGGGACCGTCGACACGCTCTTCACGCTCGACGAGGCGGTCGCGAACTACGGCATCCTGCGCGCGAAGGGCGTGCCGGTGTCGATGCTGTGGTTCTGCGGCGGGCACGGCGTGTGCCTCACCGACCCGGGCGACGAGCGGCGCGTGCTGCGCTCGACGATCGCGTGGCTCGACCGGTACGTGAAGCGCGACACGACGGTGCAGACCGGCGCGCGGTTCGACTGGATCGACCAGAACGGCAAGCGGTTCACCGCCCCCGACTACCCCGTCGCGACGACGAGCGGCGTGCTTGGCGGGAGCGGCCGGGGCCGGCTGCGGCTGGTGAAGTCCGGCGGTGCCGGGCCGGTCGAGGTGCCCAAGGACGCCGACGTGGTGGCGCAGCTGTCGGGCGCGATCACGCCGGGGCGGGCGAAGAACGCGGTGAACGTGAAGGTCCGCGCGCGGCGCACGGTGACCGTCGTGGGCGCGCCGCGGCTGACGCTCACTTACCGCGGCCGGGCGACCGGGGCCAAGCGGCCCGAGCGCGTCTTCGCGCAGCTCGTCGACGACAAGACCGGCCACGTCCTCGGCAACCAGATCACGCCGATCCGCGTGACCCTCGACGGCAAGCGCCGGACGGTCAGCGCGCCGCTCGAGACGGTCGCGCACTCGCTCCCGCGGGGCGGGTCGGTGACGCTGCAGCTCGTCGCGACGACGGTGGCCTACGCCGAGCCGCGTCTGGGCGGCAGCGTGACCTTCGACCGCGTCCGCGTCGCGCTTCCCACGCGGACCTAGCGCACGGTTACGGAGCGTCTCACCCTCTGGTCGAGGGTGAGGCGCTCCACGGCAGGTGATGGTCCCACGGACGTCCGGCGCGGCGACCGCACCATCACCCCGACGCGCGCGCTCGCTGTAACGCCGGTCAACTCCGCGAACGACGTCTTCGACCCGGCATGCGAGTCAAAGTCGTCGTTCGGCGCTGATGTCGCGGCCCTCCGGCAGCTCCCACCCGTGTGCGCGCGACCACGCGAGGCGGGTGCCGTCGGCGAGGCGGGCGAGCGCCCGGCCGGTGGGCGGCTCCCCCCACAGCGTGGCCTCGAGCGGGCGCTCATGCTCGGGCGTGTCGCCGAGGCCGGCGGCGACGTGGCCGGCGGGGTACGTGACGATCAACGCACCGTTGCGGACCCACACGGGGATGCGGTCGAGCGGCGTGTGCACGCTGACCTCGCGGCCGCCCTCCACGCGCTCGCCCGACCACGCCTCGATCCACCGCCCGCGCGGGAGGACGACCTCGCGCTCGGTCGCGTGCTCGTCCAGCACCGGTGCGACCCACAGCGACGGGCCGAAGCCGAACGCATCGCTGACCGTCCACGCGCGCGGGTCGGTGGGGTCGAGCAGGGAGAGCGGGCGGGTGATGGGAACGCCGGTGCGGGCGGCGGTCGCGGCGGCGGCGCGGATGTAGGGGACGAGGCGCTCGTGGAGCAGCACGTACGCGCGGTAGACGTCGAGGACGCGCGAGCCGTAGGTCCACGGCTCCTGCGGCAGCCGGCCGTGCGCCTGCATCAGCGGCGTGAAGCAGCCGAGCTGGGCCCAGCGGATGAGGAGCTCGGGCGGCGCGCGCTCGACCAGCCGGTGCCCGAGGTAGCCGCCCACGTCGTGCGACCAGTTCGAGAAGCCCGACGACGCGGCGGAGAGCGTCGCGGCCACAAGTGTTCGCAACGACCAGAAGTCCGACGCCTGGTCGCCGGCCCACACGACGCCCGTCGCCTGCTGGCCCGCCCACCCGCTGCGCCCGAACAGCACGCCCGCGCCGGGGTGGACCTCGTCGAGCGCCCGCTGCATCGAGCGCCGGTACATCCCGCCGTACGCCCACGCCGCCGTCGCACCCGTGCGCCCGTCCGCGAACCGCACGTCCTCCGGCAGGTAGTACCCCTCGCCGTCGTCGGCCTTGATCCCCTCGACGCCCAGCCCCAGCACCGCCTTCGCCTGCTCTCGCCACCACTGCTCCGCGGCCGGCGACGTGAAGTCGACGGGCGAGCCGGTGCCCATCCACCACCGCCCGACCCACGGCTCCGCCGCCGCGCCGCCCGCGTCGGCCGCGCCCGCTGCCGCCCGCACGAAGTGCCCCTCCGCCGCCCCCTCCGCGTACGTCGAGGCCGGCGCAGCGTGCAGGCGACGCGAGGCGGGGTCGGGTGGGACCTGCGTGTCGTTGTCGGTCTGGAGGTTCACCCACGGCGTGATCCACACGACCGTCCGCACGCCGCCCGCGCGCAGCTCCCGCACCATCCCGGCGAAGTCGGGGAACTGGTGCGGGTTTGGGATCCACGTGTTGTACTGCGTCTCCCAGGGGGAGTCGAGAACGAGCGCGTCGAGCGGGATGCCGTGCCAGCGGCAGCCGTGCAGGTCCTCCAGCACGTCCTCCTGGTGCGGGTAGACGTCACGCGACTTCCAGAACCCGTAGCCCCACTCCGGCAGCACCGTCGGCATCCCGCTCTCGCGCAGAAACGCGCGCAGCCGCGTCGCGGGCGTGGGGGCGCACAGCACGTCGAGCCGCAGCGGGCCCGCGACCGCGCGGGTGGACACGGTGGTCATCCGGTCGTCGAGGTCGAAGCGCGTCCCGTTGCCGTCGCCGCGCAGCCACACCGCGTAACCCCGGCTCGATTGCAACCAGGGGGACGGCGCGTAGTCGCCCTGCGGGGCCCCGCCGAGCTCGAGCAGGTCCGGCGGGCAGTCGGGTCCGGTGTAGCGCCGGTCCGCCCCCAGCTGCACCGCGCGGCCCGCGTGGTCGACCCGCGCGTCGTGCCGCGCCCCGAGCCCCGCGAACTGCTCCCCCGTCCGCGCGCTCCACTCCACGGCGAGCCGCAGCGGCCGGCCCTCCGCGGTGAGCGTGATCGCAAGGCGCTCGTGGGAGAGCGCGAGGGTGAGCGTCGCCGCCCGCCCGCCCCGCAGCCGCACCGCGAAGGTGGCCGCGCTGTCGAGGTCGCGCGCGTCGGTCGTGGCGGTGGCGGCGCGCTCCGGGAAGCCCCGCCGCTCGTCCGCGACGACGCCCTCGGTCAGCGAGACGAACCGGTCGCGCACCTCGCCCTCGCAAACCCAGACGGACGCGTCGCGCAGCAGCCGCCGGCCCCCGCGGCGCAGCGTGAAGCGGAACGGGCGGTCGTCGACCTCGACGGTCAGCAGGCCATGGTGGAGGAGGAGCACCAGGTCCACCTTTCGCGATCCGCAGTCGACAAGTACGGAAGTTCACATGCGTGTCACACCATCTTCCCGAGCGGGTCACAAAAGGCCGCAGGATGCAGGCGAAAGTCCCGCGTGATGCTGATGGGAGAGAACACGACACCGTCGGCCTCCCGGGCCGACCTGCACTGCCACTCGACGGCGTCGCAGATCTCGAAGCTCGGGGTCCAGCGGTCTGTCGGTCTCCCGGAGTGCGCCACGCCTCCGGAGGAGGTCTACGCCCTCGCCAAGCGGCGCGGGATGGACTTCGTGACGATCACCGACCACGACACGATCGACGGCGCGCTCGAGCTGACCGAGCGCTACGACGACGCCTTCGTGTCCGAGGAGGCGACGCTCTGGTTCAAGGGCGAGCCGCAGGCGGTGCACGTCCTCGTCTACGGCATCACCCCCGACGACCACGCGTTCATCCAGGCCAACAACAAGGACGTCGAGCGCGTCGCCGAGCACCTCCACGAGCACGGGATCACCTGCGCGCTCGCGCACCCGTTCTACGCGGTCGAGGCGCCGCTCACCCCGCGCCACCGCCGCCGGCTCGCCGAACTCTTCCCGATCTGGGAGGTGCGCAACGGCTCCCGCGCCCGCGAGCTCAACGCGCCCGCCGCGGTCTACATCGAGACCCATGGCGGCACGGGCATCGCCGGCACGGACGACCACGCCGGCGTCGACATCGGCCGCACCTACACGCAGACCCCGCACGCTGAGACGTGGCAGGACTACCTCGCGCACATCCGCGCCGGGGACGCGCTGGCGTGCGGCGAGCAGGGCTCCGCCGCGAAGTGGGCGCACGCCGCAATGGCGCTGGCGATCCGAGTATTCGACCCCACCCACCCAGCCGCCGACGCCGGCGCCAAGCCCGACCCGCTCGCGGTCATGCGGATGGTCGAGCGCGTGATGGTCGAGGGCAACCAGCGCCGCGGGGCGGAGGGAAACGACCTCGGCCCGCAGGACGCCCAGGCGCTGCTGCGGGCCTGGCTCGACGCCGTCGAGCTGGATCTGACGGGAGCCGAGCTGCTCGCGTGGATGCAGTCCGACGACTTCTCGCACGCTGACCTCTTCCGTCGCGCCCGTCGCAAGCACGAGCGCAAGCTCGGCAAGGCGGTCGACGACGTCATCGCGCTGGCCACCGCCGGCCAGAACCCCGTGCTCGCCGCGTTCGGGCTCTTCGACGCCTGCCTCGCAGCCATCCCGTACGCACCCGCCGCGGCGTTCCTCGGGCGGGAGAAGTCGAAGCTGGCGCAGCGCGAGGGCGAGCCGCTGCGGGTCGCGCTCGTCGCCGACGGCGTCGGCGGCATGCACGGCGTCACGCACACGCTCGACGAGCTGCAGGCGCGCGGCGTCCCCGGCTTCGAGGTCGAGGTCGTCGGCACCGACCCGAACGTCGACCGCCGCCTGCCCGCCGTCCGCGAGGTCGACATCCCGTTCTACGCGGGCCTCCAGGTCGGCGTCCCGTCGCTCCCCGCGATCGTCGAGGCGCTCGCCGAGGGGCGCTACGACGTCGTCCACCTCTGCTCGCCCGGCCCGTGCGGCGTCGCGGCGGCCGCGATCGCCCGCGTGATGGAGCTGCCGGTGCTCGGCAGCTACCACACCGAGCTGGCCGCCTACACCGGCCTGCGCACCGGCGACCAGGCGCTGGAGGCGCTCGCCACGCAGGCGATCGCCGCGTTCTACAAGGGCTGCCACCACGTCCTCACGCCGTCGCCGGCGTCGGACGCGGTGCTGCGCGGGCTCGGCATCCCGGACGACCGGCTCGGCCGGTGGGACCGCGGCGTCGACCTCGCGCGCTTCGACCCGGCCAAGCGCGACCGCACGCTGCTCGCCGGCCCGGACGCCCCCGAGGTGCCGGGCGACGGCGACCGCGTCAACGTCCTCTACGTCGGCCGCCAGACCAAGGAGAAGGGCTCCGAGCTGCTGGCCGACGCGTTCCTCAAGGCGCGCGAGCGCGACCCGCGGCTCCACCTCTGCCTCGCCGGCGGCGGCCCCGAGCAGGACTGGCTGCGCGACACGCTCGGCGAGCACGCGACGTTCCTCGGCTGGCAGGAGGGCGAGGAGCTGGCCCGCACCTACGCGAGCGCCGACCTCTTCCTCTTCGCCTCGCGGACCGACACGTTCGGTCAGGTGCTGCTGGAGGCGCAGGCGAGCGGGCTCCCGATCGTCGCGGTGGCCGAGGGCGGCCCGTGCTCGATCGTCGAGGACGGCCGGACCGGCCTGCTGCGCCGGGCGAACGCGACCGAGCTGGCCCACGCGGTGTGCGAGCTGGCGGGCGCCCCGCTGCTGCGCCAGGCGCTGGCGGCCAACGCGCTGTCCGCGGTCCGCGGGCGGACGTGGGACGCGGCGATCGGGCGGCTGGCCGACGGCTACCGCGCGGCGATCGCGACGGCCGAGGCGCGGCGGGTCGAGGCGGCGCGCCGTGCCGCCTGACACGGCCACGGTCGAGCGGGTCGCGGCCCGCGCGGCGGGGCGCGTCCGGCACCTGCGGCTCGTCCCGCCCCGGCGGCTGACCGTCGTTGACGTGGCGCTCTTCTACGGCGAGCGCAGCGGCGGCATCCGCACGTACCTCGACGCCAAGCGCGCGTGGGCGGCCGAGAGCGACGCGTACGACCACCACGTCATCACGCCGCACGACGTGCCGTCGCTGCGGTTCGCGACCCCCAACGGCTACCGCCTGCCGATCGGGGTGGAGGCGCTCAAGCAGCGGCTGCGCGCGCTGGCTCCCGACGTCGTGCTGCTCCACGACCCGTTCTGGGGTCCGCTCGGCGTCACCCGCACCGCGCACGAGCTGGCCGCGCACGTGGTCGCCGTCCACCACGGGTCGGTCGACCTCGACGCGGCGGGCATCCCGCTCCCCGGCGCGATCACCAAGCCGGCGTTCCGGGCCTGGTTCCACCACGCCTACCGCGACGTCGACGCGATCATGTCGGCCGTCCCGACGCTCCGCGACACCGGCCGCACCGCCGACCTGCCGCTGCGGTTCGGGCTGGAGCCCGCGTTCCGCCCGCGCCCCGACGAGGTCCCGCGCGGCGACCACGTGCTCTACGTCGGCCGGCTGGCGCGGGAGAAGGGCGTGATCGAGCTCGTCGACGCGGCGGCGCGGTCGCGCGAGCCGTGGGAGCTGCGGCTCGTCGGCTCCGGCCCGCTGCGCGACTGGCTGCAGCAGCGCGCGGCGCAGCTCGGCATCGCGCACCGCGTCACGTTCCACCCGTTCGTGACCGACCGCGAGGAGCTGTCGCGCACCTACGCGGCGGCGCGCGTCGTGGTCATGCCGGGCGCGCACGAGACCTTCGGGCTGGTGGGGTACGAGGCCGCGGCGAGCGGGGCGCGGGTCGTGTGCTGCACGACCGCGCCGTCGCTCCGCGAGATCGGCGACCTCGCCCACGCGTACCGCCCCGGCGACGTCCGCGGGCTGCTGGGCGCGATCGAGCGGGCCCGCGCGGCCGAGCCCGACCACGCCGCGGCCCGCCGGATGGTCGCGCGGAGCACGTGGCCCGCGGCGCTGGAAGCCGAGCACGCGGCGCTGGCCCGGCTCGTGGCGCCGAGCCGCCGCGCGGCGTGAACCAGCTCGCGGCGCTGGAGACAATGGCCGAGCGCACGCTCCGCTCCAACTGGCGCGAGGGCGTGCGCGGCGACGGGCTGCCGTACGCGTACACGTGCCCCGCCCCGCCGCGGTACCGCCACATGTGGCACTGGGACTCGTGCTTCCACGCGGTCGCGTGGCGGCGGATCGACCCGCACCACGCGCGGGAGGAGCTGCGGACCGTCCTGCGCTCCGGCCACGGCGACGGCTTCCTCCCGCACACGGTCTTCTGGGACTGGCCCGCGGGCTGGCGGCGCGCGCCGTTCTACGCGACGCTCGGCTTCCGGGGCGACCGCCACACGCACTCGATCGGGCCGCCGCTGCTGGCCTGGGCGTGGGAGATCGTGGCCGAGGCGTCGGCAGACGACGACCCGGGCTTCGCGACCGAGGCGCTAGAGGATCTCTCTAGACACCTTCTCTGGTTGGCCGAGCACCGCGACCCCGACGGCGACGGGCTGCTGACGATCGTGCTCCCCGACGAGTCCGGCCTCGACGACTCGCCGAAGTACGACCCGGTGTACGGCCACATGGCCCACTACCGGCTCGGCTACGCGCGCCTGCTGCACCGCTGCCGCCGCCTGGGGTGGGACTCGCGGGCGATCATCGCGTCCAGCGACCACCACGTCGAGGACGTGCTCGTCAACGTCGCCTACCACCTGTCGCTGCGCGCGATGTGGCGGCTCAGCGGCGAGGAGGGCTGGCGCGAGCGCGCGGACCGGACGCTGCGCGCGCTGCTGGACAAGTGCTGGGACGACGAGCGCGGGCTCTTCTTCGATCTCGCGGGCGCCGCGGAGCTGCCGGTGCGCGTCTCGACCTGGGCGTCGCTCGCGCCGCTCGCGCTGCCCGAGCTGCCCGAGCCGTACGCGCGCCGCCTCGTCGACGAGCACCTGCTCGACCCGCGCCGCTACCGGGCGGCGTACGGCATCCCGTCGGTCAGCATGGAGGAGCCGAGCTTCCACCCGCGCTTCCATCTGTGGCGCTGCTGGCGCGGCCCGAGCTGGTCGAACACCGCGTACCTGCTCGTGCCCGGGCTGCGGCGGCTGGGGGAGCACGAGGAGGCCGACCGGATCGTCCACGCGCTGGGGGCGGCTGCGGTGCGCGGCGGGCTGCGGGAGTACTACGACCCGCTCACGGGCGACGGCCTGGCGGCGAACGGCTTCGGGTGGAGCGCGCTCCTCGCCGAGCTCGCGGCCGACGCGGCCGCCCGCGCCGCGAACGTCTGAGCGCGGCGCGGGAAGGATCCGCGCCCGCGCGGCGTCGTGGTGGGGGAGAGATGTGCTCCCCGACCCACAGGAGGCTCACGACATGCAGCGGCTGGTGACGATCGGCGCCGCGTGCGTCGCGCTCGCGGCGTTCGGCGCGGGGTGCGGCGACGACGACGAGGACGGCGGCGACGGCGGCCAGGCGGCGGCCCCGGCGGAGACCCAGGCGGCGGAGGCGCCGGCCGCGGAGACGCAGGCGTCCTCGTCCGGCGAGACCATCACCGTGACGATGAAGGACTTCGCCTTCTCACCCGCCGAGGTGAACGCCAAGGTCGGCGACACGATCGAGTGGGTCAACGAGGACGCGGCCCCGCACAACGCCGTCGAGGAGGGCGGCGACCTGAAGACCGAGACGTTCGAGAAGGGCGGGTCGGACACCTACACGCTCGACGAGGCTGGCACCATCGACTACATCTGCACCGTGCACCCGCAGATGAAGGGCACGATCGTCGTGGCGGCCGAGTAACGAGACGGCAGGAGGCCGATGGCGGAGCCGCCCCTCGACGACAGCGACCGCGCCGACCTCGCCGCGCTGGCCGACGGCACCCTGCCGCCGTCCCGCCGCGCGGCGGTGGAGGAGCGCGTGGCCGCCTCCCCGGCGCTGCGCACGGAGCTGGAGGCTCAGCGTGCGGCGCTGGCCGCCGTCCACGCGGCGGCCCAGGAGGACGGGGCGTCGGAGGGCCTCCGCCGCTGGCTTGCCGCGCAGCCGGCCGCACCGCCGTCGCGGGTGCCACGCCGCCGCCTGGGGGTGGGGGCAGCAGCGCTCGCGGCGGCGGCCGCGGTCGTCCTCGCGCTCGTGCTCGTCGGCGGCGGCGGCGAGTCGGCGCTGTCGTTGGAGGACGTCGCGTCCGCGGCCGCGCAGGCGCCCGTCACCGGGCCCCCGGCCCGCGGCACCGGCAACACGCTGGCGGTCAGCAGCGACGGGATCGCGTTCCCCGACTGGGAGAAGCGGCTGGGCTGGCGCGCGATCGGCGTGCGGGAGGACCGCGTCGACGGCCGCGCCGCCACGACCGTCACGTACGAGCGCGGCGAGGACCGCTTCCACTACGCGATCGTCCCGCGCCCCGCGGCCGACGGCGTCCCGGAGACCGGCTACGCGCGCACGACGTTCGAGGGCAAGCCCGCGGTGGCGTGGCAGCGCGAGGGGCGCACGTGCCTGCTCATCTCGATGCGCGTGCCCGCCGACGAGCTGCTCGCGCTCGCCCGCTCCACCCGCTTCTACTAGCTCGCGCGCAGCGCCTCCGCGACCCGCTTGCGCCCGCGGAACAGCCGCGTCGCGACCGTCTTCTCGCGGGTCCCCAGCAGCGCGGCGGCCTCGCCGTAGGAGAGCCCCACGACGTCCACGGCGACGACCGCGTCGCGCTGGTCCTCCGGCAATGCGGCGATCGCGGCCCACACCGCGCGGAGCTCCGCCACGGCGGCCGGGTCGTCGCGCGCGCCGCGCGAGGCCGTCTCGGAGACCAGCTCCACCGTCACCGGCCGCCGCGACCGCGCGCGGTGCTGGTCGCGCACGACGTTGCGCAGCCCCTCGAGCAGGTACGGCAGCTCCGCGTCGGCCGACCGCAACCGCCGCGGCCGGGCGAGAACGCGCGCGCACAGCTCCTGCACGGCGTCCTCGGCCTCCTCGCGCGAGCCGCACAGCGCCAGCGCCGCCCGCAGCAGCCGGTCGAGATGACGCTCCAGCGCCGCGGCGTCCACGCGCCCAGGCTGTCAGACGCGGGCAACCTCCGCGCAGCCCTTGCGTCATCGCGGGCGCCCCGCGAGCATGCCGGCATGGGTCGATACGAGGAGCTGCGGGAGGCTCACACGTGGGACGTCCCCGAGCGGTACAACATCGCCGCCGACGTCTGCGACAAGCACCCGCGCGACAAGCTGGCGATGGTCCACGAGCGGTACGACGGCGCGCAGCGCGAGGTGCTGTGGGGCGAGCTGCAGGACCTGGCCAACCAGGCCGCGCACGTGCTGCGCGAGGCGGGGGTGGAGCGCGGTGACCGCGTCGCCGTCGTCCTCCCGCCGACGCCCGAGACGGCCGCGATCTTCTTCGGCACGTGGAAGCTCGGCGCGCTCCTGCTGTCGATGTCGGTCCTGTACGGCGACGACGGCATCCGCCACCGGCTCACCGACTCCGACCCGACGGTGCTCGTCACCGACGAGGCCAACGCGCCCCGGTTCGCGGACGCCGGGGTGAAGCTGCTCGTGCTCGACGAGGGCGACGGGCTGCTGAGCGGCGCTCCCACCGACCCGATCGTCACCGACACCGCGGCCGACGACCCGGCCCAGCTCTACTACACGTCTGGCACCACCGGACTGGCGAAGGGGATCGTCCACGCCCACCGGTACATCCTCGCCCACGAGGAGTTCGTCTACTGCCACGAGGTGGAGGAGGGCGAGCGCTTCCACGGCATGGGCGAGTGGGCGTGGGCCGCGGGCATCGCGCCGCTGCTCGGCCCGTGGCGCCTGGGCGCGGTGCAGTGCGTGTTCCAGCGCAAGGGCGGGTTCGACCCGCACCAGCAGCTCGACTTCCTCAGCCGCCACCAGGTCACGAACGTCTTCACGACCCCGACCGCGATGCGGGCCATGATGACGATCGGCGACGCGGGCACGCGGTACCCGCAGCAGTTCCGCCGCGTGTGCTCCGCCGGGGAGCCGCTCAACCCCGAGGCGATCCGCTGGTTCCGCGAGCAGTACGGCCTCACCGTGCTCGACTACTACGGCCTCACCGAGTCGTATCCGCTCGTCGCCAACTACCCGTGGATGGACGTCCGCGAGGGCTCGATGGGCCGCCCGGTCCCCGGCTGGGACGTGCGCATCCTCGACGAGGACGAGAACGAGGTGCCGCAGGGCGAGCGCGGGGAGATCTGCCTGCGGGCGCGCTCGAACCCGCACTGGCCGCTCGGCTACTGGCGCAACCCCGAGGCGTCGCAGGAGACGTTCGGCGGCGACTGGTTCCACACCAAGGACGCCGCGGTGCAGGACGAGGACGGGTACATCTGGTACGCCGGGCGCGCGGACGACGTGATCATCGCGGCGGGCTACCGGATCGGGCCGTTCGAGGTCGAGTCCGCCTGCCTGGAGCACCCGGCGGTGCGCGAGGCGGCGGCGGTCGCGTCGCCCGACGAGGTGAAGGGGAACGTCGTGAAGGCGTTCATCGTCCTCGCCGAGGGCCACGCGCCGTCCGACGAGCTCGCGGACGAGATCCGGAAGTTCGTGCGCGGCAGGTTGAGCGCGTACGCCTACCCGCGGAAGGTCGAGTTCGTCGACGACCTGCCGAAGACGCTCACCGGGAAGATCCGCCGCGTCGAGCTTCGCGAGCGCGAGCGGTCGGCTTCACCGACGTCACCTTGATGGCGGCCTTCGACGGCTTCGTGCGGACGACCGGGTTCTTGATGTCGTTGAGGCGGTCGATCACGCGGAACCACTGACCGGGCTTGAGGGTGGCGTTGATGACGCTGCCCTCCTGGCTCGACACCGCGACCGGGCGGAAGCCGACGTGGATGTGGTCGGCGTGGTCGCCCATCGCGAGCGTGTTGTCGGCCGCCTCGTAGTCCATGAGGCTGATGATCTGATCCGGCTTCATCGCGCCCTGGAGCGTGAGCAGGCGCCGGATCGTGATGTCGGTGATCGAGCCCTTGCCCTGGTGGCCCATGACCGGGACGCCGTTGACCGCGGCGATGTCGATCGCGGTGCCCGACGCGTGGTGCGAGACGTTGCCGCTGACCGTGATCGAGCCCTCGCGGAAGAGGCTGGACACCGTCGGCTTGAGGCCGTTCGCGGCGAGGAACTCGAGCGTCGCGAGCACGCGGCGGTCGATGATGCCGGTGCGGATCTGGTCGCGTCCGACGCCGTAGATCTGGATGTTCGGGTTCTTGAGCACGCGCTGCTCGAGCGCGTCCTTGCTCATGAGCAGGATCTGGCCGATCGTCGGCGCCTTCGCGTCCTTGCCGAAGAACGGGTTCTTCCTCTTGGCGCGGTAGACGGCCGTGGACTCGAGCAGCTTCCAGCCGTCGAGGATCGGCTTCGGGTCGATCCGCGGGGCGCCGCGGCCGGCGGGACGGATCTCGAAGAGGGTGTGGGGCGCGCGGGTCGAGCTCGTCCGGCCGAGCCGGCCGAGGATCGTGCCGGCCTGGACGCGGGCGCCCGGCTTGAGGGCCTTCCAGGTGACCTGCTTGGGGGTGAGGCCGAGGAGCTCCTCGACGTAGGCGTCACGGCCGGTCGGCGCGGTGATGCCGACCTGCTGCGCGCCGCCCGCCTGGTACGCCTTCGGGCGCGCGGGGTGGGCGAACAGGCGCTCCTTCGCGTCCTTGCCCTCCGCGACCTCGGCGACCTTCGGCTCGACCGCGGTCGCAACCTCGTCCGCCGTGAACGTCGTCTTCTGCGGCTTGGCACGCTTCTTCGGCACCGGGTACGACGCCTCGAGCTTCTTCAGCCGCGCGTACGTGTAGGTGTTGCCGTAGGTGTCGCGGACCTGGACGTAGTTGCCGAGCCGGGCGGTCTTGCCGCGCTTGACGATGACGCCGTCGTGCGTGGCGACGGCGGGAGAGCCGGCGGCGGCGTAGATCAGGATGCCCTTGCGGGTCGAGGACGACTCGACGGGGACGGCCGCGTTGCCGGACTTGATCTTGCGCGTGAGCGTCCGCTCCTCCGCGTACCGCGCCTTCGCGCCGACGGGGAAGCGGCCCTGCGTGAGGCCGGTGAGCGAGCCGACGAGGTCGGTCGGCAGGCCGCCGACGAGGCGGGCGCGCATGAGGACCGAGTCGACGTACCAGTCGGCGTGGTTGTAGGCGAAGATCGCGCGGCGCAGGTCGTCCTGGCCGCCGGCCGCCTTGAGGTAGCGCGCGGCGGCGAAGATCGCGTCGACCGGGTTGTACGGGTCCTTCTTGCCGTCGCCGTTGGCGTCGACGCCGTACGCCTTCCAGGTCGCGGGCATGAACTGCATCCAGCCCAGCGCGCCGGCGCTGCTGACGTTGAGGTTGCGGCCGTAGTCGGTCTCGATCTCGTTGATCGCGGCGAGGATCTCCCAGCGGATGCCGTACTCCATGCCGGCGGCCTGGTAGATCGACAGCAGGAACGGCGGGATCCGGAACTTGTCGATGAAGAAGTTCGGCACGCCGATCGTCGCGGCGCCGGGCGTGGCGATGGAGAGCGTGGGGTCGGCGACGGTCGGGACGCCCTCGCTGTTGCGCGTCGGCGGCTGCTCGGGTGTCGTGTCGACGACCGCGGCCTTCTCGCGCTTCTTCGCCTTCTTCTTGGCGGACGTCTTCTTCGTCTTGTCCGCGTCGCGCTGCTGCTCGTCGCCGGCGGGCGTCGGCTCGTCGGGCTGCTGCTCCTCGGCCGGCGGGGTGGCGGCGGGCGTGGTGGCCGTCGGGGCGGGGGCGGCCGTGGGGCTCTCCGGCGCGGCCGCGGGCGCGGCGGGCGTCTCGGGCGCGGCGGGCGCGGGCGTCTCCACCGGCGTGGTGGTGGTCTCGGCCGGCGTGGTCGTCGCCGGGGCGGCCGGCTCCGGAAGCGTCTGGGTGTCGGTCGCCGCGGGCGGGGCGTCAGCCGCGGGCGGGTCGAGCGGGGTGGAGGAGGAGCTCGACGAGACGGCCTCGTCGGGCGCGGGCTCGCTCGTCTGCGACGACGCGGTCGTCGTGTCGGACAGCGCGCGGCCCAGTGCCTGCTCGCTGGGGGTCTGCACGTCGCCGGGGTCGGCCTCGGCCTGCAGCATCGAGCCGCCGAAGCCGGCGGCGAGGACGCCTGCGCCGCCGAGGGCAGCAGCCAGGCGCAGCTTCCCGGACGGGCGCGCGGGATCGGTCGGGGGAGTACCGGGGGCCATCGCTCCCCCGGGTTACTCGGCACCGGAACGCCGCCCTTGACACGTGTGCCAGGACGGTGGACGCGGGCTTGCAGCGTCAGCCGGCAGGCGGCAGCTCGCGCAGGGCCCAGAGCTCGAACCGCAGCTGTCCGACGAGTGGGAGGTCCGGCAGTGCCTCCTCGAGCAGGGCGAGGCTCGCCTCGTAGTGCTCCACGCGGAGCTGGATCGCGGGGTCGGCGAACGCGTGCGGGTCGCGCGTGAGCGTCGCGCGCAGCTCGCGCGCCTTGGCGACCTTGTCGGCGGCGAAGATCGCCTGGGCGTCGGGCTCGGCCCGGGCGACCTGCTCCCGCAGCGCGGCCTTGCGGGCGCGCTTCTCGGCGATCGACGGGTCGTCGCTGAGCGACGTGACCAGGCGCGCCACGCGCGGGCCGAACCGCTGCTCGAGGTCCTCCGCGGTCGCGTCGGTGTCCTCGATCGCGTCGTGCAGCAGGCCGGCGGCGACGACCTCGTCGTCGAAGCCGCGTCCGTGCAGGAGCTGCGCGACCTCGACGGGGTGGAGCACGAACGGCGCGAGATCGGACTCACGCTGCTGACCGGCGTGGAGAGCGACCGCGTACGCGAACGCCGCGCGCGTCACCGGCAGGTGCTCGACGAAGGCGGGTGGGGTGAGCGTCTGCAACAGGGCCGAGACTAGTCCTGTCGCCGGTCGCACATGCGGTCCGGGCGTGAACCGCTTAGGGCAATGCGTCACACGAGCCGCCGAAGCCCTCGGCCATGGCGGCGGCGTCGTGCTTCAGGGCGCCCAGGTACGTCGCGCCCTCCGAGCCCTCTGGCCCGAGCGCGTCGGCGTACAGCGTGGGCCCGACCTTCGCGCCCGCGTCACGCGCGACCGCGTCCTCGAGCCGCTGGTTGATCGCGCTCTCGGGGAAGATGGTGGTCACCTTCTCGCGCTTGATGTCGGCGACCAGCTCGCGCACGTCGCCCGCGGACGGTTGCGCGCTGGTGGAGAGCGCGGGGATGATCGAGCCGAGCACCGTGATGTCGTAGCGGTGCGCGAAGTAGCCGAACGCGTCGTGGTTGGTGACGAGCTTGCGGCGGTCGGCGGGGATCGCGCTCATGCACTGCTGCACGGCGCGGTCGAGGTCGGTGACCTTCGCGGCGTAGGCCTTGGCCGCCTGCTCGTACTGGGCCGCGCCGTCCGCGTCCGCCTCGGCGAAGGCCGCACGGATGACCTCGGTCGCCATCACGACGTTGCGGGCGTCCTGCCACCAGTGGGGGTCGAGCCCTTCGGCCTCGTGGCCGTGCTCGTCCTCCGCCGCGTGGTCCTCGTCAGCCGCGTGCTCGTCCTCCGCCGCGTGCTCGTCCTCTGCGGCGTGCTCGTCCTCCGCGGCGTGCTCGTCCTCGTCGTGGTGGTGCCCGCCCTCGAGCGTGTTGACCTTGTCGAGCAGCGTCACCTCCGTCGCGTCCCCGCCGGCGCCCTTGATGACGTCGTCGAGCCACGCGTCGAGGTCGCCGCCCGAGCGCAGCACGACGTCCGCCTCCGCCACCGCGCGGGCGTCGCTCGGCTTCGGCTCGTAGTCGTGCGGGTCGGCGTTGCGTGCGAGCAGCGCGGTGACCGACACACGGTCCCCGCCGACGTTGCGCGCGAAGTCGGCGACCTGCTGCGTCGTGGCGACGACGTGGATGGCGGCGTCGGGGTTCTCGTCCTCGGTCTTGCCGCACCCGGCGGCGAGCGCGGCGACGGCGAGGGCGGCGGTGGGAAGGGCGATCAGGCGGGAGGGGCGGCGGGACATCGACGCCCCAGCCTAGCAAGAGACCGAGAATCGATCTCATTATCTTCCGGCGTGCTTGCGGTGTACGCTGCGGCACATGTGCTCGCAGTGCGTCGCCACCGGCGCGGTCGCCGCAACCACTGCCGCCACGGGCGCGCGCGTCTGGATCGCCGCGCACGCGCCCCGTTGGCTCACCCCGCGCGTCAAGCGCATCGCGTCCGCGGTGATCGTGGTCGCCGGTGTCATCGCCGCCGGCGCGCTCGCCTGACGCGCGCGCGTGGAGAAAGGCCGGCGGCGGCCAAGGGGTCCGTCCCTGGCCGCCGCCGAGGTGCTGCAAGGCGTGCCCGTCACCGGCGATCCCGTCCGGCATGGGGATGAGCTGCCGCCCTCCCGAAGGTGAACTGCGGGGTACGTCCATTGGACCTTGAGCGGCGGTCCGCGACAATCCGACATCCGTTGAGCCGGACCTGGGGCCTGCGCGGCAACGCGCCTTAACGCGCCGGCGGCGGCCAGGTTCCCTCCTGGCCGCCGCCGATGGTGCTGCTCGCACGCCCGGCCGGGATCCCGTCCGGCCTGGTGGGCGTGCTGCTCTCGGGACCCGGCGGGACGGGCGGTCCGTGCCCGTCTCGCCGGTCCGTTCCCGGAGAGTCTCTAGGCGCCGCTGGCGACCCGGAACACCGCCGAGGCGGGAGCCGAGCGCTGGCCGTCGGCGCCGATGGCGACGACGACGACGCGGTAGGTGCCGGCCTCGAGCTGCTTGCCGCTGGCAAGCTTCGCGAGCGTCACGCTGTTCTTGCCGGCGACCGCGGCGTGGCGGGCGACGATCTTGCGGACCGTCTTGGCCTTCTTGGCGCTCGCCGCGCGGGCGGTCGCCGTCTCGTCGTACGAGCCGACGTCGTTCGACGCGGCGCCGTCCTTGCCGGCCACCTTCTGCTGGTCGACCGTCTCGTACTTGGCGCCCGGCTTGCGCACGTTCTTCGTCGTCGCGCAGGTCTTGCGCGCCGCCGACGGGTTGCGCTTCTGGATCGTGATCTCGACCTGCTGGGCGCCGCCGCCGAGGACGTAGCTCAGCTTGACCGCCTTGCGGCCGGCCGTGGGAGACTCGAGCGCGAGCCCGACCATGCACGCCGGCGAGATCGCCAGGTTCGTGACCGTCGGGGCCGCCGAGCGGGACGAGGAGGTCGCGGAGACGCCCTGCGCGTCCTTGTTCGTGTCCGTGCCGGTGACCGGGGCCTTGACCTTCAGGGCCGCGGACTGCTTGACCGTCTCGGCGTTGCCGGCAACGTCGGTCGCGCGGTACTCGAGGCGCTCACCGCCGGCGAGGACCGGCTTGGCCGCCGCGTCGTACGTCGTCCAGGTCGACCCGCCGGCCTTGCGCCACTCGATCTTCGCGAGCCCGGACGGGCCGGCGTCGGTCGCGTTCAGCGTGACGGCGGTCGGGCCGTCGACCTCGGCGGCCGGGACGTTGTCCGTCGTCGCCGGAGCCTGGCCGTCGACCTGGGCCGGCGCGGTGACCTTGGTGGTCTCCGTGTTGCCGACCTTGTCGGTGGCGCGGAACTCGAGCGACTGGCCGTGCGTCAGCGCGGGGCGCGCCGCGTCGTCGTACGTCGCCCAGGTGGCGGCGCCGGCGATGCGGACCTCGATCTTGTCCACGCCCGACTTGGCATCGGTCGCGACGAGCTGGACCGAGACGGCCGCCTTCTGCCAGCCGCTCGCCAGCGTCGCGGTCGTCGTCGGCGGCTCGGTGTCGACCTTCGCGTTGGCCGTGCTCTGCTCGGCCTCCTCGTTGCCCGCGACGTCGGTCGCGCGGAAGAGGAGCGCCTCACCGTCGGCGAGCGTGGGCTTGGCCGCCGCGTCGTACGTCGTCCAGCTGGACGCGCCCGGCTTCTTGTACTCGATGCGCTCCACGCCCGAGCCGCCGTCGGTCGCTTCGAGGGTGACCGGGACCGGGCCCTTGGACCAGTCGGTGGAGAACGTCGCGGTGGTGACCGGGGCGGTCCCGTCGACCTTCGCCTTCGGGGAGGTCTTGACGTCCTCCGCGTTGCCGGCCGCGTCGACCGACGCGTACTCGAGCTGCTCGCCGTCGTTCAGCTTCGGCTTCGCGCCGGCGGAGTAGTTCTGCCAGTCGGTCTCGCCCGCCTTGCGCCACTTGGTCGCGCCGGGGGCCGCGGGGCCGTGCTCGGTGACGGTGAGGGTGACCTCGACCGCCGTCCTGCTCCACGTGGCCGGGACGTCGTCCGCCGTCGTCGGGGCCTCGCCGTCGATGCGGGCGTAGGCGGTGGCGTTCGGCTCCTCCTCGTTGCCGGCGGCGTCGACGCCGCGGAACTCGAGCCGCTCACCGTGCTCGAGGACTGGCTTGCTCGCGGCGTCGTACGTCGTCCAGGCGTCGGTGTCGGCCTTGCGCCACTGGATCTCGGTCGGCGCCGGGCCGTTGTCGCCGGCGGTCAGCGTGACCTCGACGTCGGCCTTGTGCCACTCGTCCTTGAAGTCGGACGTGGTGCGCGGCGGCTGGCCGTCGACCTGCGCGGGACCGATCTCCTGCACGGCCTCCTCGTTGCCGGCGACGTCGGTCGCGCGGAACTGCAGCGACTCGCCGTTCGCGAGGACCGGCTTGGCGGCGGCATCGTAGGTCGTCCAGCCGTCGGTGGCGAGCTTGCGCCACTCGACCTTCGCCACGCCGGACGGGCCCGCGTCGGTCGCGGTCAGCGTGATCGTCTGCGCGGCCTTCTGCCAGCCGGCGCCCAGGCCGGTCGCGGTGGTCGTCGGCGCGTCGCCGTCGACCTTGGCCGGATCGGTCATGCCGACCGCGCTCATGTTGCCGGCGTTGTCGACCGAGCGGTAGTACAGCCGCTCACCGTGGTTCAGCGTCGGCTTGCTCGCGTCCGAGTAGACGACGAACGGACCGGCCGGCGCCTTCGCGTACTCGAGCCGCGCGATGCCGGAGTTGGCGACCGCCGAGTCGGTGTCCTCGCCGCTGAGCGTGACCGCGACCGGGGCGTTCTGCCAGGTCTTCGAGTACGACGCGAAGGCACGCGGGGCGGTCGCGTCGACCTTGAACGCTGGCAGCGTCACGAACGTGGTCGTCGCGTCGAAGAACGAGAGGCCGTCGCCGTCCGGGTTCTTCTCCTCACCGACGACCTTCACCTTCCACTGGCCCTCGTCGCTGGGCGTGGGGGTGGCGCACTTGCCGCTCTCGTGCTCGGGCCAGCGCCAGTACGCGGAGAGCTTGTTGTACTCCGCGGCGCTGCCGGAGGTGAACGGCGCGTACGCGAGGGCGTCGAGGACACCGGTGTTGCCCGAGTTGGGCAGCCCGTCGCCGACCGTCCCGTGGCTGTTCTTGCAGGTGGTCGTGCCGTTCGGCCTGATCCACTCGACGGTCCACTTGTCGTAGTTCGGGGTCAGACCAGCCAGCGAGACCCACGCGCGCGAGCTGGTGTTGAACCAGGTCTTCTGCTGCGTGCGGGCCTCGTCGGCGTACGAGCTCGAGCCCGCCACGCGGAAGCGCAGGTACCGCGTCGCGCCGTTCGTGTTGTTCTGGCACCGCGACGCGTTGCCGTACTGCGTCAGCTGGAAGCGCCAACCGTCGGCGCCGGTCACCGGCGTGTTGGCCGGGATCTGGAAGGTGGCGGTGTCCGTCTCCCCGAAGAAGCCCGAGTCGCCCTCGCAGGCGCCGAGCCAGGTGCTCGTGCCGTCCGGCTTGCGGATGCTCCAGCGCCAGTGCTTGTAGAGGCCGTCGAGGCTGCCCTTGGCGTGGACGGTCTCGCCCGGCAGGTACGTGAAGTTCGACTTGTTGTCGCCGTTGTGCAGCTTGGAGACGTCGAAGCCGTCGAGGAACTGCTTCGTCGCGAGGACCTCACCGGAAGCGGCGTCGATCACGCGGATCGTGTAGGTGCCGTCGACGTCGGCGAGGACGTACTCGTAGGCGAACGCGCCGGAGGCGTCGGTCGTGGCCGTGCCCTCGTGGACGAGCGAGTTCGGGTCCTCGACCTCGATCTTCAGCGCGCAGTCGGCGGTGTAGCCGGCGCCGTCGATCTTGACGGTCTCGAAGTTGCCGTAGAGGGGCTTGTCGGTCGTGACCGACACCGACTCCGTCTTGCAAGCGGACGGAACGGGGGTGGGCTCAGGGGTCTCCTGAGCGAGAGCGGCTGCAGGCTGCGCGAGGGCAGCCGTGAGCAGGCCGACGAGCACGGGCACGCGAACGCGCCCGTGACGCAGGGGATGCGACACGAGGACTTCTCCGGGATCTTGAGGCGGGAGCGTCGGGCCAGGCAGTGGCCGCGACTTGGCGCACATCCAATCTTGAACACCGTTAGCCCACAATCAGACATCCGTCGAGTGCGTCCAGGGGATCTGGACGCGGTGTCGGTCGAACGTCGTACGGACGTCCGGTTCCGCCCGAGCGGGGCGCATGGCGCGACGCCGGTGGCCATGACATCGTTTGCGACCTTCGATGGCCCCTGGCGAGATGATCCTGATCGGCTCGGCCCTGCTCGCAGCCGGCCTCCTCGCCTCGCTGGTCGCGGTCCGCGTGCGCGTTCCCGGCCTCCTGCTGTTCCTCGGCGTCGGGATGGCGCTAGGCTCGGACGCGCTCGGGTTCATCCACTTCGACGACTACGAGCTCGCGCGCACGATCGGGATCGTCGCGCTCGCGCTGATCCTGTTCGAGGGCGGCCTGACGGCGGGGTGGAGCCAGATCCGCCCGGTGCTGTTCCCCGCGATCAGCCTCGCGATCCCCGGCACGCTCGTCACCGCGCTGATCGCCGGGTTCGCCGCCGCCTGGCTGTTCGACCTGAGCCTGCTCGAGGGCCTGCTGCTCGGCGCGATCCTGAGCTCCACCGACGGCGCCGCGATCTTCGCCATCCTCCGCGGCTCGACGCTCCGCCGCCGCCTCGCGCACACGCTCGAAGGGGAGTCGGGCTTCAACGACCCGATCGCCGTCCTGCTCGTCCTCGGGTTCATCGAGTGGATCGAGCACCCGGAGTTCGGCTTCACCGACATGCTGCTCGACTTCGTCATCGAGCTCGGCATCGGCCTCGCGTCCGGCGTGGTCGTCGGATGGCTGGCGGTGAAGGGCTTCCAGCGCGCGCGGCTGGCGAGCAGCGGCCTGTACCCGGTGGCGACGCTCGCGACCGCCGGCCTGGCGTTCGGCGTCGCCGACGTCCTCCACGGCTCGGGCTTCCTCGCGGTCTACCTCGCCGGCCTCGCGCTGGGGAGCGCGTCGATCCCCGCCAAGCGCACGATCACCGCGTTCCACGACGGGCTCGGGTGGGTCGCGCAGCTCGGCATGTTCCTCACGCTCGGCCTGCTCGTCTTCCCGAGCGAGCTGGGGGAGGTCGCGGTCGAGGGGACCGTGCTCGCGTTCGTCGTCGTGCTCGTCGCGCGGCCGCTCGGCGCGATGCTCGCGGCGCTGCCGTTCGGGTTCAGCCGCGCCGAGCTCGTCGTCCTCTCGTGGGCGGGCCTGCGCGGCGCGGTGCCGGTCGTGCTCGCGACGTTCCCGGTGATCGAGGGCGTCGAGGGCTCGCAGGAGTTCTTCAACATCGTCTTCTTCGCCGTCCTGCTGTCGACGCTGCTGCAGGGCACGACGTTCGAGGGCCTCGCGCGCAGGCTGGGGGTGACCACGAACCAGCCCGCGCTCCCGCAGCCGCTCGCGGAGGCGGGGACGACCCGGCGGCTGGGCGCGGAGATCCTCGAGTACCCGATCGCCGCCGACGACGCGATCGTCAACGCGCGCGTGCGCGACCTCGGCCTGCCGCGCGAGGCGGTCGTCAACGTGATCGTCCGCGGCGACGAGGCCATCCCGCCGCGCGGCTCGACCCGCCTGCGCGAGGGGGACCAGATCCACGTCCTGCTGCGCCAGTCCGAGGCCAAGCGCGTCAACGAGTGGGTCGAGCGGTGGCGGAACGGACCCATCGGCCAGCCCCGCCGCCCGCCGCGCCGCGCGAAGGGCCGCACGCCGGTCTTCTCGACGTGGCGGTGGAGCGCGTCGGAGGGGGACCCGGCGCACATCGAGCGAGTCCGCGGCCTCGAGGTCGTCGCCCAGCTGCGCCTGCGCCGCGACGAGCCCGGCGGGCTGTGGGTCCTGGAGGACGGCCGCTACGCGGTCACCGGCCCGGTCGCCGCGATCGGCTCCCGCACCGTCCTGTCCGACTGGGCCCGGCGGCGCTTCCCGCGCGCGACGATGGACGAACGCGCGTGGCTGCAGACGGTGATCGCGGCGCTCGCCTCCGACCGCCCGGAGTAGGCCGGACCGGGCGGCCGGAGGCTCGCGAAAGCGGACGTTGGCGCCGGTCCGCGCTGTCCCGTCGCGGACCGGCGCCGCAGGCGCGGGAGGGTCAGGCCCGCGCGGCGTCCTGCGAGCAGTTCACCACGCCGCCCCGGCCCTCTCGTGACGAACCTGAGAACGACGAAGGGCGGCGCCGCAGCGCCGCCCCTCGTGACGAAACGCGGTGTGGCCGCAGCCTTATTCGCCCTTGTGGGCGTCGGAGCCGCGGACCTTGTGCTTGCCCGGCAGGACGGTGATGGCGTCCTTGGAGGGCTGCGTGAGGACCGTGGGGTTCTCGATGTCCGCGAGGCGGTTCATCAGCTTCGTCCACTGGCTCGGCTTGAGGAGCGTGGTGAGGCCACGGTTCTTCTGCGAGTTCGTGTCCGAGTAGGGCGTGAAGCCGACGTGGATGTGGTCGTCGTGGTCGGCCATCGCCATCGTGTTGTCCGCGCTCTCGTACTTCATGAGCGAGATGATCTGGGCCGGCTTCATCGTCGCCTGGAGCGTGAGCAGGCGCTGGATCGTCACGTCGGTGATCGAGTCCTTGCCCTGGTGGCCCATGATCGGGATGCCGTTGACGGCCGAGATGTCGACCGCGTTGCCCGACGCGTGGTGCGAGACGTTGCCGGACGCCGTGTACGTCGAGTGGCCCGAGTCGAGCGACGACACCGTCGGGCGCAGGCCCGAGGCGGCGAGGTACTCGAGCGTCGCGAGCACGCGACGGTCGATCTTGCCCGTCTGGATGTCCGTGCGGCCCGCGCCGTAGATCTCGATCCGCGGGTTGGCGAGCACGCGCTCCTGCAGATCCGTCTTGCCCATCAGCAGGATCTGGCCGATCGACGGCGCCTGGGCCTCGCGCCCGAAGAACGGGTTGCGGCCCTTCGCGCGGTAGATCGCCGTGGACTCGAGCAGCTTCCAGCCGTCGAGGATCGGCTTCGGGTCGATGCGCGGCGCGCCGCGGCCCGACGGGCGGATCTCGAACAGCAGGTGCGGCGCCTTGCCCTCGACGGTGTGGCCGAGGCGGCCGAGGATCGTCCCGCCGATGACGCGCGAGCCGACCTTCAGCTGCTTCATCTCGATCTCGTCGGCGTCGACGCCGAGCAGCTGGACGGCGGACTTCGTGACCTCGGACTCGAGCTGCACGCGGCCGCCGGCCTTGAAGCTCTGCGGGCGCGTGGGGGCGGCGAACAGGCGCTCCTTGCCGACCGCGGCGCTCGGGTCGGCGACGTCCACCTCGGAGGCCGCCGGCTGCTTGGCCGACAGCACCTCCTTCGACGTCTCCTTGCCCTTGGCGCCGGCCGTGGCGGCCTGCGTCGGGGCCGGGTCCTTGGCGGGCTCCTGCGCGGCGGCCTTGGCGGCGGAGGCCTTGCGGGCCTTCGCGTCGTCCTCGGTCTCCTTCACGACCGGGTGGGTCGCGGCGATCTTCTTCAGGTGCGCGTACGTGTAGGTGTTGCCGTACGCGTCCTGGACCTGGACGAACTTGCCGAGCCGCTCGGTCTCGCCGATCTTGACGACCTTGCCGTCCTGGACGGCGACGGCCGCGGCGCCCGCGCGGGAGTAGATGTTGATCCCGCGGCGGTCCTCCTCGGACTCGACCGGCACGGCGGCGTTCTTGCCGTCCTCGACCTTCTTCTCGGCGTCCTTGGCGGACACCTCGTCCGCGTAGGTCGCCTTGGCCGCGACGGGGAACTTGCCCTGCGTCAGGCCGGTGAGGGAGCCGACGAGGTTGCTCGGCAGGCCGCCCAGCAGGCGGGCGCGCATGAGCACCGAGTCGACGTACCAGTCGGCGTGGTTGTACGCGAAGATCGCCTTGCGCAGATCGGTGTCGGCGCCCGCGGCCTTCAGGTAGCGCGCCGCGGCGAAGATCGCGTCGACCGGGTTGTACGGGTCCTTCTTGTCGTCGCCGTTGGCGTCGACGCCGTACGCCTTCCACGTCGCCGGCATGAACTGCATCCAGCCGACGGCGCCGGCGGAGGACACGTTCAGGTTGCGGCCGTAGTCGGTCTCGATCTCGTTGATCGCCGCGAGGATCTCCCACCGCACGCCGTACTCCATGCCGGCGGCCTGGTAGATCGACAGCAGGAACGGCGGGACCTTGAACTTGTCGATGAAGAAGTTCGGGACGCCGATGGCCGCGGCGCCGGGCGTCGCGATCGAGGTCGTCGGATCGAGCGCGCTGGGGATGCTCTCGTCCGCCTGCGCCTCCTCGCCCGCGTCCTCCTCGGCGGTGTCCTGCTCCTCGTCGGCCTCGGCGTCGTCGCGCTCGGCCTTGCCCGTCGTCTTCTGCTGCTTGCCCTTGCCCTTCGCCTTGGGCTGCTCGGACTCGGCGGCCTCCGGCTCCTCGGGCGTGGTGCTCGTCGAGGGCGTGGTCGACGTCGTCGTGCCCGGCGTCGTGGTCGTCGGCGTGGTCGACGTCGACTGCGGGGTCGTCGGCGTCGTCTGCACGGCGGCCGGGGTCGGCAGCTCCGCGATGGCGGTGATCTGGTCCTTGGCGACGCCGGGGAACTGGATGTCCCACAGCTCGGTGCCGGGGGCCACGTCGACGCTGACGGTGACGACCTTGCCGTTGTCGAGCGTCAGCTCGAAGGTGCGGACGGCCGCGGCGGCGTCGCCGGCGGTGATGCCCAGGCCTGCGGTCGCGATCCCGGCGAGGCCGAGTGCGAGGGCGGTACGTGGGCGCATCAGGCGGCGTGCTCCGCGCGGGAGAGGGACATCAGCTGGATTCCGCACTGCCAGCAGTAAACGGCACCGCGACTGTGGGTTGCCTGACAACCCGGGCAGTGGCCCGCCGCGCCCTGCTCCTCCAGCGCGAGGAGCCGGTCGGCCTCGGCGAGCTGGGAGTCGACGTCCTGCATGCGGGCGGCGGCGCGCAGCAGCACGTCCAGCCGGAAGTGGTCCCGCGTGGCCATCTCGTAGGCGAGCCCGCCTAGGTCGAACTGGCGCTCGGCGACTTCGCGAGCGAGGGCGTCTCGGCGCAGCTTGAGCTCCGTCTCAGGAATCGCAGGGACAGGGATGTGGGGCACAGGCAGGGGAGCAGCTTCCCGCTTGGGAAGCAGACGATCGCGGAACATCATTCCAGCACCGTCCCGTCGCCGCTACCTCCGCCAGGGGCCTTGCCGTCCTTCGCGGGCGGCTTGCCCTCCGGGGCGATCTCGTCGGGGAGCTTCTTGGACTTCTCCACGTAGTCGTCACCGCTCGCGTTGTTCAGGTCCTCGAGCTCCTTCGAGGACAGCTTCTCGGCGTCCTTCGAGCCCTTCGAGCCAGACCCTGCGGCGTCCGCGGAGACCTTGACGACCTTCGCGTCCGGGAAGTCCTTCTTGAGGTCCTTCAGGGCGCTCGTCGCGGCCTTCTTCGTCTCGAAAACGCCGCTGTACACGACGAATTCGCCGCTGTCGAGCGACGGGTACTCGTCGCTGTCGAGCGCGCCGACGTCGGGCGCGCCCTTGCCCTGCGCGGCGGCCTTCGCGGCCGCGACGGCGGTCGGGTCGGTGCCGTCCTTGGGGAGGGTCTGGAGGGCGATGGTCCACCCCTCTTCCCCGCTCCAATCGCTCGTGAACGTGGCCGGCGCGGCGGCCGCGCCGGCGGCCGGGACGGTCACGTTAACGTTCGGTTGAGGAGCGGCCGCGACCCGGATCTGGGGCGCCGCCGGGGGCTCCTGGCCGGCGAGCTGCGCGCCCGCGACACCCGCGAGCAGCAGCAGGCCGACCCCGACCGCGGCGCCGAGCGCGGACACGTTGCGGCCGCCCGGCTGCGGCGTGGCCCCGGTCGGTGCGAGCTCCGCGTACGGCGGCGCCGGTGGAGGCGGCGGTGGGGGAGGAGCGAGCGCGGCGAGCAGGTCGGCGCGGCGGTGGAGCGGCCGCCCGCAGTTCAGGCAGTACCGCTGCCCGACGGCGAGCGGCGCACCGCAGGAGCGGCAGAGGTCGGCGACCTCCATCGTCTCCGGGTCGTTCGTGGTGTCGCGGGTGGCCATCCTTGGGGTTCCTAGAAGGAGGTCGGGGGAACGCTGATCGTGAGGTCGGCACCCTTCGGGTCGCCGATGAAGTACATGCGGAACGAGGCGCGGGCGCCGGGCTTGACGCGGCGCACCTGGGCGCGGCCGGCGGCGACGACCTTGTCGCCCTTCCGTGCCACGCCGTAGAGGACGAGGTCGCGCTGGTCGACCTTCGAGGCGTTGCGGACCTTGCCGCGCGCCGCGATGCCGGCCGCCTCCTCGGCGAGCTCGACGCCGCTGACCGTGAGCTTCGGGACGCGCTTGGGCGCCTTGCCCTTCGGCACGCCGACGCGCGCGGAGACCTTCGCGGGCTTGCCGGTGGCGACGACCTGGTCGTTCACCCACGCGACGGTCTCGCCGGGCTCGGCGACCGTCAGCGACGTGAGCGACGGCTCCAGGCCGGGCGCGTCGTTGCGGAAGACGCTCTTGCCGTCGGCGCCCTGCACGTCGATCGCGACCGGCAGGTTCGCGCCGGCCGCCTTGGCCGACGAGCGCAGGACGACCACCGCGGCCGAGCCGTTCGCGTCGGTCACGACGGCGGTGTCGAGCACCTCGACGTCCGGGTTGGCCTTGGCGACCTGCACGCCCTTCTCGGTGAACGCGTCGGAGCCGCCCGCCGCCAGCTGCCGCGCCTTCTCCTGCGTGGAGGTGCACCCCGCCGCGGCCGTCGCGGCGACGGCGAACGCGGCGAGGGTGGCGGCGCGGCGGTGCATCAGCCGAAGGCCCCGGAGACGTAGTCGGCGGTGCGCTGCGACTCGGGCGCGCCGAAGATCTGCTCGACCGGCCCGTACTCCTCCAGCTCGCCGAGCCACATGAACGCGACGTGGTCGGCGATGCGGTACGCCTGCTGGAGGTTGTGCGTGACGATCACGACGGCCACCTCGTCGCGGAGCTGCAGGATCAGCTCCTCGATCACCGCGGTGGACTTGGGATCGAGCGCCGAGCACGGCTCGTCCATCAGCAGCACCTCGGGCCGCGCGGCCAGCGCGCGGGCGATGCACAGCCGCTGCTGCTGGCCGCCGGACAGGCGCAGCGCGGGATGGTCGAGGGTCGTGCCGACCTCGTCCCACAGGCCCGCGCGGCGCAGCGCGTCCTCGACCGGCTCGGCGAGCTCCTGCTTGCGCGGGCGCTTGGAGCCCTGCTCGCGCAGCGCGTACGCGACGTTGTCGAAGATCGACATCGGGAACGGGTTGGGCTGCTGGAAGACCATCGACACGCGGCGGCGCAGGTCGGTGACCTCGAGCTCGTCGACGTCCTGGCCATCGAGCGTGATCTGGCCCGTGCGCGAGGCGGTCGAGGTCAGCTCCGTGAGCCGGTTGAGCGAGCGCAGCAGCGTCGTCTTGCCGCAGCCCGACGGGCCGATGAGCGCGAGGACCTCGCCCTGGCGGACCGGCAGGTCGACGCTCTTGACCGCAGGCTTGTCGCCGTAGGCGATCGACAGCGCGTGCGTGCGCATGCGCTCGACGCCGTTGGCCGCGGCCCGCTCGGTGCGCAGGAACGACGTGCCGGCCTGCGGGCCCGTGAAGCCGGCGGCGGGGGCCGGGACGACCGTCGGCGGGTCGTCGATCACGATCCGCTTGACGGGCGGGGGGACGAGCGGCTGCTGCTCCTGCTCGGTGGACATCAGCGACCTCCCTGCCGCGTGCCCGCGCCGGCGATCCGCGCGACGACGAGGTTGAGCACCACGACGATGAGGAGCAGCACGAACGCGGCCGCGTAGGCCTTCTCGAACGCGCCGCCCTCGCCCGCGGGGCTGTTGTTGTAGACGAAGCTGGTGAGCGTGGAGCCCGTGCCGCGCAGCGGGCCGGACGGGCCGAACACGTCCTCGAGCGGCTGCAGGCGCGCGGTCGCCCCGAGCAGGATCACGATGATCGCGGTGTCGCCGATGATGCGGCCCATCCCGAGCGCCGTGCCGGCCGCGATGTTCGGCCGCACGGTGGGCAGGAGTACGCGGCGGATCGTCGCGGCGCGCGTCTTGCCCAGCGCGTACGACGCCTCGCGCACGTGGCCGGGGATCGCGTTGAGGCCCTCGCGGGTCGCTCCGACGATCAGCGGCATCGCGATCAGCGACATCATCGCGCCGGCGATGAGGAACGAGCGGCCGAACGCGGTGTCCGCGCCCTCGGGCTTGAAGCTCAGCGCGCTCAGGAACGACTCGGAGAACACGATCAGGCCGAAGACCGCGAGGACGATCGACGGCGTGCCGGCGATGACCTCGACGCCCGACTCGACCAGGCGCGCGAGCCAGAACGGCCGCCCGTACTCGACGAGCCACAGCGCCACGCCGACGCCGAGCGGGAGCGCGATCGCGATGCCGATCGTCGTGACGAGCAGCGAGCCGGCGATCGGGTCGAGCAGGCCGCCCGCGCCGCGCTGGTCGACGCCGTCGCTCGGGCGCTCGAAGATCATCGCCGGGCGCAGCTCCGACAGCCCCTTGACGAGCATGTAGAGGACGACCGCGGCGGCGATCGCGCACAGCGCGATGCCCGCGGTCCAGCAGGCGTAGAAGCCGAGCTTGTCGCGGAGGGGCCACGAGGCGCGCGACTCGATGGCGCGGCGCGTGCTCACGCGCGGATCCCGTACTTGCGCATCGGCTGCTTGGCGGCCCAGCCGATCAGCGACAGCGCCATCGCGGAGAGCAGCAGGAGCGCGGCGAACGCGTAGATCGTCTGCGCGAACGGCTTGACCGACAGGCCCTCGGAGTAGGCGACGATGGTCGCGGCGAGCGGGCGGGTCGGCTCGAAGAAGAACGTGATGCCGTCGATCGGCTGCGGCGCGAACGCGACCGAGCCGGTGACCATCGCGAGCATGATCGCCTCGCCGAGCGCGCGGGCGGTGGCGAGGACGGCGGCGGCGACGATCGCGGGGCGCGCGGTGCGGACCATGATCGTGCGCGCCATCCGGAAGCGGTTGACGCCGCAGGCGACGGCGCCCTCCTTCCATGCGTTCGGCACCTGGCGGAGGGCCTCGGCGATGATCGCGACCATGATCGGCACGATCATCAGCGTCAGGATCATCACGCCGACGAGCCAGCCCTCGCCGGTCAGCGAGATGATCCCGGCGACCGACTCCTTGCGCTCCTCGGAGATGAGCTTGGCGACCTGCGGGGCGACGGCGAGGATGCCGATCAGGCCGTAGACGACGGAGGGGACGCCGGCGAGCAGCGTGACGACGGGGGCGAGCACCTTGCGCACGCGCGGCGGCGCGAACTCGACGAGGAAGAGCGCGGCGAAGGTCGCGAAGATCGTGCCGATGACGACGGCGCCGGCGGTGGTGAGCAGCGTGCCCCACAGCAGCGGCCAGGCGTTCAGCTCGTAGCGCCACTTCTCCTCGTCGGCGGGCGACTGGAGGATGTCGCTGAGCTGCGAGTCGGTCGTCGCGCCCGCGGGCGGCGCGCCGAACCAGCCGAGGCCGTTCTCCTGGAAGGACGGCCAGGCGTTCGAGAAGACGAACAGGACCATCCCGGCGACGAAGGCCAGGACGGTGCAGGCCACCGCGCCGAGCAGGAGCTCGGCGCGGCGGTCCGACCAGGGCCGGCGCAGGAGCCCGAAGGGACCCTGCGCCGGGGAGGATGCGGGAGCGGCGGCGGCCACCGCGCTAGCTGAGCGGCACCCAGTTGGTGGCGACGATCTTCTGACCGGCCGAGCCGCGCGCCCAGTTGATGAACGAGGCGGTCGCGCCGGACGGGGCGCCGCGCGTCACCATCCAGAAGTTGCGCACGCCGCCGTAGGTGCCGGCCTGGGCGTTGCGCAGGTTGCACGCGACGCCCTTGAACGAGACCGGGTTCGTGCCGCTCGTGAAGCGGAAGTCGACGTAGCCGATCGCGTTCTCGTTCGAGCGGACCGCGCTCTGGACGAGGCCGTTGGACGAGCGGGTCGACGCCGACGAGGCGACGCGCGGGCCGCTCGCGCCGCCCATGAAGATGTTCTGGAACGCGTCCTGCGTACCGGAGGAGGCGGTGCGGACGACGAGGTCGATCGCGCCCGTCGCCTTCGCGCCCGGGACGTCCGACCAGTTGCGGACGCGGCCCGAGAAGATCGCCTGGATCTGCTCGGCCGAGAGGTTGGCGATCGGGTTGCCCGGGTTCGTCACCACGCAGACGCCGTCGCGGGCGATGCGCGTGAACTGCAGGCCCGGCGGGTCGTTCGGCAGCTTGTCGCGGGACGCGTTGCCGATGGTGACGCGCCCGCGGGAGACGTCGTTGATGCCGATGTCAGAGCCGCCCTGCAGGATGCGGAAGCGGACGGAGTTCGGCTTGGCCTTCAGGTAGCCCTTGGCGAGCTGGGTGGCGAGCGGGTAGATCGAGGTCGAGCCGCTCATCGTGATCGTGGGCTTCTGGGCGCTCGCGGCGGCGGGCAGCGCAGCGGCGCACGCCACGCACACGGCCAGCCCGGCGCCGATCATTCGGGGTGCGCGCACGGGAGTCCTTTCTCGGGTCGAGGTGCCGCGGCAGTGTCGATCCGGCCCGGTCGGTGACGGTGAAGGTCGCGTGACCGAATGGAGAAGAACTGGTGAAAACGGAGGAGTCCTCCCCAGAACTGGGTAGGACGCCGCCCCGGCAGCGGCGCTTTCACCAGAACTTCCCCACCCGTTCACAAGCCTGAGGCGGTGCCGGAGGACAGTTGCGCCGCCTTGCGACGGATCGCTGCCTCGGCCGCGCTCGCCTGCCTGTCCGCCGGCGTGCTCGCGCTCCCCACCCCTGCCTTCGCCACGCTCTCCGCGGCGACGACGCTCGACGGACCGAGCGCCGACGTCGTCGGCGTGGACGGCGTCGCCATGTCCGAGGACGGCACGGGCGGCGTGGTCTACCGCAAGCGCGTCGACGGACGTGTGCACGTGTTCGCCGCCCAGTTCGTGGGCGGCGCGTGGCGCCCGCCCCAGCGCGTCGACGCCGGCCAGCGCTTCGACTCCTCGTGGCCGCAGATCGGCGCCGCGGACGGCGGCCGGCTGGTCGTCACGTGGGTGCACGAGAACGGCGTCGAGTCCGACCGCCTCTTCGCGGCGACGCTCGACGCGGGCGCGCGCCGGTTCGGCGCGCCGGTGCCGGTCGACATGAACGTGGGGGAGGCGACCGACACGTGGCCGGACCTCGCGATGTCGCGCGGCGGCCAGGCGTACCTGACCTACCGCGTCTGCAAGGACCCGGCGAAGAACCCGACGCTCCCACCCGGCAGCGTCGAGTGCGAGCTGCGCCTCGCGCGCTCCACCGGCCAGCTGTGGTCGGCGCTCGGGTACCCGATCAACCGCAACAGCGCGTCGCCGGTGACGAAGCCGACGGCCGACAACCGCCCGAAGGTCGCGGTCGACCCGGCGGGCAACGCGGTCGTCGCGTGGCAGGAGCCCGACGACGAGTTCGTGGACCGCATCTGGGCGCGTCGCGTGTTCGGCGCGAACGTCGGCGTCGCCGTCCTCGTCAGCCCGCAGAAGATCGGCGACCAGGCGCTGCGCGCGCCGGCCGACCAGCTGGACATCGACGTCGCGGGCTTCGGGCAGGCGACCGTCGCCTTCCGCCAGCGCGGCACGCGCTCCGGGCCGCAGAAGCAGACGCGCGTGTGGGCGGCGACGATGGCCGAGAGCTTCGTCGAGAAGGCCTCCACGTTCGCCGCCGCGCGCGTGGCCGACGGCCTCGGCGCCGCCGACCCGCCCGCCGCGCCCGGCCCGGTCGCCGTCGCCGGCGCGCCCGGCGGCGCGTTCGTCACCGCGTTCGGGATGGGCGTCGAGTCGCTGCTGGCCGCCGGGGACGACAAGCAGGTCGCCAAGCCCGAGCGGCTCGACGAGGGCGGCTCGAGCGAGGCGGGCGACCCGCAGGTCGACCTCGCGCCGAGCGGCGCGCTCGCGGCCGCGTACAAGCTCAAGAGCGGCGGCCGCTCGCAGATCGGCCTGCTCGAGCGGCGCGCGGACGGCGTGCCGGACCGCCGCACGGTCGCGTCGGCGGCGGGCGGCACGATCTCCGCGTTCACGTTCGCCGGCTCCGGCCTTGGCGACGCGCTCGTCGCGTGGCGCCAGGGCGGCGACAACGCCGCGCAGGTCGTCGCCGCGACGATCGACGCGCCGCCGTCCGAGTTCGCCGTCCAGACCCCGGCGGACTTCGTCGACGACAAGGGCCGCTACGTCCTGCGCTGGGATCCTGCGCAGAACGCGGTAAGCGGCGTCAGGTACTCGGTCCTGATCGACGACGAGGAGATCGCGGACGGGCTGCGCGCCACCCGCCGCGAGCTCGACCTGGGCAAGATCGCCGACGGCGCGCACGCCGTGAGCGTCGTCGCCCGTGACGGCGCGGGGCAGGAGACCACGAGCGCCGCCGCGACGCTGAAGCTCGACCGCCGCGCCCCGCGGGTGACGGTGCAGCGTCGCAAGGGCCGCCGGGTGCGCGTCGTCGTCCGCGACGGCCAGAAGGGCGAGGTGTCGGGCGCCGACCACGCCGCCACCGGCGTGCGCTGGGGCGACGGGCGTGGCGCGGAGGGCCGTGAGGGCGCGTTCGCGATCACCCACACGTATCGGCGCGCGGGCCGCTACCGCGTGACGATCAGCGTCAAGGACCAGGCCGGCAACGCCGCGCGCGTGCAGCGGACGGTGACGGTCCGATGAGGATCCCGCGCGCCGCGATCGTCGCCGCGGCGGCCTCGGCCTCGCTCGCGGCGTTCGCCACGGCGCCCGCCGCCCACGCGCTCTACTACGGCCAGGGCGCGACGGTCGTGTCCGCGTCGCTGGCCCGGCAGGAGCTCGCCGACGACCGCTCGCTGTCGGCCGACGTCTCGCGCGACGGGCGCTACGTCGTCTTCGACACGCGCGCGACGAACTTCTTCGCCGCCGACGACCCCGACCCGCCGCACACCGGGGCCGACGGCAAGGAGGTCGCGACCGACCGCCTCGGCGGCATCTTCCGCCGCGACCTGGAGACCGGCGCGCTCGAGCTGGTCGCTGACGGCGACCTCGTGCGCGAGGACGACGCGAGCACGCTCGTCACCGGCGCGCGCAACCCGTCGGTGAGCGCCGACGGCCGCTACGTCGCGTTCTCCACCGCGCAGTCGCTCGTCCCGGCCGACACCGACAGCCCGCGCCACGTCGACGTCTACGTGCGCGACATGAACGTGCCGGTCTGCCGCCCGCTCCCGACCTGCGGGCCGAACCCGTACACGCTCGTCTCGGCGCTGGACGGCACGGACACGCCGCTCACCTACGGACCGCCGGCGACGGCGATGCCCGCCGGGGCGAGCGGGGCGGACGTGTGGCCGCTGACGTCGATCTCCGACGACGGCCGGCGCGTGCTCTTCCGGACGGCGGAGCGGTCGGACGCCTTCGGGCCCACACCGGGCGACCCGACCGTCGAGGCCGGCCAGCTGCTGGTGCGCGACCTCGACGCCGGCCGCACGTGGCTCATGTCCTCGCGGCTGACCGACGGAAGCCCGGCGGGCGGTGCGACCGGCGCCGCCACGCTGTCGGGCGACGGCACGACCGCGGCCTGGGCCGGGCGGAACGCCGCGGAGCAGACGCGCTTCCAGCCCGGCGAGGCCACGGACTTCCGCGTCTCGTACTACCTCTGGCGCAGGGTCGGCGGTCCGGTCCGGCGCGTGACCGGCATGGTCGACGTCGACGACTCGGCGTGCGGGCCCGAGGACGTCGTCGACTTCACCGACCAGGCGTCGCTGCGCCCCTGCTACGGGCCGCTGGCCTCGTACGAGGAGGAGCGCGGCGCGATCACGACGACGCCGCCGGCGCTCAGCCTCGACGGCCGCGAGGTCCTGTTCCTCACGGCCTCCGGCCCGCGGCCGGGGCCGACGCTGTCCGCCGCGAACGACATCTGGGTCACGCGGATGGACGAGGGCGTGACCCGCAAGGCATCGACCCGCGAGCTGACCCGCGACGGCCTCGGCGATCCGGCGGCAGCCGCCGGCATCGAGGCGCTCGCCACGTCGCCCGACGGGCGCTACGTCGCGTTCGCGACCAAGCGGCTGCGCTTCCTGCTGCCGGGCACGACGCTGCTCGGCGCGGTTCGCGGCCAGCCGAACGTCCGCGACCTGTACGTGCTGGACCGCGAGGACGGCACCATCCGCCGCGCGGTGACCGGCGTCGGGGGCGGCGACGCGTCCGAGGACGTCGGGCTCGCGCTCTCGGTGTCCGACGGCGGGCGCCGCATCGCGTTCGTCTCCGGCGCGTCGAACCTCTTCCGGGGCGACGCGAACGACCGGCCCGACGCGTTCGTCGTCAGCGACCAGCCCGTCCCGGTGGAGGCCGAGCCCGTGCCTGAGCCGCCGCCGGTGGAGACGCCGCAGGCCGTCGGGGAGGTGATCCCGCAGCCGCCCTCGCTGAGCGTCCGGGTGGTCAAGGGCAAGAAGACGGGCCAGATGGTGCTCGAGGCACGGCCGCCCGCCGCGGGCTCGCTCGACGTCGCGGTGAGCGCACGGCTCCCCGGCCGGGACGGCAAGCGGAGCGCGTCGACGCCCATCACCAACCTCACCCGCGCGCGTGCGCGCGCGAAGAGGCCAGAGCGCGTCCGCATCACGGTCAAGCTCACCAAGTCGTCGCACCTGAGCCTCCTGAAGCGGCTCAAGGCGCTCACGAGCACCGCGCGCGTGACGTGGACGCCGCAGGACGGCGCGCAGAAGCCGCTGACGCGCCGGGCGACCGTCCGGTTCGTCGTCGTCAAGGCCACGAAGAAGGCCGGCAAGACGAAGAAGCCGGCGGCCAGAAAGCCCGCGAAGACGCGGCGCGGGTGAACGACCCGTGAAGCGCTGGAGACCGACTGGTGATCGACCCGTGATCGACCGGTAGCCGTCCTGTGAACCCCCTTCCCCCAACCACCCCACCGGCAGATCCTGCCGCCGCTCGCCATCTCGGCGAGGCCCCCGCAAAGAGGAAAGGACCTCCTTCCCGCATGTCCTTCGCAGTCCCACGCGTCGGGCGCACGCTCGCGGCCGTTGCCGCGGGCGGCGTGCTGTCCGCGCTCGCCCTGGCGCCCTCGGCCGAGGCCGCCTTCTCCATCCAGCGCTGCACCGGCTCGAACATCGAGGGCGTCGGCGCGACCTTCCAGAACAACGCGCACCAGCGTGCGACCGGCTGGGCCAGCCTCTTCCAGACGACGACGAGCGCCGCCAGCTGCCCGGGCGGCCCGCTCGTGCAGTACAACGCGCCGGGCGTCACCCCGACGGGCTCCGGCGCCGGTCGCGCGGCCCTCGGCGCAGGCGGCCAGCGCAACGTCCAGTTCCGGTTCGCGGGCTCCGACGAGGGCCCGGACCTCGCTACCCAGCAGAACATCAACGCCGGCGTCCTCGGCAACAGCGCCGACGACGGCGTGGTCCACGTCATCCCCGCGGCGTCCAGCGCCGTCGCGGTGATCGTCAACTACCCGACGTGGGACCACGACAACAGCAACGCCACGGCGGCCATCTCGTGCCCGCTGCCCAATGGCTTCCGCCAGGACGGCACCGGCAGCCAGATCGCCGGGGGCGGCGGCTTCGACCGTCTGCGCCTCCCGAACAACCGGCTCGAGAAGCTGTGGGCCGGCGACTACTCGACCTGGGGCCAGCTCCTGCCGGAGCTCGTCGGGCACGCCGAGAGCAGCGGCAACCCGGGCGCGTACACCGCCAGCTGCGTCGACAAGAAGATCATCCGCGTCGTTCGCAACGACAACTCGGGCACGACCTTCGCGTTCAAGGACTTCCTCAACGAGGCCGCCGCCAGGCTCGGCGCCGCGGCGTCCGGCACCGCGTGGCGCGCGGACTGGACCGCGGGCGACAAGAACCGCCAGTGGCCGGAGACCGACCCGGACAACGACCCCCGCGGCTCCGGCGAGCTCGCCAACAGCTACGGCGACATCGCCAACAGCACGACGTTCAAGTGCGAGGACGACTACGTCAACGATCCCGCCAACCTGCACCCGGTCTGCCGCGCGGCGGCTACCGGCGCAGGCGGCGTGCGCGATGTCGTGAACGCCAACCCGGGGTCGATCGGCTATGTCGACCTGGCGACCGCGGTCGCCGGCGGAGCGATCTACAAGAAGACCGACAGCCGCAGCGACACGACGTACTTCCTCCCGCTGGCGGTGCGTGAGTCCCAGACGTCCTTCGTCGAGCCGACCTTCAACGCCGAGGGCTACAAGCCGTCCGTCGCGACCGGTGGCGCCAACTGCCGCGACGTGCCGGTGCGCAAGCTGCCGGTGGCCAGCGATCCGACCGTCGCGTTCGGCTGGGACACGACCACGATGGTGTGGCCGGACGCCGGGTACAGCGACTGCTCGCTGACCTACCTGCTCGCCTTCGACGACAACGCGCCGGTCTACCTGAGCCTGCCCGGCACGAACTACGCCGAGGAGGAGCGCCGCGCGCGGACGCTCAAGGACTACCTCTCCTACGTCGTGTCGGACGCGGGCCAGGCGGCCCTGATCGGCAACGACTACGCGCCGCTGCCCACGACCGTCGCCGCGGGCGAGGCAGCCGGCACCAAGTCGGCGCTCGAGGCCGCGCGCAACGGCGTCGCCGCGATCGACTGGGACAAGCAGGGCCTCGGCAACCAGGGCGGCGGGAACCCGCCCCCGACCGACGGCGGGAACAAGCCGCCGGCCGGCACCCCGACCCCGACCCCGACCGCGCCGGTGGTCACGCCGCCGACCCAGCAGGCCCCGGTGAACCTGTTCACCATCGGGAGCGCGCGCAAGAAGGCGAACGACCTCATCTCGACGTTCCGCTTCCCCGGCGCCGGCCGCGTGCAGGTGACGGCGGCGGGCACGTACACCGAGAAGGCGAAGAAGGGCAAGAAGGCCAAGAAGCGCACCGTCAGCGTCGGCAAGGCGACCGTCACGGTCAGCCGCGCGGGCGACGTCTCGGTGAAGCTGCCGATGTCGGCCAAGTCCCGCAGCGTCCTCAAGAAGGTCAAGCGGATCACGGTGAAGATCACCGCGGTCTACACGCCGACGGGCGGGACCGCGCGCACGGTCACCCGCCAGCTCACGCTGCGCGGCTAGCGCCGGCAGCGAGCACCGCACCACCGCGCGGCGGGCAGGGACCAGCGCCTGCCCGCCCGTGACGCGGGGCGCCCGGCCAGGGACCGGCCGGGCGCCCCCACGCGTCAGCACCACCCCATCCAGACAGGACCGTCCGCCGTGAACCGCAGCAACGCCACCAAGAAGCAGTCCTCCGCCAGCCGCGTCGCAGACGCCCTCCGCGGCGGCGTCACGCGCGTGCTCCGGCCGCTGCTGCGCGATCCGCTCTCCACCTTCCTGCTCGTCGCGTCGATCGCGGCGGCCATCACGTTCTTCTCGCTCCTCGACGCGCTGGGCCCGAGCTCGCGCGGCCAGGAGACCTCGCTGTCGACGATCACGCGGCTGGCCGACGACCAGCGGATCGTCGAGGCGACGCTGCTCGACCAGGACTCGCGCGTCGTCGTCCGCACGGAGGCCGGCCTCGACCTGTGGGCCGCGTACCCCGCGTCCGACTCGCAGACGCAGGCGCTCTTCCGCACGCTCGACGAGAGCGGCGCGCGCGTCGCGATCGACCAGCAGGCCGGCAAGCCCGCGCAGCAGATCCTCGTCCAGTTCCTCCTGCCGATCCTGCTGCTCGTCTGCCTGTTCGCGCTCTTCACCCGCCTGGGCCAGGACGGTGGAGCGGGCGGCATCGCGTCCTTCTCGAACATCGGCAACCGCAAGAAGAAGAAGGGGTCGAGCGGCGTGACGTTCGACCAGGTCGCGGGCGCGGGCGAGGCCGTCGCCGAGCTGCGCGAGATCCGCGACTACCTCGCCGACCCCGAGAAGTACATCGCCATGGGCGCCGGCGCGCCGAAGGGCGTGCTGCTCGTCGGGCCTCCCGGCACCGGCAAGACGCTGCTGGCCCGCGCGACCGCCGGCGAGGCCGCCGCGTCGTTCTTCTCGATGTCCGGCTCGGACTTCGTCGAGTCGCTGGTCGGCGTCGGCGCCGCCCGCGTCCGTGACCTCTTCGCCAAGGCGCGCAAGGCCGCGCCGGCGATCATCTTCATCGACGAGCTCGACGCGGCCGGCCGCAAGCGCGGCGCGGGCGTCGGACAGGGCAACGACGAGCGCGAGCAGACGCTCAACCAGCTCCTCGTCGAGATGGACGGCTTCGGCGGCGACGCGGGCGTGGTCGTCCTCGGCGCGACGAACCGCCCCGACATCCTCGACCCCGCGCTCCTGCGCCCGGGCCGCTTCGACCGCCAGGTCACCGTCGACAACCCCGACGTCCACGGGCGGATCGAGATCCTCACGCTCCACGCGCGCGGCAAGCCGCTGGCGCCCGAGGTCGACCTCCACGAGATCGCCCGCCTGACGCCGGGCTTCTCCGGCGCGGAGCTGTCGAACGTCGTCAACGAGGCTGCGCTGCTGACCGTCCGCGAGGGCCGCGCCGACATCGACCAGCACACGCTGGAGGAGGCGATCGACCGCGTCGTCTCCGGCCCGGCCAAGCGCCACGTGCTGACCGAGGACGAGCAGTGGCTCATCGCGGTCCACGAGGCCGCGCACGCCGTCGTCACCCGCGCCATCGGCCAGGTGGTGTCGGCGCAGAAGCTGTCGATCGTCGCCCGCGGCCGCAAGCTCGGCACCGCCGCGTCGCAGCTCGCCGACAAGGACGCGGTCGTGCGGCAGGAGCCCGACCTGCGCCGCCAGCTCGTCGCGATCGTCGCCGGTGCGGCGGGGGAGCGGCTGGAGTTCGGCTGCCTGTCGACCGGCGTCCACGACGACCTCCACGCCGCGACGCAGCTCGCGCGCTCGATGGTCACGCAGTTCGGCATGTCGCCCGAGCTCGGCCCGGTCACGATCGGCGAGGCGGCCGGCGAGGTCTTCCTCGGCGCGGCGCTCCAGGAGCTGGGGCAGATCGGCCCGGCGACGCTCGACCTGATCGACAAGGAGACCGAGCGGCTCGTCGTCGAGGCCGAGCAGCGCGCGACGGCGATCCTCGAGCGCAACTGGGCGGCGGTGCACGAGACGGCCGAGGCGCTGCTCGAGCACGAGACGCTGTCCGGCGTCGCGCTCGACGCGGTGCTGTCGACGGTCGTCGCGATGCCGATCGAGGTGGAGGGCCCCGGTGGCCGCACGGCGCGCAGCGGCGATTAGCGCGCTGGCGGCCGCAGCGCTCGCGGCGGCACCTGCCGTCGCCGCGCCCGTCTGGTCGCTCGGCGAGCACCCGGCGCCGCCCGCAGGCGCGGACTTCAAGGTGCCGCTCGGCGCGCCCGGCGACCTGCAGTTCTGGGCGCCCAACCGCGGGCTGCTCGCGATCGAGGGCAACGCGGCGGTCGCCCGCGGGCTCTTCTTCTGGAACGGCCGCTCGTGGCGCCAGCTCTCCACGGTCTGCGGCGGCCCGGCCGAGACGACGCGCATCGCGTGGGCCGGGCCGACCGAGTTCTGGACGATCTCGGTCCCGAGCCTGCCACGCCAGGGCTCCGGCCTGGGCCTCTGCCGCTTCAAGGACGGCGAGGTCGTCGCGTCCTACTCCACGCAGGAGCAGGCCGCCGACCCGTACCGCCGGATGAACGCCGCCGCGTGCGCGAGCCCGACGTCGTGCTGGTTCGCCGGCATCGACAGCGCCGACCCGACCAACGAGCGCGAGGGCGCGTTCCACCTGCGCTGGGAGGGCGCCGGCCTGCGGTCCATCTACTTCCCGCAGGGCCGCGGCGTGTCTGACGTCGAGGCGTTCGGCGACCGCTTCTACGAGACGACCTACGTCGGTCCGCGCGCCGAGGGCCGCACCACGTCCGCCCGGCTCCGCGCGCCCGAGGAGCGCCCCCGCCTGCTGCGCCGCCTGCTGGGCTCCACGATCGCCACCGAGCCGTTCTCCGCCTTCGACGTCCCCGATCCCGACCCGGCCGACGGCCTCGCCGCGCCGGTCGACGCGACCGACCTGCTCGCGCTCGACGGCGCGGGCGACCACCTGTGGGCGGTGGGCGGCGGCACGGCGTCCGGCGCGAAGGCGCCGGGCGGCAGCGACACCGACGTCTACCCGCGTGGGCCGATCGTCGCCAAGCTCGCCGGCGGCGCGTGGCGGGAGCTGCCGCTGCGCGGCACGACGTTCGCCCCCGACGAGCGGTTCGTCGACGTCGCCGCGGTGCCCGGCAGCGACCGCGCCTGGGTCGCGGTGCAGCGCTTCGCCGACCGCCGCTCGTCGACCGCGCGCGGCAAGGTCGCGCGCATCGCGCCGGACGGGACGGTCGAGCAGGTCCTCACCCTGCCGACCAGCGGCGCGGGCCGCGGCTCGATCGCGAAGATCGCGTTCACGGGGCCGAACGAGGGCTGGGCGGTCACCACCGCGGGCTGGGTCTTCCACTACGACGACGGCGCGTGGCGCCAGCAGCCGGCCGACGACGCGGACGCGTTCTCGCAGCTGATCGACTTCCGCCCGAACGAGGCTGCGGCGCAGTTCGTCCCGGACAGCCCGCCGGTCGACGACTCGCGGCTCCTCGCGCCGCCGCCGCTGGAGATCGAGCAGACCGCGCCCCCGGCGACGACCGAGGGCGGCGAGGTCCAGGAGCTGCCGGCGCTGCTCAAGCGCGTCCGCTCCAAGCTCCGCGGCCGCACGCGCCTGGTGATCTCGTTCACGCTCGTCCGCAACGCGCGCATCGGCATCACCGGCCGCCGTGGCGGCAAGGTCGTCGCGCGCCTGAGGACCAAGACCTACAAGCCGGGCAAGCGGACGCTGGTCGTCAAGCTGAACCCGAAGCGCTACCCGACGAAGCTGAGCTTCCAGATCCGCGAGCTCGACGTCGAGACGGCGCCCGCGGACACCGGCAGCGGCGCCGGCGACGTGGTCACGACCCGATGAGCGCCGCCCGTCCGACCGCGGCGACGTACCGCCGCCGGCGCGCGGTCGCCCTGCTCGCCGTCCTCGGCCTCGCCGGCCTGGTCGCGCTCGTGCTCGCCCCGCGCGGGCGCACCCAGGCCGGCGGGGTCGTGCAGCCGGTGCCGGTGCTCGGCACTGCTGACGCGCAGACCGAGCTGATGGGCGCCGCCACCGAGAGCGGCGAGGCGTGGGGGTACCGGCGCCTCGCGCCTGACGTCCCGCCCGCCACGGTCGGCGGGCGGACGCTGGAGCAGGGACCGCTCCCACCGGGCACGGACCGGCCGCAGCTGACCTTCCTCCGCCACACCGACGCGTCCGGCTGGCAGCTCTTCGAGACGCCGGTCGACCGCGACGGCAAGCCGTACCGCGGCCCCGAGCCCAACCCGCTGTCGGCGCGCATCACCCCGCACGGGGGCGGCGCGCTCGTCGGCCGCGACGAGACCCGCGAGGCCGGCAAGCGGCTCGTGCTGCTCGTGCGCGACCCGGGCGGCCGGTGGAGCGAGCGCGAGGCGCCCGCGATCGCCGCCGAGGAGGGCGCCGGCCGGCTCGCGCTCACCGCGTTCGAGCAGGACGGCCGGACGCACCTGTTCACCGGCGCGGTCGGACCGGAGCTGGAGGACACGATCCTGCGCTACGACGGCGAGCGGTGGACCGAGGAGCCGATCGTGCTGCCGCCGTCGGCCACCAAGGCGCGCGTCGTCGCGCTCGAGGCGACGCGGCAGGAGCACGCGTTCGCGCTCCTGGAGACCGACGCGTCCACCGACGCCGGCATCGAGCTCTACCGCCGGGTCGGCGCGGGGGCGGAGGCCCAGTGGGTCCGCGTGCGGCTGGAGGCGCCCGTCTTCACGGCCGCGGCGACGCCCGACCGCGGCATCAGCGACGTGGCCGTGCTCGGCGGCAACGCCGATCCGCTGACCGTCACGACGCGCGGCGTGTGGATCGACGGGTCGTTGAAGGACGGCGGCGCGGAGCGGACGTTCACGCTCTTCTTCGACGTCGATCGCGCGCGCGTCACCGGCTCGTGGTGCGACAGCGCCGTCTGCGACCGGCCGCTCGGCGTCACGCTCTCGCCGGACGCCGGCTACCGCTCGTTCGCGTTCCCGGGCGACGGCTTCGGCACGCGCGTCGTCACGAACCCGCTCGACGTGGGCGGGAGCGAGGACTCCAACCGCGGGACGTACCTGCGCTTCGCCGGCGAGACGTTCGAGCGCCGCCGCGGCGCGACCGCGCTGCGCCGCATCACCGGCGCGTTCCGCAGCGTCGACGACGGCTGGCTGCAGGGCCCGATCCGCATCTCGCCCCAGGCCCGGCCCGCGCGGACGAAGCGCTGGCCGGTCGCGCTGCGCTCGGTCCTCACCGCCGCGGTCCCGGCGCCGAACGCCGCGCCCGGCGGGCTCGACCAGCGGGCGCTGGCCGTCGGCGGTGACGGCGGCGTCGCGCGCTACCTGCCCGGGCAGGGCTGGGTGCGCGAGTTCCTGCTGTCGTCGAGCGGCGCGGTGTCCCGCCCGCGGCTGCGCGGCGTCGCGTGGCCCGAGGCCGGTCGCGCGCACGCCGTCGGCGACGGCGGCGCGATGTGGATGTGGCGGGCGGACACGGGCCTGTGGGAGCGCGATCCCGCCGCGCCCATCGGCTTCGAGGGTCAGCTCATGGACGTCGCGTTCCAGCCGGGCCGTCCCGAGCGCGGCTACGCGGTCGGCCGCGCCGGCACGCTGCTGCGCTACGACAAGACGTGGCTGCAGGAGGCGCTCCCCGCGGGCTTCGAGACCACCGACCTGACGTCGGTCACGTTCGCCGGCGCCCAGGCGCTCGCCGCGGCGGGCGGCGACCTGCTCGTCAACGACGGCGCCGGCTGGCGCGTCGACGAGGGGCTGCGCGCGCTGCTCGCCTCTGTGCCGGGCAGCCGCACGCTGCGCGTCGTGCGGGGCCTGCCCGACGGCGGCGTCGTGGCCGGCGGCACCGACGTGGTCGTCGAGCGCGACGGGCCGGGCGCGCCGTGGCGCTTCTCCGACCAGCCGCTGATCGACCAGACCGTCGTCGCCGCCGCGCCGATGCGCGACGGCGGCCGCGTCCGCGCGCTGGTGGCCGTCGTCCCGCGCGTCACGTACCCCGTGCTGAACGACCCGCTGCACCTCGACCCGAGCGTCCCGGCCCCGCTGCTGCCGCCGCAGCCGCTGCCGCCCGACGGCTACCTGCTGCGCGAGACGGCCGACGGCTGGCGCGACGAGCAGGGCACCGCGTTCGAGTCGACCTCCACCGACCGGCCGGTCAAGAGCGACCCGGTCCTCGCGCTCGTCACCGACGCGGGCGGGAGCGGCTGGGCGATCGGCGGCTGGGGTGGGGACCAGGACTCCGCGGGCCGCGGCACGCCGGTCGCCACCGACCGCGCGCGCGTGCAGACCGCCGGCGTCTTCCGCTACCAGCCCGACGGCGACCCGCCCGGCCCTGCCGCGCGCACGAGCGCGCCCGTGGCGCAGGACGCCGGCCCGATCCGGTTCGCCGTCGGCGGCCACGCGCAGTGCGAGACCGCCTGCGCCGACCGCGCCGACCTCGACCTCGCGCCGGACAGGCTCCTGACCGCCGCGCTCGACCAGGCCGCCGGGATGGCCGCGCAGCCGCACGGGCCGCGCTTCTTCGTCAACACGGGCGGGCGGATCGCGGCGAAGGACGGCCAGCGGCTGACCGAGCGCGAGGGCGCGCGGTACGCGCAGCTGCTCGCCGACCGGCCGAAGCTCCCCGTCTACACGGCGGCGTCAGCGGCGGACACGGCCGAGGGCAACGCCGTCCCGTACACCGCGTCGCTCGCCGGGGCCGCCGCGCCGTTCGGCCAGGGCGCGCTCCCCGCCGGCACCACGCCGGCGCCGGGCATCGGCGCGTCGGCCGGCGCGCGGACGCACTACGCGTTCGACACCGCGGGCGCGGGCGGGACGCTGCGGACGATCGTGATCGACAACTCCGCCGGCTCGCTGGCGGCCAGCGACCCGCACCAGAACCCCGCCGAGCCCCAGCTCCCGTGGCTCATCGCGCAGCTCGACGACGCCCGCACGCGCGGCATCCCGGCGATCGTCGTCGGCAGCCGCGACCTCAGCCGCTTCGCCCCGCGCCTCAACGCGGCCAGCGACGGCGACGAGGTCGCGCAGGCGCTCGTCGACCACGGCGCCAGCGCCTACTTCTTCGAGCGCCCGGAGGAGAACCGCGCGGTCCGCATCCCGTCGGGCGCCGACACGACGATCCCGGCGTTCGGGACCGGCACGCTCGGCTACCGCTCGCCGGTCCGCGAGGCCGCCGGCCAGGACGTGCCGCTGTCGGCGTTCGGCGACCGGCTGTTCCTCCTCGCCGAGGTGTGGGCCGACCAGCGCGACCCGCAGACCAACCGCGCGCCGGTGTCGGTGCGCGGCATCCCGGTCGTGGACGACCTGTCGCTGCAGGCGATCGACGGCACGCTGCTGCGCCGCTCGCGCCCGTCGCTCTTCCAGGGCCTCGCGCGCAAGCCCGACTCGGGTGACCGCTGGGGCGAGGCGGCCGGCGACGCGGGCCCGAGCCCGGCGGGCGGCGACCCGTACACGACGCTGCCGGCCGAGCAGTGCGTGAGCGTGGGCTGCTCGACGCGGATCGAGCCCGAGTTCACCTTCACCTCGTCGAACCCCGACATCGGCGACTTCGTCCGCCAGGACCCGGCGTCGACGAACCTGCGCAAGCCGTACATCGACCCGGGCACCGACAAGGTCGTCACCGACAACCGCTCCGGGCTCTTCTGCCCGTTCAACGCGGGGACGACGACGGTGACGATCGCGGCCGGCGGCGTGCTCTTCACGCAGCAGGTGACGGTGCTCGCCGGAACGGCCGCGCGGCCGTGCGGCACGCGCGTGCTCGCCAACCCCGAGGTCGAGCGCGTGGCGCCGGCCGCGCCCGCGGTGTCGCCGCCGTCGCTGCCGCAGGTCGCGCCGACCATCCCGCCGACGCCGGACATCCCGCTCCCGCCGGCGCCCGTCCCGGTGCCGGTCGCGGCGAAGGTGAGCAAGCCGGCGCCGCCCAAGCCGCGCGTGCCGACGCAGCCGACGGTCTTCCAGGCCGCGCTGCCGCCGCTGCCGGCGCTCACCACGACGCTGCCGCCGGCCGTCCCGCCTCCGCCGGTGGGCGGGTTCACCAGCACGATCCCGCCCGGCGGCGTGACCGTCCGCGTGCTGGAGGAGAAGCGCGAGGAGGAGGTCGCGCCCGAGCAGTCGCAGGCGTTCAGCCGCTACGACGCGGACGCGAAGGCGCCCGTCGGCCCGCTCACCCTCGGCGCCGTGCTGCTGCTCGCCGCCGCCGGCGCGACCGTCCGCAATCGGCACGGCCATGGGAAGCGCGACCGCCGCGCCCCGGCCTACGCCCAGATCCACACCCCGAGGAGAAGGACCCGATGAGATCCGCGCTCAGGCGCCACAAGAGCTCGGCCGCGCTGGTGCTGTCGCTGCTCGCCGTCGTGCTCACGTTCACGGGCGCGGCCGACGCCGCCCGGCAGAAGTTCGCCGAGGTCGTGTCCAAGCCCAAGAAGGGCGCGGTCCTCAAGCTCGGCGCCAACGCGAAGTTCCCGAGCAAGGCGATCCCGAAGGTGTCAGCGGCCAGGAACGCCGACGCCGTGGGCGGCAAGCGCGCCGAGGAGCTCACCGCGGCCTGCAGCGCCGAGGCGGTCGACCTGGGCACGTGGTGCCTGATGGCGTCGCCGTACCCGGTCCCCAACGAGGAGATCGGCAAGAACGACTTCTTCTACGCGACGCAGAAGTGCGCCGACGAGGGCGGCTACCTGCCGACCGCCGCGCAGCTGATCGGCGCGGCGAAGCAGGTCAAGCTCGCGTCGACGCTCGACGACGACCGCCTCACCGCGTCGATCGACGAGGACGCCAGCGACGGGCGCAAGGACCGGCGCGAGATGAGCGCGACGCTCGTCACGACGCAGGCCGGCTCCAGCGCGGCGGGCTCGCAGGGCGTGAGCGACGGCTCGCGCGGCGACCCGAAGACCGGAGAGCCCGACCCGGCGCCCGCGCCGCCGAGCCCCTCGCCGGAGTCGCTCCAGTACGTGACGGTGTACGACAACCGCGACCGCGGCGGCTTCGCGGGCTCCAAGCCGGTCACCTCACCGGAGACCTTCCGGTGCGCGTTCGACAAGGCCCAGGGAGCCGGAGCGGCGGAGGAAGGGTGAGGCTGGGATGGGGGCGCAGGTGCTGCAGGACCCCGACGAGGTGCTGCGCTTCGGGGACATGGAGGTCCGGCCGGCCGAGTACGAGGTGCTCGTCGCCGGCCGGCGCGTCGGGCTGACCGTGCGCGAGTTCCAGACGTTCTGGTGCCTCGTGCAGCGGCCCGACCGCGTCGTGACGCGGCCGCAGATCTACGAGCTGGTGTGGGGCGGCGCGATGGGCCATCGCGACCGCTCCGTCGACGTGTTCGTGCGGAAGGTGCGGCGCAAGCTCGCGACGGCGTCGCCGGACATGGTCTACGTCCACACGCACTTCGGCGTCGGCTACCGGTTCTGCCCGGAGCCGGGCGACCCGGAGCTCAGCTCCCGCGCTTGAGCGAGATCCCGTCGAGCACGTGCGCGACCTTCTCGCACGCGTCGACGGCGCCCTCGAGGGCGGCGAAGATGTCCTTCCAGCGGATCACGACCATCGGGTCGATCCCGCCGGCGAACAGCGCCGCGACGGCTTCGCGGTACAGGCGGTCGCCCTCGTCCTCGATCCGGTTCAGCGCGGTCAGGTGCGGGGCGAGGTCGGCGCCGGAGCGCAGCGTGCACAGCGCCGCCACGACCTCCTCGGTCGCGTCGACGAGCGTGTCGACCAGGCGCATCGCCTGCTCCATCGGCGCCTCGACGGCGTAGAGCATCATCCAGTCCGCGGTCTGCTCGGCGAGGTCGACGATGTCGTCGAGCGCGCTCGCCAGCGCGTGGCCGTCCTGGACGTCGAACGGCGGCGGCGTCGCGGCCCCGCGGAGGCGGTGGATGATGTCGTGGGTCAGGCGGTCGCCCTCGTGCTCGAGGTCCTTCAGGTCCGCCGCCCGGCCCGTGCCGTCGGGGAAGTCGCGGACGAGCTCGCGCAGCACCACCGCGGCGGCCTGCGCGTTGCGCCCCGCCGCCTCGAAGAGGTCCAGCACGTCCACGTCCGTCTCCCGCCTCATGATCGCCACGATGGCGAACGTAGCCCGGTGATCGCAAGTCGCCTGGGGCGTTCACGGCTCTTTCACAGGCGGTTCACGGCTCGGTCACAGCGAGCCTGAGCTGCGGCGACAGAGTGCTGGCTCGATGGAGGCAGCACGTGAGAACGAGGTCCTGCACGTCGGGGACCTGGAGATCAGGCCCGACGAGGGTCTGGCCATGGCAGGGGACCGGGTGCTGGTGCTCTCGGTCCGCGAGTTCGGCCTCCTCGTCGCGCTGGCACGCCGTGCCGGTCGGATCGTCCGTCGCGAGGACCTCTACGCGCTGGTGTGGGGATCGTCGCTGCGGCAGGGCGACCGGTCGATCGACGTCTACGTCCACAAGCTGCGGACGAAGCTCGAGGAGGCCATGCCGGAGTGGACGTTCATCCACACCCACGTCGGGTTCGGCTACCGACTCACGCCTGAGCTTTCACAGGCCTTTCACACGCGGACGACGAGTCCGTAACACGATGACGCACCAAGGAGCAGTGTTGAGGTCCCACCGATTCATCACGGCCGCCGCGATCTGCGGCGCCCTCACCTTCGGCGTCGCCGCCTGCGGCGATGACGAGGAGGAGCCCGCCTCGGGCGGCTCCACGGGCTCGGAGCAGAGCGCCGACACCGGCGAGGATCGCTCGAGCCTGTCCGGCTCGATCCGCATCGACGGCTCGTCGACCGTCCAGCCCGTCACCGAGGCCGCTTCCGAGCTCTTCGGCGAGGAGGCCCCGAACGTCAAGATCACCGTCGGCGGCGCCGGCACCGGTGACGGCTTCGAGCGCTTCTGCCGCGGTGAGATCGTGATCGCCGACGCGTCGCGCGGCATCGAGGCCGACGAGTACGAGGCCTGCAAGGCCAAGGGCATCGACCCGGTCGAGGTCCAGGTCGGCATCGACGGCCTGACCGTCGTCGCGAACAAGGACCTCGCGGTCCCGAACGACTGCATCACGACCGAGCAGCTCAAGAAGCTCCTCGACCCGAAGTCGAAGGTCTCCAACTACAAGGAGCTCGGCGCGGGCTGGCCCGACCAGGAGGTCTCCTTCTTCACGCCGGGCACCGAGTCGGGCACGTACGACTACTTCACCGAGACGGTCCTGGAGACCGACGCCGAGCAGCGCACCGACAAGGTGCAGACGTCGGCTGACGACAACCAGATCGTCACCGGCATCGAGGGCACCGCGGGCGCCCTGGGCTACGTCGGCTTCGCGTTCGCCGAGGAGCAGGGCGACAAGCTCAAGGAGCTCCAGGTCGACGGCGGCGACGGCTGCGTCGCCCCGTCGGTCGAGACGATCGCGGACGGCTCCTACAAGCCGCTCTCGCGCCCGCTGTTCGTGTACCCGTCCACCAAGACGGTCGCGCAGCCCGAGGTGAAGTCCTTCATCAGCTTCATCCTCGAGAACAACAAGGAGATCGTCGAGGCCGCCGGCTACGTGCCGCTGACCGACGAGCTCCTGACCACGGCCAAGTCGAACCTGGAGAGCGCGACCCCGGTCGCCGCTCCGACGGAAGAGGGCTAGGACCCCCAAGGTCATGGAAGGCAGCCACTTCGCTGTCTCGCGCCCGGGCGCGCAGGGGCCTCGGCTCCAGCGCGCCCGGACGCGCCGCTCCACGGGTGAGCAGGTCATCAAGGGCCTGCTTGCCCTCGCGGCGCTCCTGTCGGTCCTCACGACGACGGGCATCGTGGTCACCCTCATCAAGGAGACCATCACGTTCTTCGGGGACGTCCCGTTCGGCGACTTCTTCTTCAAGACCGACTGGGCGCCCCTGGCGGGCGGCGAGCAGCAGGCCTTCGGCGTCCTTCCGCTGATCTGGAGCACGCTGTACCTCACGGCGGTCGGCCTCGTCGTGGCCATCCCCGCCGGCCTGGGCGTCGGCATCTACCTCGCCGAGTACGCCTCGCCCCGCGTGCGCAAGGTCCTCAAGCCGATCGTCGAGGTGCTCGCGGGCATCCCGACCGTCGTCTTCGGCTACTTCGCGCTCACGTTCTTCACGCCGAACGTGATCCAGGACTGGATCGGCGTCGGCGTCGACGTCTTCAACGGCCTCTCGGCCGGCGTCATCCTCGGCATCCTCGTGCTCCCGACCATCGCGTCGGTCTCCGAGGACGCCATGTCCGCCGTCCCGCAGTCGCTCCGCGAGGGCGCCTTCGGCCTCGGCGCCGCCAAGTGGCAGGTCGTCCTGCGGGTCGTCTTCCCGGCCGCGCTGTCGGGCATCGTCGCCGCGCTCGTGCTCGGCGCCTCGCGCGCCATCGGCGAGACGGTCGTGATCCTGATCGCCGCCGGCAACAACCCGAACCTCACGTTCGACCTCACGACGGCCCACCAGAACATGGCCGCCTTCATCGCGAACACCGCGCGCGCGGACGTCTCGGCGGGCTCGATCGCCTACGAGACGATCTTCGCCGTCGGCACGACGCTCTTCGTCATGACGCTCGTGCTCAACCTGATCGCGATCCGCTTCGTCCGCAAGTACCGGCAGGTGTACGAATGAGCGCCACCGCGGCCGAGGCGCACATCGCCCGGCGCACCGTCGAGCGGGCCGCGTCGGGGGAGCGCTGGCGCGACGTCGGCTTCCGCTTCGCGCTGCTGCTCTGCCTGTTCGTGGCCGTCCTCTTCCTGGGCGCGCTGCTCGTCGACACGTTCGTGGACGGCGTCGGGATCCTCTCGTGGGACTTCATCACGTCGTTCCCGTCGCGCCTGCGGCCGGAGGAGTCCGGCATCCAGTCGGCGCTCATCGGCACGCTCTGGCTGATGCTCCTGTGCGCGATCTTCATCGTGCCGGTGGGCGTCGCCAGCGCGGTCTACCTCGAGGAGTACGCGGACCGCGACCGCTGGTGGAACCGCCTGATCGAGGTCAACATCCAGAACCTCGCGTCGGTCCCGTCGGTCGTCTACGGCATCCTCGGCCTCGCGTTCATCGTCCGCGGCCCGGTCGACATCTTCGGGCTGGGCAAGGGGCAGCCGACGCTGCTCGCGGGCGCGCTGACGCTCGGCCTGCTCGTGCTGCCCGTCGTGATCATCGTCTCGCGCGAGGCGATCCGCGCCGTGCCGCCGTCGATCCGCGAGGGCTCGCTGGCGCTGGGCGCGACGCAGTGGCAGACCATCTGGAAGCAGGTCCTCCCGGGGGCCCTGCCCGGCATCGCCACCGGCGTGATCCTCGCGCTCTCGCGGGCGATCGGCGAGACCGCGCCGCTGATCCTCGTGGGCGCCGCCGCGTTCCAGCGGTTCAACCCCGAGCTGGACGGCCCGTTCTCCGCGCTGCCGATCCAGATCTTCAACAACGTGGGGGAGCCCGAGGCGATCTTCCGCGACCTCGCGGCGGCGACGATCATCGTCCTGCTCGCGATCCTGCTGCTGATGAACTCGGTGGCGATCTACCTGCGCAACCGCTACGAGAGCAAGTGGTGATCTGAGTGAGCACCCCCGACCGACCCACCGAGGCCAAGACCCGTGAAGACGACGACGCGTTCGCCCGCAAGGCGGGGATCGATCTGAGCGCCGAAGCGACGCACCACACCAAGCCCGCCGGCGGCGCCGCTGCCGCCATGGCCTCGCCGATCTTCAAGCTCGAGGACGTCGGGGTGCAGTACGGCGGCGTCCCCGCCGTCGAGAAGGTCTCGTTCGAGCTGATCGAGCGCGAGATCACCGCGTTCATCGGGCCGTCGGGCTGCGGCAAGTCGACGCTCATCCGGTGCCTGAACCGGATGAACGACCTCGTGCCGTCCGCGACCGTGACCGGCAAGGTCATGTACGGCGACCAGGACCTGTACGCGGACGACATCGACCCCGTCCAGGTCCGCAAGGTCATCGGGATGGTCTTCCAGAAGCCCAACCCGTTCCCCAAGTCGATCTACGAGAACATCGCCTTCGGGCCGCGCGTCCTCGGGATCAAGGGCAACATGGACGAGATCGTCGAGACGGCGCTGCGCAAGGCCGCGCTGTGGGACGAGGTCAAGGACCGCCTGAAGACCAACGCGTTCGGCATGTCCGGCGGCCAGCAGCAGCGCCTGTGCATCGCGCGCTGCCTGGCGATCGAGCCCTCCGTGATCCTGATGGACGAGCCGTGCTCGGCGCTGGACCCGATCTCCACCGCGGCGATCGAGGACCTGATGATCGACCTCAAGGAGCGGTACTCGATCGTCATCGTCACGCACAACATGCAGCAGGCCGCGCGCGTGTCGGACAAGACCGCCTTCTTCAACGTCTCGAAGGTCGAGGAGGGCAAGCGCGTCGGGCAGCTCGTGGAGTTCGCGCCGACGGAGAAGATCTTCACCAACCCGGCTGACGAGCGCACCAAGGAGTACGTCACCGGCAAGTTCGGCTAGGGGTGGCTGTGGCGACGCCTGGCGGATCGGACGAGGTCCCCCAGATCCCGGGTCCGCACCGCATCAGGTACCAGCAGGAGCTCCGCACGCTCGAGGCCAGCGTCCTCGGCGGGCTGGACCTCGTGCTGGAGCAGCTCGACCGCGTGACGGAGGCGCTCCAGCACCAGGACGTCGAGCTGGCGGAGTTCGTGATCGCCGACGACGACCGGATCGACGGGCGCTTCCTCGAGGTGCACCAGGGGATCCTGTCGATGCTCGCGCGCGAGGCGCCGGTGGCGGGTGACCTGCGGCTGGTGGCCGCGTTCCTGCACGTCATCAAGCACATCGAGCGGATGGGCGACCAGTGCGTGAACATCGCCAAGCTCATCCCGCTCAGCGGCCACGAGCCGCCGCGCCGGGACGAGATCCTCGAGCGGCTCATCCAGATGGGGCAGTACGCGCGCTCCGAGGTCGTGCAGTCCCAGAAGGCGTTCGCGGCGCGCGACGTGGGGCTGGCGGAGTCGCTGGTGTCGCAGGATCGCGACATCAACCGGCTCAACCGCGAGATCTTCCAGCTGGCGCTCGACGCCGGCGAGGACTACGACGTGCGCGAGTGGGCGATGCACATGACGCTCGTCGCGCGCGCGTACGAGCGCATCGGCGACAACGCCGTCGACATCGGCGAGCAGGTCGCGTTCGTGGTCACCGGGCTGTTCCGCGAGTTCTCGGACTCGTCGTCGACGTGATGCCTGTCACGTACGGCGAAACACCCGCAAAGAGCGTGTGAACAACCTGTGACCAACGGCATGTGATGGCGGGTTCGCGTCGGTGATCACCGATAGAGTTCCCGCCGTCATGAACGACCGGACCTCCGCGCCCGAGACTCCGCTGCGTGTCGCCGTTCTGGACCGCGACTCGGGCTTCCTCCAGGTGCTGACCAAGCGCCTGGACCGGCTCAGCTGGGAGCACCGCGTCATCGCGTCGCCCGTTCCCGTCGAGCACGTCGTGGCCATGCGTCTCAACGCGCTGGTGATCGACCTGGCGACGCTCGGGCCCCAGGCCTGGGAGTACCTGGAGAAGCTGTGCGCCGAGCTGCCCGGCCTGGGCATCGTCGTGTGCACCGGCCGCTCCACCGTCGCCCAGCGCGTCCGCGGCCTCCGCATGGGCGCCGACGACTGGGTCACGAAGCCGTGCCACCCGGAGGAGGTCATCGCCCGCGTCGAGGCCGTGGTGCGCCGCCGTCGCGCCGCCGAGGCTCCGGCGGGCGCCGCGCCGCTCGTCGCCGGCGAGGTCGAGATCCGCGCCGACCAGTACCAGGCGTACGTCGGCGGCAAGTCGGTCGACCTCACCCGTCGCGAGTTCGAGCTGATCCAGCTCCTGAGCGCAGCGGAGGGCCGCGTGCTCGAGCGCGAGGAGATCTACCAGCGCGTCTGGGGCTACGCGATGGCCCGCGGCGACCGCTCGGTCGACGTCTTCGTGCGCAAGCTGCGCTCGAAGCTGGAGAAGGCGTCGCCCGACTGGCGCTACATCCACACGCACTTCGGCGTCGGCTACCGCTTCGCCGCCGAGCTCCGCGAGGACGCGCAGGTCGCCGTCCCCGACGCCCCGCCGGCGGACCTCACGCCGGCACCCGCCTCCGCGCGCTCCTAGCGCACGCACCGCGCCGCGCTCCCGCGCGGCGCGGCCGACCGCCGGTCGAGCGCGTCTCGACACGGTGTCGCAAGTGCGCCTGCGATCGGGGGAGTTCGCTCAACCTGGACGAACTCGTACCGATGTTCGGGACGAGATGGCACGTAGCCGTTCCTTGAGCGCGCCGTTCGGCGAGCGCCCACGCGACCAGGTCAAGAAGGAGCGCCTGGTGAGCCGCGGGCTGGTCGTCGACCCGGGCCCCCAGCATCGCGCGAACCAGGCCCTGAGGGCGCTGGAGCGCCTGTCGCGCGCGGTCGTCGACGGGCTCCAGGAGGGCGTCGTCGTGCTGGACCGCGACCGCAGCCCGATCACGTGGAACGCCGCCGCGCTGGACATCCTGGGCATCACGGCCGACCAGCTCGCGGACGCGGTCAAGCTGTTCCCGCTCGACCGCGCGCTGGAGGAGGGCGACCGCGTGCGGGAGCTGACCGAGCGCGTGCGGCCCGACGGCGCGAGCCGCTCGGTCCAGGTCACGACGCGGCCGCTGCTCAGCGCGACCGGCGGCGTCGACGGGGTCATCTGCACGTTCTCGGACGTCACCCCGTTCGTCGACGCGGAGCGGCGCCTGACCGCCGAGCGCGACCGCGCGCAGGGCTACCTCGACGTCGCCTCCACGATCATCGTCGCGCTCGACGCCCGCGGGCGGATCGAGCTCATCAACCGCTCCGGCTGCGAGCTGCTCGGCTACGAGGAGCACGAGCTGTTCGGCGCGGACTGGTTCGACAAGGTCATCCCGCCGGCCGACCGGCTGGACGCCCGCCAGGCCTTCGCGCGGCTGGTGAGCGGCGTCGACGCCGACGCCGGCTCGCTCGAGACCGCGGTCGCGACCAAGGACGGCGAGCACCGCAAGATCGCCTGGCGCAACGCGCTCGTGCGCGACGCCGACGGCGCGGTCACCGGCGTCCTGCGCAGCGGCGAGGACATCACCGAGCGCCGCCGGGCCGAGGCGCAGGTCACGTTCCTGGCCTACCACGATCGCCTCACCGGCCTGCCCAACCGCACGCTGCTGGAGGAGCAGCTCCGGCGCGAGGTCGCGCGGGCGCGGCGCAGCGAGGGCGCCGTCGCGCTCCTGTACTTCGACCTCGACAACTTCAAGCTCGTCAACGACAGCCTCGGCCACTCCGCCGGCGACGCCGTCCTCCGCGAGACCGCCGAGCGGCTCAGCGACGTCACCCGCGCGGGCGACCTCCTGACCCGTCAGGGCGGCGACGAGTTCCTGCTCCTGCTCGACGCCGCCGGCGCCGAGGACCCGCGCGACGCCGCGATCGCCGCCGCCGCCCGCGTCGCGGCCGCGCTGGAGAAGCCGTTCGCGGTCAACGAGGCCCAGTTCCACCTCGGCGCGTCGATCGGCGTCGCGCTCTACCCCGAGCACGCGACCGACGCCGACACGCTCCTGCGCCGGGCCGACGCCGCGATGTACCAGGCCAAGCGCGCCGGCGGCTCGCAGCTCGCGTTCTTCGAGGACGACGACGATCACGACTCGCGTCGCCGCCTCTCGTTCACCTCGCGGCTCCGGCGGGCGCTCGGCGACGGGGAGCTGGAGCTGCACTTCCAGCCGATCCGCCGCGTCGCCACCCGCGAGCTCGCCGCGCTGGAGGCGCTGCTGCGCTGGAACGACCCCGAGCACGGGCTCGTCTCGCCCGCCGAGTTCATCCCGGTGGCCGAGGAGACCGGCCTGATCGACCCGATCGGCGACTGGGTCGTCGAGGAGCTGTGCCGCCAGATCGCCGCGTGGGAGGGCGAGGGCTTCACGCCGCGGGTGAGCTTCAACCTCAGCCCGCGCCAGCTCGGCCGCCGCAACCTCGTCGAGTCGATCACCAGCCGCATCGACGCGCACGGCGTCGACCGCGGCCGGCTCGTCGCCGAGCTCACCGAGTCGTCGGTGATGAGCGACCGCACGCGCAACCGCAGCCTCCTGCAGGAGCTGCACGACGCGGGCCTGCGGCTGGCGATCGACGACTTCGGCACCGGCCACTCGTCGCTCACCCGCCTGCGCGACCTGCCGGTCGACATCCTCAAGATCGACCGCTCGTTCCTGCGCCGCGTCACCGACGACGAGCAGTCCGCGGCGGTCGTCGCCGCGATCCTCGGGCTCGCGACCGCACTCGACATGCAGACGGTCGCGGAGGGCGTCGAGACGGTCGGCCAGCTCCAGTTCCTCCAGGCCCACCGCTGCCCGTTCGCGCAGGGCTTCCTGCTCGGGCGGCCCGCGAACGCGGTCGCCGTCCGGACGGCCGAGGAGCTGGCATGGAGGCGCTGACGCGGGACCTCGACACGACGTGGGTGATCATCGCCGGCGCGCTCGTGATGTTCATGCAGGCCGGGTTCGCGTGCCTGGAGCTCGGGTTCTCGCGCGGCAAGAACGTCGGCGCGGTCGTCGCGAAGGTCGTCATCAACTTCGCCACGGTCAGCGTCGTGTGGTGGATCTGCGGGTTCGCGATGGCGTTCGGCGGCGCGGGATGGTTCGCGGGGGAGAGCGGCTTCTTCCTCACGTTCGGGCACCAGATCTCCGAGGGCAGCGCGATCGCCGGGGAGATCGACGGCCACGGCATCGCGTTCGCGTTCTTCCAGCTCGTCTTCTGCGCCGTCTCGCTCGCGATCGTCTGGGGGACGACGCTCGAGCGGATGCGCTTCGTCGCGTACCCGATCTACTCCGTCGTCTTCGCGGCGGTCATCTACCCGCTCGTCGCGCACTGGATCTTCGGCGGCGGCTGGCTGAGCGACATCGGCGAGGGCGTGCAGGACTTCGCGGGCTCCACCGTCGTGCACCTGACGGGCGCGACCGGCGCGCTCGCGGCGGTGCTGCTGCTCGGCCCGCGCCGCGGCAAGTACGGCCCGGACGGGCGCCCGCGCGCGATCCCCGGGCACTCGATGCCGCTGTTCGGGCTCGGCGTGCTGATCCTCTGGCTCGGCTGGTTCGGCTTCAACGCGGGCTCGACGCTGAGCGCCGCGGACGGGCGGATCGGAGAGATCGTCTTCGTCACGAACCTCGCGGCCGCGGCCGGCGCGCTGACGGCGGCGGCGACGATCGCGCTGCGCACCGGCAGCGTCGACGTGGGCATGACGGGGAACGGCGCGATCGCCGCGCTCGTGGCCGTCACCGCGCCGTCAGGCTTCGTCGAGCTGTGGGCGGCACCGCTGATCGGCGGCGTCGCGGGCGTGCTGGTGGTGGTCAGCGTCCTGGCCATCGACAAGCGCCTGGACGACCCGGTCGGCGCGCTCAGCGCACACGGCATCGCCGGCGTCTGGGGGACGCTCTCGTGCGGGCTGTTCGCGTCGCCGCGGCTGGTCGGCTCGCCCGACGTCGTCGGCGACCCGGGCTTCTTCTACACCGGCTCGCTCGACCAGCTGCTCGTGCAGGCGGTCGGCGTCGCTGCGGCGTTCGTGGTCGTCTTCGTCCTCTCCTACGTGACGTTCGGCGTGATCAAGGCGACCCTCGGCCTCCGCGTCAGCGCCGACGAGGAGGACGAGGGCCTCGACCTCGCCGAGCACGGCATGTACGGCTACCCCGAGCAGTTCATCCCGGCCACCGGCGGGGACCTGCTCGCGTCAGCCGGTGTTGCGCATGCCGGCGGCCACGGCGGTGACTGACTCGAGCAGCGCCGGCCGCGCCCGCTGATCGCCGCCCCGCGCGCGGCGCAGCAGCTCGACCTGGACGTGCGAGATCGGGTCGATCCACGGGTTGCGGTGACGCAGCCGCTCGCGCAGCGCGGGCGACGAGGAGAGCAGCTCGTCCTGGCCGGTGATGTCGAGCACCCGCGCGACGACCTTGCCGTGCTCCTCGGTCACCTGCGGCCACAGCCGCTCGGCCAGCGGCGCGTCGACGAGCGACAGGTACCGCTCCGCGACGCCGAGGTCGACCTTCAGCAGCGCCATCTCGAGGTTCGCGATCACCGTGCGGAAGAACGCCCACTCCTCGTACATGCGGCGGTGCAGGTCGTGGTCGCCCTCGCACAGCGCCGTCCCCGCGCCGTACCACGACGGCAGCACGAGCCGGTTCTGCGTCCACGCGAACACCCACGGGATCGCGCGCAGCGCGTCGACGCTCGTCGGCTTGCCGCGCGCGGACGGGCGGGAGCCGATGTTGAGCTGCGCGAGCTCGTCGATCGGCGTCGCCTGGCGGAAGAACGGCATGAAGTCCGGGTCGTCGTGGACGAACCCGCGGAACCGCTCGCGCGAGATGCGCGCCAGGTCGGTCATCGCCGCGCAGAACTCCGGCGCGGGCGGCGCCGGCGGGTCGGCATCGGCGAGCGCCACGGCGGCCAGGGTCTGCTCGAACGAGCGCAGCGCGAGCTGCCGGTGCGCGTACCGCATCGCGATGATCTCGCCCTGCTCGGTGATGCGCATGCGCCCGCGCACGGTGCCGGGCGGCTGGCCCAGGATCGACAGGTGCGCGTGCCCGCCGCCGCGCGACGGCGAGCCGCCGCGGCCGTGGAAGAAGCGCAGCCGCACGCCCTCCGCGTCGGCCTGCGCCATCAGGCGCTCCTGCGCGCGGTAGAGCCACCACTGGCTGGCGAAGTAGCCGGAGTCCTTGCCGGAGTCCGAGTAGCCGAGCATGACCTCCTGCTCGTGGCCGATGGCCTCCAGGTGCAGCCGGTAGGCCGAGTTCGCGTAGAGCGCGGCCAGCGTCTGCTCGGCCTCCTCCAGCGCCGGGATCGTCTCGAACAGCGGGACGATGTTGACGTCGGCGCCCGTCGCGCGCGCGAGGAGCAGCGCCGCGAGCACGTCGCTGGGCTGCTGGACCATCGAGATGATGAGCGTGTCGAGCGCCTCGCGCCCGTACCGCGCCTGCGCCTCGGCGACCGCCTTCAGCGCCTGCACCGCGGCCGGCGCGTCGCCGCCTGAGAGCTTCGGCGCGTGGTCGTCCTCGTAGTGCAGCGCGTCGGTGAGCACGCTCACGCGCTGCTCCTCCGTCGTCGCGCCGCGCAGCTCCGGCACGAGGTACGCGGCGGCCTCCTGCAGGACGTCGGCGGACTGGCGGACGTCGAGCTTGGCCAGGTGGAACCCGAAGGTGCGGATCTGGATGAGGAGCCGGTGGATCTCGCCGTACGCGACCGCGCCGGCGCCGAGGCTGGAGCGGATCAGCTCCAGGTCGGCGTCGAGCTGGCGCGGGCTCGCGTACGCGCCCTCCGCGTCGCGCATCGTCCGCGCCAGGCGGGCGGAGATGAAGCTGAGCTTGCGGCGCAGCGGCTCGTGCTCGTTGCGCGGGCCCATCTGGTCGGCGATCTCCGGCAGCTCCTCCTCGTCCTTGCGCAGCGAGCGCTTCAGGGCGGGGGAGAGCGGCACGCGCTCGGCGGCCTGCGCGTAGGCGGCCGCCAGGCGGTCGACGCGGTCGCGGATGAGCTGCAGCGCGAGCGAGCGGTGCAGCTCGAGCGTCTCGGTGACCGTGCGCGCGCCGACCGAGGGGTTGCCGTCCATGTCGCCGCCGGCCCACGAGCCGAAGCGGATCGGCGGACGGCGCTGCGCGGCGGGCTGGGGGAAGACGTTCGCGAGCTCCTCGGCCAGGTCGGCCGCCGACTCGAACAGGACGTCCTCGAAGAAGAACAGCGTGCGGCGGACCTCGTCGATGACCTGCGGGCGCACGCGCCGGACCGCGTCGGTCTGCCACCACAGCGCGAGCCGCTCGCGCAGCCGCCCCTCCGCGACCCGCCGCTCGTGCGCGCCCAGCCGCTGGTCCCCCAGCTCGTCGAGCGCACGCCAGACGGCCTGCTGGTGGTCGAGGATCGAGCGTCGCGTGGCCTCCGTCGGGTGGGACGTGAGCACGAACGCGACGTCGAGCCGGTTGAGCCGCTGCGCGTTCGCCTTGCCGCGCTCGCGCAGCAGCTGCGCGGCCTCGGCGAGCGACTCGCGCTGGGGCGGCGCGTCGGGCGTGTCGGCGGCGCGGCGGCGACGGACGCGCTCGCGCTCCTCGGCGATGTTCGCGAGCGCGAGCTGCATCCCGCACGCGCGCACGATCGGCTCGAGCGCGTCGGTGGGCGTGTCGCGGAGCGTGGCGAGGAGGGCGTCGGCCTGGTCGGACTCGCCGCCGCGCAGGGCTGCGGCGGCGGCGTGGAGGCGGCGGAGCGTGCGGACGAACGCGGTGCCGGCCTGCTCGGAGAGGACGCCGAACAGGGCGTCCGACAGCAGCTCGGTCTCGGCGCGGAGGTCGTCGGCGGCCGCGTCGGGGCGTACGGCGGCAGTGGCCATGGTTCGACGGTAGCCGAGGAGGTCTCAAGCCGCATCGACCGCGGGGCGGACGTTCACAGGACCTGTGGTCGGTTGGCGCTGCCCCGCTACGACGCCGGCGACGACGAGCGCGACGCCGACGGCCTCGGTGGCGCTGACCATCTGCGCCTCGACCGCGACGGCGGCGACCGGCATGAGGCCAACGAGCAGGCCCGCGCGCGCCGCCCCGAGCGTCCCCACGGCACGGAACCAGCAGACGAACGCGACGGCGGTCGTGAGCACGGCCAGGTACGCGATCGCCGCGGCCTCCTCGCCCGTCGGCGCTCTGAGCTGCTCGCCCGTCGCCACGCTCACCACCACCAGCTGCGCCGTCGCGAGGTAGGCCGCCCACGTGGCGACGCTGAGCGGGCCGAGCCGCGGCAGCAGCGGCGCGGCCAGCACCGTGAAGAGCACCTCGCCCGCGAGCGCGCCGACGGCCAGCGCGAGCCCGAGCGCCGCGAAGCTCCCGCCCGTCCCCGTCACCAGCCCCGCCCCGGCGGCCACCACGAGAGCGCACACGACCGCGCGCCGGTCGCGCGTCAGCAACGCGAGCACGACGGGCGACGCGCCGACGACGACGCCGGTGTTCGCGCCGCCGAACTCCGCGACGGCGGCGACGACGAAGAGGTTGAACCCGGCCATGCCCGCGGCCGCCACGGCCGCCAGCACGAGCAGCTCCCTGGGGCTTGGGCGGACGAGGCGCCCACGCGCGACCGCCGTGAGGATCAACGCGCCCGCGAGGTAGCGGATCGCCTGCCCGGCCGACGCGGGGAAGTGCTCCAGCGCCGCCGTGATCGGGAACGAGGCGCCGACGACGATGGTCGCCGTGGCGCCGCTGATCCACCCTGCCCGTTCGGTCATCGCGGGAGAACGTACGCCGGCTCTGGCCTGCCGGTAAGGTCCAGATCGATGGCAATCGACCAGGCCAGATCGCGCGCGGCGCCCGTCGGGGCGGGCGACGCGGGGCGCGAGGTCCTCCTCGCGGTCCGGCGCGGCGCGGGGCCGCTGCAGGCGCAGGTCGAGGACGGGTTGCGGGAGGCGATCCGCTCCGGCCGCCTGGCCGCGGGCGAGCGCCTGCCCTCGTCGCGCGCGCTCGCCGCCGACCTCGCGGTGTCGCGTGGGGTGGTGACCGGCGCGTACGAGCAGCTCGCGGCCGAGGGGTGGCTCGTCGTGCGGTCGCGCTCGGCGCCGCGGGTGGCGGCCGGTCCGTCCGCCGCGCCGGCGTCCTCGTCCGCGCGTTCCGCCGCCGTCGAAGCGCCCGCGGCGTACGACCTGCGGCCGGGCCGCCCCGACCTCGCCGCGTTCCCCCGCCGTGCGTGGTCGCGCTGCCACGCCGAGGTGCTGCGCGACGCCCCGGACGCCGCGCTCGACTACCCCGACGCCGCCGGCGCGCCCGCGCTCCGCACCGCGCTCGCCGCCTACCGCGGGCGCGTGCGCGGGGTGGTCTGCGGCTCCGACGACGTCGTCGTGACCGCGGGCGCGGGCCAGGCGCTGATGGCGTGCGTCGACGCGCTGGCCGCCCGCGTGGCGCCGCGGCCGCCGCGCGTGGTCGTGGAGGACCCGGGCCACGGCGACGTGCGCGCGCTGCTGGAGCGGCGGGGCGCCGAGGTCGTGGCGGGACCGGTGGACGGTGATGGGCTGGTCACGGACGCGCTGCCTGCGGCCGCCGACGCGGTGCTCGTCACGCCGGCGCACCAGTTCCCGCTCGGGGTCGTGCTGGCGCCCGCCCGGCGGGCGGCGCTCCTCGCGTGGGCCGAAGCGTGCGGCGCGGTGGTGCTGGAGGACGACTACGACGCCGAGTACCGCTACGACCGCGCGCCGGTCGGCGCCCTGCAGGGCCTGCGCCCGGACCTCGTGCTGCACCTGGGGACGACCTCCAAGACGCTCGCGCCGGCGCTGCGCATCGGGTGGGTGATCGCCCCGCCGGCCTGGCGCGACGAGGTGCTGCGCGCGAAGGCCGAGCTCGACCACGGCCTCCCGGCGCTCGAGCAGCTCGCGCTCGCGACCTTCGTCGAGCGCGGCGACTACGACCGCCACCTGCGCCGCATGGCCCGCCGCTACCGCGAGCGCCGTGACGGGCTCGTCGCCGCCCTGGCCGACGCGCTCCCCGACGCCACCGTCGCGGGCGCGGCGGCGGGCCTGCATCTCGCGCTCGCCGTCCCCGCGCCGTCCGCCGCCGCGCCCGCCCCCGCCGCGACGCCCGCCGGCCCCACCCCGCGCGCCTTCGAGGAGGCGCTGGTGGGGGCGTGCCGGGACCGTGGCGTGGTCGTCGACCACCTCACGCGTCACGCGGTCGCGCCGCCGCCCGCCGCCACGCTGCTGCTCTCGTTCGCGCGCATCCCACCGCCCGCGGCGCCGCACGTGGCGCGCCTGCTCGCCGCGGCACGGGCCTCCGCAGCTACGCTTCCAGGGTCGTGAGCATCAGCCCCACCGTCCGCAACGTCGGCATCGTCCTGCTCCTCGCCATCGCGGTCTTCGCGCTGCCGGGCGGCGGCACGGGCGCGTCGGTGGTCGAGAACCTGATCCAGATCCTGTTCGCGGTCGGCATCGGGCTCTTCCTGATGCGGATGTACCGCGAGCACCGCCTCACGATCCACGGCCTCGGCGACCAGTACCGCCTCATCTTCTACGCGTCGCTCGCCGGCCTCCTCTTCGCCGCGACCGCCGCGGGGGAGTGGTGGGACGACCAGGCCCTGACGATCGCCTGGTTCGCCGTCTTCGGGCTCGCGATCTACGGCCTCGTCGCCACCTGGCGTCACTGGCGGGCTTACGCGTAACACCGGCTGCGCACTTCTGGTGCAGTCCGTGACAGCCGTGTAGCACCTCTCCCGCAAGTCTCGGGCGCATGCCCGGAGAACCTCATGCACCGCCGCGCCGCCCGGCCGACGCGCGCGGTCAGGCGACCGTCGAGCTCGTCGCGCTGCTTCCCCTCGTCGCGGTCCTCGCGCTCGCCGCGTGGCAGGTCGCCGTGTCGGTCCACACGATGTGGCGGGCCACGGTCGCGACCCGCGCCGCGGCGCGCGCGTACGCCCTGGGCGAGGATCCGCAGAAGACCGTCGACCGGCTACTGCCCCAGGGCTTCGACGACGCCGCGCGCGTGCGCACGACCGACGACGGCGAGGTCGAGGTGCAGGTGCCGCTCGACGCGGTCACCGGAGGGCGCCTCACGACGTTCACCACGACCGCCCGGTTCGAGCCGCAATGAGCCGGCCGTCCCGAGCTCTCCGCGCGCCATGGCGCAGCGCGTCCGGTCAGGCAGCCGTCGAGCTCGTCGGGATGCTGCCCGTCTACGGCGCGGTCGTGCTCGCAATCGCGCACGTCCTCGTCGCCGCGGTCACGCGCGAGCTGGCCGGCCACGCCGCCGAGGCCGCCGCCATCGCGCAGCTGCGCGGGGAGGATCCGAAGGCGGCAGCTCGCGCGGCGCTGCCCGGCTGGTCGCGGAAGGAGCTGACGGTGAAGGTCTCCGGCCGCCGCGTCAGCGTGCGGGTCGCGCCGCCGGCGCTCGTCCCCGGCGCCGGCGACGCGCTCGCCAGCACCGTGACCGCCGACGCGGGGCCGTCGTGAGCGGCGTGCTCGGGCGGCTCGCCTCGGCCTTCGTGGCGCCGCGGCCGGGGGAGCCCCGCGCCGAGGCCGCAGAGCCGCACGTCGCGGCGGGCACCCACGTGGCGGTGGTCGCGCGCGCCGCCGATGCGGCAGCGGCCGGTGGCGCCGTCGGCCTGGCGCTCGCGCGGCCCGCCGCCGTCCTGCTGCTGTGGGGCGCGCCGCCGGCCAAGGTGCATGCGCCGGCCGCCCGGCGCGCCCGCAAGGCGGCGTCGCGGCTGGCCGCGCGCGGTCACGCCGTGCGCGCGAGCGGCCGTCTCGCCGTGGTGGCGCTCGGCGACGACCTGGAGGAGGCCGGGCGGGCGGCGGCCGCGGCCGGCGACCTGCCGGTCGTGCTGGTCGTCGCGGGCCCCCGGGACGACCGTGCAGACGCGCTCGTCCGGGCCTGCGACCGGGCGATCGTCGTCGGCGATGACGCAGTCGCGGAGCTCGCGGCCGGCAGCGTCGCGGCGCTCGACGTCCCGTGCCGCACGCTCGTCCTCCCCGAGATGCCTGCCCGCGGCCTGGCCGCCGCCGGCGTGACGCTCGCCGGCGCGCTGCGCCGCCCGGTCGAGGAAGCCCTCCGATGACCCCGCGTCCCGTCCCCGGCCGTCGCGCCTCCAAGCGGCGCACCAGCGCCCGCCGTGTCCGCCTCGGCCGTGCGGTCGCGCCGTACCGCGCGTACGTCGTTCGTCGCCACGTCGCGCAGCGTCGCCCCTTCCTGCGGCTCGTCGCCCGGTATCGCGCCGCGGCGGACGAGCACGGGCAGGCGGGCATCCTGCTGCTCGCGGTCCTGCTGGTGATCGTGATCGGCGCGTTCGTGTTCGGGGCCGTCGCGCGCGGCGTCAGCGTCCAGGCCGACATGCAGCGCGCCGCCGACCTCGGCGCACTCGCCGGGGCGAAGGCGATGCACGAGGCGTACCCGCGCCTGTTCCAGCCGGTCGGCGGGATGAGCGTCGCGGAGTACACGGCGCTCGGGCGGCGGACGGCGGAGGACGTCGCGCGGCGCAACGGCGCCGACCGCGTCGAGATCCTGCTGCCGGCCGACGACCTGGCCCCCACGCGCATCGCGGTCATCGCCGCGACGACGCTGCAGGTCGATCGGCGCGAGACGCCGGTGGCGGTCACCGCGGAGGCCGAGCTGGCGCCGGTCTCCGCGCCGATCCACGCCCGCTCCGGCGACGAGTACGCCGGCCCGCTCGCCTACCGCGACGGCAAGCCGATGCGCCCCGACGTCGCGCTGGCGTACGACCGGATGGAGGCTGCGGCGGCGAAGGACGGCGTCGCGCTCACGGTCAACAGCGGCTTCCGCTCGAACGCCGAGCAGGCGGCGCTGTTCGCGGCGAACCCGGATCCCAAGTGGGTCGCACGGCCCGGCACGTCGCTCCACCGCCTGGGGACGGAGCTGGATCTCGGGCCGGAGGGCGCTTACGGGTGGCTCGCGGCGAATGCGAAGCACTTCGGATTTATACAAAGGTACTCTTGGGAACCTTGGCATTTCGGGTACGTCCGGAGCGCGGGCACGCGCTCTGTCGGCTACGGCCCCTCGAGGTCGAGTGGCGCCAGCGCGGTGCCGAACTACGTCCCGTCGCAGTACCGCGAGATGATCCGGCGGGCGGCGCAGAAGTGGAGCGTCGGCGCGGCGCTGCTGGCGGCGCAGATCCAGGCGGAGTCGTCGTTCAACCCGGAGGCGAAGTCCAGGGCTGGGGCGGTGGGGATCGCGCAGTTCATGCCTGGGACGGCGCGTGACTACGGCATCGACCCGTGGGACCCGGCGCAGGCGATCGACGCGCAGGGCGAGTACATGCACAACATGCTGCGGCAGTTCGGGTCGGTGCCGCTGGCGCTCGCGGCCTACAACGCGGGACCGGGCGCCGTCGATCGGTGCGGCTGCACGAACCCGTGGCCCGAGACCGCCACGTACGTCGCGAAGATCATGGCCATCCTCGACGGCCGCTACGACCCCGGCGCGGCCGGAGGCGGCCTCGCGGTGCGACTGGTCCGGTGACGTGGCGGTCTCTACGATCCAGGCGATGGCCTTAACGGTCGGCGACCGCGAGGTCCGCCCGCTCACGGCGGACGACGTGCTCCGCATGGTGGAGGTCGGCATCTTGGCCGAGACGGAGCCGGTCGAGCTGCTCCACGGGGTGCTCACGCGGATGAGCCCGCAGAGCCCCGAGCACGCCAGACTGGTGCTCCGGCTGAACCGCTGGCTCGCGCCAGGCTTCGCGGACGCTCGGTACGACGTGCACGTCCAGGCCCCGTTGTCGGTCCCGGACCCGACCTCGCTGCCCGAGCCCGACCTCGTGGTGGCCGAGCACACGGACGACCTCACCACCCACCGGCGCGACGCGTGGCTGGTGATCGAGGTCGCGGTGAGCTCGCAGCGCACCGACACGCGCGTCAAGCCCGCGCTGTACGCCGCCGGCGGCACGCCCGAGTACTGGGTGATCGACGTGCCCCGCAAGCAGGTCCACGTCCACGCGGACCCGACCGCCGACGGCTTCGCCTCCGAGCGCACCGCCGGCGCGGCCGAGACGCTCCAGCCCGTCGCGGTCGACATCGCTCCGCTCGACCTCGCCGACCTCTTCGCCGGGCTGTAGCCGCGCGCGGACGCCCCAGCCGCGCCCGGGGCCCGGCGCGCAGGTGGCGCGTGACCGCGCGGTGAAGGGGTGGCGCGGCGCGAGACGGGGCGGTAGGTTCACGCGGCTCGCGCCGGGACTGGGAGGTCGGGTGCGGGGAGCCAGACCAACTCGCACACCAGGGGAGTGCACAGATGCGACGTGCAGTTGCGGCCGCGGCCGCCCTCGTCCTCGTCCTGATCGCCGGGGCCCTAGCGCCCGGCGCGCCGGCGGCGGGCACCTCGGATGACCGCGCCACGAGCGCCGCGACGACGAGCTCGTCGGGCACCAAGGCGGCGAAGAAGCGCACCACCGCCGCGAGCCGCCGGGCGGCGGCCAGGCGCGCCGCCGCGGCGAAGAAGCGCGCCGCGGCCAAGAAGAAGGCGGCCGCCAAGAAGAAGGCCGCCGCGAAGAAGCAGAAGGGCAAGAAGAAGGCCAAGAGCAAGCGCGGCTCGCGCGGCAAGACCGGCAAGCGCGGCCCGAAGGGCTCGAAGGGCAAGACCGGCCCGCGCGGCCCGCAGGGCCCGCCCGGCCCCGCCGGCCCGCAGGGTCCGCAAGGGCCGCAGGGCCCGCCGGCGCCCCCGCCCGCCGACCAGACGCTCCGCGTCCTGGCCATCAACGACTTCCACGGCCATCTCGAGCCGCCGACCGGCTCCTCCGGCCGCATCCCGACCGGGCCCAGCACGACCGTCGATGCAGGCGGCTCGGTCTACCTGGCGACCCACGTCAAGACCCTCGCGGCGCAGAAGGCCAACAGCGTCTTCGTCGGTTCCGGCGACCTGATCGGCGGCAGCCCGCTGATCTCCGGGCTCTTCCACGACGAGCCCACCGTGGAGGTCATGAACGAGATCGGGATGGACTACGCCGGCGTCGGCAACCACGAGTTCGACGAGGGCGCGGCCGAGCTGCTCCGCGTCCAGTTCGGCGGCTGCCATCCGATCGACGGCTGCCAGGACGGCGACGGCTTCCTCGGCGCGGCGTACGACTACCTCGCCGCGAACGTCCGCCACACCGGGACGGACGACACGCTCCTGCCGCCCTACAAGATCAAGCGCGTCGGCGACATCCCGGTCGCGTACATCGGGCTCACGCTCGAGGGCACGCCGAGCATCGTCACGCCGTCGGGCGTCGCGGGCCTCACGTTCGACGACGAGGCGCGCACGGTCAACCGGCTCGTCCGCGATCTCAGCGACAGCCTGGGTGTCGAGACGTTCGTGATCCTCCTCCACGAGGGCGGCCAGCAGAACCCGCCGTACGCCGCCGGCTTCCAGGACGTCGACCGGTGCGAGAACCCGACCGGCGACGTCTTCGCGATCGCCGACGCGCTGTCCGCCAAGGTCGACGCGGTCCTCTCGGCCCACACGCATCAGCCGTACATCTGCCAGCGCGGCGGGAAGGTCGTCACGAGCGCCGCGTCGTTCGGGCGCCTGGTCACCACCCTCGACCTGACGCTGTCGGGGACGACGCGGGACGTCACGGCGATCGCCGCCGACAACCACATCGTGACCCGGGACGTCACGCCGGACGACGACGTCAAGGCGATCGTCGACAAGTACAAGCCGCTCTCGGAGGTGGTCTCCAGCCGCGTCGTCGGCCAGACCACCGCGCCGATCGACCGGACCGCGACGGCGGCCGGCGAGACGCCGCTCGGCGACGTGATCGCCGACGCCCAGCTCGCCGCGACGAGCCCGGCCGGCAAGGGCGGCGCGCAGATCGCGTTCATGAACCCCGGCGGCATCCGCCAGGACATCACGACGACGGGCGACGTCACGTATGGCCAGCTGTACGACGTGCAGCCGTTCGGCAACACGCTCGTGGTGAAGACGTTGACGGGCGCCCAGCTCGACGCGCTGCTCGAGCAGCAGTTCGACAACCCCTCGGTGGGCCAGAACCGGATCCTCCAGGTGTCCGAGGGCTTCACGTACACGTGGAGCCTGTCCGCGCCGAAGGGCAGCAAGGTGAGCAACCTGCAGCTCAACGGCAACCCGATCGACCCCGCGGCGACGTACCGGGTGACCATGAACTCGTTCCTCGCGACCGGCGGCGACGGGTTCACCGTGTTCAACCTCGGCACCGACCAGCTCGGCGGCGACGTCGACCTCGACGCGCTGGAGGCGTACTTCGACGCCGGCTCGCCGGTCGCGCCCGGGCCGACCGACCGCATCACGCGGGTCCCGTAGCGCCGTGCGACAGCCCGCGGCGGCCGCAGCCCGGCCGCCGCGGTCTTCGCCGCCCTTCATCGGCGGTTGAGGTCGACCTGGGCGGACTGGGGGAGCACGAGGAACCCCCGACCGAGAGGAGCTCCATGGAGCCCGAGATCCCGCAGATCGATCGCACCCCGTACGCCGCTCGCCGCCGCCGCGTCTTCGCCGGCGTGCTGGCCAGCGCCGTGCTCGCCACCGGCGGCGCCGCCGTCGCGATGGCCGACGACGGCGCGACCGCGTCCGGCAGCCAGGGCGGCGCCGCCCCCGCCGCCACGACGATCCAGGACGAGCAGCGCCCGCAGGACGGCAGCCGCGACGACTGCCCGGAGAAGGACGGCGCGGGCGGCAGCTCCGCGGAGTCCGGTGACGCCGGCGCCGCGCAGTCGTACGCCGCGCCGTCCGGCGAGGTCTGACCCACCCGACCCCCGGCCCGCCCCGCCGCACGGCGGGGCGGCTCGGGCGACGCTGTCACGATGGGTCCATGCCGATCTCGACCCGCCTGATGCCCGCCGCCTTCGCCGTCTCCGCTGCCCTCGCCGCCGGGTGCGGAGAGGAGGTGAGCGAGCTCAACGAGCAGATCGACTCGGCCCAGCAGCAGGTCCAGGAGGCCGAGCAGCGCGTGCAGGACGCGCGCGACGCGCTGGAGGACCCGGGCGCCGCGGCCGAGGAGGAGGCGCGCCGGCAGCTCGACGAGGCCGAGCAGGCGCTCGATCAGGCCGTGCAGGAAGCGGCCGAGTAGCCCCGGACTCGACACCTGGGCCGAGCCGGTTCCGACTTCCGGGCTGGACGAACCGGGGGTGGACGCGCTTCACTGTCCGGTGCCCAACCCCGGCTAGGAGATCGCCATGCCCATCGGAGCCCCGGAGCTCATCATCATCCTCATCGTCGCGCTGATCGTGCTCGGCCCGAAGCGGCTCCCGTCCGCCGGCCGCTCGCTCGGCGCCTCGATCCGCGAGTTCAAGGACGGCATCCGCGACGCCGACCCGCGCACGGAGCTGAACGCCGACCGTTCCGAGCGGCCCGCCGCCTAGCGCGGCCCTAGCTCGCGCCGACCTCGAGCGCCACGTCGACGTTCCCGCGCGTCGCGTTCGAGTACGGGCACACCTGGTGCGCGGCCTCGGTGAGCTGCCGCGCGGTCTCGTCGTCCAGGTCCGGGATGTCCACCCGGAGCGCGACGGCGAGGCCGAAGCCACGGTTCTCGGTCGGCCCGATGCCGACCGTCGCGGTGACCGTCGACGCGCCGAGCTCGACCTTCTGGCGCCGCGCGACCGCGTGCAGCGCGCTGTGGAAGCAGGCCGCGTAGCCCGCGGCGAAGAGCTGCTCGGGGTTCGTCCCGCCGTCCTCGCCGCCCATCGCGACGGGGATCGCCAGGTCGACGTCGAGGACGCCGTCTGAGCTGCGCGCGTGGCCGTTGCGGCCTTCGCCGGCGGCGGTGGCCTGGGCCTCGTAGAGGATCTTCATCGCGCCACATGCTCACCGATCGCGCGTCCGGCGTCCTCCATCGCCGCGGCGTCGGTCGCGACGTGGACGCCGCCCAGCCCCAGCTCGGCCTGCGCGGCGGCGTCGAGGGTGGTGGAGCCGACGACCGCGTGGAGCGGCACGCCCGCCGCCCGGCAGCGCGCCGCGACGGCCCCGACGATCTTCCCCTGGAGCGTCTGCGAGTCCAGGCGGCCCTCGCCGCTCACGCAGGCCGCCGCGCGCGCCAGCCGGTCGTCGAACCGCAGGGCGTCGAGGACGAACCCCGCGCCGTCGACGAGCTCGGCGCCGTACTGCGCCCACAGCCCGCCCGACAGCCCGCCTGCTCCGCCGCTCCGCGGCACGCCGCGTGGATCGCGCGGCAGGGATTCCGCGAACGCGTGCAGGCGGGCGGTCAGGCGGGCGACGCACGCCGGGTCCGCCCCCTTCTGCGGCCCGAAGACCTCCGCCGCGCGCTCGAAGGGCACGGTCACGTCGCACAGGCAGACGACCGTCACGCCGGACGGGAGGTCGCCGATCGCCTCGATCGCGCCGCGGCCGCCGTCGGTCGTCGCGCTCCCACCCACCGTCACGACCACCCGCCGCGCGCCGTGCTCGCGCACCGCCGCCGCGATCAGCATCCCGGTCCCGCGCGTGGTCGCCGCCTCGGCGTCGCGCTCGTCCTCCGCGACCAGCCCGAGCCCCGACGCGGCGGCCATCTCCACGATCGCGGTCGCGCCGTCGTCGACCAGCCCGAAGGGCGCGCGCAGCGGCCGGCCGAGCGGGTCCACGGCGTCGGCGTGGACGATCGTTCCCCCGAGCGCCGCGACGAGGATGCCCATCGTGCCCTCGCCGCCGTCGGCGACCGGGCAGACGTCGGCGATGGCGCCGGACGCCTCGATGCCGCGGGCGATCGCGGCCGCGACCTCGTCGGCGGCGTACGTGCCCTTGAAGGAATCCGGTGCGACGAGGACGCGAGGAGCGGGGGTCAAAGCGCGCCGAGTACAGCACACCGAACGTGACACCGGGGTCACGATGGGCGTAGCATGCGGCCATGGGTCTGCGCCGGAGGAGGGCGGCAGAGTCCGTGCCGCACGGCACGGAGCCGGTGCTGCGCGCCGTCGTCCCCGTCGACGACGAGTGCGACCTCGCCCTCGTGGGCGCGGCGTGCGACCTCGCCCGGCGCGAGCGGGCGCGGCTGGAGATCGTCGTCGGGATCGCGCGGCCGACCATGACGTGCTGGTTCGGCCCGAGCCCCGTCGTCCTCACCGAGAGCCTCGAGGAGCTGAGCGCGTCGCTGCTCGAGCGGTCGCTCGCCGCCGTCTGCCCCGACGTGTGCCTGACCTACCGGCAGGTTCGCGGCAGCGCGCGCCGGCACGTGCTGGAGAACGCCGGCGAGGAGATCGGGACGGTGATCGTCCTTCACGGCGGCACGCGGCTCCCGATGCGCGCCGCACGGCGCTGCCAGGAGTCGTCGCTGGTGTTCGTGCCCGCGCCGGCGCCGGCCGGCCGCCTCAGCGGCGCAGCTCCAGCGTGATCAGCCCCCACGCGGGGAACGGCGACGTGTAGGTCTTGGCCAGCGGCTCGGCGTCCTCGGCGCCGGGGACCGGGTCGTACGTGTGGTTCTCGCCGCGGAAGCTCACCGCGCTCAGCTGCGGGAAGCGGTCGAGGATGCGCACGCCCATCTCGTGGACGAGCTGCTGGATCGACTCGGACACGAAGTCGTCGAACGTCGACAGGACGAGCGGCAGCACCGCGGGCGGGTCGAGCGCGGCGTCCGGCGCGCCGAACCGCCAGTGCACGTCGAGGTGGACGTACAGCGGGCGGTCGGTGCGCTCGGGCAGCGTCGTCACGTCGTCGCGGGCGAACTTCGTGAACGCGCTCCCGGTCGTCTTCAGCAGGCGCAGCCCGACGTGGCCCGACCGCGCCGCGACGAGCGACACGGCGCCGTCGGCCGCGCGCGTCAGCTCCAGCTCCGCCACCGCGTGGTCGCCGTCCACGCGCCGGAAGAGCTTCCCGGACTCCGCCACGAACGGCTGCGCGGCGGCCGACATCCGCAGCCCCTCCATGTCCGGGTACGTCCCGAGGAAGTGGCGGCCGAGGTGGTCGAGCAGCCCTTCGAGCGTCGCGCCGTCGTACGCGTGCGCCTGGCGCAAGATCACGTTCTTCATCGTGTCCGTCGCGACCACGGCGGAGTTGTCGCCCTCGGTGTACGCGGGGAGGAACCCCTGCCCGAGCACCTCCATCGACACGTCCGCCGCCAGCAGCCGCTCGCCGCGGACGAGGTGGACGGGGACCTGGAGCTTGCCGTAGCTGATGTGCGCGTCGGTCAGGGCGCCGTTCCTTCCGTGCGGAGGTCGTCGGGGGCGAGGTCGGCGAGGCGCAGCCGGGCGATCTTCGCGATCTCCGCGAGCGCCGTCCGCTCCTCGGTCTGCGGGTCGTGCGTGAGGCGCTCGGCGGCCGCGGCGATGATCGTGTCCGGCCCGGCGTGCTCGCGGACGCAGACGACGAAGGGGAACCCGAACCGCTCCCGGTACGCGTCGTTCAGCGCGGTCAGACGCTCGAACTGCGTGGGCGTGAGGCGGTCGAGCCCGGCACCGGCCTGCTCGCGCGCGGACTCGGCGGTGAGGTCGCCGGCGATCGCGGCGCGCCCGGCGAGGTCGGGGTGGGCGCGGATCAGCGCGAGCCGGGCGTCCCGCGGCGCGGCGTCCACGGCCCGGACCATCGCGGCGTGCAGCGCGTCCACCGAGGCGTGCGGCCCCGCGTCGTAGGCCGCCGCGGCGATCCACGGCGAGCCCTCGAACACGCCGCCGAAGCGTGCGACGAACGTCTCCCGCTCCATGGGGCGGGCACCCTAGCGCCGGGCCGGAAGAGCCGCAACGATTCGAGGATCGTGCTGTACCGTGCCCGGACGCTCCTCCGACCCCGCACCCTCGACGCGGCCCTGCAGGCGCGGGCCGACCATCCGGACGCCGTCGTCGTCGCCGGCGGGACCGGGGTGCTGCCCCGGCTCAACCAGGGGTGGGAGCCCGCGGCGCTGCTCGACCTGTCCGCAGTCGACGAGCTGCGCGCGGCACGCAGGGACGGCGCGGTCGTGCGGCTCGGCGCGCTGACGACGTACACGCAGGTGCTGGAGCGGTGGAACGCGGAGCTGCCCGGCCTCGCCGCCGCGGCGCGCACCGTGGCGTCGCGGCAGGTCCGCAACCGCGCGACGGTCGCGGGCGCGCTGGCGCTGGGCGACCCGACCGGCGACGCGCTCGCCGCGCTCGGAGCCGGCGGCGCGGCGGTCGAGATCGTGTCCGCGGCGCACGGCGTGCGGCACGTGGCCGCGGCCGACTTCGTCACCGGCGAGGGCGCGTGCGAGCTGCAGGACGGGGAGCTGGTGACCGCGCTGGAGGTCCCGGTCGACGACGGGCCGACGGCGTACGCGAAGGTCGGCGCGCGCAACGCGATGGCGCGGGCCGTGTGCGGGGTCGCGGTCGCGCTCGACCCGAGCGGCGGCGGCCGGGCGTGCGCGGTCGGCGTCGGTGAGCGGGCGGTCGTCGTGGAGGGCGCGGCGGGGGAGCTGGGGGCGCTCGTGCGCGCGGCGGTCCCGGCAGACGCGCCCGGCGACGCGCGGGCGAGCGGCGCGTACCGGCGCCACGCGGCGGGCGTCCTGGCGGCGCGGGCGGTGGCGCGCGCCACCGGCGGCGGGGCGGTGGCGGCATGAGGCTCACGGTCGACGGCGTCGCGCACGAGGTCCCGGACGACGTGGCCGCCCAGTCGCTCCTGCGGGTGCTGCGCGAGGAGCTGGGCCTGCCCGCGGCCAAGAACGCGTGCGAGCAGGGCGAGTGCGGCTCGTGCACGGTGCTGCTCGACGGCGAGCTGGCGTGCGCGTGCCTGGTGCTCGCCGCGCAGGCCGACGGGGCGGTCGTCGAGACGGCGGCGGCCGGCGACGGCGCGCTCGACGCGGTGCAGGAGGCGTTCCTCCGCGCCGGGGCGGTCCAGTGCGGCTTCTGCACACCGGGCCTCGTCGTCGCCGCGCGCGACCTGCTGCGGCGCGTGCCCGCCCCGAGCGACGCGGACATCCGCGAGGGCCTGAACGGCAACCTGTGCCGCTGCACGGGCTACACGAAGATCGTCGAGGCGGTCCGGCTGGCCGCGGAGGAGGCGCCGTGACGGTCACGGTCATCGAAGGGCTCGCCATCGCGACGGTCGACGACGCGCGGCGCGAGATCGCCGACGGGCACCTCGTGCTCGACGGCGCGCGCATCGCCGCGGTGGGGGAGGGCGCGGCGCCGCCGGCGTGGTCGACGCGGGCGGACGCCTGGGTCGACGGGAGCGGGAAGCTCGCGACGCCCGGCCTGGTCAACTGCCACCACCACCTCTACCAGCACGCGACGCGGGGCTACGCGCAGGAGGCGACGCTCTTCGAGTGGCTGACCGCGCTGTACCCGGTGTGGCAGCACCTCGATGGCGAGACCGTGCGGGCGGCGGCGCGGGCGGGGCTGGCGGCGCTAGCGCGCAGCGGCTGCACGACGACCACCGACCACCACTACATCTTCCCGGCGGCCGCGGGCGACCTGCTCGGGGTCGAGATCGAGGCGGCGCGCGCGATCGGGCTGCGGTTCCACCCCTGCCGCGGGGCGATGGACCTCGGCGCGAGCGACGGCGGGCTCCCGCCGGACGGCATCGTCGAGGACCGCGACGCGATCCTGCAGGCGTCGGCCGACGCGATCGACCGCTACCACGACCCCGCGCCCGGCGCGCACGTGCGCATCGCGCTCGCTCCGACGTCGCCGTTCTCCGTGACCGGCGAGCTGATGGCCGAGACCGCGGAGCTCGCGCGGCGGCGTGGCGTCCGGCTCCACACGCACCTGGCCGAGACCGACGACGAGGAGGCGTTCTGCCTCGAGCGGTTCGGCGTGCGGCCGCTGGAGTACCTGGAACGGCTCGGGTGGGTCGGCGAGGACGTGTGGCTCGCGCACTGCGTCCACCTCGACGAGGCCGAGTGCGGGCGGATGGGCGCGACGGGCACGGGCGTGGCGCACTGCCCGACGTCGAACGGGCGGCTGGGCGCGGGCATCGCGCCGGTGCCGGCGCTGCTGGCGGCCGGCGCGCCGGTCGGGCTCGGCGTGGACGGCGCGGCCTCGAACGAGTCGGGCGAGCTGGCCGACGAGCTGCGGGCCGCGCTCGTGGTCGGGCGAGCGGCGCGCGGGCCGCGGGCGCTGACGGCGCGGACGGTGCTGGAGATGGCGACGCGGCACGGCGCGCGCTGCCTGGGGCGCGACGACGAGCTGGGCCACCTGTCGACCGGCGCGCTGGCCGACGTCGCGCTGTGGGACCTGCGCGCGGCGGCGCACGCCGGCATCGAGGACCCGGTCTTCGCGCTGGCGTTCGGGCCGCTGCGGGCGGTCGACACGCTCTTCGTGGGCGGTGAGGTCGTGGTGGCGGACGGTGAGCTGCGGACCGCCGACCCGGTGACGCTCGCGGCGGACCTGCGGCGCGAGAGCGCGCGGATGCGGAGCCGGGTGGCGGCGTGAGCCCGCAGCAGGGACACACCTGGCGGACGCAGGACCCGCGGGCGCGGTGCCACACCGGCGCGGGGCCGCACGCGCGGACGCTGGTGGACGAGCCGGTCGTCGAGGGCGACCGGCGCGGGGGCGTCGGGGAGCGGCTGCGGCGGACCGACGGGCGGGCGAAGGTGCGCGGCGCGTTCGCGTACTCGAGCGACCTGCACGTCGACGGGATGCTCTTCGGCGCGACCGTCCGCTCCCCGCATCCGAGCGCCGCGATCCTCGGCATCGACACCGCCGCCGCGTGCGCGGTCCCGGGTGTCCGGGCGGTGCTGACGGCGGCCGACGTCCCGGGCGCGAAGCGGGTCGGCGCCGAGCGGCCGGACCAGCCGGTGCTCGCCGAGGAGGTCGTGCGCCACCACGGTGAGCCGGTCGCGCTCGTCGCCGCGGACACCCCGGCGGCGGCGCGGCGGGCGGCGGCGCTGGTCGACGTCGCGTACGCGGTGCTCCCGCCGCTGACGTCCGCCGCCGCGGCGCTCGCGCCCGGGGCGCCCGCGCTCCACCCGGGTGGGAACGCGCTGCGCAGCGTCCGCATCGCGCGCGGCGACGTGGACGCGCCGGGCGCGGTCGTCGTGCGCGGGACGTACGAGGTGGGCACGCAGGACCAGGCGTTCCTCGGCCCCGAGTCCGGCCTGGCGATCCCCGACGGCGAGGGCGGGGTGGAGCTCCACGTCGCGACGCAGTGGCTCCACGTCGACCGCGACCAGATCGCGGCCGGGCTGGGCCTGGCCCCGGATCGCGTGCGCCTGGTGCTGGCGGGCGTCGGCGGGGCGTTCGGCGCGCGCGAGGACCTGTCGATGCAGCTCCACGCGTGCCTGCTCGCGCTGGCGTGCGACCGGCCCGTGAAGATGTCCTACCTGCGCGAGGAGTCGTTCGTCGGGCACGTGCACCGGCACCCGGCGGTGATGGAGTACGAGCACCGCGCGACGGCCGACGGCGTGCTCACGTTCGTGGGCGCGCGGCTGCTGCTCGACGGGGGCGCGTACGCGTCGTCGTCGACCGCGGTGATCGCCAACGCGACGACGTGCGCGGCGGGGCCGTACGCGGTCCCGAACGCGCTGCTGGAGGGGACCGTCGCCTACACGAACAACCCGCCGAACGGGGCGATGCGCGGGTTCGGGGCGGTGCAGGTCGCGATCGGCTACGAGGCGCAGATGGACCGGCTGGCGGCGGCGTGCGGGCTGTCGCCGCTGGAGGTGCGGCGGCGCAACGCGCTCGGTCCGGGCGGCGTGCTGCCGTACGGGCAGGCGGTGCGCGGGCCGGTGCCGGTGCGGGAGCTGGTCGACGAGCTGGAGGCGCTGCCGCTGCCTGCCGCATCGTCGGCGGACGAGCGCGATCCCCGCGCATGGCCGGGCTCCCAGTTCGGGACCGCGGCGCGCGGCGAGGGCGTGCGGCGCGGCGTCGGGTGGGCGGTCGGCTTCAAGAACATCGCGTTCAGCGAGGGCTTCGACGACCCGGCGACCGCACGCGTCGCGCTGCACGTCGGCGCGGACGGGCGGCCGGTCGTGGAGATCCACACCGCGGCGGCGGAGGTCGGCCAGGGCGTCGTCGGCGTCCAGGAGCAGATCGCGCGCACCGAGCTGGGCGTCGCCGACGTGCGGCTGCTGCCCGCGGACACCGCGATCGACTCGGCCGGCTCGGCGAGCGCGTCGCGGCTGTCATGGATGGTCGGCGGGGCGGTGCAGGGCGCGTGCCGGGAGATCCGCGAGACCGTCGCGACGCTCGCCGCCGCGGCCGGGCTCCCCGACCCCTTCGCCGCTGCCCCGCTCTCCGGCGAAGGGCTGGCGGAGGTGCTGGCGGGCGAGGCGGTCGAGGCGACGTACACCTACCGCCACCGGCCGACGGTTCCGCTGGGCGACCCGTCGGGCGAGACGGACGTGCACGCGGGGTTCGCGTTCGTGGCGCACCGCGCGGTGGTCGACGTGGACGTGGAGCTCGGGGTCGCGCGGGTGGTCGAGCTGGCGTGCGCGCAGGACGTCGGCCGCGCGATCAACCCGCTCGCGCTGGAGGGGCAGCTGGAGGGCGGCTCGATCCAGGGGCTCGGGCTCGCGCTGAGCGAGGAGCTGCTGATCGACGGCGGCGTCGTGCGGTCGCGCTCGTTCGGCTCCTACCGCATCCCGACGATCGTGGACGCCGCGCCGGTCCGCTCGCTCATCCTCGAGCTGGGCGACGACGACACGCCGTACGGGCTGAAGGGCGCGGGGGAGCTGCCGTCGATCACGTCGACGCCCGCGATCCTCGCGGCGCTGCGCGACGCGACCGGCCGGCCGGTGACCCGCGCGCCCGCGCGGCTCGAGGACCTCGTCAGCGAAAGGATCGATGGGTGAAGGGCTCCCGCGGCGTGCGCCGCGCCTCGTACACGCTGCTCACGCCGGCGAACCACTACCCGAGCCGGCTCCCCGAGCTCGGCCCCGACGCGACCGTCGTCAAGCTCGTCACGCCCCGGTTCGCGCCGGCGCGCATCGGCGAGCACCTGATCTCGCTGCCCGCAGGGGGCGGGTCGGTGCGGCCGTTCGCCCCGGGCTTCGAGACGTTCCTCTACGTCCTCGACGGCGCGGTGACGCTGCGGGTCGAGGGCGGCGAGGGGACGACGAGCGCCGGCGGGTACGCGTACCTGCCGGAGACGCTCGGGTGGGAGGTGCACGCGGACGGCGGCGCGCCGGCGCGGCTGCTCGTGGTCAAGCGGCGCTACGAGCCGGCGGCCGGCCACGACGCGCCCGGCCCGCTCTCCGGCCATCGCGACGACGTCCCGTTCGCCGCGACCGCCGTCCCCGGCTTCACCCGCCGCGAGCTGCTGCCGGTCGACGATCCCGCGTTCGACTTCGCGATGTCGCTGCTGCGCTTCGAGCCCGGCGTCGGCCTCGACAACATCGAGATCCACGACGAGGAGCACGGCCTCTACATGACCGCCGGCCAGGGCCATTACCACCTCGACGGCGACACGCACGAGGTCTTCGCCCACGACTTCGTCTACATGGCGCCCTACTGCCCGCAGGGCTTCACGGCCACCGGCAGCGAGCCGGCCGAGTACCTGCTCTACAAGGACGCCTGGCGCGACGGGTTCTGACCCGCGACCTCAACCTGGAGCGAGGTAGAGGTCGTCGCCGCGCCACGGGTCGGGGTGGTCGCGGACGACGCGGTCGGCGGCGCCGAAGCGACGCGCGTAGCCGGGGAGCGCGCGAGCGTAGGCGCGCGGCGCGCCGATCGCGGCGCGCATCGTCGCGTAGGTCATGACGCGGCCGGGCGGGATCTGCGCGGCGACCCACCCGAAGCGGTCGGCCACCGCGTCGGGGACCGCCGGGTACGGGCGGCCGGGGAGGAGCCGCGCGGCGTCGCCGGGACGCGCGGTCCCGCCGCGCACCGCGACGCCCAGCCACCCGCGTGCGCCCGCCGCGGCGAGCGCGCGGAGGGTCGCGGCGTCGGCCGCGTCGCGGAGCGTCGCGCACGTCTCGCAGCGGTGCGTCAGGCGGAGGTGCACCTCGTCGCCCAGCGCGAGGATCATGCCCGACGCCGCGCGCCCCGTGAGGTCGAGGCCGCGCACCGCGACGGTCCACCGCAGGCCCTCCGCGCGGACCCCGAACCGCGCGAGCGTCTCCTCGTCCCCGACGAGGACTTGCCGCGGCCCCGGCACGCCGGCCGGCAGCGCGAGCGCGGCGACCGGCTCCGCCCACGCGCCGGCGGACGGCTTCGCGAAGGTCGTGGTGACCATGAGTCGGCGCAGGGTAGAACCGCGTGCATGGCGGGCCCGACGCGGATCCCGACGCGGCTCGACTCCGAGCGCGAGCAGCGTGTCCCGTGGCGCGGGCCGTGGCTGGTGCGGTGCCCGCGCTGTGGCGACTGCGCGCACGCCGAGCCCGAGCGCGCGCGGATCGTCTGCCGCGAGTGCACGCTCGTGCGGGCGGGGCGGATCGCGCTCGCCGACGACGGCCAGGTGCGCCAGACGACCGGCAGCGACGGGCGCTGGCGGCGCGACCGCGCGCCCGGCCATGGCCCGCAGCCACGCGAGGTACTCCACGACCTGTGGCTGCGCGAGGCGTGCTGCGAGGGGCAGACGCTGTGGGCGGTCAACGCGACGCACCTCGCGTACCTCGAGCGGTTCGTCGCGGCGGTCCTCCGCGGCGGCACCCCGCAGCCGATGTGGCGCCCGCAGCACCGCCTCCCGGTGTGGATGACGCGCCGCGAGCACCGCGTCGAGGTGCTCGCCGCGATCGCCCGTCTGCGCGAGCGCCTCGCCGCGGCCGAGACCTGACGCCTAGGACGCGAGCCGCGCGAGGGTCCCCGCCAGCACCGCGACGCCGGCGTCGAGCTCGTCCGGCTCGGTGTGCTCGTCCGGGTGGTGCGAGACGCCGCCGCGCGAGGGGACGAAGATCATCCCGACCGGCACGCGCGTGCCGAGGATCATCGCGTCGTGGTACGCGCCGCTGATCATCCGCCGCGCGCGGAGGCCGAGCACGTCCGCGGCCTCGCCCACGGCGCGGATGATCGCCAGGTCGCACGGGACCGGGACGTCCTCGACGATCGGCGTGACCTCCAGCTCCAGCCCGCGGCGCTCCGCGATCTCCTCGGCGGTGCGCACGACCTCGGCGACCACGGCGTCCCGCGCCGAGAGGTCCGAGTCGCGCACGTCGACGTCGAGCTCCACGCTCCCCGGCACGACGTTGATCGCGCCCGGCGCGACGCGGATGACACCGACGGTCCCGACCGTCGTGCCGCTCGGCGACTCGCGCGCGATCCGCTCGAGCTCCACCATCGCCTCCGCCGCGCCCGCGAGCGCGTCGCGGCGCAGCTCCATCGGCGTCGCGCCCGAGTGCGTCGCCGCGCCGCGGAAGGCGAGCGTGAAGTCGTGCGGCGCCGCGATGGCGGTGACGATGCCGATCTGCTCGCGGTGCCTCTCGAGGACGATGCCCTGCTCGATGTGGAGCTCGACCAGCGCGTGGACGGTCGCGGGGTCGATCACCGCGTCCGCGCACCGGTCGGGGTCGAACCCGGCCTGTCGCAGCGCGGCCGCCATCGAGACGCCGTCGCGGTCGACGAGCGCGTCGAGGCCGTCCCGGTCGAGCCGTCCCGCGGCCACGCGCGACCCCACGCAGCCGGTGCCGAACCGCGGCTCCTCGCCCGCCCACGCGACGACCTCGACCGTCCGCCGCGGCACGAACCCGTCGGCGTGCAGCAGCCGCACCGCCTCGAGCGCCCCGAGCACCCCGACGACGCCGTCGTAGCGGCCCGCGTTGAGCGTCGTGTCGACGTGCGAGCCGGTCAGCACGCGGGCCGCGTCCGGCTCGCTCCCCGGCCACCGCCCGTAGAGCGTCCCGACCGCGTCGAACCTGACCTCCAGCCCGACGTCGCGCATCCACGCGGCCACGAGGTCGACCGCCCGCGCGTACGTCGGCGTGTAGACCTCGCGGGTGATGCCGCCCGCATCAGGGTCGTCGTTGTAGGTCGCCAGCTCGGCGATCTGCTCGTGGAGGCGGGAGGCGGTCATGACATGGGCGTTCCGTCGCGGTGGAGGACGCGGCCGCGGGGCGGGGCGCCGGGGTCGACCACCGCACCGTGCAGGAGCGTCCGGACGACCCGGCCGCGGAGCGTGCGGCCGGCGAGCGGGCTGAGCCGGTGGCGGTCGCGCAGGTCGTCGCGGTCGACGGTCCACGTGCCCGCCGGGTCGACGAGCGCGATGTCCGCGTCCGCGCCGACGGCGAGCGCGCCCTTGCGCGCGGTGCCGCCGAGGAAGCGCGCGGCGGGCGCGGCGGCGAGCAGCGCCGCGAGGCGCGCGAGCGGGAGGCCGCGCGCGACGTGCGCCGCGTCGTACACCGACGCCAGCAGCGTCTGCGCCCCGCTGATGCCGCCCCACCACGCCAGCGCGTCGTCGCCCCGCTTCAGGTCGGGCGGGGAGGGGGAGTGGTCGGTCGCGACGAGGTCGACGTCGCCGGCGAGCAGCCGCTCCCACAGCGCCTCCTGGTCGACGGCGGGACGCAGCGGCGGCGTGCACTTGGCCACCGCACCGAGCCGCTCGGCGTCCTCCTCGTCGAGCACGAGGTAGTGCGGGCACGTCTCGCAGGTGACGTCGACCCCGCGCGCCCGCGCCTCGGCGATCAGCGCGACGCCGCGGCCGGTCGAGATGTGGACGACGTGGAGCGGGCAGCCGGTCTCGGCGGCGATGGCGAGGGCGCGCGCGATCGCGTCCAGCTCGGCCTCGACCGGCCGGGACGCCAGGAAGTCCCGCATCGTGGTGCGGCCCTCGGCCACCGCGCGGGCGTGCAGCGCGCGCGTGAGCGCGTCGCTCTCGGCGTGGACGGCGACCGGGAGCCCGAGCCGCGCCGCGCGCTCCATCCCCGTGTGGAGCGTCACGTCGTCGGCGGCGGGGAAGTCGTCGATGCCGGACGCGGCCATGAAGGCCTTGAACCCCACGACCCCGCGCGCGGCCAGCTCGTCGAGCCGCTCGAGGTGGGTGGGCGGGCCCGGCACGAGCCCGCCCCACAGCGCGACGTCGCACCACAGCCCGGAACTTCGAGCTGCATGGAGCTTGAGGTCCAGTGCCGCGGCGTCGACCGTCGGCGGGTGGGCGTTGAGCGGCATGTCGATGCCCGTCGTCGTGCCGCCCGCGGCGAGCGCGCGGGTCCCGCTCGCGAAGCCCTCCCACGCGGTCCGGCCCGGCTCGTTCAGGTGCACGTGGGCATCGACGGCGCCGGGGAGCGCGAGCAGCCCGCGCGCGTCGTGCTCGACCGCGCCGCCGCCCTCCAGCTCGGGCGCGATGGCGGCGATCCGCTCGTCCGCGATGCCGATGTCGGCCACGGCCGGCGCCGCGCCCGCGACCACGGTCGCCCCGCGTACGATCACGTCGAACGCGCTCACGTCCCGCCCGCCGCCAGCCGCCGCACGAACCCGGTGAGCACCTCGAGCGCGACCGCGACGTCGTCCACCGCCACCGTCTCGCCGGGGTGGTGCGACAGGCCGCCGGGACAGCGCACGAAGAGCATCGCGACTGGGCACCGCTCGGCCAGCGCGACCGCGTCGTGGCCGGCGCCGCTGGGGATCCGCACGTCCGCCAGCCCCGCGTCCACCGCCGCCCGCGCGAGCGCCGCCGTGAGCGCCTCGTCCATCGCCACGGCCGGCGCCTCGTGCGTCGTCCGCGTCGCCAGCTCGACCCCGCGCCGGTCGCCCGCCACGCGCGCCGCTTCGAGGAGCTGCGCGACCGCCTCCGTCCGCACCGAGTCCTCGGCGTGGCGGACGTCGAGCGTCGCCGTGACCGTGCCGGGTATGACGTTCGGCGCGCCCGGCTGGACGTCGAGCGCCCCGACCGTCGCCACCAGGCCCGGCACCTCGCGGCCCGCCGCCTCGACCGCGCCGACCCACTCGGCGGCGGCCGCGAGCGCGTCGTGGCGGCTGCGCATCGGCACGGTCCCCGCGTGGCCCGACCGCCCGCGGAAGCGCAGGGCGAGCCGCGTGGCGCCCGCGATGCCGGTGACGATCCCGACCGGCGCGCCCAGCTCCTCCAGCACCGGCCCCTGCTCGATGTGCAGCTCGCAGTAGCCGACGAGCCGCTCGTCCCGCCGCGCCGCGCCGTCGATCGCGTCGGGCGCGCCGCCGAACTCCCGCAGCGCGCGCCGTACCGACACGCCGTCCGCATCGCGCAGGTCGAGCAGCGCGGGGTCGAACGTCCCCGCGATCGCCCGGCTCCCTAGGTACGCGGTGCCGAACCGCAGGCCCTCCTCGTCGGAGAACCCGAGCACGTCGACCGCGAACGGCAACGTCACGCCGTCCGCGCGGAGCTGCTCGAGCACCGCGATGGCGCCGATCACCCCGAGCGGCCCGTCGAACGCGCCCGCGTCGCGGACCGTGTCGAGGTGCGAGCCGAGCAGGAGCGTCCCCGCCGCGGGATCGGCGCCCGCGTGGTGGCCGATCAGGTTGCCCGCCGCGTCCACCCGCACCTGCAGCCCCGCGTCGCGCATCCATCCGCCGACGCGCGCGTTGGCCTGCGCCATCGCGGGGGTCGCGAAGCGGCGCGTCAGCCGGTCGCGCTCCTCGCTCACCGTCGCCAGCTCGCGGCACCTGCGGACGACCTGCTGGGCGCGGGCGTGGGCGTCCACGGTCGCTAGCTGCCGCGGTACGTCGAGTAGGACCAGGGCGAGACGAGCAGCGGCACGTGGTAGTGGGCGGCGGGGTCGGCGACGGCGAAGCGGATCGGGATCACGTCGAGGAACGGCGGCTCGGCCGCGGCGCCGCTCGCCGTCGCCGCGAAGTACGCGCCGACGGCGAAGCGCAGCTCGTACTCGCTCGCCTGCAGCTCGCCGGCGGCCAGCAGCGGCGCGTCGGTGCGGCCGTCCGCGTTGGTCACCGCCGTCGCGATCGTCACGCCGTGGCTCTCGGGCGGGCGGCGCAGGAGCGTGATCTGCACCCCGGCCGCCGGGACCCCGCGGGCCGTGTCGAGGACGTGCGTGGTCAGGGGCACGTGCGGATTCAACCACCGGGGCGCTTGCCTGCGCGAGAGGTGGAAACTAGAGTTGCCGACTGGTGACTGAGGTTGACAGCGCAGCGGGGGAGCTGAGCGCGCGGATCGGCCGCGTCGTGCGGGCGTACCGGACGGCGCAGGACCTGTCGATCGGCGACCTCGCGCGCGCCTCCGGGCTGTCCAAGACGATCATCGGCAAGATCGAGCGCGGCGAGGGCAACCCATCGATCGAGACGCTGCAGCGCGTCGCGCGCGGCCTCTCGGTGCCGCTCGGGGCGCTCCTGGCCGAGGACCAGGCGCCGCGCGTGCGGAAGATCCCCGCGCGGTCGGGCGACGAGCTGGGCGCGGCGTCGTCCGGGATGCGCGCGTGGCTTGTGCACGCGGAGGGGCGCGACCACCGCTCCGAGCTGTTCGAGCTCCACCTCCCCGCGGGCGCCATGCAGGAGGCGACCGGCCACCTGCCGGGAGCCGAGGAGGTCGTCGTGTGCGTGAGCGGGCGGCTGCGCGTCGGGCCGGTGGGCGGCGAGGTGGAGCTGGAGCCGGGCGACGCGGTGTGGTTCGCGGCCGACGGCGCGCACCGCTACGAGGCGCTCGCGGAGGCGCGGGCGCTCAACCTCGTCGTCTACGCGGGGGCGCGGGCGTGACCCGCGGGCGCGGCGCCGGCGCGGATCCGTTCCTCGGGCAGGCGGTCGCGGCCGGCGCGGTGACCGCGATCGTCGGGTTCGCGGGCGCGTTCACGGTTGTGCTCGCGGGCCTGCGCGCCGTGGGCGCGAGCGCCGACCAGGCCGCGTCGGGGCTGCTCGCCGTGACGGTCGCGTCGGCGGCGCTCGGGATCGTCCTGTCGCTGCGCACGCGGATGCCGATCGCGATCGCGTGGACGACGCCCGGCGCGGCGCTGCTCGTCTCGACGGGCGCGGTGGAGGGCGGCTGGCCCGCCGCGGTGGGCGCGTTCGTCGTGGCGGCGGCGCTGACGGTGGTCGCCGGGCTGTGGCGGCCGGTCGCGCGGTGGATCGCGGCGGTGCCCGGAGGGCTCGCGAGCGCGCTGCTCGCGGGCGTGCTCCTCCCGGTCTGCCTCGCGCCCGCCCGGGCGGCGGTCGAGCTGCCGGAGCTGGCGCTGCCGGTCATCGCGACGTGGGCGGTGCTGATCGTGGTCGCGCGGCGGTGGGCGGTGCCGGGCGCGCTCGTGGCGGCCGTGATCGGGCTGGCGATCAACGGGGACCTGGGCGGCGGCGTCTTCTCGTCGCCGTGGCCGGTCGTCGAGGTGACGACGCCCGCGTTCGACCTCGGCGCCATGATCGGCGTCGGCGTCCCGCTCTTCCTCGTGACGATGGCGTCGCAGAACCTGACGGGGCTGAGCGTGATGCGGCTCTACGGCTACAAGCCCGACCTCGCGCCCGTGCTCGTCGCGACCGGTGGCGTGTCGGCGGCGATCGCGCCGCTGGGCGGCCAGGGGATCAACCTCGCGGCGATCACCGCGGCGATGACCGCGGGCCCCGACGCGCACCCGGACGCCGACCGCCGCTGGATCGCGACCGTCGCTGCCGGCGGGATGTACCTCCTGCTCGGGCTGACCGTGGGCGCCGCGACGGCGCTGGTGGCGGCTGCCCCGCCGCTCCTCATCCAGGCGGTCGCGGGCCTCGCGCTCCTCGGCGCGCTGACGTCGGCGCTCGCCGCGGCGTTCGCGGACGAGCTGTCCCGCGACGCGGCGACGGTGACGCTCGTCGTGACCGCCTCGGCGATCACCGTCGCGGGGATCAGCGCGCCGTTCTGGGGCCTGCTCGCGGGCCTGGCGTTCCTCGGGCTGCAGCGCCTGCGTCGCGCCTGACGCGGGTCCCTCAGGGCAGGTCGCGGCGCATGATGATGTCGGCGACCCACCGGCCGTCGAGCTCGAACCCGCGCTCCGTCCGCCCGACCTCCACGAACCCGCACTTGCGGTAGGCCGCGATGCCGCGCGCGTTGTACTCGGCGACGCGCAGGTGCAGGGAGGCGAAGGAGAGCGGCGGGTCGGCGGCCCGGCCGACGAGGGCGCGCAGCGCCGCGCTGCCCAGCCCGCGGCCGAGGAGGTCGCTGCGCAGGAGGCCCATCGAGACGAACCCCGTGCGCCGCTCGGGGTCGAGCCGGTCGACGGCGATGTGCCCGACCACCTCGCCGCCGGCCTCGATCACCCAGCCCCACGGCCGCGCCTGCAGGCGACGCAGCTGCGCGAGCGCCTCGTCCGGGGTGTACGGGCCGCGTTCCACCCGCGCCGTGCCCGAGCCAGACCTCCGGGTCGCGGCCGGCGCGCATCCACGCCTCGACGTCCTTCTCGCGCGGCGGGCGGAGGGACACGGTCGGGCCGTCGATGCGCGGCGCGGCGGGCATCGTCAGGGGAGCGTAAGCGCCGCCCGGACGTCGTCCAGCTCGGCGTCGCGGCGGGCGGCGGACCAGCCCAGCTCGCGGCCGGCGACGTCCGCGACCTGCTCGAGGACGTCGTCGCCCGGGTTGCCGAGCGTGCCGATGCCGGTGCGGCGCAGCACGACGTCGCGCAGCGTGCGGGCGGACTCCCACCGCGTCGCCGCCACGACCTGGGCGAGGATCTCGCCGTCGGCGTCGAGCGTCGTCGCGAGGCGGGGGTCGGCGTCCGCGAGCGCGAGGACCGCGTCGTGGTCGGTGCCGTGGTCGAGGGCAAGCCAGCGGACGGTCTCGGGGGCGTGCGCCGCGTGGCGCGTGGTGGCGGCGGCGAGGTAGGGGGCGAGCGGGCCGGTGGCGCAGGCGTGCAGCGGCGTGCGGGCGGTCGGGCTGCGGCGGCGGCCGACGGGGCGGCCGAGCTTGCGCGCGACCGTGCGGAACGTCTGCTCGGCGAACGCGCGGCTCGTCGTGTACTTGCCGCCGGTCGCCGTGATGAGGCCTTCGAGCCCGTCGCGCGCGTGGTCGACGTGGTCGGACGCGCGGGAGGCGTTGTACGTGTCGCCGTCCTCGCCGGTCGCCTCCGACAGCGGCCGCAGCCCGCCGTAGGCGAACAGCACGTCGTCGTACGTCAGGCGGTCGCGGAGCAGGCCGGCGGCGTTGATCGCGGTCAGGAAGTCCTCGATGCTCGCCCGCGTCAGGCGCCAGTCGGAGACGTCGCCGCGGTACGCCTTCTCGGTCGGCCCGATGAGGCTGTGGCCCCGCCACGGCGCGGCGCTGAAGTGCCCGTGCGGCGTCACGTGGAGGGTCATGACGTCGGTGACCTTGCGCGTGACGAGGTAGATGCCCTCCGACCGCACCGGCGGCCGCGGGCCGGCCGCGGCTTCGGCGCCCGCGCTCTGCGCCAGCACGTCGTGCGCCCACGGGCCGGTCGCGTTGACGACCACCCGCGCGCGCACCTCGAGCCGGCTCGAGGTGAGGACGTCGGTGACCTGCGCGCCGACCACGCGGCCGTCGCGGACGAGCAGCCGGTCGGCGCGCGCGTGGTTGGCGACGGCGGCCCCGTGCGCGGCGGCCGAGCGGACGAACGCGAGCGTCAGCCGCTCCGGGCTCGGCATCGTGCAGTCGTGGTAGAGCAGCGCGCCGGCGCCGCGCTCGCCCAGGCCCCAGGCCTCCGCCTCCTCCGGGCGGACGCGGCGGTGGCGCGGGATGCGCTTGCCGGGGTCGCGGACGCGGTTGCGGTCGCGCGAGAGGAGGTCGTACGCGGTCAGCCCGGCGCGCGCGACCAGGTCGGCGTCCGGCAGCACGATCGGGTACGGGTGGACGAGGTTCGGCGCGATGTCGCAGAGGATCCGGCGCTCGCGCAGGGACTCCCGGACGAGGCCGACCTCGAGCTGCTTGAGGTACCTCAAGCCGCCATGGACCAGCTTGCCGGTCGCCGCCGACGTGGCCGCGCCGTAGTCGTCCGCCTCGACCAGGGCGACCGAGCAGCCGCGGCTGGCCGCCTCGTACGCGAGCGCCGCGCCCGTGATGCCGCCGCCGACGACGAGCAGGTCGAACGCGTGACCGCCCGCGGGCTCGGGTGTCTCGACGAAGCGCGTGAGCGCGAGCGTCATCGCAGCGCCGCCCGGACGCCGGCGCGCAGGGCCTCGCGCTCGCTCGCGATGTCCCACCCGAGCCGCAGGACGAGCGCCGCCATGCGCCACCGCGCGATCTCCGCGTCGCTGATGCCGGTGCGGCGGCGGTACTCGTCGAGGTACGCGGAGAAGTACGTGCGGCGGATGACGCCGAACACCGCGCGCTTGACCGCCGGCGTCCCGGGCCACAGCTCGGCGTCCTTGAGGAGGAACACGCTCGCCGCGACGTCGGCCGCGGGCGCGCCGCGCAGCGCGGTCTGCCAGTCGATGATCGCGTAGGGCGGGTCGCCGCCGGTCGTGAAGACGTTCTCGGGGTGGAAGTCGAGGTGGAGCAGCCGGTCGCCCGCCGGCAGCGCGTCGAGGAGCGCGCCGGCGGCGGCCCGCTCGCGCGCGTCGAGGAAGGCCAGCGGTGGCGTGTCGAGGAGCCCGCGCACGACGTCGCGCACGTCGGGCAGCGACGGCGCGGCGACGGCGTGCATCTCGGCCTGGAGCTGCGCGAGCGTGCGGGCGGTCGCGCGGATCTTCAGCGGGTTGCGCTCGCCCACGCGCGTGAGCGAGATGCCGTCGAGGCGGTCGAGGACGAGCCCGGCGCGCCCGTCGACCTCCGTCGTGCCGTGGCACCGGACGCTCGTCAGGCCCGCGGCGGCGGCGACCGCCGTGCGCTCGCACTCGGCGGCGGCCTCGGTCGCGGCGACGGTCGGCAGGAAGAGCTTGAGCACGCGCCCGGGCTGGTCGGGCAGCGCGAAGATCTCGGAGGTGCGGCCGGTCGCGAGCCGCTCACCGCGGCGCGGAGCGTCGAGCGCGCTCACGACGCCTCGCGCGGGGCGCCGTACTTCGTGCGCACGGCGTGCTCGATGACCGCCTGCTGGTCCTCGGGCGTCAGCTCCCGCGGCGTGCCGATCGCGCGCGCCTGCCAGTAGAGCGTCGCGACCCACTCGAGCAGCTGCGCGTTCTCCACCGCCGTCGCGAGGTCGTGGCCGACCGTCACCGTGCCGTGGTTGGCGAGCAGTGCGGCGTTCTTGCCCTGCAGCGCGGCGTCGACCGACGCCGCCAGCGCGGTCGTGCCGAACACCGCGAACGGGACGACCGGGACCGCGCCGCCGAGCAGCAGCTGCTGGTAGTGCACGCAGGGGAGCTCGTCGAGCACGAGCGAGACGGCCGTCGCGACCGGCGAGTGCGTGTGGACGACCGCGGTCGCGTCGGGGCGTGAACGCAGCACCGCGAGGTGCAGCTCGGCCTCCGACGTGGGGGCGAGGTCGCCGTCCACGACCGTCCCGTCGCGGTCGACGATCGTGACGTCGCTCGCCTGCGCCTCGGCCAGCACGACGCCGGTGGCGGTGACCGCGACGAGCCCTTCGTCGGCGCCGTCGAGCGCGACCGCGAGGTTGCCGGCCGTGCCGATCAGCAGGCCCGCCTCGGCGAGCCGGCGCGCGGCGGCGGCGACTGCCGTCCGTGCCTCGTCCCTCTCCATGGCCGCGAGTCTAACCAAACCCGACTCCACTCTGGTTTAAACTCGGACGGGTGATCGACGAGGACGTCTTCGGAGGCGCCGTGCTCCACCGCATGCCGCGCCAGGCGCGGTCGCGCGAGAAGGTCGAGCAGGCGCTGGCGGCGGCCGAGCGGCTGCTCGCGGAGCACGGCCCGGCCGCGCTCACGCTCACGCGCGTGGCGCGCGAGGCCGGCGTCTCGGTCGGCACGCTCCACCAGTACCTGCCCGACCGCGACGCGATCGTCCGCGCGCTCCTCACCCGCTACCACGCGCGGTTCGAGCGGCTGATGGCGGAGATCCTCACGCGCCCCGCCCGGCGCCCCGGCCAGGACGCCGTCGCGGTGCTCGTGGCCGACTTCGCCGAGCTGTACCGCGGCAGCGCCGGCATCCGCGCCCTCGGCCCGCGCGCCGACGCGCGCGACCACAAGGCGCGCATGGTCGCGCTCGTCGAACGCCTCCTCGACGACCGGGGTGTCCCGCGCGCGCAGGCCGTCGCCCGCACCGCCTTCACGGCGGCCGACGCGATCCTCCACGACGCCTTCCGCGACGACCCGGACGGCGATCCGCGGCTCCTCGCCGAGCTCGAGCATCTCCTCCGCGCCTACCTCGGCCTCGTGGGCTGACCGCCGGTCGGGAACTCGGCGGACCGTACGAACTGCGCAAGGTCATGCGGGGAAGTTCGCATGCGCAGCACGGCGTGCGGGCGTAGCGTCCCGTCATGGCAACCGGACAGCGGCACGACGCCCTCCCTCCCGAGACCGTCCCGGCCCTGACGCGCGACCAGGCGATCGCGCTCGCGGACACGCATCTCGCGGACCTGGCGGAGACGCAGCGCCCGCACGTCGCGAGGCTCGAGCGACAGGGCTCGCTGGAGGCCCGGACGACGTGGACGTGGTGGTGGCTGCGGCGCCAGTCGGCGTGGCTGGGCATCGCGCTCGAGGCGACGCGGCGCGCCTATCGCAGCCCGCGGCGCCGACTCGGGCGGTGGTACGCCCACGCGCACGTCATCAGCTGGCGGGCGTCGCTCAACGTCGGCGTGATCGCGGCGCTGCTGATGACGCTGCTGTTCGCCGTCAACGTCGTGTGGGTGCAGATCGGGATCGACCTGTTCGGCGATGCGGAGGGCGCGTTCGGCGCTGAGTCGGGCCCTGGGACGGCCGCCGGCGAGGACGAGAGCGCCGCCAAGAACCGGCTCGAGACGATCTCCGCCGTCGCTGCCGCCGTCACCGGGCTCTCCACCGCCGCCGCGATCGCCCTGCTGTGGAACGACTTCGCCCGCTGGCCGCACGAGGCGCGGAAGATCCGCCGCCGCATCCGCAAGCGCCCGGTCTCGATCCTGCCATCCGCGCCACCGCTCACCCGCCACAGCAAGCGCCTCGAGTCCGACGATCCGCTCGAAGGGCAGCTCATCCCGCGTGACGACCTGTTCGACGAGATCCTGCCGGGGCTGCTGCACCGCACGACCCGACGTGACGTCCAGGTCATCATCGGCGACCCGGGCGCCGGCAAGACGACCGCGCTGATCGGAGCGGCCCGCTTCCTGGCCCGCGTCGGCATGGTGCCGGTCTTCGTCCCCCTCCGCGGCGAGCCCGTCGGGGACGTGCTCGAGCGGGCCGCGGACGCCTTCGACCAGCAGTTCCGCACGCACTCGGCCACGACCGCCGACTCCAAGCCGCTCTGGCGCTGGCTGTGCGCGCGCCGTCGCATCGTCGTGCTGATCGACAACCTCGACCAGGTCGGTGCGGACGGCGAGCGCGGGTACGTGCTGCGGCAGACGCTCGACCGCCTGGCCACGCGGGACTTCGCCGTGATCGCGACCGCCCGGCCCGCCGGCATCCCCGCCGGTGTGGCGGCGTCATCGGTCGACCTCGGCGGGCTCGACCGCAAGTCGGTCGTCACGTACGTGATCGGAGAAGCCGACAAGCTGCCGGAGGCTGAGACCTCGGCGATCTCCGAGCGCGAGCTGTGCCGCTGGATCGACGAGGGGCAGCTCGCCGAGATCCCCTTCTACCTGGAGATCCTCGCGTCGCTGCAGGCCGCAGGGCGCTGCCGCGCGCTGCCGCAGGCTGCCACCCTGCACGACGAGGGCGAGGACTCCGGGCGCCTGCGCCGGCGGCCGGACGGCGGCTGGCAGCTCAACCCGGCGTGGGTGCGGTTCCGCCTGCTCGAGGCGTACTACGAGGGCATCACCGAGGGCAAGGTCCAGGCCGGGCTCGGGCTCGAGCCGGTCGAGCGGTGCAGCAGCCTGGCGCTGCTGGAGGAGGTCGCCCTCGTCGACCTCCGCGCGACGGCGCAGCAGGCAGCGGACCGGGCGGAGGCGATGCGCGACCGGCGCACGGTCGCCGGCGCCGTCCCCGACTCCGGCAGGAGCCGGGCCGACCTGCAGGAGCTCATCGACTCGGACGACCGCCGTGACATGGACAAGGGCCAGCGCCGGCAGGTCTCGCCGCACGAGGCGATCGACACGGGCGAGCGCCTGCGGATCCTCGATCGCGATAACAAGGGGCGCCTCTTCTTCCGCCACCGGATCATGCAGGCCTACCTGGCGGGCCGGCGGCTCGCTCGCTGTGACAAGGACCATCTCCCGACCCAGACGTGGGTCACGACGGTCTGCGAGGAGCTCCTGCATCGCCACAACCCAGAGCGGCTGACCGTGCATATGACGCTCCAGTACGCCGCCCTGCACGCCAGCGACCGCGTGCGCCGCCGGCGGGAGGACGCGGAGACCGACGGAGCGGGGGACGCGGACGTCCGCGCGGTCGCGGGGCTGGTCGCGCTGGTCGCGGTCCGCCAGCTCTGCTCCGCGGCGGCAGACCAGCTTCAGGCCGATCCGGACAGCGCGCGCGGGAACCACTCCGCGGACACGACCGATCCCAGGCAGGCCGGCGACCCCGAGCGGCGTCGCGACCCTGACGGCGCGTTGACGGATCTCACGGCCGCCCTGACGATCGTCCACGCGCTCTGGGAGTCCCGGGACGGCGACGCCGGTGCGACGACGAGCGAGCCTGGCGCCAACCAGATCCTCGAAGCGATCAAGTACGCGGACGGGGCGACGCGGTGGACCAAGCTCAACGCGATCGCCGCGATCGCCGAGCTGCGCGCGCCCAACCGCTGGGACCGGCTGTGGGACTACGCGCGCGACGGCGACTACCGGGTGCGGCGCGCGGCGGCGGAGGAGCTGCAGCGCGACGCCTTCTCGGCCTACCGGAGGCTGCAGAACCTCGTCGAGGGCGTGCTCACCCACGCGGCCGCGCGCAGCGCGCTGAACCTGCCGATCGCCACGCCCGGCAAGAGGCGCGCCGGCGCCGCCGAGGACCGCGCGCCGCTGCGGCCCGTCGACGACGTCGTGGACCTGGGGCCGATCGAGGAGTGGACCGACGAGCACGTCCGCGCGCTCAACGCGCTCGGGTGGGTCCTGCCGGCGATCGTGAGCGGGCTCCGCGAGGACCCGTCGGGCGAGCGCGGTGCGACGACCCCGCGCCACGCGGACGCGGTCCACGACGCGCGCCACGCGCTCGCGGCGCTGGTCACGCTGGCGTTCCAGGGCGGTCAGGGCGACCTCGAGGCATCCGTCGCGCAGGGCTTCAAGGACGACGCGATGCGCCACGCCCAGGACCCCGACCGGCGCGTCGGCGGGCCGGGGTGGGTCGCCAGCAACCGCCGCCTCGTCGCCGAGGTCTGCCTCGAGCACGCCGAGGGCTGGTACGCCCGCATGCTGCTGTACCAGGCGCTCGGGCTCTACGCCATCGCCGGTGCGAACCCGCGGGACACGCACGCGACGTTCACCCGAATGCTCGACGCCGCCCACGAGACGCACCCGTTCGTCGTCCGCGCGGCCCGGCTCGCCCGGCGGGCGGTCGAGCGCAAGCAGGTGGGCAGCTCTCGGTGGGACGGGCAGATCTGGAAGGACGAGGGCATCGCCGTCGCCAAGCGGAGCACGGTCCTGGACGACGTCACCGGGCAGCTCGTGGCCGACGTCACGCTGCTCCTGAACCTCAACGAGCGCAGCCCGGAGGACCGGCAGGTCCAGTTCGGCCACATGCACGACCTGCCGTGGTGCCTGACCCGGAGCCAGGACCGCGAGGAGATCCTCGGTGCGGGATGCCCAGCCTCGTGTGGCTGGGGGCTGTGCCCGTACTCGCGTCCGCCGGTCGACGAGCCCAACGCCCACCGGGGCATCAGCCGGGCGTTCTGCCGCCAGCAGCAGGAGCTGGCGCATCGCAGCCGCCGGGCGCCGTGGCAGCGCCACATCCGCCGGCGCCGGCTCGACCGGTTCTGGCGCGGCATGGAGCGCCGGGCGCGCATGTAGGCGAGGGCCGGCCCGCGCGTCAGTCCCGCTCGCGCCGCCGACGCCGCTCGAGCGCGCGCAGGACCGCGTCAGGTGCCCGGCGGCGCCGCAGCTCCTCCGCGGCGTCGTCGTCACCGAGGACGTCCGCGAGGAGGTCGGCGACCGCGTCGGCGGGGAGCGTGTCGTCCGTCGCGTCCGGCGCGGGCACGCCCGTCCGCGCGGCCTTGGCGCGGTAGAGGCGCGCGTCGGCGGTCGCGATGATCTCGTCCTTCGTCGTGCCGTCGGCCGGGAACGACGCGGCGCCGTAGGACGCGGCGGTGCGGGCGTCGACCGCGTCGACCGCCTCGGCCACGCGCGCGCCGAGCGCCTCCAGCGCGGCCGGGGACGTGTCGGGGGTGAGGATCGCGAACTCGTCGCCACCGACCCGGCAGACGCGGTCGCCGCTGCGGCACGCCGAGTGCAGCGCCGCCGCGACCGCGCGCAGCAGGCGATCCCCGGCCGCGTGGCCCGCCGTGTCGTTGACGCCCTTGAAGCCGTCGAGGTCGAGCACCACGACCCCCGGCCGCGCGGCCCCGCCCGCCGCCAGCGCCGTGTCCAGCTCGGCGTGGAACGCGCGGCGGTTGAGCAGCCCGGTCAGCGGGTCGCTGGTCGCCAGCTCCTGCTGCGCCTCGTACAGCCGCGCGTTGTTGACCGCGATCGCCGCCTGCGCGGCGTAGCCGGCCAGCACCGCGAGGTCGCGCGGGAGGAAGACGTGCCGCCCCGGCGCCCGCGCGACCAGGAGGCCCAGCGGCTCCCCGCGCACGAGCAGCGGCGCCGTGCACAGCGAGCCCGCGTCGCCCGCGCTGTCGATCAGCTGCGGCTCCACCAGCAGGTCCGGCCGCGACGCGACCCACCGCTCCAGCCGCCCCTGCGTCTCCGCGTCGATCGTGTGCGACGCGGACTGCAGCCGCAGCCCGTCGCCGCCGTCGAGCAGCAGCGCGAAGTCGCTGCCGCCGACCGCGGCCCGCGCGTTGGCCGTCACCTTCGCCAGCACCTCGTCCAGCCGCAGCTCCCCGACGACGTCCTGCAGCGAGTCGGTCAACCGCTCGGTCGCGTCGGTCAGATCGGCCAGCTCGGTCTCCAGGTAGCGCTGGCGGCGCATCGTCGAGGACCACGCCTGGCGGCCGACGAGCACGGCGCCCGCGCCGAGCACGACCGCCCCGACCGGCAGCGCGACCGGCGGCACCAAAAGCGCCGCGACCCCGGTCGCAGCGCCCGCCGACACCGTCCACCCGAGCGCGTCGCGCACGAGCGCGGGCCGCCGCTCCCAGCGCGCGACGAACCGGCACTCCGCGGCGCCGTCCGCGACGCACGCCGCGTGCTCGACCTCCGCCGGCGGCAACCCGAACAGCTCCGGCACCGACGACAGGAGTCCGCGGACGTAGTCGCACTCGAGCGTGCTCGCCCGCCCGTGCTCGTCGCGGAACCCGATCTCCACCTCGTCCGCCTCGGACGCGATCACCCACATCGCGTGCGAGCGGCAGAAGCGCCCGTTCGCCCGTGCGACGTTCTTGTAGACCGCCCGCGGCGAGCCCAGCGCCTTGAGCGCGAGCTTCAGCCCCGGGCCGACCTCGACCTCGAGGATCATCCGCCCGATGTCGACCATCGCGCCCGGGTCGCCGAGCACGTCGGTCGCGGCGCGGAAGAGGTCGATCTTCGTCTCGTACGAGAACCAGGCGTCCTCGTCGAGCAGCTCCTCGCGGCGGTCGCTCAGCCCCGCCCGCTCCAGCATCGTGTCGACCGCGCGCCGGCCCGCGTGCCGCTCCACGTGGAGCAGGACGAGGCGGGTCGTCATCCCACTGGCTTCGGCGGCGGAGGGCATCAGGTCGGTAACGGCGTTCGCGGCCCGGAGGTTGAGCCCTGCACGCGCGGACTTGCCGATCCGGCCACACTGGTACGCACCATGAAGCAGCTCGCCTACATCACGCAGGGCCACGCCGAGTACGACCCGCGCCTGCGTGAGCTCCTCGACAGCACGGGGATCGACCCGCACGAGTTCATCGGCCTCGACTACTTCAGCCTCGTGCCGTTCTTCGTGCTCGCGGGCGCCACGGTGTCCTCGGACGCGCACGCCCACGGCAACGACGTCCACGTCACGGGGGCGCGCGTGTCGGTCCCGGAGGAGCTGGAGGAGGCGTTCCTCCACACGCTCCCGCTCATCCTCGCCGAGGCCTACGGCCCCGAGGAGGACGAGGAGTCGTCGAACGGCGCGTAGCGCGGCGCGGCTAGGCCGCCCGCAGGAGCGCGCCCGCGTCGTGCTCGGCGATCTCCGGCTCCGCGCCGTCGCCGTCGAGCACGCACAGCGCCGCCACGTGGCCGGGCGCGGGGTGGAGGTCGAGCAGCGCCGCACGCTCCTCCAGCCCCGGCCGGCCCGCGAAGCCCAGCAGCCGCGCGGGCTCGCGCGGCCCGGTCACCGCGACCGCCGCCGGGTCGACCTTCAGGCCGTCGCGCGTCGCCTTCAGCACGGCCTGCTTGCGCGTCCAGTAGCGCGCGAGCCCGGCCGGGCGGGAGGCGTGGGGGAGCGCGGCGAGCGCCTGCGTCTCGGCCTCCGACAGCACCGGCGGCCCGGCCAGCTCGACGACGCCGGCGCTCCCGTCGAGCTCCTCGACGTCCACGCCGACCGGCGTCTCGCTCACGGCCACCGCGACGATCGCGCCGGTGCGGGCGACCGACAGCTCCGGGCCGCCCGCGACGCGCGGCGGCCCGTGCTGCTCGCCGCACGACGGGCAGGTCCGGTCGATCTCCACGTCGGCGGGCGCGACCCCGCCGAGGCGCGCGGCGAGGACGAGCCGCGTCACCGCGCAGCCCGCGACGAACCGCAGACGGTCGTCGTCGCGGCGGTAGGTCTCCAGGCGTGCTCGTTCGGGGGTGGAGAGCAGCGCCTGGTGCTCGGCGCGGACGTCGCCCGTCCACGCCCACCACACCTGGCAGGACACGCGGTGCAGCGTACGGTACGACGGCGTTTCTCGTACGCCTGACCGAGATAAGTGGGACACCGCCTGCCAGGCACCCGGGGCGGTGGTGAGGTAGCGTCGCGCCCCTTGATCGACGGCCGCCAGGTCCTCTCGCTTCTCTCCCAGCGCGGCCGCCGGCTCTCCGGCACGGCGCTCCTGCACGCCATCCGCGCCGCGCTCATCGTCGTGCTCTTCGTGGCGAACGTGATCGGCGCGCTCGTCGTGTTCGCGCTGCTCGCGCTCGTCCTCCCCGGCACCGACCTGGAGGACGCCAGCACGATCCGGCTGCTCAACGGCGTGCTCGCGGCGATCTACCTCCTGCTCGCGCTGATCGCCGGCCTGCTCGTCGGGCTGGCCTACGCGCGGCCGATCACCGCGTGGCTGCGGGCCGAGCGCGACCCGACCGACGAGGAGCAGCTGCGCGTCCTGCGCGGGCCGCTCGTCGTGCTGGGGATGGAGGCGGCGCTGTGGGCGGTCGCCGCGGCGCTGTTCGGCGGGCTCAACGTCATCTTCGACGGGGAGCTGGCCCTGCGCGTCGCGATCGCGGTGCTGCTCGGCGGCGTCACGACCGCCGCCGTGTCGTACCTGCTCGCCGAGTACGTGCTGCGCCCGGTCGCGGCGCGCGCGCTGGCGATCGGGCCGCCGGAGAAGTCGGCCGTCCCCGGCGTGAGCGTCAAGCTCGCGCTGTCGTGGTCGCTCGGCACCGCCGTCCCCGTCGTCGGGCTCGTGCTCATCGGGATCGAGGCGCTGGCCGACCAGGACGCGTCGGCCGACGAGCTGGCGCTGACGATGCTCGTGCTGGGCTCGGTCGCGCTGATCGTCGGGCTGCTCGCCAACGCGGTCGCGATCCGCGCGGTGTCCGGCCCGGTGCGGTCGGTGCGCGACGCGCTGAAGGAGGTCGAGCGCGGCGACCTGGACGTCGAGGTGCGCGTGGACGACGGCTCGGAGCTGGGTCGCATGCAGGCCGGCGTCAACCGGATGGTGCGCGGGCTCCGCGAGCGCGAGGAGCTGCGCGACCTGTTCGGCCGCCACGTCGGCGAGGACGTCGCGCGCGCGGCGCTCGACCGCGGCGTCGAGCTGGGCGGCGAGCAGCGCGACGTCGCGGTGCTGTTCGTGGACGTGATCGGCTCGACCGAGCTGGCATCGCGGCGGCCGCCGGAGGAGGTCGTCGAGCTGCTCAACGCGTTCTTCGGCGTCGTCGTCGCGGTGGTCGACGAGCACGGCGGCTGGATCAACAAGTTCGAGGGCGACGCGGCGCTGGCGATCTTCGGCGCGCCGGCCCCGCTGGAGGACCGCGACACGTGCGCGCTGGCGGCCGCCCGCGTGATGGGGGAGCGGCTGCGCGACGAGGTGCAGGGGCTCGAGGCCGGCGTCGGCGTCTCGGTCGGCGCGGCGGTCGCGGGCAACATCGGTGCCACCGCGCGGTTCGAGTACACGGTGATCGGCGATCCGGTCAACGAGGCGGCCCGGCTCACCGAGGTCGCGAAGGAGAAGCCGGCGCGCGTCGTGGCGGCCGCGCGGCTCCTCGACGGCGCGTCCGACGACGAGCGTGCGCGGTGGGTCGTGGACGGGAGCGTCGAGCTGCGCGGGCGGCCCGAGCCGACGGACATCGCGGTGCCCGCGCGCGGGTAGGCGCGGCTAGCGCCGAAGCTGCTTGATCTTCACACCCTCCGCGCTGCACGCGATCAGCTCGGCGAGGCGGCGGGCGCGGGTTTCCTCGCGCTTGGCGGAGACGACGAGGTGGATCGCGGTGCGCTGGTAGGACGGCGCCTGCGCGGTGAACCAGGCGTACGCGTCGGCGTGCGCCTCGAACTCCGCCTGCTGCTCCGCTGTGAGCGCCGCCGGCGCGTCGCGCTCGTGCGAGTAGACGCCGCTGCGGTCCTCCTTGCGCGCCGCGAACGCCGCCTCGCCGGCCGGGTGCATCCGGCCCTCCGCGCGCAGCGCCTCGACGCGCGCGACGTTGCGCTTGCTCCAGATCGAGCCCTTGCGCCGCGGCGTGATGCGGATCTGGCGCCGCTCGTCGTCGATCTTCCGCCCCTGCCCGTCGATCCACCCGAAGCACAGCACCTCGTCGACCAGCTGCTCCCACGTGAGCGTCGGCCTGCCGGTGTGCTTCTTGTACATGCCGACGATCAGCTCGTCGCGGGTCGCGTGGTGCTCGGCGAGCCACGCGCGCAGCTCCTCCGGGGTGGTGAAGAACGTGGGCTCCATCGGGCGGGCAGTGTGCCGCACGTCGCATAGCCGCGCCACCCGCCGGGGAGGTTCCGCGGCACGATGACGCCCGACGACCTGCACAGCGCGATCCAGCGCTTCGTGGACGAGACCGTGCTCCCCAGCGTCGCGGAGTGGGACCGCGCGGACGACCTGCCCGCGTGGGCGCTGGGGCGGCTCGTGGAGCTCGGCCTGTCCGGCGCGATGGTGCCCGCCGAGTACGGCGGCCGCGCGTACGGTGTGAGCGACCTGGTGCCGGCGTGGCGGACGCTGTCGCAGGGGTGGATCTCGCTGACCGGCGCGGTGAACCCGACGGGCCTGGCCACCGCACTGCTGGTGCGTCACGGCACCGAGCAGCAGCGGCAGCGCTGGCTGCCGGGGATCGCGGCGGGGCAGGTGCTCGCGTCGTTCTCGATCACCGAGCCGCAGGCGGGGAGCGACCTCGGGCGGCTCGAGACGTCCGGGCGGCGGCTCGACGGGGCGCCCGCTGGGGTCGTGCTCGACGGCGAGAAGCGGTGGGTCGCCGGCGGGGCGTCGTCGGACGTGGTGTTCCTGATGGCGGGCGTCGAGGGCTCGGACAGGCCGTCGTGCGTGGTGCTGCCGGCGGAGGGTCGCGGCTCGTCCTCGTGGGAGGTCGCCGAGCTCGACAAGGTCGGCTACCGCGGCGTCGAGAGCGCGGCGTACGTCTTCGACGGGTTCGTGTCCGAGGGCGCGGAGATCCTCGGCGGCGACGACTGCATCGGCAGCGGCGCGCGGCAGATGCTCGACGCGCTCGACGTCGGGCGGGTGAACGTGGCGTGCCGCGCGCTCGGCATCCTCGACCGCTGCCTGGCGTGCGCGATCGACGAGTCGACCGGGCGCGAGATCGGCGCCGGCGTGCTCGGCGACCACACCCACGCGCAGCTGCGGGTGGGGGAGCTGATCGTGCGCCGCGACGCGGCGGCCGCGCTGGTCGAGCGCGCGGCGGCCGCGGTGGACGCGCGGTCGTCGGACGCCAGGGAGTTGTCCACCGCGGCGAAGGTCTTCTGCTCGGACGCGGCCGTCGCGGCGGTCGACGCCGCGGCGCGCCTGGCCGCCAGCCGCTCCTACGCGGCCGGCGACGAGCTCGCCCGGCTGCGCCGCGACGCGCCCCAGACGCAGATCGGGGAAGGGGCGAACGACGCGCTGCTGATGGCGCTCGCCCGCCCGGCCCTGGCGCGGTAGGCGCGCTACGTGCAGGTCGCGGTCGGCTCCCCGGACATCCGGTGGCGCTTGGCGGCGACGGCGGCGCCGAACATCTGCACGCCGGCGATCGTGGCCTGGTCCTCCCGCAGCGCGAGCACGCGGTAGGTCTCCTCGTGGGTGGTCTCCGTACCGGTCATCGGGTCCATCATCGTCCCGCTGACGGTGACCGAGAACCGGGGGAACGCGGTGGCGGTCTTCTCCATGGCGCGGGAGCCTCGCGGGTGGCGGCGGCCACGCCCATCACCAGCCGGTCGGACGTTCGGCGGGTGCGGTTGGCCACGATGTCCTAGTCGGCGACCTCGATCAGGCGCGGCGAGTCGGTCAGCGGGAGCTGGATCGTGACCTGGTCGGTCCCGCGCGCGACGATCGCCGCCGGCGTGGTCTCGCCGGTGAGCGGGTCGTATGCGCTGACGCTCGCCGTGCGCGCGTCGACGCCGCCGAACGTGAGGCGGAAGTCGGCCGGGGCGAGCTCGGTCGCGACGTTGCGGGTCATGACGTAGGCCGGGATCACGAAGCGGTGGTCGCTCGCCTGGAAGGGGAACGCGGCCACGACGTCGCGGTCGAACAGCGGCGGCGTGCTCGCCGTGCCGCCGCCCGGGTGCTGGACGCGCGTGCCGCGGTCGGCGATCGCCTCGAGCGTCAGCGTCCGCTTGGTCGCCGGCGTCCCGGTGCCGGTGCGCTCCACCAGCCGGGAGAGCGCGCCCATCGTCAGGCCCGCGTCGGCGGGGTTGCCGGTCGTGAAGAACCGCGGGTCGATCAGCCCGAACTGGTCGCCGCGCGCCGCGTAGAAGTCGACGACGCTGACGCCCTTCGACACGAAGCTGACGAGCGTGCGGAGCGCGGACTTGGCCTGCATCCGGCGCGTCTGCTCGGCGCTCTGGCCGATGTAGCCGGGATCCATGTTCGTCTCGGTGACCCAGATCTCGGGGTTCGCGGCGCGGCCGTGCGGCGTGCCGTAGACGTCGGTCGTGAGCGGCGAGACGTCGCGGATCAGGTGCTCGGTCTGGATCGCGTTGAGGTAGTACTCGGGGAAGTAGCTCGTGTAGCTCGGGGTGAGGTCGGTCAGCGCGCCGAGCGCGTCGAGCGCCAGGCACGGGAGGCTCGCGCCGCCCGCGCCGCCGAACTCGTAGCGCGGGCCGGCGTACGGGTGCTTGGAGAGGGCGGTCAGGCCTTGCGGGCTGGTGCTGCCGGCGGGGAAGGGGGTCTGGCTCGCGAAGCCGTTCGTGATGCCGACGCCGGTGAGCTCGGCCTTGGCCCGCACGTGCTCCACCGTCCGGCGCAGGATCGCGTCGGTCACGTCGCCGGTGCCCGCGAGGTGCTGCGGGACGGGGTCGTAGTAGGCGGCGGGGGAGAGGAAGCTCGAGCCGAACGAGAGCTCGTTCCAGATCTCGATGTCGAACTCGTCGCCGATCGCCTGCCGGAGCGTCGTCGTCACCGCGTCGACGTACGCGAGCCAGCCGGTGAGCGTGCGCTCGAACGCGGCGGTGCTCGGCGCGCCGAACGGCTCGTAGCGGAGCGTGACGGCGTCGTGGGCGCCTGAGGCGAGGGCGCGGGGGAGCGGCTTGGAGAGCGTCGCGACGCCGGTGTCCGAGACGCTCGTCACCAGCACCTCGGGCGCCATGCCGCCGCCGACGAAGCCGGTGAGGCCGGGGTCGACGCTCTGGCCCGGCGCCAGCACCACCGTCCGCGCGCCGGCGGGCGCGGGGGCGGCGAGGGTGAGCGTGTGCTTGCGCAGCGGCCCGGGCGCGCCCTCGTTGGCGTTGAGGAGCACGAGCGGCCGGAGCCCGCGCTGGTGGAGCTCCTTGGCCGCCGTGGCGAGCCCGTTCGCGTCGCGGAGCCTGGTCGGGTCCGCGAAGTCCATCGCGTCCCAGCCGACCTCCGCCCGCGCGCGGGTGAACCCGGCCTGCGCGAGGAGGTCCGCCGTCGGCGTCCACTCGTGTGGCGCGACGTTGAGGTTGATGCCGAGCGCGCCGGAGAGGGCGGACGCGGGGCGCGTGTCGAGGTACGCGCGCCACGGCTGCAGCCAGTGGGAGCGCTGGCAGAACCCGAGCGCGGTCTGCTGCCGGGGGTCGATGGGGTCGGCGAGGGTGTGCCAGCCCGCCGCGGCGTCGTCGCCGGTCGTGGCCGTGTCGCCGCTCGCGCCCGCGTCACCGCCCGTGCCCGCGGCCGCGCTCGTGTCACCACCGCCGCTCGTGGTCGCGCCCGCGCTGCCGCCGCTCGCCGCCGTGCCGCCGCTGCTCGCCGCCGCCGGCCCGGCCGGCCTCGCCGCGCCCGTGCTCTTGCGCCCCGCCAGCGCACGCACGCCGAACGGCCGCGCCGCGTTGCCCGCCGCGTCGCGCACCCCGCGGCCCGCCAGCGCGACCGCGACCGGCGCGCCTCCCGCGGCCCGCAGCATCACGCGGCTCCCGCGCACCGTCACCGATGTGCGGAGCGTCGCGGAGGAACCGCGCAGCGACAGCCCCGAGATCGTGCCGCGCAGGGGCTCGGACCACGTCAGCGTGACCGTCCGCCCGCGCACGGCGGCCCGCACCAGCACGGGCGCGGCGCCGTCGCGCGGCCGCACCCGCAGCCCGCCGGCACGCACGACCGGACGGCGCGCGGTGTCGACCTTCCCCTCGCGCACGTCGACGACCTGCGACCCCACGCGGACGGCGTCGACGCGCCCGTCGCCGTCGCGGTCGAGCGTCACCCCGAGCGGCGCCGCGTCCGCCGGCGCGCTGAGGCCGGCGCAGAGCACCAGAAGGCAGTACATCGGGGGCCAACGGAACCACATCTTCCCGGTGATCGGCACTGACGGCGGATCACGAAGGGGATGCCCGGGAGCGCGCGGGACGAGCGGCGGAAGTTGCCGAAAGTTCCCGCGCCGTGGCGCGTTGGGACCTCCGAGATGAGATCCCTCCGGCAGCGCCACGACCCGCCCGACGGGGCGGACCCCGCGCCCGTCGATCGCGACGCACGGATGCGACGGACGGCCGAGCCCCTGGCGGCCGGCGAGCAGCACACCGCCCCGCGCTGGGCGCCCGCGCCGCCGATGCCCGCCCCCGGCGGCGGCTCCGGCAGCGGCGACCTCGGGGCGCTCGCGGGCATCCTCCGCCGCCGGCTGTGGATCGTCGTCCTCGCCGTCGTGGCCACCGCGGGTGCCGCGTTCGCCGTCGCGAGCCTGCAGGAGGACGAGTACGAGTCGACGTCCACGCTCCTGTTCCGCCCGCTGATGCTCGACGTGCAGCTCAGCGGCGTGCCGCTCCAGGTCCCCGGCGACGCCGACCGCGACGCGGAGACGAACCGCCGCGTCGTCTCGCTGCGCGCCATCCGCGAGCGCGCCGCCGCCCGGCTCGGCGGGCGGATCGACGCGAGCACGCTGGAGAAGCGCCTGACGATCGCCGCCGAGGGCGAGTCGAACCTCGTCACGATCACCGCGACCGGCACCACCGCGCGGCGCGCGAAGCGGATCGCGGACGTGATGGCGGCGGAGACCGTCGCGTTCCGGCGCGAGCTCGTGCAGCGCGAGCTGGCGAAGGCCGAGGGGGAGCTCGCGCGCGAGTTCCGCCGCTCGAGCTCGCCGGCCCGCCGGCGCCAGATCTCCCGCCAGCGCCAGCAGCTGCGGACGCTCCGCGCGGTCCAGACTGGCGACGTCCAGCGCGTCGAGACCGGCGAGCTGCCGACCGAGCCGTCCGCGCCCAAGCCGCTGCGCGGGGCGGTGCTCGGCGGGTTCGTGGGGCTCCTCATCGGGCTCGGGCTGGCGATCGCGGTGGAGCAGCTCGACCGCCGTCTCCGGCGCCCCGCCCAGCTCGTCGAGGCCGCCGGCCTGCCGCTCCTGGCGAGCGTCCCCCGCTCGGCCCGGCTGCGCAAGGGTGACGGCTGGAAGGCAGGTTTGCCGGAGGCCGAGGCGGAGGCGTTCCGGATGCTGCGCGCGAACCTGCGCCACTCGGGCGGCTTCGCCGGCGGGCTGCGGTCGGTGATGGTCACGAGCGCGGGCCCGGACGCGGGCAAGACGACCGTCGCGCTGCACCTCGCGGCGGCGGCCGCCGCGGCGGGGCAACGGGTGCTGCTGATCGAGGCGGACCTGCGCCGGCCGAAGCTCGCGAAGCTGCTGGGCTCCGCGGCGACCGGCAAGGACACGGGCCTCGTCGCCGCGCTGCAGGGGGCGGGGCTCGACGCGGCCGTGCAGGTCAAGGCGCACGGCGGCGCGACGTTCGACGCGCTGACGGCGGGGACGAGCGGGAGCGCGGGCGGCGGCGAGCTGCTCGACTCGCCCGCGATGGAGGAGCTGCTCGGCCGGGCCGCCGCCTCGTACGACCTGGTCATCGTCGACGGTCCGCCGCCCGCGCTGGTCGCGGACGCGATCGGGCTGCTCGTGCAGGTCGACGGGGTCGTGCTCGTCGGGCGGCTCGGCAAGGACGCGCGCGCCCAGGTGGTCGCGCTGCGGCGGGAGCTCGACCAGCTCGAGGCCCGCGCGGTCGGCGTCGTCGCGACGTTCGCCCGCAAGGGCGGCGGGGGATACGCGACCGCGGCCTGACGGCGCCGCCGCTCGCCGCCCCGCCCGTCGCTCGCGCCATGGCCGCCGGCCTCACCACCCGTCCCGCGCTCCCGCCCGTCGGGAGCGAGATCAGGACGACCGCCGCCACTGCCGCCCTCGCTCTGGGGGCGGCAGCGGTGATCGTCCTGCGGCCGGACCTCCTGCGCGTCCTCTGCGCAGTGATCGTCACGGGAGTGCTGCTCGCGCTGGTGCTGAGCCGGCCACGCGCCGGCATCGCGGCGACGCTCGCGTTCCTCGTGGTCCTCGCGCTCTTCCGGCGGCTGCTGATCGCGGACGCGGGTTGGGGCGGGCCGGATCCCCTCGTGCTGGTTGGACCAGTTGTCGCGACTGGTTTGACCACTCGGCTGTTCGTGCTGGAGCGGCGGCCGCTGCCGGCAGACCGGCTCTCCCAGCTGGTCCTCCTCGTCCTGGCGCTGACCGTGCTGCAGGTGGCGAACCCGTTCGGCGGCGGGCCGCTGGCCGGGCTCGCCGGCCTGCTGGGGATCGGCGTGCCGCTGCTGTGGTTCTTCGCGGGGCGGGAGCTGGCCGACGCGCGGCTGGTCGGCGGCGTGCTGGCGCTGGTCGTCGGGCTCGGCGCCGTCGTCGCGACGTACGGGCTGTGGCAGACCGAGATGGGCTTCCCGGCGTGGGACCAGGCGTGGCTGCTGGCGACGGGCTACGACGCGCTCAACGTCGGCGACGACGTGCGGGCGTTCGGGACGTTCTCGTCGTCGGCCGAGTACGCGCTCTTCCTCGGCAGCGCGCTGGCGGTCGCGGCCGGCCTCGCGCTGCGCCGGCACCCGCTCGCGCTCCTCACGGTCCCGATCCTCGCCGCCGCGCTCTTCCTCGCGTCCGCGCGCGGCGCGCTGGTGACGACGGTCGTCGGCGTCGTGGTGCTCGCCGCGCTCGCCACCGGCCGCGCCCGCACCGCGCTCGTGGTCACCGTCGCCGCGCTGGCGCTTGGCGTCGCCGCGCTCTCGGCGCTCGGCCCGGCGCTGACGTCGAGCGCGAACAACAGCGGCAGCGACCTCGTCAGCCACCAGGTCGGCGGCGTCACCGACCCGCTCGACCCCGCCGACTCGACGCTCCTCATCCACGTCGGGATGGTCGTCGAGGGCATCGAGCGCGGGATCGCGCAGCCGCTGGGCTCCGGCCCCGGCTCGGTGAACCAGTTCGGCGGCGCGTTCGGCGCGGAGGCCGCGGCGACCGAGGTCGACCTGTCGAACGCGTTCGTCGCGCTCGGCCTCGTCGGCGGGCTCGCCTACCTGGCGCTCGTCGTCGCACTGATGCGGAGTGCCATCACACTGGCACTCTCGGGCCACCGCCTGATGCTGCCGATCCTCGGCGTCCTGCTCGTCGGCCTCGGCCAGTGGCTCATCGGCGGGCACTACGCGCTCGCCCCGATCACCTGGCTCCTGCTCGGCTACGTCGCGCGCGAGGCGCACGCGGCCCGTCACCCCGGTTCCCTCCACGAGGAGCGTCCATGAGCGCACTGCGCGAGGCCGCGAAGGCCGTCCTGCCCCTGCCGGTCCGCGAGCGGGTGATCGCGCGCCGCGCCGACCGCCGCCGTGTGCGGGAGCACCTCGACCTCTACGGGCCCGCCCGGCCGATCGACCTCGCGCCCGTCGCGCGCCTGCGCAGCGCGCCGCTCGACGAGCTCGCCGACCCGCAGCGGCTGGAGGCGCTCCTCCCCGAGCTCGGGCTCAACGACGAGCACCTCGACCAGTTCCCCGCCGCCCTGTACCCGCACTGCGGCACCGGCCTGCGCCACTGGCAGTACCCGAGCCAGTTCGCGCCCTACCTGGCGGAGCTGGCCAAGCACGACGTCCGCACGTACCTGGAGATCGGCACGCGCCACGGCGGCACCTTCGTCCTGACCGTGGAGTACCTGCAACGGTTCTGCGCAGTCCGGCGCGCGGTCGGGATCGACATCCAGCCGGCGGCGGGGCTGGAGGCGTACGCGCGCGAGCACGCGCACGTGGAGGCGATCACGGTGTCGTCGCGCGAGCCACGGTTCGCGTCGCTCGTCCGCCGCGGTGCGCCCTGGGACCTCGTGCTGATCGACGGCGACCACGGCGAGGAGGCGGTCCGCGCGGACTACCGGCTCGTCCGCGACCACGCGAACATGCTCGTCTTCCACGACATCGTGAGCTCCGCGGTGCCGGGCGTCGGGATCGTGTGGCGCGAGGCGCAGGAGGAGCTCGCGGACGGTTGGACGTTCCACGAGTTCACCGCGCAGTACGACGAGGTCCAGCGCCGCCTCGGCGAGCCGTTCCTCGGCCTCGGCCTGGCGATCCGTCACGAAGCGGTCACACCCTGACCTGATTCGTCCTTAGGGTCCGCGCCATGGACTTCAAGCTCGAGTTGATCGCCGTCCCCGTCTCCGACGTCGACCGCGCCAAGGACTTCTACGTCCAGGCCGGCTTCAACGCCGACCACGACCACGTCGTCTCCGACGAGGTGCGCTTCGTGCAGTGCACGCCGCCCGGCTCGGCGTGCTCGATCGCGTTCGGCAAGGGCCTCTCGCCGATGGAGCCCGGCTCCCTACAGGGTCTCCAGGTCGTCGTCGCCGACATCGAGGCGGCGCGCGAGGAGCTCGTCGGGCGAGGGGTCGAGGTGAGCGAGATCCAGGACTTCCCGTGGGGCCGCTTCGTCCACTTCTCCGACCCCGACGGCAACGGCTGGTCGGTCCAGCAGCTCCCCGCCTGGTCGGCGTGAGGTCGCGCTAGGCGGCGGCGAGGATCGGCACGATCTCGGAGAGCTCCGAGACCACGTGGGTCGCGCCCGCGGCGCGGAGGGTGGACGCGTCGCGGGAGCGGGCCAGGCCGATGCGGACCGGCACGCCGTGGTCGGCCGCGAGCCGCATGTCGGTGGGGGAGTCGCCGACGGTGGCGGCGTGGCCGGTCCAGCGGTCGGCGGCGATCCGCTCGTCCATCGCGTCGAAGTGGTCCGGGCCCTTGCGGCAGCCGGCGTTCGAGCCGAGGACGAGCGAGAAGGCGTCCCAGCCCGACTCGGACAGGACGCGGTGGGCGCGCTCCTCGGGGGAGCCGGTGGAGAGGATCAGGTCGGCGCCCTGCTCGCGGAGCGCGCGCAGCGTCGCGCCGGCGTCCTCGTACGGGAGCGTCGGGAGCTCGTCGTTGAGCTCCTCGAGCCGCGCGAGGAACGCGACCGAGGCCTCCGCCGCGTCGTCGCGCGTGTAGCCGAGCGCCTCGAAGATGTTCAGCGCCGGCTGGCCCGGGCGCGTGTCGCAGACCGCGTTGACGACCTCCGGCGAGACGCCGCGGGCGGCCGCCACGTCGCAGAACGCCTGGCGCACCGCGTCCGAGTGGACCAGCGTGTCGTCGAGATCGAAGATGACGTAGCGGACGGCCATGGTCTTCCTGACCAAGGGGTCGGTCGTCCTCTGTGGGCCCTGAACACCGGTTGGACGCGCGGACGGGTGTTGGGGTGCCAACCCCGCGCGGCCTGGCGCCCGTGGCCTCGTCGCTCCGTTCCGAGCGGGGTCTCCGCGGCGCGGCTCAGGCGGGAGTCCAGCGCTGGAGCGGCCACTCCAGCGCCTCCGGCCAGGCGTGCAGCGCGGGCTCGTGCCGGCGGACGAGCTCCTGCGTCAGCGCCTCGACGGTGTCGAACGCCGCGGGCTCGACCGGCTCCTCCAGCCGCACCGTCGCGATCCGCCCGCGCGGGTGCATCGTCATCGGGACGATCGGCGCGCCGGTCTTCAGCGCGATCTTCGTGATGCCGCCGCTGACGAGCACGCGCCGGCCGAGGACCTCGACCTCGGTCGTGCCCGGCAGGTCGATCGCGACCGCGACGTTCTCGCCCCGTTCGAGCAGCGTGACGATCCGCCCGAACGACCCGGCGGCGCTGAAGCAGCGGCCGCCGTCGTACAGGCACGTGAGGTGCTGGCGGTCGCGGTGGCCGTGGTAGCCGGGCGTCGGCTCCTCGAAGTAGAAGGGGCCGATCGGCGCGTTGATGCGCGGGAGCCCCTGGCGCGCGAACGAGCCGGTGATCCCGACGTACGGGCCGTGGTGGAGGAAGTGGAGGAGCGCGCCCCGCTTCTCGTCGCGCAACTGCGCAAGGACTGCGCGGCCCTCGATCTCCAGGCGCCGCGTCTCCCACGGCCGCCAGAGCAGCTCAGAGCGCTTCGCCGTCTCGTACACGTGGCGCTTGGCGAGCGCCTCGACCTCGCCCGCGCGGTCGCTGCGGCCGACGACGAGCTCCATCGCCTCGATCGCCGCGGCGCGGCCGCCTGCGCTCCGCCGCCAGAAGACCTCGGACCGCGCCCGCGTCGCCGCCAGCGCGAGGTGCAGGGGAACTGCGCGATGCGCGCGCGTGTCGGCGTAGAGTCGCGCCGCACGCCCGATCGGGGGCAGCGGCGGCAGCTCGTCGAGCGCCGGCGGCTCCTGGTCCGGCTCGATGACCTCGGTGCGCTCCAACGTCGCCATGCTCAGCCTCCCCCTCGCGTCCTGAATGCCGGAGCCGATTCTGCGCACTTCCTCCGCAGCGCGCGGCAGTTCGGCCGGCGACGCGCGGGGCCGCGGACCGACCGTGTGCGCGGTCGTGGTCACGCACGACCGGCGGGAGCTGCTCGCGGGCTGCATCGAGCGCCTGCAGGCCCAGACCCGCCCGCCCGACCGCGTGATCGTGTTCGACAACGCCTCGTCCGACGGGACGACGGAGTGGTTGGACCAGTTGGGCGACCTGGTTCGACCGGTGCGCTCGGACGAGAACCTCGGCGGCGCGGGCGGGTTCGCCGCGGGGCTGGCGGCGGCGCACGCGGAGGGGTTCGACTGGATCTGGCTCATGGACGACGACACGTGGCCCGAGCCCGAGGCGCTCGCCGCGCTCCTCGCCGCCGCCGAGCGCGCGCCGCAGACGCCCGACCTCCTCGCGAGCGTCGTCCGCTGGAAGGACGGGACGCTGCACCCGATGAACGAGCCGTGGTTCGCGTGGCGGCGCCGGGCCGAGCTGGTCGACGGCGTTGCGCGCGGGCTGGTTCAGCTGCGCCACGCGACGTTCGTCTCGCTCCTCGTCCACCGGCGCGCCGTCGACGCGCACGGCGGCCCGCTCGCGCACTACTTCGTCTCGACCGAGGACTTCGAGTGGACGGGGCGCATCCTCCGCCGTGGGGTCGGCTACCTCGTGCCCGACAGCGTCGCCCTCCACAACACCGTGGAGGCGCACTCGCCCGGGATGGGCCCGCGCGACCGCTTCCACTGGTTCGTGCGCAACTCGTTGCTGATGCTGCGCGGTCCTGCGCTGTCCTGGGTCGAACGCGTGCAGTACGTGCGGATGGCGCTGCGGTTCGTCCGCGGCTTCCTCGCGCGGCACGGGTGGGAGCGCGAGGCGTGGCGCGTGGTCGCGCGCGGCGTGTGGGCCGGCCTGCGGGACCCGGTGCGATGAGCGGCGGCGTCGTCTCGGTGTGGAGCGCGGCGGAGCTGGCCGACGCGGTCGCGAGCGGCGCGGACGCCGCGTGGGTGATCGCGCCCGGCCTGGAGCCGGCGGACGGGGCCCTCGACGCGCTGCGGGCGGCGGTCGACGGGGGAGCGGGGCTCGCGGTGGGGCTGGTGGTCGCGAACGGGACGGCGACGACGGCCGGGCCGGCGGGGGAGAGCGGGCCGGCGGCGGGGACTGCGCCTGGCGGCCGGCCGGTCGAGGCGCTCCTCCCCGGCGCACCGGAGGGCGACCCCGAGCGCATCATCGCGCTCGCGCGCGACCACGTCCTCCCGCTGCGGTGGACGCCGCTCGTCCACGCGCTCGTCCGGCGGGACGTCGTCGAGCGGTTCGGCGTGCCTGACGGGGCGCGGTTCGGGCCGCTGGCGGACGTCGTGTGGAGCGCGCGGGTGCTGCGGGAGGTCGACGGCGTGCTCGTGCCGGCGGCGCGCGCGACGCTCACCGCGCCCCTCCCCGCCGCTCGCGTCACGCCGCGCTACGCCATCCGCGCCGTGCGCGCCGGCGCGCTCACGCCCGGCGAGGCGCTGCGCCGCAGCGTCGCGTCGACGAGGTCGAGCACCGCCGCGTCCTCGAACTTGCGCGCGTAGAGGTCCCCGCTCGCGGCCAGCGCCGGGAGGTCGGCGGCGCCCAGCACGCGCGGGTGCTTGACGTCGACGCCGGCCGCGAAGTCGACGTGGTGCAGGTCGTCGCCCGTCACCCGCTCCGCGTGCGGCCCGCTCATCACCACCGTCTGGAAGAACGTCTCGTCGGGGACGAACGAGCGGCGGAAGAACCGCTCCACCTCCGGGCGCGCGTCGACGAGCTCGACCACCCATCGCGCGACGTCCGCCGGCAGGCACCAGAACTGCCCGCCGCCGTGCGGGCGCAGCCCGGACGGGAGCTGCCGCCGCGGCCACCACGGCACCGCGCGGTTCGGCAGCGACCAGGCGCGCGAGGGCTGGAGGTACCAGCGCTCCAACCGGTCGAGCCCGCCGCCGTCCGCGAATCCCGGGCGCGGCATCGGCCACGACTCCAGGAACACCGCGCCGTCCGCCGCCGCCAGCCGCGCGGCCATCGCGTCGCGCGAGACGATCGGGTAGTCCTGGCCGGAGAGGAGGCAGACGTAGTCCGGAGGGTCGCCCTGCATCGGCGCGAGCGCCTCCCGGATCCCCGTCAGCGCCGCCTCGACCATCCCGAACCCGCCCCACCGGCACGCGCTGCGCGGGATGAGCCGCGCCCCCGAGCCGTGGAGCGCCGCCGCGAACGGCGCGACGTCCACCCGCGCGTCGACGTGCACGAGCACGCTGTCGTCCGGGTGCGCGAGCGCGTGGGCCAGCCGCCCGAGCTGCGCGGGCAGGCGGTGCGCGAGGACGACGTGCGCGACCCTCATCGGAACCGGCTCGGCGGCGGGGACACGCAGGTAGATTCGCGCACATGGCGACAGGGATGAGCCAGTGGCTGCGCGAAGTCGTCACACGTCGCGGGCCCGTCGTGCGCTGCGAGGCGTGCGGGGGCGCGCTCTTCCGCGGCGTTCCCGTCGTCTCCCGCGGCCAGGTGAAGCTGCTGGGCGCCGACGAGGCGCTCGTCCGTGTCGATTTCGCAACCACCTCGCGGCTGAGCTTCCGCCACGTGGATCTCGGCGACTGCCGGCGTGACGCTCCTCACCGTCCTGCTTAGCCATCTCCCGCCCGCGGGCGTGGAGGCGTCGCTCGACCACCTCCGCGCGATGCTGCCCGCATGCCGGCTGGGCGTCGTCCACGGCGGAAAGCGCGAGGACTTCGACGCGCTGGCGTTGGAGGAGAAGGTGTTCACCACGGATCCCGGCCTGCGCGGCCCGGCGGCGACCGGGCAGTCCTACAACGAGGTCTTCGCGCTCGTGTGGGAGGAGCTCGTGCGTCCCCACGGCGACGTCGACCGCGTGCTCTTCCTCGAGTTCGACCACGTGCCGCTGCGACGCGGGCTCGACGACCGGCTGGGCGCGGCGATGGACGCGACCGGCGCGGACCTGCTCGGCAAGACCTGCGCCGACCGGACGGGGACGAACTGGTGGCACCGCGTCCGCTTCCGCGACGACCCCGCGCTTGCGCAGTTCCTGCGCAGCGTCTCCGTGCGCGAGGATCGAACACGGATCTGGGGGATGCTCGGCACCGGCTTCGTGATCTCGCGCCGCGCGCTGGAGGCGTTCTGCGCCGTCGCCCACCACGAGGGGATCTACAACGAGCTGTACGTCCCGACGCTCCTGCATCACCTCGGCTTCCGCTGCGTCGACGTCGACGCGCACGACCCCGATCTGTACGCGCACGTCCGCTGGTCGGCGCCGTACACGACGGCCGAGGCGGTCGCCCTGCGCGACGCCGGCGCGCTGGTCGTGCACCCGCTGAAGGCGGCCGACGCGCTCGCGGTGCTGGTCGGCGCGGCGCCCGTGGGGGAGCCGGCGTGACCGCGATGCGGCGCGCGGCGGCGGCGCTGCGGCACCCGATCTCGCAGAACGCCGCGGCGCTCGCGTGGGTCCAGGCGGCGACGTTCCTCGTCCCGCTCGTCACGCTCCCGTACCTCGCGCGGCAGCTCGGGGAGACCGCCTTCGGCCTCGTCGTGTTCGCGCAGGCGTTCGGGTTCCTGCTCGGGCTGCTGGTCGACTTCGGCTTCGCGGCGTCCGCGACGCGTGCGGTGGCCGCGGCCCGCGACGACCCCGCGGCGCTGCGGCGCGTGGTCGGCGACGTCGTCGGCGCGAAGCTCGCGATGTGCGCGGTCGCCGCGGTCGTCGCCCTCGCGGCGCTCGCGCTCGTCCCCAAGCTCCGCGACCACCCCGACCTCCTCGCGCTGGCGCTGCTCGCGGCGGTCGCGCAGGGGCTCACGCCGGGCTGGTTCTTCATCGGGATCGAGCGCCCGCGGCTCGTCTCGTTCCTCCAGCTCGCGGTGCGCGCGGCGGCCGCGGCGCTGACGTTCGTCCTCGTCACCGGGCCGGGCGACGCGTGGATCGTGCTCGCGCTGTACGCCGGCGGCGCGGTGGTGGCGGCGATCGTCGTGAACGCGCTGCTGCTCCGCGCCGTCCGGCCGACCCGCCCCGACGTCGCGGGCGCGGTCCGCGCGCTGCGGGAGGCGAGCGTGCTCTTCCTCGGCAGCGGCGCGCTGGCGCTCTACACGAGCGCGAACGTCGTCGTGCTCGGCCTCGTCGCGCCGGCCGCGCAGGTCGCCCACTTCGGGGCGGCGGAGAAGGTGCTGCGCGCGGTGCAGGCGCTGGTCGGCGCGGGGACGACGGCGGTGTTCCCGCGGCTCGCGCACCTCCAGGCGACGGGGGAACGTGCGCGAGCTCGTGCGCTTCTCCGGATATCGCTATTCGTGCTCGGCGGCGGTGCGCTGGCGTGCGGCGCGGTGCTCGCGCTTGCCGCGCCGTGGCTCGTGGAGCTCGTCTTCGGCCCCGGCTACGACGAGGCGGTCCCGGTCCTGCGCATCCTGGCGCTCGGGGTGCTCCCGCTCGCGACGGTCGCGGGCGTGCTCGGCGGCGGCTGGATGGTGTCGCTGCGGATGGATGCGGCCGTCGTGCGCGTCGTGGTGTGCGCGGCGCTGGTGAACCTCGTCCTCGGCCTCACGCTCGCGCCGCTGCTCGGGCCGGAGGGGATGGCGTGGTCGCTCGTGGTCGCGGAGGTCGTCTCGCTGAGCGGGTGCATCCTCGCGATCCGCCGCGCCGCCCGCACCCCCGCCTCGCCCGCCTCACCCTCCGCGCGCACGTCCTCGTCGCCCGCCGCGCCGTCTGCGCCAGCGCCTCTCCCGCCCGACGGCGCGCCCGCGGCCCCCACCGCCCTCTCTCCGGTGGGGGAGCGGTGAGGCTGGTGGCGCTCTGCGCGGCGGCGGCGCTGGCGCTTGTGGGATGTGGAGGCGAGGGCTCCACCTCGCCGCCGAAGCGCGACGCGCTGACGTACGACGGCGACGCGCCGCTGCGGACGGCGGCCGAGCCGCCGGTGCGCGCCGGGGACCTCGCGGTCGAGCGCGTCTCGTTCGCGGCGTTCGACGGCGAGCGCATCCCGGGCCTGTTCGCGCGGCCGGCCGGCCGGCGCGTCCGCGGCGCGCCGTGCCTGCTCGCCGTTGGCGGCCTGCGCGGGCGCAAGGAGAACTTCGACCAGGTCGCGGAGGGCGCCGCGCAGCTCGGCATCCCGGTGCTGGCGATCGACGCGCGCAGCCACGGCGAGCGCGGGTCGCCGGAGCAGATCGACGCGATCGTGCGTTCCGCGCCTCGGCTTGCGCAGTTGCTGCGCGAAACGGTGCTCGACCTGCGCCGTTCGGTGGACTTCCTCACCACCCGCCCCGAGTGCGACCCGGAGCGGATCGGGTTCCTCGGCGGCTCGCTCGGCGCGCTGGCGGGGGCCGTGCTGGCGGGGCGCGACGACCGCGTGCGTGCGGCGGTCCTCCTCGTCGCGGGCGCCGGGTGGCGGGAGATCTTCCAGGCGCAGGACCTGTTCCTGCCCGGCGTCGAGGACGACGACGACGCGCTCGACGAGGCCGTCGCGGAGTTCGCGCCGTACGAGCCGGCGCGGTGGATCGCGCGGATCGCCCCGCGGCCGGTGATGATCGTCAACGGCAGGGCCGACCAGTACGTCCCGGTCGCCGACGCCGAGCGGCTGCAGCGCGCCGCGCGCGAGCCCAAGGAGACCTACTGGTACGAGGGCCGCCACGACTGGACCTCGTACCCCGACGTGCTGCCCGCGGTCGGGGCCTTCCTGCAGCGCAACCTGGTGGAGGCGGGCGCGTGACCTGCATCCTGTGCGGCACCGAGCCGCCCTTCCGGCCCTTCTACGCGCGCGACGGATGGACGATGGTCCGCTGCCCGTCGTGCCGGCTGGTCTTCCAGCACCCGCAGCCGTCGGACGAGGCGCTCGCCGCGACCTACTACCACGACGCCGAGTGGACACGCGAGATCGAGCACGAGCTGCGCGGGCTGGTGGAGCAGCGCGCCCGCGCGAACCACGGTCTGCTGCGCGCGGCGGGCGTCGTGCCGGCCTCCGCGAAGGCTGCGCAGTTCGCCGTCGCAACCGGAGGGGAGGCCTCCACATCCGCGCCGCGTGCGCTGGACGTCGGCGCGTCCTCGGGCGCGTGGCTGGAGGAGGCGGCGCGCGAGGGGTGGCAGGTGACGGGCGTCGAGCTGGGCGCGGCCACGGCGGAGGCCGCGCGCACCCGCGGCCTCGACGTCCGCACGGGGACGCTGGCGGACGTTGCGCCGCAGCTCGACGCCGGCGGGTTCGACCTCGTCACGTTCTGGGACGTCCTCGAGCACCTGCGCGACCCGCGCGAGGAGCTCGCGCTGGCCCGCTCGCTCCTCGCCCCGGGCGGTGTTCTCGCCGCCGCGATGCCGAATGTCGAGGGCTGGTACCCGAGGGCGACCTACCGCCTCCTCGCGCGGACGACCGGCCGGTGGGAGTACCCCGAGCTGCCCGTCCACCTCTACGACTTCGCGCCCGCGACGATCACGCGCCTGCTGGAGAACGCGGGCTTCGGCGACGTCCGCGTCCGCACCTACGCGACGCCCTTCTGGTACTACCGCTGGACCTCGATCTCGCCCGGCGTGCTCGGCCACGGGCGCAAGGGGCGGCTGCTGCGCGCGGCGTTCGAGGCGCTCGCGATCCCGATCTACCCCGCCGCCACGCGCGCCGACCGCGGCAACGCGCTCTTCGTCACCGCGCGCCGCTGAGCAGCCCCTCGACCAGCCCCGCGCCGCGCGCGACGCCGTCCTCCACGCGCATCCGCTCACCGACCGCGGCCGCCGCGGCGACCGTCTGCGGCGCCGCGAGGAAGCGGAGGGCGTCCCGCAGCTTCGGCACGTCTAGCGCGTGGCGGGGGATCGGCTTCGGCCCGGCGCCGATCGCGGCGACGCGGTGCCCCCAGAAGAGCTGGTCGAAGACGAACGGGACGATGAGCGTGGGGCGGCCGGCGGCGAGGCCGGTCGCGGTCGTGCCTGCGCCGCCGTGGTGGACGACGGCCTTGACGTGGGGGAACAGCAGGTCGTGCGGGAGGTCGGCGGCGAGGACGTCGTCGCCGGTCTCGTCGCGCCCGAGGCCGGCCCAGCCCGGGCCGAGGATCGCCCGCTCGCCCGCCGCGCGCACCGCGTCGACGACCGTGCGCGAGAGGCCCGCGGGATCCGCCACGCGCATCGAGCCGAACCCGACGTAGACGGGCGGAGGGCCGGCCGCGAGGAACGCGTCGACGTCGTGCGGGAGGCGCGCGCCGGGGGCCGGCGGAAGCGACCACGTGCCGACCACGTGCAGGTGCGCGGGCCAGTCGGGCGGGCGCGGCGAGATCGCCTCGCTGTACCCGTGGACGATCGGAAACGGAGGCCAACCCTCCGGTGCTGCGGAGGAGGTGCTGCGACGCTGCGCAGCGGCGGCTGCCGCGCGGCGCGCGGTCGGCCGGAGCGGCTCGGTGAAGGGCTGCCTGAGGAGGCGCTCGGCGATCGGGTACGTCGCGAGGTTGAGCGGCGCGCCGAGCCGCGCGCCGCCGAACAGCACCGGCTGCGCGTGGGCGCGCGTGCGGCGCAGCGGCCCGTAGGTGACGCACAGCGAAGGGAGGCCGAGCTCGTCGGCGACGTCGCGCGCGAACGGCGCGGTCATCGTGAAGAGGACCGCGTCGGCGCCCGCGCACGCGGCCCGCACGTCGTCGAGCGAGATCTCGCTCAGCAGGCCGGCCATCGCCGCGTGCAGCGCGCGGGCGTGGGCGCGTGGACGGCGCGGCGAGAGCCTGAGGCGGAGCAACTCGGGGTGGTCGAACAGCCCGTCGGGGTCGCCGGGGAGCGCGTGGTGCCGGAGCCCGTACAGCCCGACCTCGGGCGCGAACCGCGCGTGCGTCGCGACCGTGACCTCGTGGCCGCGCGCGGCCAGCCCGGTCCCGAGCGCGACGAACGGCTGGACGTCGCCCCGCGTGCCAGCCGTGACCACCGTGACCCGCATGCCGCCGGATCGTACGTCCGCCGCAAGCCCGGCGCGCCACCTGCGTTAGGGAGGGGGATGGCGACGGCGGCGCGCGAGAGGGATCGGGGTGAGGGGCGGCGCGATGACGTGGCCTCGGCCGGCGCGGCGGCGGGCGATGCGGTGGCGGCACCGGGCGGCGTGGCGGCGGCACGCGGCGCCAGGCCCCGGCGAGCGCTCACGCTCGTGGCCTCCGACGTCGCGCCGATCGGCGGGATGGAGCGGGTCGCGTTCGAGCTCGGGCGGCGCCTGCTCGACCGCGGGTGGGAGCTGACCGTGATCGCGCGGACCTGCGAGCTCGATGGGGCGCGCCACGTGCGGCTGCGCGGCCCCGCGCGGCCCGAAAGCGTGGCGTTTCCGCTCCTGTGGTTCAGCGCGACGCGTGCTCTGCGCAGACATCGCAACGGGATCGTGCAGGCGAACAACCCGACGGTCGGGGGTGCGGTCGACGTCGTCAACGTGCACTTCTGCGAGGCGGCGTACCGGGCGGAGGTCGGCGCCTCGCGCAGCCGCCGTGCGACCGCGCTGTACCGGCTCAACTCGTGGATCGTGTCCGCGATGGGGCTCGCGGCCGAGCGCGCGGCGTACCGGCCGGCGGGCGTGCGGGCGCTGGCGTGCGTGTCGGAGGGCGTCGCGCGCGACGTGCGCGGGCACCACCCGGGCGTCGCCGACCGCGTCCGCGTGATCCCCAACGGCGTCGACCGCGCGGCGTTCGCGCCCGACCCCGCCGTGCGCGCGGCGACGCGCTCCGAGCTCGGCATCGCGCTCGACGAGCACGTCGCGCTCTTCGTCGGCGGCGACTGGCAGCGCAAGGGGCTGCGGCACGCCGTCGAGGCGATCGAGCGCGCACCCGGGTGGCGGCTCGTCGTCGTGGGCCCTGGGGACCGGACGCCCTACGCCGGCGCGCCGCGCGTGACGTTCGTCGGCCGCCAGCGCGCGCCCCACCGCTTCTACGCGGCCGCCGACGTCCTGCTCCTCCCGTCGGGCTACGAGGCGTTCCCCCTCGTCACGCTCGAGGCCGCCGCGGCGGGGCTCGCACTCGTCGTGCCGCGCATCAACGGCACCGAGGAGCTGGTCGAGCACGGCACCAACGGCTGGTTCACCGCCGCGGATCCGCACGCGATCGCGCAGCGACTGCGCAGACTTCGCGCAGAGCCGCACACGCTTGCCGCGATGCGCGAGGCCGCGCGCGCGTCGAGCGAGCGCTACGACTGGGACCGCGTCGTCGACCGCTACGAGCGGCTCTACGACGAGCTCGTGCGCTGCTGACGGCGCCGGCGCGCCTCGCGCAGCCGCCCCGCCGCGCCCGCCGCGACGCGCTCGAGCTCCGCGAGCTTTCGCGGGTCGCCCTTGCCGAGGTACGAGCGCCGCTTCTGCAGCGCGACGCGGTTCGCGGCGTGCTTGGCCTCGGCCTCCAGCTCGGCCAGGTCGGCCTCGGCGGCCGCCGCGGCGCGTGCCGAACGGTCGGACTGCCGCTTGCGCTCCGCCGTCATCAGCCGCGCCTCGGCCAAGGCGGACGACCGCTCGGCGTCCGCCTGCCGCACGGCGCCCATGGAGCCGGCGGCGTGGTTCGCCGCCCGGTGCGCGTGCGTCCGCGACCGCCAGCTCTTCGCGACGCGGCGAAGCAGCCGCAGGTGATCGTCGCTCATCGCGCCGCCGGGGGCAGGCGCTGGATCGCCGCCGCGAGCGCGGTCGTCCACGCGGGCTCCGCGGTCTCGCCGGGGTCGGCAGCGGGGATCCCGCGGAACAGCGGGAGGCCGGGCGCGTCGGCGAGGGGAAGCGGCTGGAGCGCGCCGCCGCAGGCGGGACACGCGTCGAGGTCGGGGATCCGCCGCCGGTCGAAGCGCAGGCGGCAGGGGGTGCAGCGGAGGTGGTGGGTCACGACGACCCTTTCGGACGAAGATCCGGTCCCGCCCCACCCTATCCGGTCCCCGGGGCCGCGCCGGCGGGCGGGAGCGGAAGCCGCGGCGCGACCTGCTCGACCGGCAGCGTCCCGGCGCGCCGCAGCGCGCGGTCGGCGCGGACGGCGGCCCAGGAGATCGGCGCGCGCTCGCGGCGCAGGCGCCAGGCGTCGCGCACACCGGCGCGGATCCCGCGGAGCATGTTCGCGGGGCGCCCCACGCGCACGCCGTGCACGAGCCCGCGCAGGGCGTAGATCGCGGCCGCGGCCGGCGCGTAGGGGAGGGGCAGGAGCGTCGCCGCGAGGAGGACCTCGTTGCGCCGGCCGTAGACGTCCATGCGGGTGAAGTCGCGGCGCGGCTCCTCGCGGTGGAGGATCGGGTCCGCGCGGCCGAGGCGGATCAGCCGGCCCGCGTCGAGCAGCCGCAGCGCGAGGTCGTGCTCCTCGCCCTGGTGCACCACCGCCGCGCGGAACCCGCCGCACGCGAGGAACACGTCGCGCCGCACGGCGTAGGCCGTCCCGCGGAAGACCGGCGCGACCCACACCCCGTGGTCGTCCGGCGCGCGCTGCAGCACCGCGTCCGAGTAGGTCACGTCGACGTACGGGATCGCGACGACCGCCACCCGCGGCTCACCCGCGAAGTCCCGCAGCGTGTCCGCGACGACACGCGGGGACGAGAACGTCGCGTCGTCGTCGATCGACACCAGCACACGACCGCGGCTCAGCGCCGCGGCGTCGTTGCGCCGGGCCACGAGTCCGGCGGACACCGGGAAGCGCTCGACCCGCGCGTCCGGGAACTCCTCGCGCACCATGTCCGCGGTCCCGTCGCTCGACCCGTCGTCGACCACGAGGACCTCCACGTCGCCCTCCTGCGCCAGCGCCGACGCGACGGCCTCGCGGAGCCGGTCGCGGCGGTCCTTGGTGACGATGACGACGGTCGCGGCGAACACGCGACCGCGCACGATGCCGCAAGAAAAGCGGGGCTGCGCCGTTCGGAGCCTCCGACATGGCACGAACCCTGCGCGTCGCGTACGTCGATCACGTCGCCCGGCTGTCCGGCGCGGAGATCGGGCTCCTGCGCTTCCTGCAGGTCGCGCACGGGATCGAGGCGACCGTGCTGCTCGCGGAGGACGGGCCGCTGGCCGGGGCGCTGCGCGAGACCGGCGCGCGGGTCGAGGTGCTCCCGCTCGCGCCCCACGCCCGCGACCTGCGCCGCGGCGAGGTGCGGCCCGGCGCCGCCCAGGCGCGCGCGGCGGTCGACGTGGCGAAGTACGTGGCGCGGATCGCGGAGCGGCTGCGACGACTTCGTCCCGACATCGTGCACACGAACTCGCTGAAGGCCGGCGTGTACGGCACGCTCGCGGCGCGGCGCGCTCGGGTCCCGAGCGTCTGGCACCTGCACGATCGGCTCGCCTCCGACTACCTTCCGCGCCACGCCGTCGGCCCGATGCGGGCGCTGATCGGGACGACGCCGCGCGCGGTCGTCGCGCCGTCGGCGGCGACCCTGGCGACGGCGGGGGAGCGCGGTGCCCGGCGCGGCCGCGTGATCCCCTTCCCGATCCCCCCGGCGGCGCCCGCCGGCGACGGCGACGGGCTGCGCGGCGTCGGCGACGGCGGCAACCGCGACCGCGAGCGCGCCGGGGTCCGGCGCGTGGGGATCGTCGGGCGGATCACGCCGTGGAAGGGCCAGCACGTGTTCCTCGACGGGTTCGCGCGGGCGTTCGGCGACCGGCCGGAGGTCACCGCGACCGTCGTCGGCGCGCCGATGTTCGGGGCGCAGGAGGAGGCGTACGAGCGGGCGCTGCACGAGCAGGCCGAGCGGCTCGGGATCGCGGCGCGCACCGAGTTCCGGGGGTTCCGCGAGGACGTGCCGGGCGAGCTCGCGCGGCTCGACGTGCTCGTGCACGCGTCGACGCTCGACGAGCCGCTCGGGCAGGTCGTGCTCGAAGGGCTGGCAGCCGGGCTGCCGGTCGTGGCGACCGCGGGCGGCGGCGCGGCGGAGCACGTCGAGGACGGGGTGCACGCGCTCCTGTACCCGCGGGGCGACGCGGACGCGCTCGCCGCGCGGCTGCGCGCGCTGGCGGACGACCGGGCGCTGCGCGAGGGGCTCGCGCGGCGCGGGCGGGCGAAGGCGGACGAGTTCGCGCCCGAGGCGATCGTCGACCGGATGCTGGGCCTGTACCGCGAGGTGCTGGCGTGAGGGCCGTCGTCGTCAGCCACCCGAACGTCGTGCCGCACAACCAGCTCGTGTACCTGCGGCTCGCCGAGCGCGGGTGGGACCTCACGCTCGTCGTGCCCAACCGGTGGCGCGACGACTACCAGCCCCAGGGCTTCGTGCCGCGGCCGGTGGAGGGGCTGCGGGGCACGTTCGTCCGCGCGCGCGTCGCGCGGCCGGGCGCGATCCAGCGCCACTTCTACGTCACGAACCCCGTCGCGCGGCTGAAGCGGTGGCGGCCCGACGTCCTGTTCCTCGAGCAGGAGCCGTTCTCCGTCCCCGCGCTCCAATGGGGTCTCGCCGCCGAGCGGCTCGGCATCCCGTGGGGCGTCCAGGGCGACGAGAACCTGGACCGCCCGTTCCCGCTCCCCGCGAAGGCCATCCGCGCGTGGGCGATGCCGCGCGCGGACTTCTTCGCCGCCCGCTCCCCCAAGGCCGCCGAGATGCTGCGCCGCTGGGGCGCGCGGGCGCCGATCGGCGTCGTGCCGCACACGCTCCCCGAGTGGCGCGCCGAGGCACCTCGCGACCACCGCGCGAACGGCCGCCCGTTCACCGTCGGCTACGCCGGCCGGCTCGTCCCCGAGAAGGGCATCCACGACCTGCTGGAGGCCTCGCGCCGCTTGCGCGAGGACGACGACCTCGACCACCGGCTCCTCGTCGCCGGCGACGGCCCGCTGCGCGGCGAGGTCGAGCGGGCCGGCGCGGAGGTCCGCACCGGGCTGCGCGGGGAGGCGATGCGCGCCGCCTACCGCGACATGGACGTGCTCGTCCTGCCGAGCCGCACCACGCCGACGTGGGCCGAGCAGTTCGGGCGCGTGCTGCCCGAGGCGCTCCTGTGCGGGACGCCCGTCGTCGGCTCGGACAGCGGCGAGATCCCATGGGTCGTGGGCACGACGCGCGGCGGGCGCACGTTCCCCGAGGGCGACCCGCAGGCGCTCGCCGAGGTGCTCCGCCAGCTCCACGCCGACCCCGCGCAGCGCGCCGCCTACGCCCGCGCGGGGAGCGAGGGCGTCGTGCGCCACTACACGCCGGCGGTCGCCGCGAAGGGCCTCGACGACCTCCTGCGCGCAGCACTCCGGAAGTAGGCGCAAGAAACGAACTCGTACGGCGTTCGCGCTTTCGACGGGGGCCGCACGGGGCGCGCCGCCAGGGCCAGGGGGAAGTGTGTTCGATCCGGTGCCGGACGACGCGGTCGCGCTCGTCCACGACTACCTGCTCGTACTGCGCGGAGCGGAGCGGACGTTCGACGCGATGGCGCGCTGCTGGCCGACCGCGCCGGTCCACACGCTCCTCTACGACGCCGACGCGACGCAGCACCGCTTCGCGCGCCGGGCCGTGTCGACGTCGAGCCTCCAGCGGCTCAACGTCCGCCAGGACGGGTTCCGCCGCCTGCTGCCGCTCTACCCGCACGCGATCCAGCGGCTCGACCTCGGCCCCGCGAAGGTCGTCGTCTCCAGCTCCAGCGCCTTCGCCCACGGCGTCCGGCCACCCGCTGACGCCATCCACGTGTGCTACTGCCACTCGCCGTTCCGCTACGTCTGGCACGAGCGCGGGCGGGCCGAGGCGGAGTTCCCGCGCGCGCTTCGCCCGACCGGCCGGCGCGTGCTGGAGCGCATCCGCCAATGGGACCTCGAGGCGTCGGCGAGCGTCACCGCGTACGTCGCCAACTCGCGCATCACGCAGGAGCGGATCGCCGAGTTCTACGGGCGCGAGTCGACGGTGATCCACCCGCCGGTCGCGGTCGAGCGGTTCTCCATCGGCGTTCCCGAGGACTACTTCCTGCTCGTGGGGGAGCTGGTCGCGCACAAGAACGCCGACATCGCGCTGGAGGCGGCGCGGCGGGTGGGCGCGCGCGTGAAGGTCGTGGGGACCGGGCCGGAGCTCGACCGGCTGCGCGCGCGGCACGGCGGCCACGCGGAGTTCCTCGGCCGCGTCGGCGACCGCGCGCTGGAGCGGCTCTACGCCGGCTGCCGGGCGTTCCTCATGCCGGCGGTGGAGGAGTTCGGCATCGCGGCCGTCGAGGCGCTCGCGTCCGGGCGCCCGGTCGTCGCGGCGGCCGCCGGCGGGGCGCTGGAGTTCGTCACGCCGAGCACCGGCGTGCTCGTCCCGGTGCGGGACGTGGACGCGCTCGCGGAGGTGCTGGCGTACACGGACTTCGACACGTTCGCGCCCGCGGCGCTGCGGCGGCAGGCCGAGCGGTTCTCCACCGCCGCGTTCCAGCTGCGGTTCACCAGCGAAGTCGCGCGTCTTGCGGCACGAAGCGCGCCGGAGACGCAACCGGTGGTGGCCGCGCGCGAGGAGACCGGTCGCTTCCGCCGCGGCGGGACTCCCGTGCCGGCGCCCGCCGACTAAGCCGCCGCGACGCCCAGCGCCTCGCCCAGCTGACGGCGGGACGAGATGTCGAGCTTGCGGTACGCGCTCGACAGGTGCGTCTCGACCGTCTTCTGGGTGAGGAACAGCGCCTGCGCGATGTCGCGGTTGGTCGCGCCGCCGGCCGCCAGCTCCACGACCCGCCGCTCCGACGCCGTGAGCGCCTCGACCCCGCCGAGGCGCTCGCGGCGCGGCCGCGCGCCCGCGGCCAGCAGCTCCTCGCGGCCCCGCGCGGCGAGCGGCACCGCGCCGCACCGCGCCGCTCCGTCGACGCCCTCGCGCAGCATCTCCCGCGCGGCGACCCGCTTGCCGGCCCGGCGCAGCGCGGCGCCGAGCTCGACCCGGGCGCGCGCCAGCGTCAGCTCCGCATCCGCGCCCTCCAGCACGGCGACGGCCTGGTGGAGCAGCTCGAGCTCGGTCGCCTCGCCCGGCTCGGACGCGCGGGCGAGCGTCGTGAGCGCCCGGCCCAGCGCCTGCGGGATGCCGCACGCGCGCGCGGCCTCCAGCTCGTCGGTCGCGAGCGCGCGGGCGGCGGCGCGGTCGCCCAGCGCGAGGTGCGCCTCGGCGGCGGTCGAGCGCCACGGCAGCGCCTCGGGGGAGAGCGGCGTGTCGCCGAACACCTCGCCCGCGGCGAGCGCGTCGCGCAGCGCGGCCGCCGGTCGCTCCTCTGCCAGCGCCAGCTCCGCCCGCGCATGGTGCAGCAGCGCGAACTGGTAGAGCCGCGGCCACGGCTCGGGCGGCGCCCACTGGTCGAGCAGGGCGCGGGCGTCGGCGACCTCGCCGCGGGCGCACAGCGTGACGACGGCCGGCGCAAGCAGCCACGCGCGCGCCTGCGCAACCTCGTCGGGCGGGGTCAGCTCGAACACGGTCCGCGTGTCGCTCTCGGCGCCGAGCAGGTCGCCGCGGGCGAGCCGCAGCATCGAGCGCAGGTTGCAGACGGACATGATCGTGCGGCGCGAGCCGGCGCGGCGCCCGCGCTCCAGCCGCTCGCCGAGCAGCTCCTCCAGCTCCGCCCACACGCTCGCCCGGATCAGCCCGTGGATCGCGGCCATCGCGACGCCGCCGTGGTGCTGGTCGACGCGCGGGTCGCGGATCGCGGCGAGGCACAGCTCGACCCCGAGTGGGACCGCGCGGCCGGACAGGACCAGCGCGTGGCCGAGCACCGAGCGCTCCATCGGGTGGAGCGGGCGACCGGTGTCGGTGCGGTCGAGCAGCGCCGACACGCGGGCGATCGTCGCCTCGCTGTGCGGCAGCTCCATCAGCCCGCACGAGACGAGCTCGCACTCCAGCGCGACGCGCGCCTCCTCCGGAAGCCCGTCCCACTCCAGCGCGCGCGACGCCATCGCGACCGCCTCGCGGAACTCGCCGCCGAAGCTGAGGCCGTGGACGAGCTCGAGCGCGACCTGTGCACGCTCGGGGACGTCCTCGATCGCGTCGAGCGCCGCCTCGTACAGCGTGAACGCGTCGCGGCTGCGGCGTTGCAGCTCGGTGCGGGCGAGGCTGAGCGTCGCGTCGATCCGGTCCTCCTCAGCCAGCGGCTCCTGCAGCGCGCGGCGCAGGTGCTCGGCGGCGGTGTCGTTCGCGCCCCGGCCCTGGGCCTCCTTGGCTGCGCGGAGGAGCAGCCGCCACGCGCTGTACCCGCCGGGCATCTGGGTGCCGGGAGGGACGTGGTGCAGGTGCGCGGCGACCCGCTCGACGTCGCCGCCGGCGGCCGCCAGAGCCGAGGCGGCGCGGACGTGGAGCGCGGCGCGGCCGTCGAGGTCGAGCCGCTCCAGGACCGCCGCGCGGACGATCGGGTGGACGAAGTCGAGGTCGTCGGCGCTCTCCAGGACGCCCGCCCGCGCGAGCGCGCCCGCGCCCGCGAGGGCCGCGTCGGCGTCGATGCCCGCGACCGCCGCGACCTGGGCCATGGGGGAGGAGGCGTCGAGCACCGCCAGCGCGCGGGCCACGGCGGCGGCGTCCGGGCCGGCCGCCTCGACGCGGCGGGCGACGGCGGGCGCGACGCGGTCGGGGCCGAGCTGCTCGAGCTGCGCGGCGACCTTCCCGCGCGGCTTGAGGCCCTCGTCGCGGGCGGCGCGCAGCAGCTCGCGGACGAAGAACGGGTTGCCGCCGGTGATGCGCAGCGCGGCATCGACGAACGCGGGCTCGGGAGTCGCGCGCAGCTCGTCGGCGGCCAGCACGGCGATGGCGCCGGCGGTCAGCGGCCGGGGTCGCAGGACGGTGGTGAGCGCGCCGTCGGCCAGCTCGTCGAGGAGCGAGCGGGCGCCTGGCGGAGCCTCGGGCCGGGCGGCGACGGCGAGGACGAGCGGCAGCTCCTCGGCGCGGCGGGCGAGGTAGGCGAGCCAGCGCAGGGAGGCCTCGTCGGCCCAGTGCGCGTCGTCGAGCACGAGCGTCAGCGGGCCCTCGTCGGCGAGGTTGACGACGAGCCAGTGCAGGCCGTGGAGCGCGCGCAGCTCGGCGTCGCCCTCATCCGCCGCGGAGCCCTCGCCGGCCGGCGTGCCGCCGAGCGGGACGATCGCGTGCTGCGCGGCGCCGAGGGTGAGCGTCGCGCGCCGCTCCGGGGTCGCCAGCGCGACCTCGGCCTCCAGCAGCTGGCGCGCGCACCCGTACGCGAACCCCTGCTCGAGCTGGCCGCCGCGGGCGACGAGGAGCTTGAAGTCCCGCTCGCGTGCGCGGTCGCGCAGCTCGCTCAGCAGGCTCGTCTTGCCCGCGCCCGCCTCCCCTTCGAGGAGCAGGACGGAGCCGCGCCCGGTGAGGGCGTCGGCGAGGATCCGGTCGAGGCGCTCCAGCTCGCCCTCGCGTTCCAGCAGCGGCACGGTCCTGACCCTAATCGTGACGCCCGCGTCGCGGCAAGGGGGCGTTCCAACGCGACGCCAACGGGACGGCAACGCGCGCGCGAGAGCCTGCCGGCCATGCTTCTCACCGCGAGCCCCGACGTCACCGCCGACATCCGTCCACTGCGCGCCCACTGCGCCGGTGACGTGGTCGTCCCTGGCGAGCGGGTCTGGCCCGCCGCCGTCGCGGCGTGGGGCCTGACCGAGGACGACGCGCCCGCCGCGATCGTCTTCCCCGCCGGCGACTACGACGTCGTCGCGGTGATGGGCTTCACGCGCTACCTCGGCCTCGACGTGGTGCTGGAGGGCGACGACCTCCCGGCCGACCCCACCACCGCCGTCCTCGTCCACACCCCGGGCGCCCGGGCGCCTTGGGCTCGCTGGTGATCGCGCGCCTCCGCGCGCTGCTCGGGCGCGCGTTCCCGCCGCGCACGGACACGCGCATCCGCTAGGCGTCGCGCTGACGTGCGAGCCGATCCAGCACCGGCTGCAGGTGCTCGGGCCGGACCCGAGGCACGCGCGCGTCCCGGGCAGCGACCACCGCGTCGTGCGCGGCGTTGAGCACGACGCGGAGGTCGTGGCCGCTCGTGAAGTACAGGCCGTTGAGCTGGGCGAGCGCGGCTTCCTCGACCACGTCCGCGACCCTCACGCCGAGCGCGTGCCGCTCCAGCCGGCGCTGGAGGATCGCGGTCAGGCCGTCAGCCGGCTGGTCGACCGGAAGCGCGGGGACCTCGATCGCCTCGAAGCCGAACCGGTCCGCGACGGCGGCGACGTCGCTGACGCGCTCGTAGTGCGGATGCATCGCAACGATGAGATCCAGCTGCGGCATCTCGGCGAGCGGGCGGATCGCGTTCGCGTAGAGGCTGGCGACGGTCTCCTCCTGCACGCGGCCGTCGGTGGCGTCGACGAAGTGCTCGGTGTCGTCGATGACGACCAACGGCCGGTAGTCCCTGGAGACGATGTTCAGGACGTCCTCGAAGTCCTGCCGCGCCTTCGGCGCGCTGTCGCCGAACTGGGCGGCGGTGAACGCCTCCTTCAACGCGGCGTGGTAGCTGACCGGCGCGCCGATCCCCGCGCGATGCTCGACCTGCGGACCGGTCTCGACGCTTCCGATGGCCGACGCTTCGGTGAGCTTCACGCGGTCGACGCTGGCGAAGCGGTGCTCCTGGCTCGCGATCTGCTGGACGAGCGTACGCAGGAACGTCCCCGCGTCGGCGAGGTCCGACGGGCGGTCGCCGACGTTCACGACGAGCGCCTCGTACGGGCGCTCGAGCTGCAGGCGAGCGTGGTCCCCGAGGACCTTGAAGATCATCCCCGTCTTGCCTGCGCCCGTGTTGCCGACGATGTGGACACGTTGCGGCTCGACTGCGCGCAGCGCCGACGCGAGCCGCGCCTCCGGCCGCGCCTCTCCGCGCGCCCCTGACAGCTGATGGGACTCGACGTAGACCCGCGCCAGCTCGTCGTGCTGGTACACGGACGCGAACACGCGCTTCTGGGCGATCTCGTCGAGCATCGTCACTCCTGCGGCTGGCCGAAGTCGGGGTTCGGCTCATAGAGCTTCGCGGGGCGTCCTCGCCCCGTCGCCGGTGCGTTGAACGAGCGGACGATCCCCTCGGCCTCCAAGGCGCCGAGCGTTCGGCCCAGGTAGGCGCGCGTCCATCCCGTCCGAGCGAGGAGCTCGGCATCCGCAGCGCTCGCCGGACGTCCGAGCGCCTCGAGCTCCGCCAGCGCCATCGACGCCGGTCGCGACAGCCGGCTCGCCGCGAACTCGCGCGCGCCGACCGCGAAGGTGCGTCGCAGCCCGGACGGGGCGGGCGATGGATCCTGCCGTGTGAGAACCTCCTCGGCCGCCCGGATGACCTGCCGCGGCGTGCCCGGAGGTGGTGCCCCGTTGCGCAGCACCCGCTTCAGCTCGTCATGCTCCAGGCCCCTCGCGAGCAGCCTGCGGACCTCTTCGACGTCGAGGTCGGGCATCTCGACGGTCGCGCTCCAGAACGCGTCCGCCGGCGGCGTCCGCACGGCACTGGCGCGTTCGAGGGTCGAGGCGAGGATCCACTGGTGCTCCAGCATCCACAGCTGGTCGCGGAGGCGGCCGAAGACGTCGTAGCCGACGTCGGGGTCGAGAAGTCCGTCGACGAGGATGACGACCGGCGGCGTCGGCGGGATCTGGCGCAGCGCCTGCAGCAGGCGGATGGCGCCGGTCGGCTCACGGACGGCCGTCTCGTCCTCGGGCGGCGGTGTGCGGTGCCCCGCTCGCTCGTGCGCCTGCGCGACGGCGGCGGCGACGAGCTGGAGGAGCTCCTCGGCGGTGGATGCGAGCGAGGGGTTGACCCAGGCGACGGACCGGCCACGATCCGCGAGCTCGCCGTCGAGGCGGCGCAGGGACGTCGTCTTCCCGGCTCCCGACTTCCCGAGGAGCAGCACGTTGCGGCCAGCGTCGATCGCGTTCAGCAGGGCGCGCTCGACGCGGGGACGCTCGAGGTAGAGCTCCGCGTCCAGGCCGCGAACGACGAGCGGGCGACTTCTGAACCGCATGTGTCAGAAAGTATCAGAAACTTTTCTGCTCTGTGGATCGAAAATGCAGTCCGCGTGGTTGTGGTACCGTCGGCTCATGGTTTTGGACGAGCCACAACTCAGTCCTGTCACCCACGCGATCCAGGATTACGCCAAGGCGATCTTCTCGCTGCAGCAGCGCGGGGGCGGGCCGGTGTCGACGAACGCGCTGGCGGAGCGGCTGAGCGTGACGCCGGGGTCGGTGTCCGCGATGGTGAAGCGGCTGCACGAGCGCGGGCTCGTCGATCACGTGCCCTACAAGGGCGTCGAGCTGACGGCCGACGGGCGGCGGGTGGCGCTCGAGGTGCTGCGGCACCACCGGCTGCTGGAGACGTTCCTCGCGCGGGAGCTGGGGATGTCGTGGGAGCGCGTGCACGAGGAGGCCGAGGTGCTCGAGCACGTCCTCTCCGAGGAGCTGGAGGCGCTGATCGCGGCGAAGCTCGGGCACCCGCGGGTCGACCCGCACGGCGACCCGATCCCGTCCGTCGACCTCGTCCTGGACGAGCCGGTCACGGACGCGCTCGCGACGCAGGAGCCCGGCGCGACCGGTGTCTTCGTGCGCGTGTCCGACGCCGACCCGGACATGCTCGGCTACCTCGGCGACCGCGGCATCGCCCCCGGCGACCGCTTCGAGGTCGTCGAGCGCCAGCCGTTCGGCGGGCCGCTGTTCGTGCGCTTCGGCGACCGCGACGACCTGCACGCGCTGGGCGGCGCGCTCACCAAGGCGATGCGGGTGGAGCTCGACGCGTGACGCGGCGCGCGGTGAAGACCCTGGCCGTGGTGCTGGCCGTCGTCGCCGCAGGCATCGCGGCCACCGGCTGCAGCGTCACCGAGGAGGCCCGCGGCGGCGACGTGTCGACCCGCCAGGTCCGCGTCACCGCGACGACGAACTTCATCGCCGACACGGCCCGCAACATCGGCGGCGACCGCGTGGAGGTCACCGGCCTGATGGGCCCCGGCGTCGACCCGCACCTCTACCGCGCGTCCGCCGTCGACGTCCGCACCCTCCGCAACGCCGACGTCATCTTCTACGGCGGCCTGCACCTCGAAGGCAAGATGGGGGAGCTACTGGAGCGCCTCGGCGAGCATCAGCCCACCGTCGCGGTCACCCACGAGATGCCGGAGTCCCGGCTCCTGAAGACGGGGCCCAACGAGCACGACCCGCACGTCTGGTTCGACGTGACGCTGTGGAAGCACGCGGCCGACGCGATCCGCGACGAGCTCGTGCAGATCGACCCGCGCCACGCCGACACGTACCGCGAGAACGCGGCGGCCTACCAGCGCAAGCTCGACGCGCTCGACGCCTACGCCCGCGAGCAGGTCGCGCGCATCCCGAAGGGGAAGCGGCTGCTCGTCACGAGCCACGACGCGTTCACCTACTTCGGCCGCACCTACGGCCTCGAGGTCGCCGCCATCCAGGGCATCTCGACCGCCGCCGAGGCTACGACGCACGACATCCAGCGCGTCGCGAAGCTCCTCGCCGACCGCGGCGTCGGCACCGTCTTCGTCGAGTCGAGCGTTCCCCGGCAGACGCTCGAGGCGGTCGCCGCCGCCGCGAAGGCGCGCGGGCAGACCGTCCGTGTCGGGACCGAGCTGTTCTCCGACGCCGCCGGCGACGCCGGCACGGAGGAAGGCACGTACCTGGGGATGGTGCGGGCCAACGTCGACCGGATCACGGAGGGACTCACGCGATGAGCGCACCAGCGCTGGAAGTGCACGGGCTGACGGCGTCGTACGGCGCGCGGCCGGTCCTGTGGGACGTCGACGCGACGTTCCCCGCCGGGAAGCTCTCGGCGGTCGTCGGGCCCAACGGCGCCGGCAAGTCGACGCTGCTCAAGGTCGCGCTCGGGCTCCAGCCGTCGGACGCGGGGCGCTCGCTCGTCCTGGGCCAGCCCGCGCGCGCCGCCCTCGATCGGCTCGCCTACGTCCCGCAGCGCGACGAGGTCGACTGGGACTTCCCGATCACCGTCCGCGAGGTCGTCGAGATGGGCCGCTACCGCGCCGCGGGCTGGCTCCGCCGGGTGCCGAAGCGCGACCAGCAGATCGTCGACGAGGCCCTCGACCGCGTGGGCATGGCCGACTTCGCCGCCCGCCAGATCGGGCGCCTGAGCGGCGGCCAGCGCCAGCGCGTCTTCATCGCCCGCGCGCTCGCGCAGCAGACGCCGGTGCTCGTCATGGACGAGCCGTTCGCCGGCGTCGACGCGCGCACCGAGGCGAGCATCCTCGAGCTGCTCCACACGCTGCGCGACGACAGCGGCACGAGCGTCATCGTCGTCCACCACGACGTCGCGACCGTGCGTGCCCAGTTCGACCACGCGCTGCTGCTCAACGTCCGCACGATCGCCAACGGGCCGGTCGAGGAGGCGCTCGCGCCCGACCAGCTGCGGCGCGCATACGGCGGCGTGGCGGCGGACGCGGACCTCGCGGGGGAGGGCGAGCCGTGGGCGGCCTGATCGACCTCCTGCCGCTCGACTACACCGACGCGGTCGTCGTCCTCGGCAGCGCGATCATCGGCCTGACCGCCGGCGTGCTCGGCTGCTTCGCCGTGCTGCGGCAGCGCAGCCTCGTCGGTGATGCGCTCTCGCACGCCGCGCTCCCCGGCGTCGCGATCGCGTTCCTCATCACGGGCGCGAAGGACGCGGGCACGCTGCTGGTCGGCGCGGGCCTCGCGGGCCTCGTGGGCGCGCTGCTGATGGTGGGGATCGAGCGCACGAGCCGCATCCGGCCCGACGCCGCGATCGGCGTGGTGCTGAGCTGCTTCTTCTCGCTCGGCATCGTGCTGCTGACCTACATCGCCAACGGCGACGACGCCAACCAGGCCGGCCTCGACACGTACCTCTTCGGGCAGGCGGCCTCGCTGCTGGAGCGCGACCTGACCGTCATGGCGCTGCTCGGCGGCGCCGCGCTGGCGGTCGTCGCGCTCGGGTTCCGCGCGCTGAAGACCACGCTCTTCGACCCGTCCTACGCGCGCGCCGCCGGGCTCCCCGTCCGCGCGCTCGAGATCCTCATGACCGCGCTGCTCGTCGTCGCGGTCGTCGTCGGCATCCGCGCGGTCGGCGCGATCCTGATGGTGGCGCTGATCGTCGTCCCCGGCGTCGCCGCGCGGCAGTTCGCCGACCGCCTGAGCCTCATGCTCCCGCTCGCCGGCCTGATCGGCGCGGGCGTGGGCGTCGCGGGCGGGCTGCTGTCGTCGAGCGCCGAGGTCCCGACCGGCCCGGTGGTGGTGCTCGTCGGCGTCGCGGTCGTGATCGCGAGCGTCCTGCTCGCCCCCGGCCGCGGCGTCCTGTGGCGCGCGCGGAAGCTGGGCGAGGCGCGGCGCAAGCGCACGCGCGAGGCCGTCCTGCTCGACCTCGCCCGCTCGCCCGAGGCCCCGACGGTGACGGCGCTGGCCCAGGAGACCGGTCGCGCGTCGCGCGAGCTGGAGCGGGCCATCCGCGAGCTCGCGCGCCGCGGCGAGGTGGCGACGGACGGCGACCACGTGCGGCTCACCGACGCGGGGCACCAGGCCGCCGCGTGCGCGCTCGACCTGCGCGACCTGTGGTCCGCCTGGCTGGAGCACGGCCACGAGCTGGCGCTCCCCGACGCGCGCGAACCCGACCCCACCGACCTTCCGGCGACGCTCGGCCCCGAGCGCACCGCGCGGCTGCGGGCGCTCGCCAACGGCGGCGCGGCGACGCAGGAGGCCGCCGCATGAGCGACGACCTGATCATCATCCTCACCGGCGGGCTGCTCGCGACCGCCGCCGGGCTGCTCGGCCCGTTCCTCGTCCTGCGCCGCGTGGCGCTGCTGAGCGACGCCGTCAGCCACGCGGTGCTGCCCGGGATCGTCGCGGTCTGGCTCGTCGCGCAGACCCGCGCGCCGCTGCCCGTCATCGTCGGCGCGGCCGTCTTCGCGGTGCTCTGCGTGCTGGCCATCGACGCGCTCCGCGCGACCGGGCTCGTGAAGGCGGACGCCGCGATCGGCCTCGTCTTCCCGGCGCTGTTCAGCCTCGGCGTCCTCGGCGTGACGCAGTTCGCCGACGACATCCACCTCGACCTCGACTCGACGATCTACGGCGAGATCGCCTTCACGCCCTTCACCACCGAGTCGGTCCTGGGCGTGGACATCCCGCGCGCGCTGCTCGTCCTCGGCGCCGTGACGCTCGTCAACCTCGCCCTGATCACCGCGTTCTGGAAGGAGCTCAAGGCGACGAGCTTCGACCCGTCGTTCTCGCGGACGATCGGGATCGACCCGCAGCGGGTCAGCCGCCTGCTCCTCGTCGCGGTCGCGATCACCGCGGTGTGCGCGTTCGAGTCGGTCGGGGCGATCCTCGTCGTGACGTTCATCATCGTCCCCGCGAGCACCGCGTACCTGCTCACCGACCGGCTGTCCGCGATGGTCGCGATCACCGTCGCCATCGGGTGGATCTGCGCGATCGCCGGGCACCAGGTGGCGTTCGCGGTCGACGCGTCGATCGCCGGCTCCATGGGCCTCGCGGCCGCCATCTGCTTCGTCCTGGCGCTCATCGCGTCGCCGAAGTACGGGTTGGCCGCGCGGGCGCTCCAGCGACGCCGGGCACGTCGGGCGGCCGGACTACCGTCTGAGGGGTGGAGCTCGCCCCGCCAGCAGCCAACGTCGAGCTGAAGCGCGACGCGGCGGGGGAGCCCGTCGTGGCCTTCGCCTTCCCGTACGACCGCCACCTCGTCGACGCCATGCGCGCGATCCCGGGGCGCAAGTTCGACTGGGAGCGCAAGGAGTGGACGGTCCCGCAGCACGAGGTGACCGCGATCTACGTCGCCGACGTCATCCGCCGCTGGCCGTCGCTGGAGGTGGCGGAGGACGTCGCGGCGTGGCTGGCCGAGCAGCCGACGGGCTGGATCGGCCGCGTCGGCGTGCGGAAGGTCGGGGCGGGCGACGGCGAGTTCCTCGTCAGCACGATCGCGGGGGAGCTGCCGGCGGCCGTGGCCGAGCACGCGCGCGTGGTCGACGAGGCCGCCGACGCCGCGATCGCCGCGGGCGTCCCGCTCCCGCCCGGCGCGCCGCCGCGCGTCTACGTCCTGCCCTTCAGCCAGGAGGCCGCCGACGCGCTGCTGGAGGAGCCCGGCGGCCGGCTCGACAAGCCCGCGCTGGGCTGCGCGACGCGGCTGCAGGTCGGCATCCGCCCGCCGCGCGCCGAGCTGGTCGTGGCGCACAGCGTCGACGAGCCGCGGTTCGGCTGCGAGACGCTGTGGGACCCCGACGCCGCCGAGGCGTTCCTGCGCCTGCCGGGCGCGGAGGCGCGCTCGCGCACCGTCCCGATCGACCCGTGGGCGGTCGAGGCGATCGACGCGTGGATCGCCGCGCACGACATCGCGGTCAGCGGCGGCGCCAAGCCCGCGCTCCAGCGGCTGCGCGACGAGCTGGCCGACGCGCAGGGCGCGATCGACCGCTCCCAGGCGCGCGAGGCCGAGCCGCTCGACGACGTCGCGGCGCGGCTGGGCGGGGAGCTGTCGCCGTTCCAGTGGGCCGGCGTCCGCTACGCGCTCGACCGGCGCCGCACGTTCATCGCCGACGAGCAGGGGCTCGGCAAGACCGTCCAGGCGCTGGCGGCACTGGAGGCCGACGACGCGTGGCCCGCCGTCGTCGTCTGCCCGGCGTCGCTGAAGCTGACGTGGGAGCGCGAGGCCGAGCGCTGGCTCCCGCACCGCACGCGCGCGGTGGTCAGCGGCCGCGCCGGCGCGGCGCCGCACGTCGACCTGACGATCGTCAACTACGAGATCGTCGCGGCCCACCGCGAGGCGCTGTCGCGCCGCCGGCCGCAGGCGCTCGTGGTCGACGAGTCGCACTACTGCAAGAACCCGCGCGCCAAGCGCACGCACGCGGTGCGGCGCCTCGCGCAGACGCTGCCCTCCGACGCGCTCCGCCTCGCCCTCACCGGCACGCCGGTCATGAACCGGCCCGAGGAGGTCACCGCGCAGCTGCGCATCCTCGGGCGGCTCGAGGAGTTCGGCTCCGGCGCCCGGCTCAAGCGGCGGTTCACCGGCCTGGGCGACGAGGAGCGGCTGCACTGGCACCTGCGGCGCTCGTGCTTCGTGCGGCGGCTCAAGGCGGACGTGCTCCCGCAGCTGCCCGCCAAGCGCCAGGTCGTCGTGCCGGTGGCGCTCGACAACCAGGACGAGTACCGGCTGGCCGAGCGCGACGTGATCGCGTGGCTGCGCGAGCAGCCGATGGACCTCAGCGAGCTGAACGCGAAGGTCGCCGCGACGCTGCGGGCCAAGCGGCTCGCGCAGATCGGGACGCTCAAGCGGCTCGCCGCGCGCGGCAAGCTCGCGGCCGCGGTGACGTGGATCCACGACTTCCTCGAGTCCGGGGAGCCGCTGATCGTGTTCGCGCACCACGAGGAGATCCAGCTCGAGCTGCTGCGCCGCTTCCCGGACGCCGGCCACATCCTCGGCCGCGACGACCACGAGGAGCGCCAGCGGACGGTCGAGCTGTTCCAGTCGGGCACCGGCCCGCAGCTGCTGGTCTGCTCGACGCTCGCGGCCGGGCACGGCCTCACGCTCACCCACGCGTCGAACGTCGCGTTCCTCGAGCTGGAGTGGACGCCCGCCGCGCACGACCAGGCCGAGGACCGCTGCCACCGGATCGGCCAGCGCGACGCCGTCACCGCCTGGTACCTGCTGGCGGCGAAGACGATCGACGAGACGATCGCGGAGCTGCTGCAGGCCAAGCGCGCCGTGGTCGGCGCGGTGACCGACGGGCGCCGCGAGGACGCCGACAGCCTCATCGAGGAGGTCGTCAGGGCGCTCCGCGCTGGCGAGCCCCGCCGGCACCTGCGGCCGGTGGCCTGAGCGGCTCGGGCACCGGGACCGGCGTCGCCGCCAGCCACGCGTCGATCGCGTCCGGCGGCAGCGGGCGGCTGAGCCGGTAGCCCTGGATCGTGTCGCAGCCCAGCTCGGCGAGGACCGTCCACGCCTCGTCATCCTCGATGCCCTCGGCGACGACGCTGAGCCCGAAGCTCCGCGCCAGCCGCACCGTGGACTCGACGATCGCCAGGTCGGCGGTGTCGTCGCGCAGGCCGCAGACGAACGAGCGGTCGATCTTCAGCTCCTGGATCGGCAGCCGCTTGAGCTTGGCCAGCGACGAGTGGCCCGTGCCGAAGTCGTCGAGCGAGAGCCGGACGCCGAGCGCGCGGAGCCGGTCGAGGTCCTCGATCGCCTGGTCGGTCTCGCTCATCACGACGTCCTCGGTGATCTCCAGCGTGAGCGCGGTCGGCGGCACGCCCGCCGCGCGCAGGGCGCCGGCGACGTGGGAGGGGAAGTCGCGGTCGAGCAGGTCGGGCGCGGCGACGTTGACCGACACGCCGAGGTGCAGCCCCGCCGCGCGCCAGGCCGCAGCGCGCTCCAGGGCGAGGGCGAGGACGCGCTCGGTCAACGCGCGCATGAGCCCCGCACCCGCGGCGACCTCGAGGAACGCGCCGGGCGGGACGAGCCCGCGCTCAGGGTGCTCCCACCGCACGAGCGCCTCGACGCCTGCGACCTCGCCCGTGGCCGGCTCGGCCTGCGGCTGGAAGTGCGCGACGATCTGCCCGGCGGAGAGTGCCTGGCGCAGGTCGCCCAGCAGCGTGAGCCGGTTGCGCGCGGCGGCGTCGAACGCCGGGTCGTAGACCGCCGCCGGCCGCTCCCGCCGCCGCGCGTGCTCCATCGCCGCCGCGGCGTGGCGGATGAGCGCCTGCGCGTCGCGGTCGTGCTCGGGCGCACCCGCGACGCCCGCGTGCGCGCCGAGGTGGAGGGCCACGTCGGCCACGTGCATCGGCTCGGACAGCCGGTCGAGCACGGTGCGGGTCGCGGCGATCGCGGTCGCCGAGTCCATGGTCGGGAGCGCGAGCGCGAACTCGTCGGCCCCGAGCCGCGCCGTCACGATCTCGCTCGACGCCGGGGCGAGCGCGCGCAGGCGGTCCGCGACCTGGCGCAGCACCTCGTCGCCGGCCGCCGTGCCCAGCGCGCCGGTGATCGCGCCGAACCCGTCGAGGTCGAGCACGACCACCGCGATCGGCTCGGCGTCGCGGCGGGGAGCAGCGAGCCGCTCGGCGACGGTCACCTCCAGCCCGCGCCGGGTCTGGAGGCCGGTCAGGTCGTCGGTCAGCGCGATCCGGTTGGAGATCGCCAGCGCCTGCATCTCGCGGAACGTCAGGACCATGCGCGCCGCGGACGCGAGCACGCAGACCGCCGCCAGGGTCATCGCGGCCGGGCGGTCCCGGACGTCGAACGCCAGCAGCACCGAGATCGACAGCGTCGTGAACACCAGCGGGACGAGCACCGACGACCACTCCGGTGCCCGGACGGGCGACGGGCGGACGCCGTGGACCGGCTGCCAGACGGCGACGCCGATGAGCGCCATCGCCCCGAACCACAGCGCGGTCGAGACCGACCCGTCGGGTGCGGTCGTGACGCCGTCGGCGAGGTCGTCGAGGTAGACGACGTCCCCCGCCAGCAGCAGCGTGTACGCGAGCGCGCCGACGAGGTACGCCCGCCCCGGTCGCCACGCCGCCACCGACGCCCCGACCGTGACGGTGAGCAGCAGCGCGAGGTCGCCGAGCGGGTAGAAGTACGCCAGCAGCATGTCCGGGCCGCCCTCGTCGCGCGGGAACGCGGGGAGGAACAGGACGATCGCCACGGCGGCGGCGCCGCACCCGGCGATCACGCCGTCCAGCCACGCGCGCGACGGCAGGTCGTGCGTCCAGCGGCGCATCAGCAGCGCCCCAGCGACGTAGGTGGCGGGGAAGAACGCGATCCAGAGCACGTCGACGAGGCCCTCGGGCACGCCGCTCGCGAGGGCGACGTACGCGACGGCGTAGCAGGAGGAGGCCAGCGCGAGGAACGCCCACGGGGCGCGGTCGATCGGCTCGGCCACTGCGCGCGCGATCACGACGGCGGCCGCGAACGCGAACCCCACGCTCGCCACGACGCGCTCGGCGGCCGTGTCCGCGCCCGCGCCGCCGGGGTTCGCCGCGAGCACCGCGAGGACCGCCAGGGCGACGAGGCCCAGGGCGGTGAGCAGGGCGGGGGCGAAGCGGGCGGTCGGACGGTCGAGCGCGGGGCGTCCGTCCGAGGCGATGACGGCACCGCGCATCCTCTGAGGGCTTCCCCGCTTCGCGGGCGCGCACGCGACGTCCTGGCGCGCACGCCGTCGGTGAGAGCTTCGGACGGATGTCCATGCCCCTACATCCGGTGCATCGGCGCGCCGATCTCCGGGCGGATGGTCTGCCGCCGCGTGCTCCTGTCCCTGCTCGCCTGCACCGCCCTGCTCGCCCCCGCGACGCTCGTCGCGCCGGACGCGCACGCCGCCTCCGCCGCATCGCGGATGGTGTCGATCGCGCGTGCCGAGCTGGCCAAGGGCGTGCGTGAGGTCCCGGACGGCTCGAACCGCGGCACCCGCATCCGGATGTACGGCGCGTCGACGTCGCCGCGGTTCTACCCGGCGCCCTGGTGCGCGTACTTCGTCTCGTGGGTCGCGCGGAAGGCCGGGCGGCCGCTCGGGCCGAGCGGCGCGGGCTTCGGCTACGTGCCGTACCTGCGCTCGTGGGCGGCGAAGACCGGCCGGTGGAAGAAGACGCCGCGCTCGGGCGACCTGATCGTCTTCCCGCAGCACGTCGGGCTGGTCGAGCGGGTCTACCGCAACGGCACGCTGACGACGATCGAGGGCAACTCCTCCAACCGCGTGACGCGGCGGTGGCGGCGGTGGCGGGACGCGCAGGGCTACGCGCGCGTCGCGACCGGCGGCACCGTGAGCGCCGGCAAGCCGTCCGGCACGAACTCGGACGGCAAGCCCACGCGGACCGGCGCGCAGAAGCCGATCGCGCGCATCAGCGTCTACCCGGGCACCGCGATCGAGGTGGGGGAGCCGGCCGGCTTCTCGGCCAACGACTCGTCCGGCGACCTGACGGAGTACCGCTGGGACCTCGACGGCGACGGCTCGTACGACGACGGCCGCAGCGACAACGCCGAGCGCACGTACGGCAAGCCGGGCAAGGTCCGCGTCGGGCTGCGCGTCCGCGACCGCAAGGGCCGCACGTCGTACGCGCACCAGACGCTGACGATCACCTCCGGCCCGGCCGCGCCGACGCAGGACGTCGTGACGCCGGGCCCGCGGGGCCGCGCGCCGGTCGCGAAGGCCTCCGGGCCCGGGCGCGTGGCGGTCAACGCCGCGGCGACGTTCGACGCCGGCCGCTCCTCGTCGCCCGACGGCGCCGCGCTCGCCTACGCGTGGGACCTCGACGGCGACGGCGCGGCCGACGCGGCGGGCCGCTCGGTGACGACCCGCTTCCCGACCCCGGGCGCGCGCGAGGTGCGGCTGACCGTGACCGACGCGTGGGGCCAGAGCGCGGCGGCGAGCGTGCGGGTCGACGTGACCAACGACGCGCCGTCGGCGGCGATCGGCGCGCCGCCGCAGGTCGTGCTCGACGAGCCCGCGGTGTTCGACGCGGGCACGTCGGCCGACCCCGACTCGCGCATCGCCGCCTACGAGTGGGACTTCGACGACGACGGCGTCTGGGACGCCGGCGGCGCGCAGGCCGCGTGGACGTTCGGGGCCGCGGGCTCACGCAAGGTCCGCCTGCGCGTGACCGACGACTTCGGCGCGTCCAAGGTCGCGACCGCCTGGGTGCGCGTGCTCCAGCGCCCGCGCGCCGCGCTGTCGCTCGTGTGGGGCACGCCGCAGGCCGGCGTCTCGGTCGCGTTCTCCGCCTCCGGCACGACCGACCCCGACGGCCGCATCGACCGCCTGGAATGGGACTTCGACGGCGACGGCAGGATCGACCAGACGACGTACTCGGCCGGCGTCAAGCCCTGGTGGACGTTCCCGACCGCCGGCGCCCGCACCGCGCGCCTGACCGTGACCGACAACGACGGCCTCCAGTCGGTCGCCACGCTGCCGGTCGCGGTTCGAACCGGAGGCTGACCACCGGCGGACGATACGGGCGCGCCTACCCTGACGCGGCCATGTCGCACGTCTCCGCCTCCGACCTCGCGTACGCCCACCCCGGCGGCGACCTCCTGTTCGAGGGTGTCAGCTTCACGCTGTCGCCCGGGAGCAAGACGGGCTTGATCGGGGCGAACGGGGTCGGCAAGTCGACGCTGCTGAAGGTGATCGCCGGGCTCCTCGACGCCGAGGAGGGCGCGACCTCGCACGGCGGGCGGCTCGCGTACATGCCGCAGGACGTCGGCGTCACCGGGACCGACGCGACCGTGCGGGAGCTGCTCGTCTCGCTCGCACCCGAGAACCTGCGCGGGCCGGGCGAGCGGATGATCGCCGCCGAGCGCGCGCTGGCGGAGGGCGACGACGCCGCCGGGATGGCGCTGGGCGAGGCGATCGGCGACTGGTCCGAGCACGGCGGCTACGAGCTGGAGGCGCAGTGGGACCGCGCGGCGCGCGCGATCACCGGCCGCTCGTTCCCCGACATCGCCGAGCAGCGCGCCGAGAGCCTGAGCGGCGGCGAGCGCAAGCGGCTCGTCCTCGACGTGCTCTTCAACAGCGACGCGGACGTCCTGCTCCTCGACGAGCCCGACAACTTCCTCGACGTCCCCGCCAAGCGCGCGCTGGAGCAGCAGATCGCGACGTCGAAGAAGACGGTGCTCGTGATCTCCCACGACCGCGAGCTGCTGTCCGCCGCGGTGCGGCAGATCCTCACGCTGGAGGGCCACGGAGCGTGGATGCACGGCGGCTCGTACGCCACGTACCCCGAAGCGCGCGCCGAGCGCCAGCGCCGGATGGGCGACGCGGTCAAGCGCTGGCACGAGGAGGAGAAGCGCCTGCGCGAGCTCGTGCGGACGTTCAAGGAGCGCGCCCGCTACGCGCCCGACTGGGCCAAGCGCGCGGACGCGATGGAGACCCGCTGGCGCCGCCACAAGGACGAGGGCCCGCCGCCACCTCCGGTCGCCGACCGCCAGATCAAGGTGCGGATGAAGGGCGGTGACGCGGCGCGTCGCGTGCTCAACCTCCAGAACGTCGGCATCGACGGGCTCGTGCGGCCGTTCGAGGACGAGATCCACTTCGGCGAGCGCATCGGCCTGATCGGCCCCAACGGCGGCGGCAAGACGCACATCATGCGCGCGCTGGCGGGCGAGTCCGAGCCGTCGACCGGCGCCGTCGGCGTGGGCCCGCGCGTCTCGATCGGCCACTTCACGCAGCTCAACGCGCGCCCCGACCTGCAGGGCCGCGTGCTCATCGACATCGTCCACCAGCGCACCGGCAACGACCAGCGCGCGCTGCAGTCGCTCGCCGCCTACGGTCTGGTCGACGCCGCGCGCCGCTCGTTCGACACGCTCAGCGGCGGCCAGAAGGCGCGGCTGGAGATCCTCTGCCTGGAGCTGGAGGGCCACAACCTCCTGCTCCTCGACGAGCCCACCGACAACCTCGACATCGACTCGTCCGAGGCGCTCGAGCAGGCGCTGGAGGAGTTCGAGGGCACGGTCGTCGCGGTCTCCCACGACCGCGCGTTCCTGCGCCGCATGGACCGCTTCCTCCACCTCGACCGCGACGGCACGGTCCGCTTCCTGCCCGACTACCGGGCGGCCTCCGAGGCGCTGGCCGGCTAGCCCGCGCGCAGGCCGGCGAGCAGCAACCGCACCATCCGGCGCGGGTCGTAGCGAGGGTCGTCGCCGGCCCCGAAGGCGAGGTTGCCGATCGCCCGCAGCAGCGCGTACGGGTGCACGTCCGTGTCCGGCTCGGCCGCCGCGAGCAGCTCCGCGCAGACCGGGACGAGGCGGTCGAGGAAGTAGTCGTGCAGGCCCTCGGTGCCCGCGCGCTCGCCGCGCAGCGCGCCCGCGAGCCCGTGCTTGGTCGCGAGGAAGTCGACGAACAGCTCGGCCCACGCGGCCAGCGCCTCGTGCGGCGTGTGGGCCTCCCGCAGGAGCCTGGGGCCCGCCTCGGCGCACGCCTCGACCTGGTGGCGGTAGACCGCGACGACGAGGTCCGCCCGCGTGGGGAAGTGGCGGTAGATCGTGCCCATCCCGACGCCGGCCCGGGCGGCGATCTCGCGCACCGGCGCGTCGACGCCCGACGTCACGAACACCGCGGCCGCGGCGTCGAGCAGCGCCTGCTGGTTGCGGCGGGCGTCGGCGCGCTTGGAAGGCATCCCGGACATCATGGCGCACAAAACGGAGCGGTGTTCCGTATCGTATGCGGAGCACTGCTCCGCTTCATCGAACGCAAGGACCTCGACATGCAGTACCGCACCCTCGGCCGGACCGGCATCCAGGTCAGCACGCTCGCGCTCGGCGCGATGAACTTCGGCAGCATCGGCCGCACGACGCAGGACGAGGCGACGGCGATCGTCGACGCCGCGCTGGAGGCCGGGATCAACGTGATCGACACGGCCGACATGTACGGCCAGGGCGAGTCCGAGGTCATGGTCGGCAAGGCCATCGCGGGCCGCCGCGACGACCTCGTGCTCGCCACCAAGGCCAACAGCCCGATGGGCGACGAGCGCAACCACCGCGGCAGCTCGCGGCGCTGGCTCGTCAAGGCGTTCGACGACAGCCTGCTCCGGCTCGGCGTCGACCACGTCGACCTCTACCAGATCCACCGCTGGGACCCGGAGACCGCCGACGACGAGACGCTCTCCGCGCTGACCGACCTGCAGCGCGCCGGCAAGATCCGCGCGTTCGGCTCCTCGACGTTCCCGGCCTACCGGATCGTCCAGGCCCAGTGGGCGGCGCGCGAGCACGGGCTGCGGCCGTACGTCACCGAGCAGCCGCCGTACTCGATCCTCCAGCGCGGCATCGAGGCGCACGTGCTCCCGGCGACGCAGGAGTACCGGATGGGCGTGCTGGCCTGGAGCCCGCTGGCCTCGGGGTGGCTGTCAGGCGCGGTCCGGGCGGGGGAGGAGATCCGTACCCACCGCGCCGGCTTCCTGCAGGAGCGGTTCGACCTGTCGATCCCCGAGAACCAGGCCAAGCTCGACGCGGTCGAGCGCCTCGTGCAGGTCGCCGACGAGGCGGGCCTGACGCTGATCCAGCTCGCCCTCGGCTTCGTGACCGCGCACCCGGGCGTGACGAGCGCGCTCGTCGGCCCGCGGACGCTCGACCACCTGCACACGCAGCTCGCCGCCGCCGACACCGTGCTGAGCGCCGACGTGCTCGACGCCATCGACGCGATCGTCCCGCCCGGGACCGACCTCTCGGCGGGGACGAACCACGACACGCCGCCGGCGCTCCTCGACCCGGCGCTGCGCCGCCGCCGCTGAAGCGCCCATCGACGCATTCGACCCGGTATGCGGGTCGAATGCGTCGACCGGCGTGCGTCAGGCGGTCTCGACCGCCACGTCGGCCGAGGCCTCGACGACAGCGCGGCGGCCGATGAGGAGCGCCGCGGCGATCGCGCCGAGGAACGCGAGGCCCGCGCCCGCGAGGAGCGCCTCGTTCATCCCGTCGACGTACTCGACGGCCGAGCCCTCGCCGAGCGCCGCGCCCGCGGGCACCAGCGCGCCCAGCGCGGCGACGCCGACCGCGATGCCGGCCTGGCGGAACGTGTCGTTGACACCCGCGGCCAGCCCGGACTGCTCGGCCGGCGCGCTCGACAGCGCGACGTTCGAGACCGCCGGGTTGAACATGCCGGTGCCGATCATGCCGACCATGAAGCCGGGCAGGAGGACCCACCACGACGAGTCGACCTCGGCCACCACGGCCATGCCGACCAGGCCGATCGAGACGAGCAGCAGGCCGACCGAGATCAGGACCCGCGGCGAGACGCCGCGCTCGAGGAAGGACGCGGTCGCGCCGGCCACGACGAGGTTGAGGATCGTGCCCGGGATGTAGGCCAGGCCCGCCTCCACGGCCGAGAGGCCGAGGATCTGCTGGAGGTAGAGCGTCACGTACAGGAAGACCGCGAACAGCGACGCGGAGATCGCGAACGCGCTGATCTGCGCGCCGGAGAAGTCCGGGTTGCGGAACAGCCCGAGCGGCAGCATCGGCTCCTTGACGCGCGCCTGGATCGCCAGGAACGCGACGAGCAGCGCGGCGGCGCCGGCGAACAGCGAGACGATCAGCGTCGAGCCCCAGCCCTCCTCGTTGCCGCGCAGCAGCGCGAGCACGAGCAGGAAGAGGCCGGGCGCGAGCGTCGCCTGGCCGGGCCAGTCGATCTTGCGCGGGGCGGGGTCGCGCGACTCCTCGACGCCGACCTTGGTCAGCCAGATGCACGCGATGCCGAGCGGGATGTTCACGAGGAACACCCAGCGCCAGTCCAGGCCGCTCGTCAGCGCACCGCCGACCAGCGGGCCGACGGCGAACGAGGCGCCGATCGTCGCGCCGTAGACGGCCAGCGCGCCCGCGCGCTCCTTGGCGCCGGGGAACGCGTGCGCGAGCAGCGCCAGCGAGACGGCGAACATGATGGCCGCGCCGACGCCCTGCACGGCGCGCGCGGAGTTGAGCACCTCGATCGACGGGGCGATCCCGCAGACGACGGAGGTGGCGGTGAAGATCCCCAGGCCGACGTAGAAGAGCCGCCGCCGCCCGAGGCGGTCGGCGAGGAAGCCGGCGGAGAGCACGACGCTCGCCAGCGCGAGCGTGTAGGCGTCGACGACCCATTGGAGGCCGCCGAGTCCGGTGTCGAGATCCTCGGCGATGTCCGCCAGCGCGGTGTTCACCACCGCGATGTCGAGCATCAGCATCGCCGTCGCGGCGGACACGACGGCGAGGGTGAGGCGTTGTGTCCTGGTCATGGGGTCACCCTCTTCGGTCCCGCCGCCCCGGGGCATCGGGGGATCCCCGATTCGTGACCCCCGGACCCCCGTGCGGGGCGGTAACCGCGCGCCCACAAGTTCCGCGGCCCCCGGACGATCACGCAGGTGATGAGCGCCGACGGGGTCACCGGGAAGGTCGCCTGCGCGACGAGCAGCCTGCTGCTCGCGCGCGTCCGTGCCACGCTCGGCGAGTCGGCCGTCCAGGACGTCGTGCGCCGCTCCGGCGTGCCGCACACCAGCGCGCACCTGGAGGACGACGCCAACTGGATCTCGTACCGCGACGTCACCGCGCTCTTCGAGGCGGCCGCGCAGGTCGCCGGGGACGAGGACATCGCCCGCCGCGTGGGGGAGGAGACCGTCCGCCGCTTCGCCGGCACCGCGGTCTCGTCGCTGCTGCGCGGGCTCGGCTCCCCCGAGGCGGTGTTCGAGCAGATCGCGATCGCCATGGCGAAGTTCTCGACGGTCTCGACGCTGGAGCCGCTCGAGGTCGCGCCCGGCCGCGCCGTCGTGCGCGCGCGGATGCTCGACGGCCACGCGCGCGACCGCCACATGTGCCAGCTCGTCGTCGGCACGCTGTCCCAGCCCACCTGCCTCTTCGGCCTGCCGCCCGCGCTCGTCGAGCACCCGCAGTGCGAGCTGCGCGGCGAGGGCCCGTGCACGTACGTCGCCACATGGGACGCCGCGCGCGCAGCCGAGTCCGCCGACCCCGAGGTGCTCGTCACCTCGCTCGAGCAGCAGCTCACCAGCATGGGCGAGCGGCTGGAGTCGATGTACGCGACCGCCCGCGACCTCATCGCGCTCGACGACGTCGACACCGCGCTGCAGCGCATCACCGAGCGCGCCGCGACCACCGTCCAGGCCCCGCGCCACCTGCTCGCCGTCCGCACGGGTGAGCCGGAGGAGCTGCACGTCCACCACCGCGGCTACACGGCCGCCGACGACCTGGAGGCGCTCGCCCGCGAGCGCCTGGAGGACAGCCGCGCCACCGCCGGCGGCCGCCTCGTCGCCCGGGTCGCCAGCGCCACGCGCGACTACGGCAAGCTCATGGCCTTCTCGCCAGGCGGCGCGTTCTTCCCGCACGAGCAGGACCTGCTGGAGATCTACGCCGGCTACGCCGCCGCGGTGCTCGACACGCACGCCGCGCTCGACGCCGCCCGCCGCCGCGAGGAGCAGGCGCACGTGCTGCTCGAGCTCGCGCAGCAGCTCGCCGCGGCCCAGACCGTCGACGTCGTCGCCGAGCGGCTCGCGCGCGCCGTGCCGAGCATCGTCGACTGCGACCGCGTCGTCGTCTACCTGTGGGACGACGCCGAGCAGGCCGTCTTCTACCGGACGAGCACCGACGCGCCGCCCGAGGTCGAGGAGCAGCTGCGCCAGGTCCGCGTGACCGCCGACCAGAGCCCCGCGATGGGCCGGGTGATCGCGAACCCCGAGGGCAAACCGCTCTTCTTCACCGACCAGACCGAGGACGCGTACCTCGGGCCGCTGCTGCGCCGCACCGGCGCGAAGGGCTGCGTCGTGACGCCGATCGTCGCGCGCGGCGTCTTCTACGGCCTGCTCAGCTGCGTCGTCTCCGACCGCCCCGAGCGGCTGCGCTCGACGCCCGCGCTGCTCGAGCGCCTGGCCGGCGTCACCGCCCAGGCGGCGACCGCGCTCGACAGCGCCGTGCGGCTGGAGCAGATGACCCATCTCGCCCGCCACGACAACCTCACCGGGCTGCTCGGCCACCGCGCGTTCCACGAGGCGCTGGACGCGCTGCTCGCCTCCGAGCGCGAGGGCGACTGGCCGTTCACCGTCGCGGCGATCGACATCGACGACTTCAAGGCGATCAACGACGCCCACGGCCACCCGGTCGGCGATGACGCGCTCCAGCGGGTCGCGGACGCCCTGCGCCGGGGCGTGCGGGAGAAGGACACGGTCTTCCGCGTCGGCGGGGAGGAGTTCATGGTCCTCCTGCCGGGTCTGCGCTCCGCCGACGCCGTCGAGGTCGCCGAGCGCCTGCTCTCCGCCGTGGCCGACGCGCCGTTCGCCCATCCGCTGCGCGTCAGCGTCGGGCTGGCCTGCTGGCCGGACGACGCGGGCGACCGCGCCGAGCTGATCGTCCGCGCCGACGCGGCGCTCTACGACGCCAAGCGCTCCGGCAAGGACCGCGTGGCCGTCGCCGCCTGAGGCCGAACCTCCCAGGCTCCGCGGGGACGCCTGCGAGAATGTGGCCGGATGGAGAACGTGATGACCCAGGAGGGTCTCGAGGCGCTGCGTGAGGAGCTCACGCGCCTCGAGACGACCGGTCGCCAGCAGATCGCGGAGCAGATCAAGACCGCTCGCGAGTTCGGCGACCTCAAGGAGAACGCCGAGTACCACGCGGCCAAGGAGGCCCAGGGCTTCCTGGAGACGAAGATCCTCCAGCTGCGCGACCGCATCCAGAACGCCACGATCGTCGAGGCGCAGGCGGGCGGCGACGTCGTCGGCTTCGGCTCGAAGGTCGAGCTGGAGGACGAGGCCTCGGGCCGCAAGCTGTCGTACACCCTCGTCTCAGCGAGCGAGCAGGACCCGGGCGCGGGCAAGCTGTCGTTCGAGTCGCCGGTCGGTGCCGCCCTGGCGGGCAAGCGCAAGGGCGAGACGGCGACGATCGCGACCCCCAAGGGCGAGCGCCGGCTGCGCGTCGTCAGCATCAGCTGAGGCGTGTGCGGCCTGGCGGGTGAGCGGCGCTTCGGCGGCCGTGCTGACGTCGCGGCCGTCGACCGGATGGCCTGCGCGCTCGATCGGCGTGGGCCCGACGGCGCGGGGCTGTGGGCCCAGGACGGGATCGCGCTCGGCCACCGGCGCCTGAGCATCATCGACCTGTCGCCCGCGGGCGGGCAGCCGATGCACGACGCGACGCTCGGCCTCACCGTCGCGTTCAACGGCTGCATCTACAACTACCCGGACCTCCTGGAGGAGCTGCGGGCCGACGGCTACACGTTCGCCGGCCACTCCGACACCGAGGTCATCCTCAAGGCGTGGCACAAGTGGGGGCCGGACGCGCTGTCGCGGCTGCACGGCATGTTCGCCATCGCGGTGGCCGAGCGGGACACGGGCCGGCTGTTCCTCGCGCGCGACCGGCTCGGGATCAAGCCGCTGTACCTGGCCGACGTGGACGGCGGGCACGCGCTGCGGTTCGCATCGTCGCTGCCCGCGATCCTGCGCGCCGGCGGCGTGGACACGTCGATCGACCCCGTCGCGCTGCACCACTACCTCTCGTGGCACGCGGTCGTGCCGCCGCCGCGGACGATCCTGCAGGGCGTCCGCAAGCTCCCGCCGGCGACGGTGCTGACGGTGGAGCCGGACGGCTCTCGCAGCGAGCGCCGCTGGTGGGGCCCGGACTGGGAGGAGCACCCCGAGCTCGACGGGCTCGACGAGGCGGACTGGGCGACGCTGGTGCTCGAGGCGCTGCGGCGCGCGGTGCGCAAGCGGATGGTGAGCGACGTCCCCGTCGGCGTGCTGCTGAGCGGCGGGGTCGACTCGTCGCTGATCGTCGGGCTGCTCGCCGAGGAGGGCCAGCGCGGGCTGCAGACGTTCAGCGTCGGCTTCGAGGACGTCGGCGGCCAGTCCGGCGACGAGTTCCGCTGGAGCGACCTGGTCGCGCGCGAGTACGGCACCGACCACCACCAGCTCCGCGTGCCCGATCGCGAGCTGTTCCCGGCGCTGCGCGACGCGATCGACGCGATGGCCGAGCCGATGACGTCCCACGACGTCGTCGCGTTCTACCTGCTCTCGCGCGAGGTCTCCAAGCACGTCAAGGTCGTGCAGAGCGGCCAGGGCGCCGACGAGGTGCTCGGCGGCTACGACTGGTACCCGCCGCTGCTCGACGCGCCCGGGCTGGGGGACGACGCGTACGCGGCGGCGTTCTTCGACCGCTCCCACGCCGAGCTGCTCGGCCTGCTCGCGCCCGAGTACCGGCTGTCGCACGACCCCTCGCGGGAGTTCGTGCGCTCCCACTTCGAGCGGCCCGGCAGCGACCGCCCGCTGTCGCGCGCGCTGCGGCTCGACACCGAGGTGATGCTCGTCGACGACCCGGTCAAGCGCGTCGACAACATGACCATGGCGTGGGGACTGGAGTGCCGCACGCCGTTCCTCGACCACGAGTTCGTCGAGCTGGCGGCGCGCATCCCGGGCGAGCTGAAGCTGGCCCAGGACGGCAAGGGCGTGCTGAAGGACGCGGCCCGCGGCGTCATCCCGTCCGCGGTGATCGACCGCGAGAAGGGCTACTTCCCGGTGCCGGCGCTGAAGGAGCTGCGCGGGTCGTACGTGCAGCTCGTCCGCGACGCGCTGCTGGCGCCCGAGGCCCGCGAGCGCGGGCTGTTCGACGCCGCCGCGGTCGAGCGGCTCCTGGCCCGCCCGAACGCGACGATGACGAACATCGGCGGGAACGTCCTGTGGCAGCTCGGCGTCCTGGAGCTGTGGCTTCAGGCCCGCGCGGTGTAGCTAGGCGAGCGACTCCGGCTCGTCGTCGTCCTCGCCGCCCTCGGCGAGCGACTCGAGCGCGCTGAGCGCCAGCAGCTGCGCGGGCGTGCCCTCGACCTGGCCGTCGCCCAGCTCCCGCAGCTCGGGCATGAACGACGCGCCGACCTGCACCTCGTCGCCGCCGGCGTCCGAGAACGAGATGACGGCGCGGCCCGCGCCGAGCACGGCCGGCGGGTCCTCGAAGCCGTTGCGGACGGACACCAGGATCTCCTCGACCTGCGCGCGCCAGTGCTCGCGGGCCGTCTCCTGCTCCTCGGGGGTCATGTTGCCGAGGTGACGGCCGTGGATGCGCTCCATCGCGGCGAGGCCGGCGCGGACGCTCTCCTCGGACACGATCAGCTCGACGGGGATCTGCTCCATGCGCCGGAGGGTATTCGCAGGGCGCCCGTCGCGGTCAGGACGCCGAGCAGGATCGTCAGGCCGCCGGCCAGCTGGACGCCGCTGGGAGCTTCGTCGAAGATCGCGATGGCGAGGAGGACGCTGCCGAGCGGCTGCAGCAGGAGCAGCACGGCGCCGAGCGCGGCGGGCAGGAGCGGGAGGCTGAGCGAGATGAGCATCCACCCGAGCACCTGCGACGTGAGCGCGAGGAGGAGCAGCCAGCCGGTCGCCTCCCAGCCGGGCGTGACGTCGAGGACGCCGGCCAGCTCGCCGTACGCGAACGCGACGACGCTCGCGACGACGGAGACGTCGAGCAGCGGCCCGGCCGGGCGGCGCGCGCCGGTGTTCGCCCGCCGCACGAGGAGGATGAACGCGGCGTACGTGACCGCGTTGAGCAGGCCGTAGACGACGCCGAGGACCGGGTCGTCGCCGTACGCGCCCTCCTCCAGCAGGCCGGAGATCAGCATGACGCCGGTGAGGACGATCGGGAGCGCGACCACGACCCGCTGCGAGGGCCGCTCGCCCAGCGCGGCCCACGCCGCGAACGCGACGAACACGACCTGGAGGTTGCCGAGGACGGTGCTCAGGCCGGCGCCGACGTTCTCGATCGCGTGGTGCCAGAAGATCAGCGTCGCCGCGAACAGCGTGCCGGCTGCGAGACCCGTGCGCAGGTCGCGCGTGCGCGGTCCGTCCCGCCGCGCCTCCGCCCGCGCAAGCAGCCACAGCACCGGGACCGCGTAGAAGCAGCGGAAGAAGGCCGCGGTCTCGGGCGACACCTCGGCGAGCCGGACGAGGATCGCCGAGAACGCGATGGTGAGCGCGCCGGCCAGTGCGATGAGCACGGGCCGGTCGCGCACGTCCGGAGCTACTGCCCGCCGCGCTCGGCGGCCAGCGCGTTGATGCGCTCCTCCAGCTGCGGGATGCGGTTGCGCAGCCGCCGCAGGTCCCAGCCGGTGAGCGTGATGAGGCGCATCGGCGACGAAGCGGTGACGGTCGCGTTGCGGACGCCCTTCTTGACGACGCCCACCTCGCCGAACACGTCACCCGGGCCGAGCTTCGCCACGACCTCGCCGTCGTGCGAGACCTCGGCCTCGCCCTCGTCGATGATCGTGAGGTTGTACGAGTAGTCGCCCTCGCGGACGAGCTCGGCGCCCTCCTGGACGCTGACCTCCTGCGTGACCTTCGAGACGGTCCGCAGGGCCTCCTCGTCGAGCCCCTCGAACAGGGGCAGCTCCGCCAGCCGCTTCTGGTTCATGGGCGCCGACCCTACCGGCCGATGCGGACTAGCGCGACGCCTCCGCGGCGACCCGCTTGGCCTCCTCCGCCGTCGGCGCGAACGCGAGCACCGTCACGTCCCCGCGCGCGGCCTGCGCCGCGTGACCCTTGCCGATCTTCAGGACGTCTCCGGCGGCCTCCGCGTCGACCGACTTCTCCAGCGCCGCCTTCAGCGCCCCGGTCAGCTCCTCCTGCTCGGCCTCGTTCGCCGTCTTCCACACCAGCGCGGCGGCGAACGACTCGCGGCACGCGCCCTCGCAGTCGTCCTCGACGTCCTCGTGGACCCACGCCTCGAAGCGCCCGGCCGACCAGCCCTCGGCGGCCTTCTTGGCCTGGTCGATCGGCAGGCCGGCGGCCAGGATCGCGACGGTGTCGACCTCGCCGAGGTCCGCGCGCGCGAGCCGCGTCCACTCGTCGTCCAGCGCGCCGCCGAGCGAGAACCGCGGGCGCTCCTGCCGGTCGGTCGGCCACTTCTCCGGGTTCAGGATCGCGCTCGACGTCGCCGGCGGGCGCCTGGCGGCCTGGTCGACCTGCTTCCAGCCGCCCTGGCGGTGCAGCGCGCGCACGAACGTCGCGCCGTCCGCGTACGGGAACTGGCTGAGGACGTTCAGCCCGGGAGGCGCGTCCTCGTCGCCCAGCCGCGCGCGGACCTCCTCCTCGATCATCTGCTCGAGCGGGCGGTCGTCGCCGAGGTGCTTGGCGCGGTACTCGAGCTCGATCAGCGTCGCCGTGCCCTCGAAGAACGCGTGGCGCGCGAACGCGGCCTCCGCGAACGGCTTGCTCTCGCGCGAGAAGCCGCCGAACCGCTGGTCCTCCAGCGCGTGGTTGAGCTCGTGCGCGAGCACGGCCTCGGCGAGCTTGGGGTCCTTCTCCGCCAGCTCGCGCACGACGAACACCCGCCGGCGCTCGGGCACGTAGAGCCCGAGGACCGAGCCGCCCTCCGAGCCGCTGCTGCCGCCGTCGAGCTCCTCCTCGGGCACCAGGCCGCTCAGCCCCATGACCGCCGTCGACGCGACCGAGAGCGCCTCGGCGCGCCGCTTGGCCACGCCCTTCAGCTCCCTCGCCGCGGCGCGGTCGATCTTGCGCAGCTCACCGTCGAGCTGCTTCGCCGTCACGATCTCCACGCGCGGCTGGCGCTCGAACGTCAGCCCGCGTAGCTGCTCGACGCGCTCGGCGACCTTGGCAGCAGAGGGCAGCCCCACGTTCTGCGGATCCGCCGCCTCGCTGCCGCTCGACAGCACGCCGAACGCTCCCACCATCGCCACCACCACGGCGACGAGCCCGAACCACACCTTCCGCACCGATGCCCCCTTGTCCGTCTCTGGTTGTGGAGGCAGGCGTTACCCACGGGTCAGCGCGCTTACACAGGGATGCTTACGCGCGATGTGATCGCCCTCGCGGGTAAGGGCCTGGTGTGAGTTCGGGCAAGCGGATCGGGACGGCGGCCGCGGGCGCGGCGGTCGCCGGCCTCACCGCCTACGACCTGCTGCAGCGCCGCCACGCGATCCTCCGCAACTTCCCGGTGGCCGGGCACTTCCGCTTCTGGCTCGAAGCCGTCGGGCCCGAGCTGCGGCAGTACATCGTCACCAGCAACGACGAGGAGCGCCCGTTCTCGCGCGACCAGCGCCGCTGGGTCTACGCGTCGTCGAAGCGGGAGATCAACACGTTCGGCTTCGGGACCGACGACGACGTCGAGCGCGACCCGGGGCGCCTGGTGATGAAGCATCAGCCGTTCCCGGCGGCGCCGCCTCAGGCGGGCACCACGGGCGCGCCGCCCGAGTACCTGCTCCCGGCGGGCAAGGTGCTTGGCGGCGCGCATCGGCGCCGGGGCGCGTTCCGCCCCGCGTCCGTGGTGAACATCTCGGCGATGAGCTACGGCTCGCTGTCGCGGCCCGCGGTGGAGGCGCTCAACCGCGGCGCGGCCGCCGCGCCGTGCCTGCACAACACGGGCGAGGGCGGGCTGGCCGACGCGCACCGGCTGGGTGGGGAGCTGGTCTTCCAGATCGGCACCGGCTACTTCGGCTGCCGCGACGCGGACGGGCGGTTCTCGCTGGAGCGGCTGCGGGAGGTGGTCGCGAGCGCGCCGGTGCGGGCGATCGAGATCAAGCTGTCGCAGGGTGCGAAGCCGGGACTCGGCGGGATGCTGCCGGCGGCGAAGGTGACGCCGGAGATCGCGCGCATCCGCGGCGTCCCCGAGGGCCGCGACTGCGTGAGCCCCGCGCGGCACACGGCGTTCGGCGACGTCGACGGGCTGATCGCGTTCGGCGAACGGGTCGCGGACGCGACCGGGCTGCCGGTCGGCATCAAGTCCGCGGTCGGGCAGCTCGCGTTCTGGGAGGAGCTGGCGCGGCGGATGCGCGAGACCGGCGGCGGCCCGGACTTCGTCACGATCGACGGCGCCGAGGGCGGCACCGGCGCGGCGCCGCTGGCGTTCGCCGACCACGTCGCACTGCCGTTCAAGGTCGGGTTCGCGCGGGTGTTCGCGGCGTTCGCGCGTGAAGGGCTGCACGAGGACGTGGTGTTCGTCGGCGCGGGCCGGCTCGGGCTGCCCGACGCGGCGGTGTTCGCCTTCGCGCTCGGGTGCGACATGGTCAACGTGGGCCGCGAGGCGATGCTCGCGATCGGCTGCATCCAGGCGCAGCGGTGCCACACGGGCGGCTGCCCGACCGGCGTCGCGACGCAGAACCGCTGGCTCATGCGCGGCCTGGACCCCGACGTCAAGGACGCGCGCGCCGCCAACTACGTCCGCGCGCTGCGGGGCGAGCTCCTCGCGCTCGCGCGGTCGATGGGCGTGCGCCACCCGGCGCTGCTGGCGCCCGAGCACGTCGAGCTGGTCGGCGAGGGGTTCACGACGGCCGGCCTGGAGGACGTGTTCGGCTACGACCCCGCCTGGCGGCGCCTGAGCGACGCGCGGCGGGAGGAGATCGAGGCGCTCGTCGGCCCGCCCGCCGGCGTCCCGGCGCCCGGCACCGAGGGCGGCCCGATCGCGGGCGACGAGTCGGGCCGCGGCGGGCCGGGCAGCGAGGCGCGCGACCTGGCGACGCCCGGCGGCGCGGGCGGGGGCGCGCGGGAGGGCGACTAGCGCTTCGCGCCGCGCCCTCCGGCCCTCCCGCGCGGCCGGCTACGCCAGCGGCGGGTCGAGCGCCACCGGGCGGCGAGGGACGGGGGAGGACTGGACGATCGCGGTCGTCGTCTGGCCGATGACGACGAACCGGTCGATGACCTCCTCCAGGTGCAGGACGTCGCGGACGTGCGCGGTCATGACGTAGCAGTCGTCGCCGGTGACGCGGCGGCACTCGACGACCTCGGGCGTCCGCTGGGCGAGCTGCGCGACGTTCTGCAGCTGGCCGGGGGAGGGCCGGACGCGGATGACCGTCGTGAGGCTGAGCCCGGCCGCCGCGGGGTCGACCTCGGCGCGGTAGCCGGTGATGACGCCCTCGCGCTCCATGCGGCTGACGCGGTCCGCGACGGCGGGGGCGGAGAGCCCGACGCGGCGCCCGAGCTCCGCGAACGTGATGCGGCCGTCGGTCTGGAGGATGCCCAGCATCTCGCGGTCGATCGCGTCGATCTCCCTGCGAATCGAAAGCATGTGCCCGAATCTCCCGTCGATCGGCCATGGTGTCAAGTGCCGCGCGGCGGGATGGTGGACGCATGACACGACGCGTCCCACCACACGCGTGGTTCGTCGTCTCGGCGACGTTCCACTACCTGGGGCCGGCGTTCGCGGTGCTGCTGTTCGCTCGCGTGAGCGTGCTCGGCGTCGCGTGGCTGCGGATCGCGAGCGCGGCGGTGGTCTTCGCGCTGTGGCGCCGCCCGTGGCAGGTGCTCCGGACCGCCGCCCGCTCAACCCGAGACCTCCTGCTCGCGTGGGGCGCGGTCCTGGCGTTCATGAACGCCTGCTTCTACCTCGCCATCGACCGGCTGCCGCTGGCGACCGTCGCCGCGATCGAGTTCCTGCCCGTCGTCGCGCTGGCGGCGCTGGGCGCGCGGACCGGCCGCAACGGCGCGGCGCTCGTCCTCGCCGCGGGCGGCGTGTACGTGCTGACCGGCGTGCGGATCGAGGGCGATCCGCTCGGCGTCGCGCTCGCGGCGGCGAACGCCGTGCTCTTCGCGGCGTACATCGTGCTCGCGCACCGCGCCTCGCGCGACCCGCACGTCGCCGGCATCGACGGCCTCGCGGCGGCGATGCTCGTCGCGGCCGCCGCGGCGACCCCGTTCGCCGCGCCCTTCGCGGCGCCGGCCTTCACCGACCCGGTCGCGCTGGCGGCCGGCGTCGGCGTCGGCCTGTGCTCGTCGGTCATCCCGTACGTGTCCGACCAGATGGCGATGCGCGCCCTCCCGCGCGCGACCTACGCGCTCCTCGTCTCGCTCCTCCCCGCCACCGCGACCGTCATCGGCATCGTCGTCCTCGCGCAGATCCCGTCGACCCGCGAGGTCGTCGGCGTCGCGCTGGTCATCGGCGGCGTCGCCCTTCATCGCGAGCACGGTTACGGCAAGTCTGAGGCTCGGGTCGAGGTCGAGGCTGTTCCGGCGGGGTGAGGGTGCTGATCGGGCTCCTGGCCGGCGATCGCACCGTCGCCCCGCCGCGCCCCCGCGTCAGAACCGCGGTGAACTCGGAGAAGCCGCCCGCGGCACATCTTCCCAGCCGTCGCGGCCATCGCGACGCCGTGGAAGTTGTGCCGCGTGGCGCGGCACAGCTCCCCATCCGGGCGCGCGAGGGCGACGAGATGGATGTTGCGCCGAGCTCACACGGCGGCGACGGCGGCCTCGACGGGGGACAGCGTGACCGGGATGCCGTTGAGGATCGCGGTGCCCGAGAGGGGCTCGAGGGTCTCCTCGTCGGTGAGGAGGTTCGAGTTCGTCCCCGCGTGCGCGCGTGCGACGGAGAGCTGGACGCCGTCGGCGTCGTGGCCCCAGCCGTGGGGGACCGAGACGACGCCCGCCATCACGTCCTCCGTCACCTCGACCGGCACGACGATCTCGCCGACGCGGGAGGCGATGCGGACGTCGGCGCCGTCGGCGAGGCCGAGCCGGGCCGCGTCGTCGGGGTGCACCCACGCCGTGCAGCGCGGCGGGCCGGAGACGAGCTTCGGCAGGTTGTGCATCCACGAGTTGTTCGAGCGCAGGTCACGGCGGCCCACGAGGACCATCGCGCCGTCGTCAGCCGCGCCGGCGGCCAGCGCGTCGTGCAGCCGCTCGACGTCCTCGACGAGCAGCGAAGGCGCGAGGTCGATGCGGCCGGTCGGCGTCTTGAGCGTCTCGGGGAGCCGCGGCTCCAGCGGGCCGAGGTCGATGCCGTGCGGCGCCGCGCGCAGGTCCGCGAGCGAGAGCCCGTACGCGCCGCCGCGCAGGAGCATGTCGAGGATGCGCTCGGGGCCGCGCAGCGACGGATCGGGCTCGACGCCCGCGCGGCCCGCGGTGTCCGCCGCGACCATGTCGTCCAAGGCGGCGATGTCCACGGCCGGCCCCGCGCCCGCCGCGACGCCCGCGAGGCGCAGGAGCGTCTCCCACTCCTCCGGCATCGTCGCCGGCAGCACCGGCGGCGAGTAGTTGGCGACGTTGCGCACCGAGAAGCCGTACAGCGCGAGGTCGTAGTGCGCCTTCTCCAGCGGCGACGGCCCCGGCAGGATCACGTCCGCGTGGCGCGTCGTCTCGTTGACGTAGACGTCGACCGAGACCATGAAGTCGAGCGACTCCAGCGCCGCCGCGAGCCGGGCGGAGTTCGGCGTCGACACGACCGGGTTGCCGGCGATCGTCACCAGCGCGCGGACCTGCCCCTCGCCCGGCGTCTCGATCTCCTCCGCCAGGCACGCGGCCGGCAGCTCCCCGAACACCTCGCGCGCGCCGCGCACGCGGGAGACCCAGCGCCCGAACCGCGCGCCGCGTCCGGAGCCCTTGCCCCGCTTCTCGTGCGCGGCGAGGGGGAACATCGCGCCGCCCGGCCGGTCGAGGTTGCCCGTCAGCGCGTTGAGCACGTCGATGAGCCACGACGTCGTCGTCCCGAACGCCTGCGTCGTCGTCCCGATCCGCCCGTAGACCACGCCAGAGTCCGCCGCGGCGAGCTCCCGCGCGAGGCGGCGCGTCGTCTCCGGCGCGATGCCCGTGAGGTCCGCGACCGCCTCCGGCGTGAAGTCGGCGGCGAGCGCGCGCACCTCCTCGACGCCGTCCGCGAGCGGATGCGCGTCCACCAGGCCTTCGGCGAACAGCGTCTGGATCATCGCCATGAGCAGCAGCGCGTCGGTCCCGGGCCGGATCGGCACGTGCTCGTCCGCGACCTGCGCCGTCCGCGTCCGCCGCGGATCCACGACGACAACGCGGCCGCCGCGCGCCTGGATCGCCGCCAGCCGCCCGCGGACGTCCGGCGCGGTCATGAGGGAGCCGTTCGAGGCGAGCGGGTTGGCACCCAACATGAGCAGGTGCTGCGTGCGGTCGATGTCGGGGATCGGCACGACCGACCCGCCGCCGAACATCAGCGCCGACGCCATCTGCTTCGGGTACTGGTCCACCGTCGAGGCGCTGTAGACCTGCTTCGTCCCCAGCGCCTTGATCAGCACGCGCCCGTAGATCAGCGACGAGAGGTTGTGCGCGGTGGGGTTGCCGACGTACACGGCGGCGGCGTCGCGCCCGCCGGCCTCGAGCAGCGGCGGGAGCCGGTCCGCGATGACCGCGAACGCCTCGTCCCACGTCGCCTCGCGGAAGCCCGACGGCGCGGCGGGGTCGCGCAGCAGCGGCGTCCGCACCCGGTCGGGATCCTCGTGGAACGCCTTCAGCCCCACGCCCTTCGGGCACAGGAAGCCGTGGGAGAACACGTCGTCCGCATCGCCGCGCACCGACGCGACGGTGTCGTCGTCCGCGAGCGTGACCTCCAGCCCGCAGGTCGCCTCGCAGAAGGGGCAGGTCCGGTAGGCCGTCCGCATGCGCGGATGATAAACAGCACGACCGTTCGGTCGGAAGGAGACGTCACGTTCGTCACGAACAGGCGTCCGCCGCCTCCTACTCTCTGACGATCCTCGTGCGCCCCGTCTACGTCACCGGACACAAGAACCCCGACACCGACTCGATCGCCTCCGCGATCGGGTACGCGGAGTACCGCAGCCGCCTCGACCGCGACACCGACTACGTGCCGGTGCGCCTCGGCGAGCCGAACGCCCAGACGACCTGGGTCCTCGAGCGCGCCGGCGTGCCGGCCCCGCGGTTCCTCTCCCACGTGTCGCTGCGCGTCCGCGACGTGATGCAGACGAAGTTCGACCAGGCCGACGTCGAGGAGCCCGTCCGCCAGGTCGGCCTCACGATGGCCCAGGAGAACCTCGACCTGCTGCCGGTCGTCGACCACGACGGCAAGCTCGCCGGGATCATGACCGAGCGCGAGCTCGCGCGCCGCTACATCCGCGAGTCGCGCGAGGCGTCCAGCCTGGTCGACGCCCCGACGGCGGTCGAGATGATCGCCGAGGCGCTCGACGGCGAGATCCTCACGAACACCGACCACCGCGTCGCCGGCCGCGTCTGGGTCTACGCGATGGACGCCGAGTGGGAGGCGTCGGGCATCCGCGAGGGCGACGCCGTCGTCGTCGGCAACCGCGAGGACGCCCAGCGCCGCGCGATCGAGGTCGGCGTCGACCTGCTCGTGATCTCCAACGGCGCGCGCCCCTCGGACGACATCATCGCGCTCGCCGAGGAGCGCGGCACCGCGCTGGTCACCTCCAAGCTCGACAGCTACGTCTCGGGCCGCATGATCACGCTGGCCTCGCCGTGCTCGACGCTGATGGACGGCAAGCCGCTGACCGTCCACCCCGACGACCTGCTCACCGACGTGCAGGAGTCGATCAAGGACGTCCACTACGGCGCCGCGATCGCGGTCGACCACGACAAGCCGGTCGGCGTCGTCTCGCGCTCGGACCTCGTGCGGCCCCAGCCGCGCAAGGTGATCCTCGTCGACCACGCCGAGCAGGCGCAGTCGGTCCCGGGCATCGACGAGGCGGAGATCGTCGAGATCCTCGACCACCACCACATCGGCTCGATCGAGACGCGCATCCCCGTCCGCGCGACATTCGACCCGGTCGGCTCCACCGCGACGCTCGTCGTCGAGCGGTTCCTCCAGGACGACCTTGAGCCCAGCAAGGGCTCGGCGACGGTCCTGCTCGGCGCGGTGCTGTCCGACACGGTGATCCTCAACTCCCCGACGACGACCGACCGCGACCGTGCGGTCGTCAAGTACCTCGAGGAGCGCCTGGGCCTCGACGCCGCCGAGTTCGGGCGCGAGATGTTCGAGGCCGGCTCCGACGTCTCCGAGGCGTCCGCCGAGGACATCGTCATGCGCGACGCCAAGGAGTACGAGGTCGGCAACGGGACGATCGCGATCGCGCAGATCGAGACCGTCGGCGCCGCCCTCGACGACCGGCGCGACGAGCTGCTCGACGCGCTCACGAAGGCTCGCGACCGCAACAACCACATGGTGATGGCGCTGATGGTCACCGACATCCTCGAGAAGGGCACGACGCTGCTCGTCGCGGGGGATCGCGTAGGCGTCGCGCGCGCGTTCGGCTCGGACGCCGAGGACGGCATCGTCGACCTGCCCGGCGTGATGAGCCGGAAGAAGCAGGTCGCGCCGGTGCTGCTCGGCGCGTTCTAAGCGGCCGCGGCGAGCGGCGGCAGCAGGTCGTCGAGCGGGACCGGCCGCGAGAACCGGTAGCCCTGGCCGAAGTCGCACCCGAGGCGGCGCAGCAGCGCATGCTGCTCGTCGTCCTCGATGCCCTCGGCCACCGTGCGCAGCCCGAGCGTGCGGGACAGCCCGACGATCGCCTCGACGACGGCGGGCTCGTCGACGGTGAGGAACGCGCGGTCGACCTTCAGGACGTCGACCGGCAGCCGGCGCAGGTACGCGAGCGACGACCAGCCGGTGCCGAAGTCGTCGATCGCGACGCGGACGCCGAGTGCGCGGAGCCGCTCCAGGACGACGCGCGCCTCGTCGGCGTCGTCGACGAACGCGTGCTCGGTGACCTCCAGCATGAGCAGCTCGCCGCGGCCGTCCAGCCGCGCCACGGCCGCCGCGACGACGTCGTGGAAGCCGGGATCGTGGAGCTGGCGGGGCGAGACGTTGACGCTCACCGACAGCGGCGCGGCGCCGTGCGTCTCGCGCGCGGCGTTGAGCACGCAGAGGTCCTCGACCGCCTGCCCGAGCACCCACGCGCCGAGCTCGACGACGAGGCCCGTCTCCTCGGCCAGCGGGATGAAGTCGTTCGGCGGCACGAGGCCGCGCTCGGGGTGGCGCCAGCGGACGAGCGACTCCAGGCTGACGACCTCGCCGTCGCCGATGCGCACGATCGGCTGGTGGTGGAGCTCGAGCTGGCCCTCGGCGATCGCGGTGCGCAGCTCGCCGATGCGCCGGACGCGGTCGGCCACGTCGGCCTGCATCCACGTCTCGAACACGCGGTGGCTGCCCGCGCTCTCGGCCTTCGCGCGCGTCATCGCGACGTCGGCGTCGCGGAGGAGCACGTCGGCGTCCGCGGCGGTGGCCCGCGCGGTGCTGACGCCGGCGCTGGCGGTCACGCGCAGCTCGCGGCCCTCGAACTCCAGCGGCTGGTCGAGCGCCGCGACGAGCCGCTCGGCCACCAGCACGGCCTCGGACGGGTCGTAGAGCTCCTCGAGCAGGACCGCGAACTCGTCGCCGCCCAGCCGCGCGACCGTGTCGCCGGGACGGACCTCCGCGCTGAGCCGCTTGGCGGCGGTGCGCAGGAGCGCGTCGCCCGCCTCGTGGCCGACGGTGTCGTTGAGCGCCTTGAAGTCGTCGAGGCCGAGCAGCACGAGGCCGAGCTGCAGGTCGGGCCGCTCGCGCAGCGCGCGCGCCGACGCGTGCTTGACGCGGTCGACGAGGACGGTCCGGTTCGGCAGGCCGGTGAGCGCGTCGTGGCGCGCCTGGTGGACGAGCTCCTGGTGCGCGCGCAGCGTGCTGGCGGCCATCGCGTCGAACGCGTCGGCCAGGTCGCCGAGCTCGTCGTCGCGCTGGGAGTCGATCCGGTGGTGCAGGTCGCCGGCGCCGACGCGGCGGGCGGCCTCGCGCAGGGGCTGCAGGCCGCGGCGCAGGTCGCGCCCGAGGCGGCGGCCGAGGACCATCGCGGTGAGGCCGGTGAGGACCAGCAGGCCGAGGAGGGTGAACGTCGCGCGGTGGTGCTCGCGGTCGGTGACTGCGGCATCGTGCTCGACCTCGGCGACGGCGATGCGCTCGGCGTGCGCGAGCGCGGTGACGGCCCGGTAGACGTGCGTGTGGAAGCGGGTGAGCTGCTCGGCGTCCGGGACGCCGGCGCCGCGCAGGCCGCGCAGCTCGGCGAAGCCGAGGAGGATCTGCGTCCGCGCGCGCCCGACGATCGCGCGCTCCTTCCGCGTGTCGAGCTCGATGGCGTCGATCGCCGCGATGACGCGCTCGCGCTGGCGCGTGAGCCGCAGCCGCGCGCCGTCGCGGCCGATGAAGACCCGGACGGCGTCGGCCTCCAGCTCGCCCACCTCGGTGCGGGCGTCCCCGAGCGCGGTGCTCTCGGCGACGATCTCGTCAGCCGTGTCCGCCGAGCGGTCCGCGGCCTGCCGCCCGAGCGCGAGCTGGAGCCCCGCCAGGACGATCAGCGGCAGCACCATCATCGCCAGCGAGCTCACCAGGCGGTGCGCGAACGAACGACTGCGGATGGGTGCCATCATCGACCCAGGTCATCGGTCGATGACTGCCGATCATCATCGGCCGATCGGCGGATTCATCCGGTTGGCGCGGACGGACGCTCGAGGCGCGTCCCGTCCGTGGGGGCGTGGGGGAACGCGACCCCGCCGGGCGGCAGCACGCCCGCCGAGCGGCCCTCGCGCTCGAGCGCCTCGCGGTGCTCGGGTGCGGCGATCGCGATCAGGCGTCGCGCCCGCTCGGCCAGCGAGACCCCGCGCAGCTCCGCGAGGCCGTGCTCGGTCACCACGTTGTCGACGGTGTTCTTCAGCGTCGTCACGATCGACCCCGGCGTGAGCGCCACGCGGATGCGCGAGCGGCCCTTGCGCGTCGTCGAGTGCAGGACGACGAACGCCTGCCCGTCCTCGCTGTACATCGCGCCGCGCGCGAAGTCGGCCTGGCCGCCGCTGGAGGACCAGTAGCGGCCCGCGATCGTCTCGGACGCGCACTGGCCGTACAGGTCGACCTCGGTCGTGGCGTTGATCGAGACGAACCGCGGCTCGGCGGCGATCACGCGCGGGTCGTTGACCTCGTCGACCGGCAGCAGCTCCACCGCGGAGTTCTCGTGCATCCAGTCGTAGAGCCGCCGCGTGCCCATCGCGAACGTCGTCACGACCTTGTTCGGGCGCAGCCGCTTGTACGTGCCGGTGACGACGCCGGCCTCGACGAGGTCCATGATCCCGTCGGCGAGCAGCTCGGTGTGGATGCCGAGCGCGGTGTGGCCGGTCAGCGACGCGAGCACCGCGTTCGGGATGCCGCCGATGCCGACCTGGAGCGTCGCGCGGTCCGGGATGCGCTCCACGATCCGGGCGGCGATCGCCTCGTCCCGCTCGTCCGGCACCGCCGGCGGCACCTCGACCAGCTCCCGCTCGGCCTCGATCCACCCGACCGTCTGCGTGGTGTGGATCTGGTTGAGGCCCATCGTCCGCGGCATCTGCGGGTTGACCTCGAGGAAGAACGGGACGCGCCCGATCAGCCGCGCGACGTACTCGGCGTTCGTGCCGAGGCTGAAGTGGCCGTGCTTGTCGGGCGGCGACGCGGCGGCCAGGACGATCGTGGACTTCGTGCAGCGCTGCAGCAGCGCGGGCATCTCGCTGAAGTTCGCGGGCACGAGGTCGCACCCGCCCTCCCAGTACGCCTGCCGGGTGGCGGCGGAGAGGAAGTAGCTGACGTGGCGCAGGCGGTCGCCGTACGCGCCGTGGATGTAGGGCCGCTCGTGGAGCGCGTGCATCTGGTGCACGCGCACGCCCTCGAGGCGCTCGTGGTGCGCCTCGAGGGTGTCGAGCAGCGTGACCGGCTCGCCGTTCGCCATCGGGACGATGACGTCGGCGCCGGCGGGGATGTGGTCGAGGACCTGCTCCGGCTGCACTACTTCACTTCAGCACGGCGCAGGCGCGCCAGGCCAGCCGCCAGCGGCAGCGCGAGCCACATGAGCAGCGAGACGCCGAACTGCGCCCACTCCTCGCCGGTGACCGTGGCGCCGTCCTCGCCGTCCCCGCCGGCCGGCAGCAGCGCGCCGCTCGTGCTGTTGAGGTCGAGCCAGTCGGCGACGCTGTCGAGGCCGGGGACGGTGTTCACCAGGATCATCCACACCGTCGGCAGGACGAAGTAGAGGACGATCGCCAGCGGCGAGTTGAGGAACAGCAGCGCGAAGCCGAAGCCGACGAACGACGCCGCGAGCTGCGTGGCGAGGACGTTGTGGATGTTGCTGAACCCGTCGGTGAACGCCTCCGGCGGGCTGCTCACGGCGGTGCCGATCGCCGCACCGACGTACGTGATGGCGATCGCGACGAGGGTCAGCGCGGTCAGCGCGAGGGCCTTCGCCGCGACGATCCGCCAGCGGTTCGGGGTGAGCGTGAACGTCGTCAGCGCCGAGCGCTGCGACCACTCGCTGGTGACGAGCAGGATGCCGACGACCGGGAGCAGGAAGCCCGTCGGCACCTGCATGATCTGGATCAGGATCTCGAAGCGCTGGTCCTCGACCTCGAAGACGAGGACCGAGAGGACGAGGATCAGCAGCGTGATCGCGGCGATCGTGGTGAGGAGCCAGAACCCGGCGCGCGTGTCGTACGCCTTGCGCAGCTCGACCTTCGTGAGCCTGCCGAGCGACGGGCGGGGCTCGCCGAGGAGCGCGTCGCGCGTCGGCGCGGCGAGCGAGGTGGGGGTGGCGGTGGCGGACATCAGGCGGCGATCCCCTGCGGCTCCGGCGCCGCGGTCAGCTGGAGGAACAGGTCCTCGAGGCGCGCGCCCTCGGCGGGCCGCAGCTCGAGCAGGACGGTGCCGGCGGCGGCCGCGGCGCGGCCGATCGCCTCGGGCTCCGCGTCCACGAGGAACGCGTCGTCGTTGGTGCGGGTCGCGTCGAGGCCCGCGCGGGCCAGGACCTGGCCGAGCTCGTCGGGGTCGAGGCCGCGCACGAGCATCCCGCGCCCGGCCAGCAGCTCCTCCTTCGTGCCCTGGGCGACGATCTTCCCGCCGCCGATCACGACGAGCCGGTCGGCGACCGCCTCGATCTCATGCAGGAGGTGGGAGGAGAGCAGGACGGTGCCGCCGCGGTCGGCGAAGTCGCGCAGCAGCCCGCGCATCCAGTGGATGCCCTGCGGATCCAGGCCGTTGGCCGGCTCGTCGAGGATGAGGACCGACGGGTTGGCGAGCAGCGCCTGCGCGATCCCCAGCCGCTGGCGCATGCCGAGCGAGTAGGTGCCGACGCGCTTCTTGGCGGCCGACGGCGGTAGGCCGACGTGCTCGAGCAGCGCCGGGACCTTGCTCGCGTCGAGCCCGAGCGTCATCGCGGAGAGCGTGAGCGTCTCGCGGCCGGTGCGGCCCGCGTGCTGGGCGGACGCGTCGAGGAGGACGCCGATGTGGCGGCCTGGGTTGGGCAGCTGGGAGTAGGGGACGCCATGGACGGTCGCGCGGCCGGACGTCGGGACGGTGAGCCCGGTCAGCATGCGGAGCGTCGTGGACTTGCCGGCGCCGTTCGGGCCGAGGAAGCCGGTGACCGTGCCGGGCTCGCACGTGAAGGACACGTCGTCGACGGCCAGCTGGTCGCCATAGCGCTTTGAGAGATGCTCGACAGCGATCATGGTCTCCAGGATCCCGGTTGGAGCGCCCCACGACAATCGGCCGCGGGGCCACGGTCGACCCGACCGAAGTCGGCCTGAGGAATGGACCAAGGTCGGTGGGCGGGGCGCTATGGAGCACCTACCCTTCCCGGCCATGGGCACGCACGGCGCCGTCGAGCATCCACGGCTCCTGCCCGGCGTGCTCGTGCCGGACCCCGACGCCGGGCGCGTCCGCCGCACCGCGCGGGACTGGTACGTCGACGTCGTCGTCTTCTGCCTCGTGCTCTTCTTCGCGGCGCTGTTCGTCGGCATCGAGGAGACGGAGAACCGCCTTGGCGGCGAGCTGCTGTTCGCCGACGTCGTGGGGGGCGTGGCGCTGACCGTCGCGCTGTGGTGGCGGCGGCGCTGGCCGGTCGCGATCGCGCTCGCCGGGGTGCCGCTGACCGCGTTCTCCGCCGCGGCCGGGCCCGCCTCGCTCGTGCTGCTCTTCACGGTCGCGGTCCACCGGCGGTGGCCGGTCGCGTTCGCGGTGGCGGCGGCGCAGACGGCGACGCTGCCGGTCTACATCCAGGTCCACCCCCAGCCCGACGACGAGCCCTGGTGGCTGTTCTGGTTCTTCGTCGCGTTCGTCACCGGCATCACGCTCGCGTGGGGGATGTTCGTCCGTGCGCGCCGGCAGCTGGTCGTGTCGCTGCGCGACCGGGCCGAGCGGGCCGAGGGCGAGCAGCAGCTGCGCGTCGAGCAGGCGCGGTCGGCCGAGCGGGCGCGCATCGCGCGCGAGATGCACGACGTGCTCGCGCACCGCATCTCGCTGCTGTCGCTGCACGCGGGCGCGCTGGAGTTCCGCCCGGACGCGCCGCCGGAGGAGGTCGCGCGTGCCGCCGGGGTGATCCGCGCGAGCGCGCACCAGGCGCTGGAGGACCTGCGCGAGGTGATCGGGGTGCTGCGCGACGGCCTCGACGCGCCGGAGCGGCCCGACCAGCCCGAGCGGCCGCAGCCGACGCTCGCGGACCTGCCGTGCGTGATCGCCGAGTCCCGCGAGGCGGGGATGAAGCTCGACGCGGACATCGCGATCCCGGAGCTGTCCGCGGTCCCCGCGTCGATCGGCCGCACGGCGCTGCGCATCGTCACCGAAGGGCTGACCAACGCCCGCAAGCACGCGCCGGGCGCCGCGGTCACGGTCCGCGTCTGGGGCGCGCCGGGCGAGGGGCTGGAGGTCGCGATCCGCAACCGGTCGTCGGTGCTCGCCGGCGTCGTGTCGACCGGCCCGGCGATCCCGGGCGCCGGCACCGGGCTGATCGGGCTGACCGAGCGCGCGTCGCTCGCGGGCGGCCGCCTGCGGCACGGCGTGGAGCCGACCGGCGACTTCACCCTGCAGGCCTGGCTTCCGTGGCCGGCGTGATCCGCGTCCTGCTCGTCGACGACGACGCCCTCGTGCGCGCCGGCCTGACGATGATGCTGTCGGGCGCCGACGGCCTGGAGATCGTGGGGGAGGCCGCCGACGGGGCGGAGGTCCCGGGCGCCGTCGCGGAGCTGCGCCCCGACGTGGTGCTGATGGACATCCGGATGCCGCGCGTCGACGGCCTCGCCGCCACCGAGGCGCTGCGGGCCGGCGGCGAGGACGCGCCCGAGGTGATCGTGCTGACGACGTTCGACGCCGACGACCACGTGCTGCGCGCGCTGCGGGCGGGCGCGAGCGGGTTCCTGCTGAAGGACACCCCGCCGGCGGACATCGTCCAGGCCGTGCGGCTCGTCGCCGCCGGCGAGGCGATGCTCTCCCCGGCGGTGACGCGCCGCCTGATCGGGCACGTCGCCGACGGCGGCGTCGAGGACCGCGCGTCGACCGCTCGCGCCCGCCTGGCCTGCCTCACCGACCGCGAGCTGGAGGTCGCGGTCGCGATCGGCCAGGGCAAGTCGAACGCGGAGATCGGCGCGGAGCTCTACATGTCGGTCGCGACGGTCAAGGCCCACGTCTCCCGCCTGCTCACCAAGCTCGACCTCAACAACCGCGTCCAGATCGCCCTCCTGGCGCACGACGCGGGCCACACCTAGGCCGGTTCGAGCAGGCCCCGCTCGAGCACCAGGTCGATGCCGAGGGTCTTGTAGCCCACGGCGTCGAAGACGACGGTGACGTTGCCGTCCTCGACCTGGCCGACCGTGCCCGCGCCCCACTCGTCGTGGGTGACGCGCTGGCCGACGGCGAAGGGGGAGTCGTCGTCGGCGGCGGCCGCGACCTCCTCCGGGCGTGCCTCGCAGACGTCGCACTTGCCGCAGGGCGGGTCGTAGGCCTCGCCGAAGTAGCCGAGGACGAACGCGCGGCGGCACCCGTCGGTCTCGGCGTACGCGCGCATCATCTCGACGCGCGAGCGGTCGAACTCCTGGCGCTGCTCCTCCGCCTCGTCGGCGCGCTCGACCGCCTCGATGAGGTCCGCGTCGCGATCGATCTCGATCGCGCCGTCGTCGCGCACGTGGGCCAGACCCGCCTCCTCCAGGTGCTGGACGGCGGTCGCGAGCTTCGTGTCGGAGATCGGCAGCTCGTCGGCCAGCTCGCCGGGCTGCACCGGCTCGCGGTGGACGAGCAGCGCCTGCGCGACCTGCTCCAGCTCGTCGTGCTTGACCCGCCCGGACGCGAAGAAGCGCCGCAGCCCGAGGTCCTGCGGCCGGTAGAAGAGCACCGCGTCGGCGGGCTCGCCGTCGCGGCCCGCGCGGCCGATCTCCTGGTAGTAGGAGTCGACCGACTCGCTGATGTCGTGGTGGAAGACCCATCGCACGTCGGGCTTGTCGACGCCCATCCCGAACGCGATCGTCGCGACCATCACGTCGAGCTCGCCGCTCGGCTCCATGAACGCGTCCTGCCGCGCGGCACGCTCCTTCGCGCGCAGCCCGCCGTGGTAGTGCGCCGCCCGCACGCCGCGCTCGACCAGGTGCGCGGCCAGCTCCTCGGCGCCCTTCTTGGTCGCGCAGTAGACGATGCCGTTCGCGTCCGGCCCGGCGACCTCCACGACCCGGTCGACCACCGCCCAGTGCTTGCGCTCGGCGTCCTCGTGGCGGACGACCTCGAGCCGGATGTTGGGCCGGTCGAACCCGCGCACGATCACGTTCGGATCGCGCATCTGCAGCACCTCGACGATCTCCTCCCTCACCGGCGGCGCGGCGGTCGCCGTCAGCGCCAGCACCGGCGGGCGGCCGAGCGCCTGGATCGCCCCGGGAAGCCGCAGGTAGTCCGGGCGGAAGTCGTGGCCCCACTGCGACACGCAGTGCGCCTCGTCCACCACGAGCAGCGAGATCCCGGCGTCGCGCAGCTCGTCCAGCACCTCCTCGTTGGCGAGCTGCTCGGGGGCGAGCAGCACGAACTCGACGGCGTCGTCCTCGACGTCCTCCAGCACCTCCTCGCGCTTGCTCTCCGACAGCGTCGAGTTGAGCACCGCGGCCTCGCCCTCGACCGCCTCCATCTGGTCCTGCTGCAGCGCGATCAGCGGCGAGACGACGACCGTCGGGCCGTCGAGGAGGAAGCCGGCGATCTGGTAGATCGCGGACTTGCCGGAGCCCGTCGACATGACGCAGAGCGTGTCCTTGCCGGCCACCACGGACTGCACGCCCTCGAGCTGGCCGGGGCGCAGCGAGGCGAAGCCCAGCTTCTCCTCAGCCACCAGCTCAACGGACCGTTTCTCGACAGGGGCGCTCATATCCTCGTGAGGGTGCCGAGTGATGCCCTGAAGGAGCAGCGACGGAACCTGCCCGACGGGCCCGGGGTGTACCTCTTCCACGACGAGCGCGGCAAGGTCATCTACGTCGGCAAGGCGAAGTCGATCAAGAAGCGCGTCGCCGGGCACTTCTCCAACCGCGTCACGCGCGGCGAGGTGCAGATGGTGGAGATGGCGGCGTCCATCGACTTCCTCCTGGTCGCCTCCGAGGCCGAGGCGCTGCTGGTCGAGCAGAACTTCATCAAGCAGTACCAGCCCCGGTTCAACATCCGCCTGCGGGACGACAAGTCGTACCCGTTCATCGCGATCTCGATGGACGAGGACTACCCCCGCGTCTACTTCACGCGCGAGCGCCACCGCAAGGACCGGCTGTACTTCGGGCCCTACTCGTCCGCCAAGCGCACGCGGTCGACGCTCGACACGCTCGGCAAGATCTTCAACTACCGCTCGTGCCAGGGCGCGATCCCCGGCCGGCGCTCCGGCTCACCCTGCCTGGACTACTACATCCGCCGCTGCGGGGCGCCCTGCGTCAACTACGTCACGCAGGAGGAGTACCGCGAGTCGATCGACGGCGTGGTCGCGTTCCTCCAGGGCCGCTACAAGGAGATCGAGTCCGAGCTGGAGGGGCGGATGAGGGACGCCGCCGCCGTCCACGAGTTCGAGCAGGCGGCGGTGGAGCGCAACCGGCTCCAGGCCGTCCGGTCGCTGCTGGAGAAGCAGCGGGTCGCCAACCAGGCGGTCGGCTCGATCGACGCGGTCGGCATCGCGGGGTCCGGCAGCGACGCGAACGCGCAGGTCTTCCAGGTGCGCGACGGGGTGCTCGCCGACCGCCAGACCTTCTACCTCACGAACGAGTCGCAGATGAGCGAGGCCGAGGTGCTGGAGGAGTTCCTGCTCCAGTACTACACGGAGGCGCCGTCGGTGCCCTCGCAGATCGTCGTCGCGCACCCGGTCGACGAGATCCTGGGGGAGCTGCTGACCGAGCGGCGCGGCTCGCGCGTGGAGATCCGCGTGGCCGAGCGGGGCGACAAGCGGCGCATCCTCGACCTCGCGACCCGCAACGCGCACCTGGCGCTGGAGACCGAGAAGCTGAAGGCCGAGCGGTCGCGGCAGCAGCGGTCCGAGGCGATGGACGAGCTGCAGCGCGAGCTGGGGCTCGACCAGCTCCCGCTCCGCATCGAGTGCTTCGACATCTCGCACGTGATGGGCACGCACACGGTCGCGTCGATGGTCGTGTTCGAGGGCGGCGCGCCGAAGAAGTCCGACTACCGGCGGTTCAACATCAAGACGCTCACCGAGGGCGTCGCCGACGACTTCGCGGCGATGGAGGAGGTGCTCGGACGCCGGCTCGCGCAGTGGGAGCGCCAGCAGGACCTCTCGCCGCACGACCCCAAGCGCAACGAGTCGTTCGCGACGCTGCCGAACCTGATCGTCATCGACGGCGGCCCGGGCCAGCTGTCGGCGGGCCTGCGCGCGCTCCAGGGCTTCCGCGAGCGCGGCGTCGCGGTGGTGTCGCTGGCCAAGCGCATCGAGGAGGTCTTCCTCCCCGGCCAGCGCTCGCCGATCGTGCTGCCCCACGACACCGTCGCGCTGCAGCTGCTCCAGCGCGTCCGCGACGAGGCGCACCGGTTCGCGATCACCCACCACCGTACGCGGCGCGACAAGGCGATGACGGAGTCGATCCTCGACGGGCTGCCGGGCATCGGGCCGACGCGCAAGCGCGCGCTGCTCAAGCACTTCGGCTCGCCGGAGGCGGTGCTGGGCGCCTCGCGCGAGGCGCTGGAGGCCGTCCCGGGCGTCCCGGCGAAGACCGCGCGCGAGCTCCACGCGCACCTGCGGATGCAGCGGGGTGAGTGAGTTCGTGCATCATGTGCCGCGATGGCCGCGACCGAGCCGGACGCTCAAGTGACCGACGACGAACGCCCCGTGCTCGAGGACCTCGTGGTCATCACGGGGTTCTCTGGCGCCGGCAAGTCCACGGCGATGAACGTGTTCGAGGACGCGGGCTACTTCTGCGTCGACAACCTGCCGCCGGAGATGATCCGCGGCCTGGCCGAGCTGCTCCGCCACCCGGGGCAGAAGGTGCAGCGCGCGGCGGTGGTGTGCGACGCGCGCGGCGGGGAGCTGTTCGAGCCGCTGGTGGAGGTGCTCGACGAGCTGCCGCAGTCCGAGCTGCCGCACCGGCTGCTCTTCCTCGACGCGGACGACTCGACGCTGATCACGCGCTACAAGGAGACACGCCGGCGGCATCCGCTGGCGCCCGAGTCGACCGTCGAGGCGGGTGTGGCGGCGGAGCGGGAGATCCTCGCGCCGCTGCGCGAGAAGGCCGACCTGGTCATCGACACGACAGGGCTCTCGGCCGCGTCGTTCCGGCGGCGGATCGTCAACGAGATGCTGCCGCGCGGGACGAACCGCCGGCTCGCCGTGACGTTCGAGTCGTTCGGGTTCAAGCACGGGCCGGTCCGCGACGCGGACCTCGCGTTCGACGTGCGGTTCCTCCCGAACCCGCATTACGTCGACGAGCTGCGGCCGCTGACCGGGCGGGACGAGCGGGTCGCCGCGTACGTGGCGCGTGACGGCAAGCTCGACGAGTTCTACGAGCGGCTCCATGCGCTGCTCGACTTCCTCCTGCCGCAGTACCAGGCGGAGGGGAAGGCGCACCTGACGGTCGCGATCGGCTGCACCGGCGGCCGCCACCGCTCGGTCGCGATCGCCGAGCACCTCGCGACGCGCTTCGACGGTGCGGAGGGCCTGACGGTCGACGTCGTCCACCGCGACGCGCACCTGACGCCGGCCGAGGCCTACCGCCCGATCCCGGCCTCCGGCACGTGATCGACCACCTGGCGTTCGAGGTCGCGGACCTCGAGCGGAGCGCCGCGTTCTACGACGCGATCTTCTACGCGCTCGGCGTCCGGCGGGCGTTCGAGTCGTCCGGCGCGGTGGCGTGGGGCGACAACCGCCCGGTCTTCTGGATCGTCGCGCGCGGGCGGGAGCCGGGCGCGGGGTACGGCCACGTCGCGCTGCGCGCGGTGGGGCGCAGCGCGGTCGACGCGGCCCACGCCGCCGGGCTCGCGCACGGCGGCTCGTCGGACGGGGAGCCGGGCCCGCGCCCGAACTACGGCCCCCGCTACTACGCGGCCTACCTCCGCGACCCCGACGGCCTGCGCGTCGAGCTCGTCACCGGCGCGTCGTAGGCGAGCCCGAGCGCGGCGAGGGTCGCCGCCGTCTCGCGTGGGCGCCGCATGATCTGGTGCCACGTGAAGCGCTGGCAGCGCAGACCGGCACGCGTGAGCGCGGCGTCACGTTCTCTGTCCGCGATCGCATCCGCGACCGTCCCGTGCCACGCCATCCCGTCGGTCTCGACCACGACGCGGTGGTCGGGCCACACGAAGTCGAGCGTGTACTGCATGAAGGACACGTTCGTCAGCGGTCGCTCGATCCCGTACCGCTCGCAGAGATCGAGGAAGGCGATCTCCAGCTCGCTCTGCGTCGGCGCGCCGTCGTACGCGGCGAGCACCCGCATCAGCCGCCGCGCTCCGCTCCGCCCGCGCGCGGCCTCCTTCACGGCGCCGAGGTCGAAGATCCGCTGCCGCTCCGCCCCCTTCACCGCCGCCCGCACGACCCGCTCCGGCGCGGTGGCGGCGAGGTCGACGAGGGTCCGCGCGGGGGTCGTCACCGGGATGCCGTCCACGACCGCCCGCTCGAACGGCAGCGCGCGATGGAGCACGATCCCCGGATGGCCTCCGCGCCCGCCTGCCCGCGGCACGGTGACGTGGATGGTCGCGCCCGCCTCGTCCAGCATCCGCCAGAGGACGGCGGCGGTGCGGTGGCTCACGGCCGACCCCGGCCCTCCCACCAGCGCGGCCGCGATCCAGCGGCCTTTCGCGGTGAGGGAGGCGTGGCCCACGGCGTACACCCCGCGCCCGACCGGGTGCAGGGACCGGCCGATCCGCCGCTCGACCTGCTGCCGCGAGATGCCGGCGTCGAGCGCCTGCCACCGCGAGACGACCCCGTGCTGCCGCCCGGCGGTCACCGTCAACCATCCATCGACGTCTTCGACTCGCATACCGAGTCGAAGACGTCGTTCGGTGGAAGTTCGCCCCGGTCAGCGGCGGCGCGCGCGGAACTCGGAGAGCGCGACCGCGTCGTGGGCCGCCGGCGACCCGGGGCTCACGTCGAGGTCGTGGGACGCGTCGGAGCACCAGAAGGACGGGTGGCGGTCGAGCCAGCGCTGGGCGTCCGCGCGGCCGGCGGCGACGAGCTCGGCGATGAAGCGCTCGTCGAAGAGGAGGAACGAGAGGAGCTCGCCGCGCGACGGCCCGTTGCCGAGCAGGCGCGAGAGGAGGAGGTAGTCGGGGTCGCGGAGCTGGCGCCAGCCGCCGTAGCGGGAGCGGAGGACGTCGGCGGCGATCGCGCCGATCGCGCCCCGCTCGGCCGGCGCGACGAGTGCGTAGGACACCTTGCGGTAGGGCTCCCGCCCGCCGGAGGCGCGGTAGGAGCGCGCGGACGTCGCCGCTCCGCCCTCGACGAAAAACGAGTTGATCGCCGCGAGGCGGTGGAGGTCGTCGGCGACCTGGTCGACGAGCAGGCCGTCGAGCACGTTCGCGGTCACGTCGGCGAGGCGCGGGGCGTGGACCCGCGCACGCTCCGGCCGCCCCGCGAAGGGTTCGAACCCGATCACGACCACGCGGTCCGCGCCCAGCGCGAGCGCGGGCGCGAGCGGCGCGTTCAGCCGCGTGCCGCCGTCGATGTAGTGGTCGGCCGCGGACTCGGGGGACGTCACCTCGACGGGTGGGAACAGCAGCGGGATCGCGGCGGAGGCGCGGACGTGCTGCGCGTCGAGGGTCGCGCTGACGTAGTCGAGCTGGGAGGAGGGAGGGGATGACGGGGGCTTCGACGTCGACTCGACGAACGCGACGGGTCTGCCCCGACTGAGCGCGGTCGCGACGACGCAGATGGCATCGACCACGCCGTGCTTGACGTTGCGGTGCAGGGCGAGCCAGTCGACCCACCGCTCCAACGACCCCTGCAGCGGGGCGGGGTCGAGGATGGACGACAGCCGCATGTGGGGGACGCGCAGCAGCTCTCCGACCGTGTGCATCGTCTTGAGGGCGAGGCGCGGGGAGATGAGCGGGCGCAGGACGTCGCCCTTGCGCATCGCCAGCCACCGCTCGACGATCTCCGCCGTCGCCTCACGCGCCGGCCGGTCCGCGAGCGACCCGACGACGGCCGCGTTGATCGCGCCCACGCTCGTCCCGCACACGATCGAGACGCGCTCGCCGCGCGCCTCCAGCGCCGGGAGCAGCACCGACAGGGCGCCGGCCTCGTAGGCGCCGCGCGCGCCGCCCCCAGGCAAGACGAGGGCGACGCGGGGCACGCTTCTGGCCATCGCCGACCATCCTCGCCGCCGCCTGGCGACCCATCAACCGACCGGCGGGACAGGCCGCGAGGCTTGCCGGAGGACCGAGGGGATAAGGTCCAATGCCCGACTTTCGGCTACCAGGAGGACTGGAAACGACATGCCCGTACGCGTGGGGATCAACGGCTTCGGGCGGATCGGCCGCAACCTGTTTCGCGCCGCCAAGGCGGCCGGCGCGGACATCGACTTCGTTGCCGTCAACGACCTGACGGACAACAAGACGCTCGGCCATCTGCTCAAGTACGACTCGATCCTCGGCCCGTACCCCGGGACCGTCGAGGTGACGTCCAACGGCCTCGTCGTCGACGGCGACGAGCTGCGCGTCCTCGCCGAGCGCGACCCGGCCAAGCTGCCGTGGGGCGACCTCGGCGTCGACGTCGTCATCGAGTCGACCGGCTTCTTCACCGACCGCGAGAACGCCGCCAAGCACCTCGACGGCGGCGCGAAGAAGGTCATCATCTCCGCGCCCGCCAAGGGCGAGGACATCACGGTCGCGCTCGGCGTCAACTTCGACCAGTACGACCCCGAGAAGCACCACGTCATCTCGAACGCGTCCTGCACGACGAACTGCCTCGCGCCGTTCGCCAAGGTCGCCAACGACACGGTCGGCATCAAGCACGGCCTGATGACGACGATCCACGCGTACACGGCCGACCAGCGCCTGCAGGACCTGCCGCACAAGGACCTGCGCCGCGCCCGCGCCGCCGCGCTCAACCTGATCCCGACCTCGACCGGCGCCGCCAAGGCCGTCGGCCTGGTGCTGCCGGAGCTCAACGGCAAGCTCCACGGCTTCGCGGTCCGCGCGCCCGTCCCGACCGGCTCGGTGGTGGACCTCACGTTCGAGGCGAACCGCGAGACGAACGTGGAGGAGCTCAACGCAGCGTTCAAGGCCGCGTCGGAGAGCGACCAGCTCAAGGGCATCCTCGAGTACACGACCGACCCGATCGTGTCGACCGACATCGTCACGAACCCGCACTCGTCGATCGTCGACGGCCTGCTGACCTCCGTCATCGACGGGACGATGGTCAAGGTCGTCTCCTGGTACGACAACGAGTGGGGCTACTCGAACCGCTGCGTCGAGCTGGCCCAGAAGGTGCTGCCCGCGTGAGGACGCTGGACGATCTGGGCGACGTCGCCGGCAAGCGCGGCGTCGTCCGGGTCGACTTCAACGTCCCGATCCGTGATGGCGCCATCACGGACGACACGCGCATCCGCGCGGCGCTGCCGACGTTGACCGCGCTGCGCGATCGCGGGGCGCGCCTGGTGTTGCTGGCGCATCTCGGACGGCCGAAGGAGCGAGAGCCAGAGTTCTCGTTGAGCCCCGTTGCGGCGCGGCTGTCGGAGCTCTTGGGCTGCGACGTTCCTCTCGCGTCCGACTTCGACTCGGTGCCCGACGGCGATGTCGTGATGCTCGAGAACGTCCGCTACTTCCCCGGGGAGACCAAGGACGACGAGGCGCTCGCGGCCAGGTACGCGGCGCTGGGCGACTTCTACGTCAACGACGCCTTCGGCGCCGCGCACCGCGCGCACGCGTCCACGCACGGGGTCGCGAAGCTGCTCCCGTCCGCGGCGGGGCTCCTCCTCCAGCGCGAGGTCGAGACGCTGGAGCAGATCCTCGAGGACCCCAAGCGCCCGCTCGTCGCGATCGTCGGCGGCGCGAAGGTCACCGACAAGATCGGCGTGCTCGACGCGTTCCTCGCGCGCGCGGAGACGATCCTCATCGGCGGCGCGATGTGCTTCCCGTTCTTCAAGGCGCAGGGCCACGACGTCGGCTCGTCGCTGTGCGAGGAGGAGGGCATCGAGCCGGCCAAGCGCGTGCTCGCCGAGGGCGGCGACAAGGTGCTCCTCCCGCAGGACCTGACGCTGGGCCGCGAGTTCTCCGCCGACACCGAGGTCCGCGCGACCAACGGCGTCGACGTGGAGGAGGGCTGGATGGGCCTCGACGTCGGCCCGCGCACCGCCGAGCGCTACAGCGAGGTCATCGCGACCGCCGGCACCGTGTTCTGGAACGGGCCCATGGGCGCGTTCGAGCTGGAGCCGTTCAGCGCCGGCACGAAGGCCGTCGCGGAGGCCGTGGCCAAGGCGCCCGGCACGACGGTCGTCGGCGGCGGCGACAGCGCGGCGGCGATCAAGCAGTTCGGGTTCGCGGACGACGTGACCCACCTGTCGACCGGCGGCGGCGCCGCCCTGGAGCTGCTCGAGGGCAAGACCCTCCCGGGCGTGGAGGTCCTCCGTTGAGCCGCACTCCGCTCATCGCGGGCAACTGGAAGATGCACAAGACGGCGGCCGAGGCGCGCGAGCTCCTCGGGCAGATCGACGGCTCGAAGTACCCGGGCGTCGACGTCGCCGTGTGCGTCCCGTTCACCGCCCTGTGGGCCGCGCAGGAGGCGGCGCAGGGCGTGGCCGTGTACGCCCAGAACCTCCACGAGGCCGCGTCGGGCGCCTACACCGGCGAGGTCTCCGCGCCGATGCTGACCGAGATCGGCATCGCCGGCGCGGTGCTCGGCCACTCCGAGCGGCGCCAGCTGTTCGGCGAGACCGACAAGGCGCTGCAGAAGAAGGTCCCCGCGGCGCTGCAGGCCGGGCTCACCCCGATCCTCTGCGTGGGCGAGACCGAGGAGGAGCGCGACAACGGCGACACCGAGCGCAAGCTCCGCCACCAGGTGCAGGAGGGGCTCCACGACGTGCCCACCGACCGCCTGCACGAGGTCGTCATCGCGTACGAGCCGGTCTGGGCGATCGGCACCGGCAAGGTCGCCACGCCCGAGCAGGCGCAGGAGGCGTGCGGGTTCGTCCGCGCGCTGGTGAGCGACCGGTCGAAGGAGGCCGGCGAGCGCACCCGCGTCCTGTACGGCGGCTCGATGAAGCCGGACAACGCGGCCGAGCTGCTCGCGCTGCCCGACGTGGACGGCGGCCTGATCGGCGGCGCGTCGCTGAAGGTCGACGACTTCCTGGCCATCGCGGCCGCGGCGGTGCCGGGCTCGTGAGCCTGCCGGCCGGAAGCGTCGCGCTGATCATCCTGGACGGGTGGGGCCTGGCCCCGCCCGGTCCGGGCAACGCGGTCGACCTCGCCGACACGCCGGTGATGGACGAGCTGTGGTCGACGTACCCGCACACGACCCTCACCGCCAAGGGCAAGGCCGTCGGCCTCCCCGAGGGGCAGATGGGCAACTCCGAGGTCGGCCACCTCAACCTCGGCGCGGGTGCCGTCGTGAAGCAGGACCTCACCCGCATCGACGAGGCGCTGCTGGAGGAGCGGTCACCGAACGAGGTGCTCGAGGCGGCGATGAAGGACACGCCGCGGCTCCACCTCGTGGGGCTTGTCAGCGACGGTGGGGTCCACTCATCGCTCGACCACCTCGAAGCCCTGATCGAGCGGGCCAAGGCGGCACAGGTCCCCGACATCGTCGTCCACGCGTTCACCGACGGGAGAGACACCAGCCCCACGGGTGGCGTCAACTTCCTCCAGCGCGTCGAGGACCTGGAAGGCGTCAGGGTCGGCACCGTGATCGGCCGCTACTACGGCATGGACCGCGACAACCGCGAGGAGCGCACCGAGGCCGCGCGGACGTTGATCGTCGACGGCATCTCCGAGCACCACGCGGACAGCGCGGTGCAGGCGGTCAAGGACGCGTACGACCGCGGCGAGACCGACGAGTTCATCACCGCCACGACCGTCGGCGACGAGGCCACGATCCGCCCCGGCGACAGCGTCCTCACGTTCAACTTCCGCCCCGACCGGATGCGGCAGATCGTCACCGCGCTCGCCCCGAGCGTGGACCGCCTGACGACGCTGACCGAGTACGAGGAGGGCTGGGAGTACGCCGTCGCGTTCCCGCCCGCGCGTCCGTCGGTGACGATCGCGAAGGTGATCGCCGACCGCGGGGACAAGCAGCTCCACGTGGCCGAGACGGAGAAGTACCCGCACGTGACGTACTTCTTCAACGGCGGCGAGGAGGAGCCGTACCCCGGCGAGCGGCGCGAGCTGCTGCCCTCCCCGCGCGACGTGCCGACCTACGACCACAAGCCGGAGATGAGCGCCCGCGCCGCCGCGGACGCGTTCATCGCGGCGTGGAAGGAGGACCGGCCCACGTTCGGCGTCATCAACTTCGCCAACGCGGACATGGTCGGCCACACCGGCTCGATCCCCGCGGCGATCAAGGCCGTCGAGACCGTCGACGCCTGCCTCGGCGACGTGGTGAGGACCGTGCTCGACTCCGGCGGCGTCTGCCTCGTCACCGCCGACCATGGCAACGCCGACGAGATGCTCGAGGACGACGGGTCGCCGGACACCGCGCACTCGCTCAACCCGGTGCCGTTCATCATCACGTCGCACGACGTCGAGGCCGACGGCGAGGGCATCCTCGCGGACGTCGCACCGACCGCGCTCGCGCTCCTCGGCATCGACCGCCCGGCCGAGATGACCGGGCGGCCGCTCTACAGCCCGAAGGGCTAGCCCCGCTTCAGCGTCACGGTCCGCGTGTAGGCGGGCCGTGACGCGCCGCGCGGGACGAACGTGAGCTGCGCGGTCGCGGTGCGCTTGCCGCGCACGGCGCGCCGGCCGGAGCGGGTCAGCTTCATCGTGACCGTGCGGGTGCTCCCGGCCGGGAGGTCGACCTTCGCCGAGGCGAGCGTGCGGCGGCGCGCGGTGAGCTTCACGACGCCCGTGCAGCGCGCGGTCGCGCAGGAGAGGGAGAGCTGCGTGGAGCGCCCGCGGACGACCAACCGGCCGGTGACTCGTAGGGTCGCCCTCCGCGCTGCGGAGCGCTGCGCGGGAGCGCGACCGCCATCCCCACGCGCTGCCTTGCCGTTGCCGTTCCCTCCCGGGGCGGCCGGCGGGACGGGCGGCGCCGCGACTGTCACCGGGATCTCCCGCACGTCGCCCGTGTTCGTCCCGTCCGACGCCACGATCGCGAAGCGGTCGTTGCCCGCGAAGCCCGCGGCCGGCGTGTACGTGACCGTCCCCGCGGCGTCGACCGTGGCCGTGCCGTTGACGGGGGTGGAGGCGATCTGCACGGTCACCGGGTCGCCGTCCGCGTCGGCGCAGAGGCCGCCCGCGGACACCGGCGCGCCCGGCCCGGTCGACAGCGCGGCCGACTGGCAGGCCGGCGCGGTCGCGACCCGCAGCACCCGCAGCGCGCTGACGCCCGCGGCGGTGACGTAGGCCGACGTCCCGTCGGGCGCGACCGACACGTGCTCGAGCCCGGTCATCTGGTCCGCGCCCGTGGTGCAGAGCAGCGGCACGCTGGTCGTGTCGGCGACGCACCGGCCCGCACCGGGGTGCCCCGTCAGCGTGCTCCCGTCCGTCCGGAAGCTGTTGACCTGCGACGCGTTGGGGACGAGGAGCGAGCGCCCGTCCGGCGTCGGCGTCAGCGACAGCGCGTGGTAGAGGAACACGGCGCCCTCGGCGCACGCGGCGCTGCCGGTCGTGCCGCGGACGCACGACCCGGGCGTGAGGCCGCCGTCGGGCTCGATCGCCAGGGAGGTGACCGCGTCGCTCGTCTGCCCGGTGGTCGCGATGCCGGCGCCGCGGCCGACCATGCCGACCGCGTACGGCTTGACCAGCCCCGGCGTGGTCCGCGCGCAGACCGTGCCCGGCGCGCCGGTGCCGTCCTGCACGCAGCGGTCGGCGCCCGTCCGCGGCGTCAGGCGCCCGGTCGCGGGGTCGACGTCGACGGCGAAGATGGCGTTCGCGTCGCGGGAGGCGGTGTAGAGGTGCTGCCCGTCGGGCGTGATCGCGAGGTCGCGGAACCGCTGCGCGCCCTCGACCTTCCCGCACCCGTCCGCGCCGGCCTGCTGGACGCACCAGCCCTGGCCGGTCAGCGGCGTCAGGCGGCCGGTCCCCGTGTCACGCGCGATCGCGACGATGCTGCCGGAGTTGAACGTGGCGACGTAGAGGAAGCGCCCGTCGGGGCTGAGCGCGAGGCCGGCCGGGTTGTCCAGCTGCGGGGTCGTCGTCTCCGGACACGCCTCCGGCACGCCGGCGTACGCGACGCAGCCGTCCGCCCCGGTCAGCTCGGTGATGCGGCCGGTCGCCGGATCCCGCTCGAGCCCGAGGATCGTGTCGGAGTCGCGCAGCGCGGTGTAGAGGAACCGCCCGTCCGCGCTGACGACGATCGCCTCGGCGTTGCCGACCCACCCGTGAGTCACGGGGCAGCTCGACTTCGCCTCCTGGCCGAGGCATGAGCCCGGGCCCGTGAGCGGCGTCAGGCGGCCGTCGGCGGCGCGCGCGAACGCCTTGATGCCGTTGCTCGACGTCGTGTAGACGTTGCGCCCATCGGGGCTGACGACCGACGCGTTCGGCTGGGCGAGCTCGGTCTGCCCGCAGCCGGCCGGCCCGGTGTCGGACCAGCAGGCACCCTCACCGGTGAGCGCGGAGAGCGCACCATGGGGTGGGGGCGCCGCGAGCGCGTGGCCCGCCGTCGCGGTCAGGATCAGCAGGGAGAGGAGGAGGGAGCGCCTGAGCATGGCGGCGGACGCTCCCGGGTCCGCCTTACGGCGCGGTTACCGTCCGAAGGAGACGTCCACGCGCGGCAGGTCCTCCGCGCGCGGGTAGGCGCGCTCGGTCCGCAGCACCCGTCGGGCGAGCGCGGCGGCGAGGTCGTGGTGGCAGTCGGGGTCGTCGGCGCAGCACGGCGGGAGCGAGACGTGCAGGCGGTAGTGCGGCTCGGCCATCGGCCGGCCGGAGGCGAACGCGGCGCCCTCGTCCACCTCGCGGGCGAACGCCCAGGCCCGCGCGGGGATGGCGTCGGCGCCGGCGGTGTCGAGGTGCCGCTCGACGAGGTCCGTGAGGTCCTCGAGCAGGCCTTCGCGCCGGGCCGGCTCCAGATGCCGGCCGAGCACGAGGAGATCGATGAGGGCGGGTCGGGTCACGCCGCGGATGGTCGGGCAGCGGGCCCAGTCCGACATCGGGGAAAGCCCCAACGCGCTCCCGCGGGCCGTCCGCCGAAGGTCGCGTCGTGGGGAGCCCGCTTGCGCGCGTCGTCAGGCCGCGGGCGCCCGCGGGTTCACCAGCGGCGTCAGGCGCTCCTCCAGCCGCGTCCGCCGCGCCTCGTGCTGGGGCGGCAGGCGGAGCGCCTCGCCGAGGTGCGCGGGCTCCTCGTCGACGGCGAAGCCGATGTCGCGCGTGGCCAGCTCGAACAGCACGCCCGCCGCGACGCGGAAGTAGACGGAGTGGAAGTACTGGCGGTCGACGATCGAGGTCGGCCGCGCGCCGAGCTGCCGCAGCGCCTGGCGCCGCACCTCGAGCTCCGCGTCGTCGGCCGTGCTCCACGCGATGTGGTGGACCGTCCCCGCCCCCGAGATGCCCGCCTGCGCGGGCGGCGCGTCCCACTGGAGCTGGCCGGAGCGGTGCTCGCCGCGCGCCCACCACCGGCCCCGCTCGTCGCGCTCCATGCCGAGCGCCTCCAGCACCGGCACCGTCGCGGCGACCGCCTCGTCGCCCGCGTACGCGCGGACGCCGTGGAACCCCTGGATCGCGTGCTCGGCCGCGATGCCGTCCGCCTGCGCGACCAGCGGCGCGTCGGCGACGTCCGCGACGACGAGCGCGTTGCGCAGCCCCTCGGGATCGTCGAACCGCAGCGCGCGGCCGCCGCGGTCGAGCCCTTCGACGCCCTCCGCTGCCAGCCGCTCCTGCCAGAAGTCGAGCGCCTCCGCCGAGCCGACCCGCCAGCAGACCGTGTGGACCATGCCCGCGCCCGCGCGGCCGCGGCGCGCTCCCGGGAACTCGAAGAAGGTCATGATCGACCCCGGCGTCCCGGCCTCGTCGCCGTAGTAGAGGTGGTAGACGTCGGGCGCGTCGAAGTTGACCGTCTTCTTGACGAGCCGGAGCCCCAGCACGCGCGCGTAGAAGTCGACGTTGCGCGGCGCGTCGGCGCAGATCGCGGTGACGTGGTGGAGCCCCTCGATCCTCATGGCGTCAAGGCTACGCCGTCGTACACTTGGTTGTGCGAACAACAACCCCACTGTCCCGCTTCCGCCGGGACGCCGGTTCCACTGCTACCTTCGCGCCAGCCTTGTCATCCCAGGTCACAACCACGCCCCTCAACGACACCGAGCTCGCCGCCTGGCGCGGGCTCCTGCGGGCGCACGCCATGCTCGTCAAGCGCCTCGACGCCGAGCTCGAGGCCGAGCACGGGCTCGCCCTGACGTCCTACGAGGTCCTCCTGCACCTGTCGCACGCCGACGAGCGCAAGATGCGCATGTGCGACGTCGCCGAGTCCGTCCTGCTCTCGCGCAGTGGCCTCACCCGCCTGATCGACCGCCTGGAGCGCGACGGGTTCGTCGAGCGCGTCTCGTGCGCCGACGACGCCCGCGGCGCCTACGCCCAGCTCACCGACGGCGGCCTCGCGAAGCTCCGCGAGGCGCAGGCGACGCACCTCGACGGCATCCGCCAGCACTTCCTCGGTCACTTCGACGAGGACGAGCTGCGCGTCCTGGGCGAGGCCTGGGTGCGCGTCGGCGTCCGGGCGCCGTCGCCGAACGCCGGCGACAGCTGCTCGACCGCGTAGCCGCCCGCTCGCTCGTCCCCTGACCGTCCTCGAAGGGCCCGCCTCGCGCGGGCCCTTCGTCGTTCTGCGCCCAGACCAGGAAGAAGATTTGACATCCGGCGACTGAGATTTCTATACTTGGGCGCAGGAACTTCTTCTTCGTCATCAGGAGGCACGAACGACATGCTTCTCACGACCCTCTTCGACACGCCGACCACCGCACGTTTCGCCGCCGCGCGCCGCTGGTCGCCCGACCTGGACCTGCTCGAGCGCGACGACCACTACGTCCTCACGGTCGACCTGCCGGGCCTCTCGGAGCCCGACGTCAAGGTCGAGGTCGACGGCGACGTCCTCACGCTCTCCGGCGAGCGCAAGATCCAGCGCGAGGTCCGCCGCGGCGGCGCGTACCACGTCGAGCGCGCGTCCGGCGCGTTCTCGCGCAGCCTCAACCTCCCCGAGGGCGTCGACGTGAGCGCGATCGCGGCGACGTTCGACCACGGCGTGCTGGAGATCCGGATCCCGAAGCCCGAGCAGCGCAAGCCGCAGCGGGTCGCGATCGCGGTCGGCGGCAGCCAGCCGGCGATCGAGGCCGAGGCCGCGGAGGCGGCCGCCACGAACTAGGTCCTCCCACGAAACCCTCCGGTGCGTGTGCTTCGCCGGATTCCGGGTAAACCCAGAGCACTCTCTCCTCAGAACCCGATCGGAGGCGCGGCACGATGTCGCGCCTTCGGTTGTTAACGGCCGGCCCGCCGTACTCTCGGAGTCCATGCCCGACGCGCCCTTCGAGATCACCGCCCGCGACGAGCACACGCAGGCGCGTGCGGGGCTGCTGCGCACCGCGCACGGCGTCGTGCGGACGCCCGCGTTCGTCCCGCTCGCCACCAAGGCGACGGTGAAGGGCATCGAGGCCAACGAGGTCGCCGCGCTCGGCTACGACATGGTGCTCGGCAACACGTTCCACCTGTGGCTGGACCCCGGGCACGAGCTGATCGGCGGCTACGGCGGGCTCCACGAGTTCATGCAGTGGGACATGCCGATCATCACCGACTCCGGCGGCTTCCAGGTCTTCTCGATGGGCTACGGGAACGTGTCCGCGGAGATCAAGAAGACCGGTGCCGGCCCGGGCGGCAAGTCCGTCATGGGCATCACGGAGGAGGGCGTCACGTTCAAGCACCCCAAGAACGGCGACGCGATCTTCATGGGCCCGGAGACGTCGATGGAGGTGCAGGCCGCGCTGCGCTCGGACATCGCGCTGGTCTTCGACGAGTGCACGCCGTTCCACGTCGACCGCGACTACACCGCCCGGTCGACCGAGCGCACCCACCGCTGGCTCCAGCGCTGCCTGGACTGGCACGCGGCCAACGGCCCGGAGGGACAGCTCGTCTACGGGATCGTGCAGGGCGGCGTGTACCACGACCTGCGCATCGAGTCGGCCGAGACGATCGCGGCGAGCGCCGTCGACGGCATCGCGATCGGCGGCTCGCTCGGCGCCGACAAGGCGCAGATGCACGAGGTCGTCGGCTGGACGACCGCGGTCCTGCCCGAGGAGAAGGCGCGCCACCTGCTCGGCATCGGCGAGGTCGACGACCTCATCCGCGGGGTGGAGCTCGGCATCGACACGTTCGACTGCGTGACCCCGACGCGGCTCGGCCGCCACGGCGTGGCGCTCATCCCCGAGCCGGACAAGCGCTTCCGCGTCGACTTGACCGCCGCGCGCTTCAAGGCGTCGCGCGAGCCGATCGAGGACGGCTGCCCGTGCCCCGCGTGCGCCGGCGGCCACCACCGCGGCTACCTGCGCTACCTGGCCAAGAACCGCGAGCCCACCGGCCAGCGCCTCCTCACGCTCCACAACCTGACGTACCTCGCCCGCGTCATGCGCGACCTGCGCGACGCCATCGGCGCGGGGACGCTCGCGGAGACGGCGGACGCCCTCCGCCGCGGCGCCCCGCCGTCCACCGCCCCGGTGGAGCCGCTCCCTCGGACTAGAACGTTCGCCTAGTTGCGACAAATCGCGCTAAAGACGGGTGGAATTCCCAGCGCGAGGGGTATTAGATTCCGCGATTCCGCCGCGATGTGCGTCACGGATGGCGAGCACGCGGACGGCCACACATGAACGGGGCGACCTCCATTGCACAGCTCATGGGCGGCGTGCGCCGCCTCGCCGCGCTCGCGCACAGCGCGCGCGACGAGGACACGGTGCTGCGCGCGCTCCGGTATGAGCTCCACTACGCGCTCGACGTGGACGAGGTCCGCTTCGAGCCCGAGAGCGATCCGGCCTGGCCCTGCCTGCCGCTGATCGTGGACGGCCGCCGGCGCGGCGCCTTCGTGTTCGTCACCCACCCGCCGCGCACGGCGACGGTGGAGGAGATGGACGTCGCGGCCGCGCTGATCGAGGCCGCCGCCGCCGTGCTCGCGCTGCAGGAGGCGCGCCACGCCGCGCGCGTCGACTCGCTGACCGGCGCGCTCAACCACGGCGCGATGATCGGCCGGCTGGAGGAGGAGATCGACCGCGCCCGCCGCTACCGGACGGGCCTGGCCGCGCTCATCATCGACCTCGACGACTTCAAGTCGATCAACGACCGCTGGGGCCACGCGACGGGGGACAGCGTCCTGCGCCAGGTCGCCGCGCTGCTGCGCTCCGAGTTCCGCGCGCACGACCAGGTCGCGCGCTACGGCGGCGACGAGTTCGTGGTGCTGCTCCCGCACGCGGTCGGCCCGCGCGCGGAGATCGCCGCGCGCCGCGCCCTGCGCCGCCTGCGCGACATCCACGTGGTGACGGAGGAGGGCCGCCGGCCGCTGTCCGCCTCGATCGGCCTGGCCGAGTGGGCCGAGCCCGAGACCCCTGCCGAGCTGCTCGCGAAGGCCGACCGGGCCCTGCTCGCCGGCAAGCGCGGCGGCAAGGACCAGCTCCGCACCGCCTCCAACGAGTGGCCGTGGAGCGACCGCGCGGCGGTCGCCCCCGACGAGCACGCAGAAGCCCGCGCGTAGCGCCGCGGGAGAACGAGCGCCAGCGAGTTCTCCCGACGGTAATCCGCCCCTGGCGGATTACCGCGTGTTCTCGTCGATGAGCTCCTTCATCGACTGGATCAGCTGGGAGGTGTCGTCGCCGCTGACCTCGCGGACCTCCGCGCCGCCGCCTCCGCTCGACGAGAGCGCGACGTAGGCGACGACGGCCACGATGGCGAGGACCGCGAGGAGGGCGAGGATCGCGGGGGCGCGGCGCTTCTTCTTGGCCGGCGCCTGCGGCGGCGCGATCCCGGACGGCGGGTAGTGGCCGCCGGTGACCGGCCCGGGCGTCGGCTGGAGGCGGCGGGGGCGCGCGGCGGGCTGGGCGGTGGTCGCGCCGAGGGCGCGCGTCGCGGTCGTCGGGTCGGACGCCAGCACGGAGGTCGCGTCGTCGAACGTGCGGCCCGCGGCGCCCGCGGCCAGCGCGTCGCGCATCGCGGCGGCGCTCTCGAAGCGGTCGCGCGGATCCATCTCCAGCGCCCGCGCGACGGCCTGCGCGACGCCGTGCGGCACCGAGCCGTCGAGCTCGTCGAGGAACGGCGGGTGCTCGCGCTGCTGCTTGAGCGCCAGCTCGGTGAGCGACTGCGCCTCGTAGGGGAGCCGTCCGGCGATCAGCTGGTACGTCACGACGCCGAGCGAGTAGAGGTCCGAGCGCGGCGTCGCCTCCTCGCCCGCCGCCTGCTCGGGCGACAGGTACGCGGCGGTGCCCAGGACCGAGCCGACCTGCGTGATGCGCGACTCGGCGTCCGCGGACGCCTTGGCGATCCCGAAGTCGGCGAGCTTCACCGGCCCGTCGTCGGAGCGCAGCAGGTTGCCCGGCTTGACGTCGCGGTGCACGACCCCGTGGCGGTGCGCGTGCTCGAGCCCGCGGCAGGACTGGTCGACGATGAACAGCGCCTCGCGCAGCTCGAGCCGCCCGCGGTCGCGCAGCAGCTCGGCGCCCGACTTGCCGCGGATGTACTCCATGACGATGAAGTGGCGCCCGGACGCGTCATCCAGGCCGAAGTCGAAGACCTGGACGATGTTGGGGTGCACGAGCCGTGCCGCCGCGAGCGCCTCGCGGCGGAAGCGCGAGACGAACTGCGGGTCGTCGGCCAGGTGCTCGGCCAGCAGCTTCACGGCGACCTGCCGCTCCAGCCGGCGGTCGAAGGCCAGGTGGACGGTCGACATGCCGCCGAAGCCCAGGCGCTCGCCCAGCTCGTAGCGGCCGGCGATCAGCTCCCCGCTCACTCGATCACCCCTTCCGGAGCCTCCGTGCCGCCCGGGTCGCTCGGCGGCACCGTCTCCGGCGGCACCGTCTCCGCGGGCGGCGTCGTCTCCGTGGTCTGCGGCGTCGTCGGCGTGGTCTGCGGCGTCGTCGGGGTCGTCTCCGGCGTCGTCTCAGGCGTGGTCTCGGGCGTCGTCGGCACCGTCTCGGTCGTCTCCGGGAGCGTCTCGGTGGTGTCGGTCGTCTCGGTGGTCTCGGTGGAGAGGTCGCACTCCTGCGGCGCCTGCTCCTCCAGCCGCGTCACGCCGTCCCGCAGCGCGCGCCGCAGCCCCGCGTCCACGCTGCCCGGCAGGTCCTGGACCTCGCGGCGCAGCGACGAGAGCCGGCCCTCGACCGCGTCGCAGCGGCCGGCGGCGACCTGCTCGTCGATCGCGTCGAGGTCGTCTTGGAGGGCTTCCGCGCGGGACGCGGAGATCAGGCCCTCCCGCTCCTCGCCGCAGGCGACGGCGAAGGCGGACAGCGCGCCCAGGGCGAGCGCGAGCAGCATCACGGTGAGGCGAGAACGCACGGTCATTGACCGTACCCGAGCCGCTCCGCCAACGAATCCGGGAGGCCCGCCTCGCGGATGGCGGCCTGCGCGCCCGCGATGTCGTACACGGTGCGCTTCCACGTCGCGTGGCCGCTCTCCGTGTCCAGCAGCAGCCAGGCCGCGCGGGGGTCGCCGTCCCGCGGCTGGCCGACCGAGCCGGGGTTGAGGATCCAGTTGCGGGTCCGCACGTCCGCCGTCGCGCCCGCCTCGCGCAGTGCGCCGGTGGTCCGTCCGTGATCGTTCTCACGGACGAACGCGAGCGCCACGTGGGAGTGGCCGACGAAGCAGACCCGCTGGTGGGCGACGTCGAACGACCGGTCCGCGATCGCCTCGGACAGCACGTACTCCCACACCGGGTCGCGCGGGGAGGCGTGGTAGAGCCCCCATTCGCCCTCGACGCCGGCGGGCGCGAGCGCCTTCAGGTAGGCGAGGTTGTCCGGGCGGATCACCTCCATCGTCCACCGCGCGCTGACGGCGGCGCCGTGCGAGAACTCCTCGATCCCCAGGTCGCCCGTCACGGCGAGGTCGTGGTTGCCGGCGAGGCAGATGTCGGCGTGCTCGCGGGCCAGCGCGACGCACTCGTTCGGCTCCGCGCCGTAGCCGACGACGTCGCCCAGGCACCAGATCTCGTCGGCCTCCGCGTCGCGGGCGGCGGCCAGCACCGCCTCGAAGGCGTGGCGGTTCCCGTGGATGTCGGAGATGATCGCGGCGCGCACGTACCCTGCAACGTCGTGGTGGCCCGAAGGTGGCAGCTTCCCGTCGCGCTCCTGGCCGCCGTGGCGGTCGCCGAGCTGGCCGTGCTGCTCCTGTGGCCGCGGGACGGGATCATCACCCCCGCCGAGGTGAGCGCGGCATCGTACTTCACCCCGGCCGAGTTGGCGCGGGCGGAGGGCTACCGGGACGGCCAGGCGTGGCTGTACTGGGGCCGCGTCCTGGTCGAGCTGGTGGTGCTGATCGCGGTCGTGCTCCGGCCGCCGCGCCGGCTGCTGGACGCGCGCCGGCCGGTGCTCGCCGGCGCCGCGACGGGCGCGGCGCTGAGCGTCGCGACGGGGCTCGCGGCGCTCCCGCTGGCCGCCTGGTCGCGTCAGCGGTCGATCGATGTCGGCCTGACGACGCGCTCGTGGTGGGGCTGGGTGCAGGACGTGGCGCTGAGCTGGACGATCGGGGCGCTGATCGCGGCGGCGGGCGCCGCGCTGGCGGTGGTGATCCTGCGCCGGTTCGGGCGCCAGTGGTGGCTTGCCGGGACGGGGATCGTGATCGCGTTCGCGGTGATCCTCACGTACGCGACGCCGGTCGTCCTCGACCCGCTGTTCAACGACTTCAAGCCGGTCCCGCAGGGGCAGACGCGCGACGACGTGCTGGAGCTGGCGAAGAAGGCGGGGCTCGACGTGGGGGAGGTCCAGATCATGGACGCCTCCAAGCGCACGACGGCGGCCAACGCGTACGTGACCGGGCTCGGCCACACCAAGCGCGTCGTGCTCTACGACACGCTCGTCGAGGACTTCAGCCCCGCGGAGGTGCGGCTCGTCGTCGCGCACGAGCTCGGCCACGTGCACTACGACGACGTCCCGCACGGCCTGCTGTGGGTGGCGCTGGTGGCGCCGGCGGGGATGTTCGCCGTCGCGCTCCTCACCCGCCGGATGTCGCCGCGCGAGGCGACGCAGGACGGCAACATCGCGGCCGCGATCCCCGCCCTGGCGTTGGCGATCGCGATCGTGGTGCCGGTCCTGACGATGGTGTCCAACCAGCTCTCGCGCGCGGTGGAGGCGCGCGCGGACAGCTACTCGCTGGAGCTGACGGGCGAGCCCGACCCGTTCATCGCGTTCGAGCGGCGGCTGTCGCTGCGCAACGTGTCGGACCCGGACCCGCCGGGGCTGCGCACGTTCCTGCTGGGCACGCATCCGCCCACGATCGAGCGGATCGGGATCGGCGTGGCGTACCGCGACGAGCGCGCCGGGCGCTAGCCCTGCGTCGAGGAGCCGCCCGGCGGCGGCGGACCGCCCTCGGGCAGGTTGCGGATGCCCTCGCGGGTCTGCCACTTGGAGAAGTTGTCCTCCATCGCGTCGATCAGCTCCCGCATGAAGCGCGGGCTCAGGTTGACGCGCGAGACGACGACCCCCGGGACCTCCTCCTCCTCGACCTCGTGGTCCACGCGCGCGAACGTGATCGTGAACTCGTAGTCGGAGTGCGAGACGTTCGCGAAGTTCGCGTAGACGCCCGCCATGATCTCCGGCGAGAAGTGGATGTTGATGTGGCGGCCGGGCTGCTCAGGATCTCCTGCCATGCGGGCTAGCATCGCACAGCGATGAAGCTCACCGTCCTCGCCGTCGGGCGGCTCCGGCCGCCGTACGCCGACGACGTCCACCACTACCTCACGCTGCTCACCCGGCACACGAAGCTCGAGCACGTCGAGGTCCGCGAGGACGAGCAGATCCAGAAGCGCATCCCGGAGCGCGCGTTCGTCGTGCTGCTGCACAGCGAGGGGCGGCAGCTCGACTCGATCAAGTTCAGCGGCTGGCTGGAGGAGCGGCGCCACGCGGGGCTCGACGTGGTGTTCGTCATCGGCGGCGCCTACGGGCTCGATCTGGAGCGCGCCGACATGCGGCTCTCGCTGGGCCCGATGACGCTCCCGCACCAGCTCGCGCGGGTCGTCCTGCTCGAGCAGCTCTATCGTGCTCACAAGATCCTCGCCAATGAGCCCTACCACTATTGATGCGTTGCGGACCGCGGTCGAGGAGGCCGCGACCGCCCTGACCCCCGAGACGCCCCGCTCGCGCCCCACGCTCGAGCGCCCGAAGAAGGCCGAGTTCGGCGACTTCTCCACCAACGCCGCCATGCTCCTCGCCAAGGGGCTGGGCCAGCCGCCGCGCGACGTCGCCGCGCGCCTGGCCGACGCGCTCGCCGAGCGGCTGGGGGATCGCCTGGAGCGCACCGAGGTCGCGGGTCCCGGGTTCCTCAACCTCTTCCTGACCGACGAGTGGTACGCGGGCGCCGTCCGCGACCTGGTCGGCGCGGGTGACGCGTGGGGCGGCGGGACGGTGGCCGTGGCGGAGAAGGTCAACGTCGAGTTCGTGAGCGCGAACCCGACCGGGCCGGTGCACCTCGGCCACGCGCGCAACGCGGCGTTCGGCGATGCGATCGCGCGGGTGCTGGCGTTCCACGGACACGAGGTCTTCCGCGAGTTCTACGTCAACGACGCGGGCGTCCAGATCACGAAGTTCGGCGAGTCGCTGCTCGCGCGGGCGCGTGGGGAGGACGTCGCCGAGGACGGCTACAAGGGCGAGTACATCGCCGAGGTCGCGGCGCAGATCCCCGACGCCGCCTCGAAGGACGCCGCGGAGCTGGGGCGCGCGGGCGTCGAGCTGATGATCGCCAGGATGCAGGAGACGCTGGGGCGCTTCGGGGTGCACCACGACCTGTTCTTCTCCGAGTCCAGGCTGCACAGCGGCTCGCCGTCCGAGGTCGAGCAGGCGTTCGACGTGCTCGCCGAGCAGGGCCGCACGTACGAGAAGGACGGCGCGCTGTGGGTGCGCACGTCCGAGCTCGGCGACGACAAGGACCGCGTCGTCCGCAAGGCCAACGGCGAGCTGACGTACTACGCGTCGGACATCGCGTACCACTGGGACAAGCGCCAGCGCGGGTTCGACCGGATGATCGACGTCCTCGGGGCCGACCACCACGGCTACGTCGGGCGGATGAAGGCGGCGATCGCGGCGCTGGGCGAGGACCCGGGCGGGCTCGAGCTGCTCATCATGCAGTTCGTCCACCTCGTGCGGAACGGCGAGCGCGCGTCGATGTCCAAGCGCGCGGGCGAGTTCGTGACGCTCGACGACCTGCTCGACGAGATCGGGTCCGACGCGGCGCGGTGGTTCCTGCTCAACCGCTCGCACGACACGACGATCGACCTCGACCTGGGCCTCGCGGTCCAGGAGAACTCGACGAACCCCGTGTACTACGTGCAGTACGCGCACGCGCGGATCGCGTCGATCCTGGCGAAGGCGGGCGGCTTCGACGCCGATGCGGCGGTCCCGTCCGTGGCGCTCCTGCCGGCCGAGCGCGCGCTGGTGCAGCGCCTGCTCGCGTTCCCCGGCGTGGTCGCGGAGGCGTCGGACAAGCGCGAGCCGCACAAGGTCGCCACCTACGCGCTGGAGCTGGCGCGCGACTTCACCGGCTTCTACGAGCAGGCGCCGATCCTCAAGGAGGACGTGCCGGAGGATGCGCGCGCGTTCCGCCTCGCGCTGGCCGCGGTCACCCAGCGGACGATCGCGCGAGCGCTCGACCTGCTCGGCGTCTCCGCCCCCGACTCGATGTGAGCAGCCGGACGGGCTCCGGGTAGCCCGTCCGTATGCCGCTGAGGAGATCGGACCTCCCGAGCACGCTGCAGCGGTCGCCGGAGAAGGTCCAGAAGACGTACGCCAAGACGCTGGACGCCGCCGAGGAGCAGTACGACTCGGAGGAGCGCGCCCACCGCACCGCGTGGGCGTCGGTCAAGCACGTCGCCGAGAAGAAGGGCGACCACTGGGAGCCGAAGGACGAGTACGGCCCGTCCGACGAGCGCGCCGCCCGCGGCGGGCGCTTCGCCCGTGAGGGCCGTGGCGAGACCCACGGCGGGATCGACGCCGGCAAGACGCGCGACGAGCTGTACGCCGACGCGCAGGAGGCCGGGATCGACGGCCGCTCGAAGATGACCAAGGACGAGCTGGTGGACGCGCTGGAGCAGCACTCGCAGCGCGCGACCGCGCGGGCTCGCGAGAGGAGCTGACATGACCGGAGAGACGACCGGCACCGACAAGCAGCCGCCCGAGGCCCCGATCACGCCGCCGGCGTCCGACAAGGACGTGGAGAGCGACGCGCCGGGCGCCGACGCGGGCGGCAAGGCCCACACCTCCACCTCCGAGCCGCATCCCGCCGGCGACGGCGAGCGCACCGACCGCGAGACGGGCGGCCCGAAGCCGGGCTAGAGGTTGTAGAGGCCGTCGAGGCCGAGCTTCTCGAGGAAGCGCTGGGCGTCGGTGTTGAGCGAGGTCATCTCGCCCGTGAAGATCAGGACGCCCATCGTGATGAGGATCGCGCCCGACACCGCGGTGATGATCACGTAGCGGTCGCGGAGCCAGCGGAAGACCGTCGTCGCGCGGTGGAAGGCGACCGCTGAGACGAGGAACGGGACTGCGAGGCCGGCGGAGTAGATCGCGAGGAGGATCGCGCCCTGGCCGACCGTGTCCTTCACCGCGGCCGCGTTGAGGATCACCGTCAGCGTCGGGCCGATGCAGGGCGTCCAGCCGATCGCGAACGCCGCGCCGGCGATCAGCGGGCCGCCGCTGCCGGCGCGGGCGAGCAGGCCCGTCGGGTGCCACTCGCGGTTGAGCCGCGTGATGAACGGCGTGGCGACGAAGAAGACGCCCATCACGACGATCAGCGCGCCCGCGATCTGGTTGAGCAGGTCGCGGTTGTCGCGCAGGGTCGAGCCCAGGCCGGTCGCGACCATCCCGAGCGCCACGAACACCGCGGTGAAGCTCAGGCAGAAGACGATCGCCGGGAGCAGGACGCGCGAGACCCTCTGCTCGCCTTCCTGCAGGTCGGCGACGTTGACGCCGCTCACCGCGCTCAGGTAGCCCGGGACGAGCGGCAGCACGCACGGGGAGATGAACGACACGAAGCCGGCGGCGAACGCCGCGAACACCGTGGTGTCGACGGCGCTCATCGGTCGCGGCGGCGGAGGTCCTCGTCGAGCCGCGCGAGCTCGGCGTCCGTCGCCCCTCCGGGACCGGTGCCGGCGCCCGCGGCGACCATCGGCGCGGGGGCGCGCCGGCGCCACTTCGGCAGCAGGAGCGCCGCCAGCGCCGCGAGGATCAGCACGACCGCGATCGGCACGAGGTACGCGGCCAGCCCCATCCCGTCGTCCTCCTCGGGCATCGCGAGGACGGCGGCGCCGTACTCGGCCACCAGCCGGTCCTTGACCTGCTCCTTCGTCAGCCCCTCGTCGACGAGCCGGCGGATCAGCTCCCGCTGGCGGTAGGCCTGCGGCGACTCGGCGACGTTCAGCGCCACCCGGCAGGAGACGCACATGACCTCGTCCTCGATGTCCGGGAGCGAGGTCTTGGGCTCGGCGGCGAGCGCCCCGGCCGGCACGGCGAGTGCCAGCACGGCGACCAGCGCGGCCAGCACGCGGAGCGGCGCGCTCACGGCAGCACCTTCGCGAGCGCGCGGTCCATGAAGTCCTGGTCGATCTGCCCGCGGCTCATCGCGACGACGTTGCCCTCGCCGTCGATGACGAAGGTCTCCGGCACGCCGGTGCCGCCGTACGCCTCCTTCATGTCGCCGTCGACGTCGCGCAGGCTCGGGAAGCTCAGGCCGTGCTCCTTGAGGAAGCGCTTGGAGTCCTCGGTCGCGTCGTCGACGGTCACCCCGAGGATCGTCCCGCCGGCGGCCTTCAGCTTGGCCTGCGCGTCCTTCAGCACGGGCGCCTCGGCCTCGCACGGCTCGCACCAGGAGGCCCAGAAGTTCAGGACGACGGGCTTGCCGCGGTAGTCCGCGAGCGACCCGGTCGCGCCGTCGAGCGTCGGCAGCGTCCGGTCGGGCGCGGCGGGCGTCTCGCCGCGCGCGACGGCGTCGTCGAGGGTGGTGGACTCGCCCACGGCGAGCACGCCGTAGACCAGCAGGGCGACCAGCGCGGTCGCGGCGATGACGACGAACGGGACGGCACCTCGGCGCACGCCGTCAGGGTAGTGGCGGGGTGATCCGCGGTCGCTACTATGTCCCACTCTCGCGGGATTAGTTCATCGGTAGAACGCGAGCTTCCCAAGCTTGAGAGACGGGTTCGATTCCCGTATCCCGCTCTGACAGACGCCCGGGCCTCTACCGGGCGTTTGTCGTTCTACGGGTTGACCGCGAAGTAGATGAAGGAGGCGAAGAGCACCAGGTGCACGCCGGCCTCCTGCAGCGTCGCGCGGCCCGGGAGGATCGTGAGCGCGCCGACCACCGCGCTGATGGCCAGCAGGACCATCTGCAACGGCTCCAGGCCGAGCTCGAGCGGGCCGTCGAGCCAGATGGAGGCGATCGCGATCGCGGGGATGGTGAGGCCGATCGACGCCATCGCGCTGCCGAGCGCGAGGTTGAAGCTCACCTGGATGCGGTCGCGGCGGGCGTTGCGGACGGCGCTGAGCGTCTCGGGGAGCAGGACGAGCAGCGCGATCACGACGCCGACCGCCGAGTGCGGCGCGCCGATCGCGCTCACCGCGTCCTCGATCGCCGGCGACTCGATCTTCGCGAGTCCGACGACCGCCACCAGCGCGACGATCAGCAGGCCGAGCGAGGTGTACGCCTCGCGGTCGGTCGGCGGCTCGGCGTGCACGTCGTCGGGGCACGGCTCCCCCTCGGCCGTCACCGGCAGGAAGTAGTCGCGGTGGCGCACGGTCTGCATCAGCACGAACAGCCCGTAGAGCGCGATCGACACGACCGCCGCGAACGCGAGCTGCGAGCCGGAGAACTCGCCCACCGGCGCCGCGGTCGTGAACGTCGGCAGCACGAGCGACAGCACCGCCAGCGTCGCGACCGTCGCCAGCGCACTCGCCGTCCCCTCGGCGTTGAAGGCCGTCGTCTTCGTCCGCAGCGTCCCGACCAGCAGCGAGACGCCGACGATGCCGTTGAGCGTGATCATCACCGCCGCGAACACCGTGTCGCGCGCGAGGGTCGACGTGTCGTCGCCGCCGCTCACCATCAGCGTCACGATCAGCGCGACCTCGATCACCGTCACCGCGACGGCCAGCACCAGCGAGCCGAACGGCTCCCCGACCCGGTGCGCCACGACCTCCGCGTGGTGGACGGCCGCCAGCACCGCGCCGCCGAGCGCGATGCCGACGATGATCAGGCCGACGGTCGGCGGCTTCGTCCCCCACGTGAGCGCGAGGAGGACGAGCGCGAGCAGGGGAACGAGGGTCGTCCAGCGGAAGACGCTGAGGCGTTCGCGGAGGAGGGCCACGCCTTCACCATGACGTACGTGGCACGCGCCCGCTCAGCCAAGCAGGCGCTCCACCGACTCGACCTTCGAGTCGAGCGTCTGCTCCTTGTCGCGGCGGTCGTCGAGCTTGAGGACGGTGTAGACGCGCTGCATCCCCAGCTCGAACGGGACCTCGTGCAGCTCGCGGACCAGCGCCAGCACGTCGTCGGTGCTGCCTTCCAACGAGGTGCCCATCGCGTGGAGGCGGTAGCGGACGCGATCCTGGGCGGCCAGGCGGCGCTGGATCTCGGCGATGTAGGGGCTCGCGCTGAGCTCCGCGCGCCCGAGTGTGATCACGGTCAGGTCGGCGGTGGCCATCCATGCGTCATACTCGATCCCGATGGACCCGTCCCGTAAGCGCACCGTGCGCCTGGTCGTCGCGCTGACGGCCGCCGTCCTCCTCGCGGGGGCCCTCGCCGTGACCAGCTTCAGCGCCTCGTCCGAGGCACGGACGCCGAAGCAGCTCGCCGACGCCGTCCCCGGGGAGAGCTACCAGCTCACCGGCCGCGTGCAGAAGGGCAGCTACGAGCGCCGCGGCGACGTGCACACGTTCGTGGTGCAGGAGCGCAAGGGCGTCGAGACGGTCGCCGTCACGTACCAGGGCAGCGTCCCGGACGCGTTCCGCGAGGGCCGTGAGGTCATCATCACGGTGCAGCGCGAGGCGCAGGGCTCGGGGTTCGTGGGCGAGAAGGACTCGCTCATCACGAAGTGCCCGTCGAAGTTCACGGCGAAGGAAGAAGCGGCGTAGCGCGCCGCCGCTTCCGCACCTGACGTCATGGCGACCCTCGGTCGCGCGCTCCTCTTCCTCGCCCTCGCCGTCTGCGTCTACGGCATCGTCGCCGCCATCTGGGGCGGCCGGACGGGGCGGCGCGACCTCGTCGACTCCGCGCGGCGGTCGGTCTACGCGCTCGCGGGCCTGACCGTCGGGGCGTTCGCGATCCTCGAGATCGCGTTCCTGCGCTCGGACTTCTCCTTCGCGCTCGTCCAGTCGCACTCGTCGACGACGACGCCGGCCTTCTACCAGGCGACCGCGGCGTGGTCCTCGCAGGAGGGCTCGCTCCTGCTGTGGGTGATGCTGCTGGCGCTGTGGTCGAGCCTCGTGCTCTTCCTGACCCGCCGGACGCTGCGCGACGTCGTCCCGTACGCGACCGCGGTGCTGCTCGGGATGGGCCTGTTCTTCGTGGCGCTGCTCGTCTTCCTCGAGTCGCCGTTCGACACGCTCGCGGCGGTCCCGGCGGAGGGGATGGGCCTCAACCCGCTCCTGCGCCACCCGTCGATGATGCTCCATCCGCCGGCGCTGTACTCGGGCTACACGCTGTTCGCGGTGCCGTTCGCGTTCGCGGTCGCCGCGCTGCTCAAGCGGCGCGTCGACGCGACCTGGATCGCGGCCACGCGGCGGTTCGCGCTGTCCGCGTGGCTCTTCCTCGGCATCGGCATCCTGCTCGGCGCGCGCTGGTCGTACGCCGAGCTGGGCTGGGGCGGCTACTGGGCGTGGGACCCGGTCGAGAACGCGTCGCTGCTGCCGTGGCTGACCGGCACCGCGTTCATCCACTCGATCATGCTCCAGGAGAAGCGGGGCATGCTGAAGGTGTGGAACGCGTCGCTGATCCTGGCGACCGGGACGCTCTGCATCATGGGCACGTTCCTGGTGCGGAGCGGCATCCTGGAGTCGATCCACGCGTTCGGCGCGTCGACCCTCGGCACGCCGTTCCTGATCCTCATCGGGACGATGGTCTTCGGCTGCGTGGCGCTGGTCGTCTCGCGCCGCGACGCCCTGAAGAGCGAGCACCGGCTCGACTCGCTGCTCTCGCGCGAGGCGATGTTCATCGGGAACAACCTCGTGCTCGTCGCGCTGGCGTTCGTCGTCTTCTGGGGGACGTTCTTCCCGCTCATCTCCGAGGCGCTGTCGGGGGAGCGGCAGACGCTCGGGCCGCCGTGGTTCGACGAGTACACGGTGCCGCTGGCGCTCGTGCTCGTGCTGCTGACCGGCGTCGGGCCGATCATCGCCTGGCGGCGCGCGACGTGGGCGAACGCGCGGCGGGCCTTCCTGTTCCCGCTGACGTGCCTCGTCGTCTGCGCCGTCGCGTGCCTGGCGCTCGGCCTGGGCTCGTCGATCCCGTCGGTGTTCATGTTCGCGCTCGGCGCGTTCGTCTTCGGGACGGTCGCGCAGGAGTTCTGGCGCGGGACCGGCGCGCGGCGCGCGATGGCGGGTGAGTCGCCGCCCGTCGCGATGGTGTCGCTCGTGCGCCGCAACCGCCGGCGCTACGGCGGCTACATCGTCCACCTCGGCGTGGCGCTGATGTTCGTCGGCGTGGCCGCGTCGTCGGCTTTCCAGGACGAGAAGGACGTCCGCATGCGGCCGGGCGACACGACGACCGTCGGCGACTACACCGTGCGGTTCACGAAGGCGACCGCCGACCTGGAGACGCAGGGCGGCCGGCTGGAGGACATCCGGTTCGGCGCGACGCTGCAGGTGCGGCGCGGCGACGGGGAGCCGTTCGCGGTGCGGACCGAGCGGCGCTACTTCCCGTCGAGCGACCCATCGCTGGGCGCCGTCGGGCGGTTCTTCGAGGGCGAGGCGACGAGCGAGATCGGCCTGCAGGCCGGCTTCCTGCGTGACTTCTGGGCGGCCTACCAGCCCGATCAGGAGTCGATCCGCGCGGTGGTCGAGCAGCTCGACGAGCGGCTGGCCGACGCGTCGCCCGAGCAGCAGATGCGGGCCGCGCTGGGGCTGACGGAGATCCTGCGCCAGCAGCCGCCGCCCGCGACGTTCCGCCTGATCGCGTCGCCGCTCGTGTCGTGGATCTGGCTCGGCGCGCTGACCGTCTTCGGCGGCGGTCTGCTCGCGCTGTGGCCGGCCCCCGACGCAGCGCGCCGGAAGGCGACCGCCCGGGCCGCCGCGCGCGTCGCGCAGGACCTCGGTCGCGCATAACGTTGGACGCGCTCGCCCCGCTGCTCGTGATCGTCGCGCTGGCGCTCGTCGTGCTGGTCGTGAGCGCGCCCCTGCGCCGCGGCGCGGGGGCGGCCGACGAGGCCTTCGACGCCGAGCGCGCCGGCCTCGAGGCCGCCCGCGACGCGAAGTACCGCGAGATCCGCGAGCTGGAGATGGACCACCGCACCGGCAAGCTCTCCGACGAGGACTTCCGCGCCCTGGACCGCCAGCTCCGCGGGGAGGCCGTGGCCATCCTCCGCGACCTCGACAGCCTCGACTCCTAGCCGACGGCTACACTTCCCCGCGCAATGGAGACCGTGCTCGAGATCATCCAGGTGATCCTTTCGATCGTCGTGATCTTCCTCGTGCTCATGCACTCGGGGAAGGACGCCGGCCTGTCCGGCGCGTTCGGCGTCGGCACGGGCTCCGGCCCCTTCGGCGGTGGGTCGCTCGTCGAGCGCAACCTGAACCGCTGGACCGTCTTCTTCGCGGTGCTCTGGGGCATCAACTGCATCGTGCTCATCAAGCTGTCCTGAGGGCGCCGACGGCCCTCGCCGCGCCTGGCGGCACCGACGGAAGGGAACCGGCCTAGCGGCCTAAGACCCTCCCGCCGGCACCACCAGCCACGACGATGGCTCGCCGGTCCGCTACCCGTTCTTGGGGAGGGCCGGGCAGTCGTGCAGTGACGTAGCGGAGCGGACGCCGTCGCGGATCGCTGCCGCGACGACGTGGGGAACGACCGCCGCGAGGACGAGCGGGTCGACGTGCACGTCGCCCGCGGCGACGACGAAGGCCGCGTCGCCGTCGAAGGACGTGTGGGCGGGGTCGACCGTGCGGCCGATGCCGGTGGAGGCCGCGCGGGCGAGGAGCCAGGCGTCGGTCTTGGACATCGCCGCGTCGGTCATGACGCAGACGAGGGTCGTGGCCTCGCGGGCCGTGACGTCGGGCGCGCCGTGCTCGCGCAGGAGGTCGACCGTCGAGGGCCCGCCGCGGACGCCGGCGAGCACCGAGCCGTCCTCGGCCAGCACGTCGCCGAGCGCGTTCACCACCGCCAGCGCCGTCACGCGCGCGCCCGCGACGAGCTCGCTCGCCAGGCCCACGCCGCCCTTGGTCCAGCCCGCCGGCCCGAGCAGCTTGCCGACCGCGCAGCCCGTGCCCGCGCCGACGGTCCCGCGGGCGACGTCCGCGGTGACCGCCGCGTCGCACGCCGCCGCGCCCATCGCCGCGTCGGGCCGCGCGTCGGAGGAGCCGAGCGGGAGGTCGAACACGACCGCCGCGGGCACCAGCGGCACGACGACGTCCAGCCGCGTCCGGTAGCCGCGGCCACGCTCGGCCAGCCACCGCATCACGCCGTCCGCCGCCGCGAGTCCGTACGCGCTGCCGCCCGTGAGCAGCACCGCCTGGACCTCGCGCGCGCCGGACGCGGGGGAGAGGAGGTCGCTCTCGCGCGTGCCCGGCCCGCCGCCGCGCACCTCGCCGGCCGCGGTCGCCCCGTCGGGCGCCAGGACGACCGTGCAGCCGGTCCCGCCGGCGAGGTCCGTCGCGTGGCCGACCGCGAAGCCCGCGGGGAGCGGCGGCGCGCTCATGCTCCTCCGGTGATCCGCAGCCCGGACGCGCGGAGCGGCGGGCAGACGACGCCGGTCGCGAAGCGGCGTCCGTAGTACTCGCCCTCCGACACGAGCCGCGGCGTCGTGCCGAGCGCCTCCACCCGCGACAGCACGCCGAGCACGGTGTCGGTGAAGCGCACGTCGCGGACCGGGCGCGTGATGCGCCCGTTCTCGATCAGGTGCGTGCCGTCGCGGGTCACGCCCGTGAGCAGCGTCTCGCTCGGGTTGACCGGGTTGACGTACCAGAGGCGGTGCACGTACAGGCCATGCTCGATCTCCCGCGCGAGCGCGTGCTCGTCCGCCGCGTCGCCCCCCGCGAGCACGAGGTTCGTCGGCGCGGGACCCCACGGGGAGCCGCCCGGCACCGTCGCGTGGCCGGTCGCGACCGCGCCGTCGCTCGCCAGCGCGGCGGAGCGCCGGTCGTGCACGACCTGCTCGACCACCCCGCCGCGGATGAGGCTGATCCCGCGCTTGGGGACCGCCTCGGCGTCGAACGCGCGCGGCAGGGTGAGCGCGGCGAACGGGTCGTCGCGCAGCTCCACCGCGGGTGCGGCGACCTGCGTGCCGAGCCGGTCGACGAGCGCGCCGCGCCCCTCGACGTGCGCGAGCCCGTTGAACGCGAGCCCGCCGAGGAACTCGAGCAGCGTCGCGACCGCCTCCTCGCCGAGCACCACCGGGTACGTCCCCGGCCGCACGTCGGCCAGCTCGCCGCGGGGGAGCTTCGCCGCCGCGCGCCGCGCCAGCGCCTCCAGCGCCACGTCGGCCGCGCGCACCGCCGTCCCGGACGCGTAGGCCGAACGCCCGTCCGCGTCGCGCAGCACGACCTTCCCGAACGCGTCCGTCACCGCGTCGGCGACCCGCACGCCGGTCGACGACGCGATGGCCGTCTCGACCGCCGCGGACGACCAGATGCCGAACGCCTCGACGCTCTCGTCCGCCGCCACCGCGAACGCCGCGCGCAGCGCCGCGCCGGCGACGCCCGGGTCGAGGGCGGCGGTCTCGGCGTCGAAGCCGGTGTGGGCCGGCACCGGCGCCGGCGCGGAGAGGCCGGGATGGTCGCCCGGGCCGCGCCCACCCGCCGAGGCGGCCGCGGACGCCCGCGCCGCCGCCCCACACGCCCGCAGCGCGTCGTCGTCCAGCGCGTTCGTCGTCGCGCTCCCCGCGTGCCCGTCGCGCACGACCAGCACGTGCACGGACGTGTCGTCGATCGCGGTCGCCTGGGTCGGTGCGGAGCGGGCGAACCGCGTCGCCAGCGACCGCTCCCGCTCCACCGTGACCTGGACCGCGTCCGCACCGCCGGCCAGCGCCAGCGCGCGCTCGGCGAGATCGAGCAGCTCGGTGCTCACGCCACGCCCACCTCGACGCCGCGGAACCGCGCCGGCGCCGCCCCGTGCGAGACCGCCATGAACTGCCCTGGCTCGGCCTTGCCGCAGTTCGTGACGCCCCACAGCGACCACTCCTCCGGCCCGCACACCGCGTCGAGCGACGACCAGAACGTCGGCGTCACGCCGTGGTAGGACGCGTTGCGGTACAGCCGGCCCAGCTCGCCGCCGCGGATCTCGTAGGCCACCTCGGTCGCGAACTGGAAGTGCAGCCGCCGGTCGTCGATCGACCACGAGCGGTTGGTCTCCAGGTACAGCCCAGACCCGGTGTCGGCCAGCAGGTCCGCCAGCGAGCCCGCGGCGCCCGGCTCGATCGACACGTTCGTCATCCGCACGACCGGCTGGCGGTCGAACCCGCTCGCCCGCGCGCACCCGCCCGACGCGGCCCATCCGGCCGCGCCCGCCGACTCGCGGTCGCTCAGCGCGCCGACGAGTCGGCCCCGGTCGATCAGCACCGACCGCCGCGCCGCCGCGCCCTCGTCGTCCCACGCGAACGTCCCGAGCCCGCCCGCGAGCGTCGCGTCGGCGGTCACGGTCAGCGCGCCGGAGCCGTACGTCAGCGATCCCACGTCCCCGACGCCGACCCAGCTCGTCCCCGCGTACGCGGCCTCCAGGAGCTGCATCCGATCGAGCTCGAGCGCGTGCCCGATCGACTCGTGGACCTGCAGCGCGAGCTGCTCGGCCCCGAGCACGAGCGTCACCGGGCCGGTCGGGCAGGGCGGCGCGGTGAGCAGCTCGACCGCCTCGGCGGCCACCCGGGGCGCGTTGCCGACCAGGTCGAGCGCGAGCACGTGCTCCCACCCCGCCTGGCGCACGAGCCCGCCGTGCGCGCTGGGGTAGGTCCGCGTCTGCACCTCGCCGTCCGCGACCGCCGTCGCGCTCAGCCCCGCGCCGCACGACGTCCGCCGCTGCGTCAGCGCGGCGCCCTCGGTCGACGCGAAGGCCTGCTCGGTGCGCGTGGCGACGAACACCGCCTCGGTCCGGACGAGGCGCGGGTCGGTCCGCAGCGCCTCCTCCGCCTCGACGAGCAGCGCGAGCTTGTCCTCCAGCGGCAGCGCGAGCGGGTCGACCAGGCACGGCGACGACCACGAGCCGACGGCCGCCGGCTCCGGCAGCCGCACGCGCCCGCCGAGGCCCGCGGGCAGCGCCCGGGCCGTGGTGAGCGCGCGGTCCAGCGCCGCGTCGAGCCCGCGCGTGGACAGGTCCCGCGTCGCCGCGAAGCCCCAGGCGCCGTCGACGAGCACGCGCACGCCGACGCCCTCGGACAGCGCGCTCGTCACCTGCTCGACCGCGCCGCTGCGGACGACCAGCTCCTGCTCCTGGACGACGACGTGGCGCACGTCGGCGTACGCCGCGCGCCCCGAGGCCGCGTCCATGAGGGCCACGAGGCGGTCGATCACCAGGCGGCCTCGTAGAGCGCGAGCAGCTCCTCGCGATCGGCGCGCGGCGGGGTCTCGTCGAGGTCCGGGCGCTTGGCCGCGGTGTCGGCGAGGCCGGACAGCGCATCGTGCGCGACGCCGAGGTCGCGCAGCCGCTCGGCGCTCGCCCGGCGGGCCAGCTCCCACGCGAGGTCCTCGGCGCCGCCGAGCGCGAGCTCGGGGGCGCGGCGCGCGAGCGCGGCCGCGGTGTGGGGGAGCATCGCCGCGTTCGCCGGCCCGTGGCCCACGCCCGCGCCGCGCACGAGGGTCTGGGAGAGCACGTGGTGCAGGCCGTAGTGCGTGGTGTCGATCGTGTAGCCCGAGAGGACCGCCGCCAGCGCCAGCCGGTCGCGCGCGCCCTCGTCCGGGTCCTCGTCCGCGCCCGCGTAGGCGTCGGCGGTCAGCCGCAGGGCCTCCAGCGACGCCATCCGGGGGACCGGGGACGCGCTGCGCGTGCACGCGCTCTCGACCGCGTGGGCGAGCGAGTTCGCCGCGCTCGCCGCCAGCGCGGCAGGGGGCTGCGAGCCGCACAGCGCCGGGTCGTTGAGCACGATCGCCGGACGCACGCCGCCCTTGGCCTCGTGGCCCTTGATGCGCCGGTGGCCCTTGGTCATCTCCGCCGCGCTGAGCGTCGTCGGGATCGCCGCCGCGCGCACCCCGCGCGCCGCCGCCACGGCCTTCGCGGCGTCGACCACCCGCCCGCCGCCCAGCGCCACGATCAGCGAGGCGTCGTCGGGGACGGACGGGAGCACGGCGCCGGCCTCCTCCTCGACGAACCCGTGGCCCAGCTCGTGCACGTGCGCGGCCGCGGACACGACGTCCGGAGCCGACTCGCGCGCCCGCGCGGTGGTGAGGAGCACGTACCCCTCGCCCAGCAGCTCCCCGGCGGTCGCGAGCTGCCCGCGCCCGTAGCGGATGGTGCGCTCCCCGTCCTGCCAGGTGAAGGGAGCGGTGGTCCAGATCGCGGTCACCGCGCGCACGCTACCGCGCGGCCGCGGCGCGCCCGACGATCCTCTGATGCAACTCGGGCTAGACTCGCGCTCGTGCTGCACAACACGTACGCGGGTCAGACGTGCTCGGTGGCCAGGGCGCTCGAGGTCGTGGGGGAGCGGTGGACGCTCCTGATCCTGCGCGACGCGTTCATGGGCGTGCGGCGATTCGACGCCTTCCAGCGCAACCTCGGCATCGCCCGCAACGTGCTCAACACGCGGCTGCAGCGGCTCGTCGAGGCCGGCCTGCTGGAGCGCCACCAGTACCAGGAGCGCCCGGTCCGCCACGAGTACCGGCTCACGCAGATGGGCCTGGACCTGTGGCCCGCGATCGTCGCGCTGATGAAGTGGGGCGACACGTACCTCGCCGGCGACGAGGGCCCGCCGCTCGTGCTCGAGCACAAGGGCTGCGGCGGCAGTGTCGATGACCGGCGCACGTGCGAGCGGTGTGGCGCCGTGCTGGACGCGCGCGACGTGCGCGCGCTGACGGGGCCGGGGGCCGGGGCGGCACGCGCGTCGGCCGCCTAGCGCCCGCGGGCCGGGACGCCGGCCACCGTCGCGCCTGCCGGCACGTCCTGCGTCACCACCGCGCCCGCGCCGATCAACGCTCCAGCTCCGATGCGCACGGGGCCGACGATCACCGCCCCGCTGCCGATCGCTGCGCCGTCCTCCACCGTCACCGGGGCCAACGTCCAGTCCTCAGGTCCCTGCGGCGTGCCGTCCGGCCGCAGCACGCGCGGCGTCTTGTCGTTGGTGAACATCACGCCGTGCCCGACGAAGACGCCGTCGCCGATCCGCACGCCGTCGCAGATGAACGTGTGGCTCTGGATCCGGCAGTCCGCGCCGATCACCGCGCCGCGTTGGATCTCCACGAACGTGCCGACCATGGTCCGGTCGCCGATCGAGCAGCCGTAGAGGTTCACGAACGAGAAGATCCGGACGTCGTCGCCGAGCGTGACGTCGTTCAGCAGCCGGTACGGGGCGTCGTTGTCGGGAGCGGGGGGCATGCGGGCGGATGCTCCCACGTCGGGCACGCGGATAGCGTTCCCGCCCATGCCCTCCGCCGACCGCCGCCCCGTGATCCTCGTGACGTCGTTCCTCGGCGACCCGGACGTCGCCGAGCTCGAGCGACGGACAGCCACCGGCGAGCGTCCGCGGCGCGACTACGTCGAGCTGATGCACCGCCTCGACGCGGTCGTGATCGACGCTGACCACATGCAGCATCGGGCGAACCCGGTCGCGCGCGCGATCAGCCGGCGTGTCTCCATGCCCGCCGGTCAGATCCTCGAGGTGTTCCTCCGCCGCCGGCGTTACGGCGCCATCGTCGCGTGGGCCGACCGCCTGGGCCTCGGCCTGGCGGCGCTGCTCAAGCTCGTGCGGTCGCGGCAGCGCATCGTGCTCATCTCGGTGCTCCTGTCGAACCCGAAGAAGGCGCTCCCGCTCAAGCTCCTGCGCCTCCAGACGCAGATCGCGGCGATCATCACGATGGGCACGGTCCAGCTGCGCATCGCGGCCGACCGGCTCGGGGTCCCTGAGGCGAAGCTGCACTTCGGCCCGCATCCGGTCGACCTGCGCTTCTGGCGGCCCGCCGGCCGGCCGAAAGAGCCGCGGACGCTGTGCGCAGTGGGGTGGGAGGCGCGTGACTACCCGACGTTGTTCGACGCGGTCGAGGGGCTCGACGTGGGGCTGGAGGTCGCGTACGGGACGCTCGCCTCGCCCGACGAGGGCGGCGTCGGCGCGCCGCCGGACTTCGGCCGTCCGGTTCCCGCCAACGTCGTGCTCCGTCCCAACCTCAAGCCGGCGGAACTGCGTGAGCTGCACGAGCGGGCTGCGCTGGTCGTGATCCCGCTCCGGGACGTCGACTTCGATGCGGGCGTCACGGCGATCACCGAGTCACTGGCGATGGGGAACGCGGTCGTCGCCAGCCGCACCCGCGGGCAGGTCGACGTGATCCGTGACGGCGAGAACGGCGTCTACGTCACACCCGGCGACGCCGGCGAGCTGCGCGCGACGATCATCCGGCTGCTCGACGACCCGGCCGAGCGCGAGCGCCTGGGGCGCAACGGCCGGGCGCACGTGGAGGCGCACCACAGCCTCGACCGCCTGATCGAGCAGATCGCGGGCCTCGTCTGAAGCTCGAGTCAAGGCAGTTCGAACAGATGGCCAGGCTCACGGCTCCTGCGTCCAAGCGCGTCCAACTCCGGCGGGGTTGCGCTCACGGAAACGCCGCCGCACGACGACCCAGCCCGTGTGATGCCGCGCAAGTCGCTTCTCAGCCTCGTCGTCGCCGTCGTCGTCGCCATGCTGGTGCCCACAGTCGCGCCGACCGGTTCGTTCGCGTCGCCCGCGAAGGCCGCAGCCGCCTCGGTCAAGAAGAGCAAGACGAGCAAGAAGCGGCGTGCCTACCGCAACGACCGCAAGGCGCCCAAGACGACGATCCGCGGGAAGAGCAGCCGCAAGGGCCGCGTGACCGTCCGCTTCAAGGCCGACGAGCCGAGCACCTACAAGTGCCGTGTCAACCGCTCGCGCTGGAAGACCTGCAAGTCGCCCGCGGCGTACGTGCCCTCCACCGGCAGCACCCTCCAGGTCCGCGCGACCGATCGTGCAGGCAACGTCGAGCGGCGCCCGGCCACGACGACGCTCGCGCCGACGAGCACGTACCGTCCAGACGGGGACTCCGAGTCACCGACCTCCACCGAGACCGACAGCGCTCCCGCAGTCACGCCTGTGCACGACACCGACGCCGCGAAGGTCCCGACCTCCGGGACCACCAAGGGCACGACGACCCAGGCCCCGGGGTTCGAGCCGCTTTCCGACCAGGCGGCCGCCGCGCGCGTCGTCCGCTCGCCCTATGAGCCACGTCCTGAGAACACCGCGGCGAACAACCGCGTCCCGACCGCGGCCGAGCTGGCCGACTACCAGCGGCGCCGCGCGGGCGACCACTTCTGCGCGTCCAAGCTCGACCTGAAGGTCACCGGCAACTTCAGCGGCACGACCGACGAGATCCTGCAGTGGGCCGCGGCCAAGTGGGGCTTCGACGCGAACCTCTTCCGCGCGATCGCGACCGCCGAGTCCTTCTGGCGCCAGAGCGCCGGCGACGACGTCGACGGCGGCGGCCTGACCTCCGTCCGCTGGGTCGTCCACAAGGGCACGTACCCGCTGGGTCGCGTCTCCTCCGCCTTCAACGTCGACTACTTCGGCGCGATCCTCCGCCACTACTACGACGGCTGCGCCACCTGGCTCAACGACGTCGAGCGCGGCCAGAACTACGCCGCGGGCGACCTGTGGGGCAGCGTCGGCGTCTGGTACGCGGGCCGCTGGCGCACCAAGGACGCCGAGTGGTACATCGGCAACATCCGTAACCGCCTCGGCGAGCAGATCTGGGCGACCGACCACTTCCTGCGGGGTTGAAGGGCGTCGATCCTCCTCCGGCTGGCGTGGCCGTGGGTCGCCTTTCCTTCCTGCACCGGCCGCGAGCTTCAGACCGGGCCTGACGAGAGGCGGGGACGTGGCGCGCGCTACGCGGGATGCGCCTCGAGCCAATCCCGGTAGCGCGCGGCCAGGTCCTCCACGATCGCAGGCCAGAACAGCGCGGCGGCCGACGCGTGCCCCGCGGCCAGGCGCCGTTCCACAGCGGCGGGATCGGTCGTCATCGCGTCCCCGACCCGCTCCAGCGCCGCTGCGAAGTCCTCGGGCGTCTCCGCGTGGTCGTAGTGCACACCCGCCTCGACGGGCAGACCCTCGGCCCCCAGCGCGGTGGAGACCACCGGCCGGCCGAGCGCCAGCGCCTCGACGATCTTCAGCCGCGTTCCCGAGCCCTCGAAGACGGGCACGATGACCGCGTGGGCCGCCGCGTAGAACGGCTCGACCGACGGAACACGCCCGTGGTACGTCACGCCGGGCGCCTCGACCGGGCGCAGCGGGGGATCGCCGACCACGTCGAGCGCGACCGACGTCTTCATCCGCGGGAGCACCTCGCGGACGAACCACGCCAGACCGCGCTCGTATGGCTGGTAGCTCGCCGTGCCGACGAACAGCAGGCGAAGCGGGTCCTCGGTGCCGAGCGGTGGGAGAGGGAGCCGGGCGCTCGGATCGGTCCCGTTGGGAGCCACCTCCACCCACGGGGCGCCGCCCTCGCGCATCGTCGCGGCGTCGAGCGGCGAGACGCCGAGGCAGAGCGGCATCGCCCTCCAGACGCGGACCTCCTCGTCCCGCACGCGTCGCCAGTCGAGCGCCGCGAACGTCCCACGCACGCCCCCGTTGGTCTCCGCCGTCGCGCGGATGATGCGGTGCTCGATGTTGTGTGGGGCGAAGACGCTGAGCGTGCCGGGCACCGGGCCGGTCTGGCCGGTTCCAAGGTCCTCGTAGTGGACGATGCGGGCGCCGGTGCGCGCGACCGCCCCGCGGACCGCCTCCGCCAGCTCGGGCCGGGCGAAGCGCCCGAACTGCCACGAGCGTCGCGACGGCAGGCTGCGCAGCTGCGCGACGCGCTTGTCGCCCAGGCGCAGCGGCACGCCGACGACGTCGATCCCCGGGAGGAGCGCCTGCAGCTCGGTCGCGTCGTCGGGCCCGTCGAGTCCAGGCCCGACGTACGTGACGAGCGTCAGATCGAAGGTCTCGGCCAGGCCGTGGAGCAGTCGGTTGGTGCGGATGCCAGAGCCGTGCAGCGCGCCGATCGGGGGCTGGTAGACGACGAACACGAGGGCTGGGCGTGACGACATGGAGCGGCAGTCTGACGGCTCAGGCGCGCGCGGCGCTGCCGATGCCGCTGCGGGCGACGGCGACGACGTCGAGCACCAGCGGGCGGCGGATGGCGAGCAGCAGGAGGACGAACGCGCCGACGGCGACGGCGGCGCCCGCGATCGCGCTGGGCAGCGTGGGGCCCAGCGCGTCGGCCAGCAGCCAACCGACGGCGGACGCCGCCACCGCGGCGGCGAAGGGCGCGAGCAGCACGTGCGCGAGCCGCACGCCTGTCGCGGCGTGGACCGCGCGGCCGAAGATCGCGGTCTCGGTCAGCGCGGCGGCACAGAAGCCGATGCCCACCGCGCTCACGCCGAGCGGCGTGAGGAGCCCGAGCCCGACCGCGAACCAGATGAAGACCTGGACGACGGCGGCCCGCAGCACGACGCCGGTCCGGCCCGACGCGAAGAGGTACCCCGCGACTGCGACCGACACCGGACCGCTGATCTGCAGCGCGACGCAGACCCACGGGACGGCCTCGCGCGCCTCGCTGTAGTCGGCGCCGAAGAGCGCTGGGATGAGCGCCGGCGCCGAGCCGGCGATCGCCGTGAGGATGATCCCGGTCGCTACGGCCGCCAGGCGTGCGACCCGCTCGATCACCGGCCGCGGATCGTCGCCGCCGGCGACGAGCTGCGCCATCGCGGGGAACGAGACCTGCCACAGCGCTTGGAACAGGAGAAACGGCACCTGCAGCAGTCGCCATGCGACCGTCCAGAGCCCGAGCGTCGCAGCGCCCGCGACGGCGGCGATGCCGAAGCTGATGCCCTGGTCGCGGACCGCGCTCACCACCTGGACCCCTTGGAACTTGACTCCGAAGCCGAGCAGCTCACGCGTTCGTGCGCGGGTCGTGCGCGGCGCGACGAGCTTGACGGGTGAGCGCCGCAGGAGGACGAGCGTGCCGACGAGCGCCTTGACCACCGACGCCGACGCCAGGCCCCACACGCCCAGGCCTGCAGCGACCGCGCCGATGCCCCACGCGTAGTAGGCGAGCGACTCCGAGACGTCGACGGCGGCGATGGGGCGGAAGTCCAGGTCGCGCTCGAGCGTCACCATGCCCGGGCCGCGCAGCGCCGAGATCGGCAGCCCCGCGAGCATGATCGCCGCGAGCTCTGCCGCGCCGCCGAACGCGATCGCCGGGCCGACGCTGAGCAGCGCGATCGCGACCGTGCTGTAGACCTGGATCGCCATCAGCGTGCGCAGGTCGTCACGCGTCGGTGGCTCGGGCCGGCGCACGAGCCCGGCGCCCAGCCCGCCGTCGGTGAGCAGCGTGGCGAGCGTGAGGACGGCCAACCCGAGCGCGACCAGACCGAACTCGGACGGGACCAGGAGACGGGCGAGGACGACGTTGCCCAGGAAGGCCAGCGCGTTGATCGCCACGCCACGCGCGCCGACGACGGCGGCGCCCGAGAGCGCCCGCCGGCGCAGCTCCGACCGCCCGAGCGAGTGGCGCGGCTCCTCTGGCGGCGCTGCCCCTTCCTCGACCCCCGGCTCGGTCATGCCGCGCCGGGCTCGGGCGCAGGATCGGGCAGCGCGGGAAGCACGGTCGCCAAGGCGATCAGCAGACCGATCACCGAGCTCGAGTTGATCGTGTCGAACACGGGTCCCGTGACGCCCATGATCAGCAGCGCCAGGAGCGCGGCGCGCGCACCGGTCGCGAGGACCGCGTACTCGCCCTTGCCGCGGCGGCCCACCAGCGCGGTGGCCATCAGCAACATCAGCAGCACCAGGCCGGGGATCCCGAGCTTCCACGCCGTGCGCAGGTAGGCGTTGTGCGAGTAGGTCTCGTGCTTGGCCGGCACGCCGGAGGAGGGCCGCCCCCAGTAGATGGTCGAGCCGAGCCCGGAGCCCGACCACGGGGACGCGTCGATACGTGCGATCACCGCGCGGCTCTCGATGAGGCGGTAGTCGACGGACTCGTCGGAGTGGTACTGGCCGATGGAGATGAACCGCTCTCGCACAGCCGTCGCCTCGCCCGGCGCGACGACGCTGAACGCGCCGCTGATCAGCAGGAGCGCGAGGCCGCCCCACACCGCCGCGCGCAGCCGCTGGAGGTGCCCGGCGCGGACGAGCACGAGCAGGACGCCCAACGCGGCCGACACCCAGAACGCCCGCTCGAACGTGAGGATGAGCGAGATCGCGTTCAGGCCGAGGATCACCAGCAGCAGCGTCGTCATGGCTTGCGTGCGCCGCCACCCGGAGATGAGCGCGGCGAACGCGAGGATCACGGCCGGTGGGTACGCGTACCGGCCGCCGAGCAGCTGGCCCGTTCCGCTCGTCGTGTGCGAGACGCCCTGGCGGATGCCGATGTCCTCGGTCGCGTTGGCGGGGATCTGCAGGATCCACTGCGCCAGCCCCCAGAGGCCGAGGATCAGCCCGAAGACCAGCAGGGCCTTCATCAGCTGCGGCCGCAGCACCGGGTCGAACAGCATCGGAAAAGCGATGACGAACACCGCCAGTCCGAGGAGGTGGCGGAACTCGTAGCCGGCTGCGCCCGCGTCCGCGCCGCCGCGGACGCCGTGGACGACCTGGAAGGCCGCGACCGCCAGGAACGCGATCGTCAGCGCGAGCGTCGCGATGATCCGTCCGCTGAGCCGTGTCCGCGCGAGGTTGACGATCGCGATCATCGCCCACAGCAGGCCACAGAGCACCACCACGTCGGTGAACACGATGCCGGCCGACCCGCCGGCGGAGACGCCGAAGCGGTTCTGCACGTCGTACGGCACGATCGCCGCCGTCAGCATCAGGAGGGTGAGCAGCGCCACCGGCGCCGCGAAGGTCAGGGCGAGGACGAGGATGCCGCCGGCAGCGCCGGCGGCCAGCATCGGGCTCCGGCCGGCCACGGCACCCAGGACGAGGCTCGTGGCGGCGATGGCGGCCGTCGCGAGCGCCACGCTGGTGCGGGGAGGGGCGAGGGAGGCCATGCGCGTGCCAGCGAGGCAATGTACCGTGCAGCCGGGACGTGCTCGCGCGTGCGTGGACGGACGACCGTCGCGGGAGGAGCTCGGCGCGCGCATCGCTTAGAGTGCTGCCCGCATGAGCGCCCACGCCCTGTCCTTCGTCGTGGTCGTCTGCACCCGCAACCGGCCGGACCAGGTGCTCGAGACGCTCGACCTGCTCGACCGGCAGGCGGAGCCAGACTTCCCGCTGGTCATGGTCGACCAGAGCGACGAGATCGCCCCGCAGGTTCGTGCGCGGTTCGACGCTGATCCACGCAAGACGCTGATCCCCGACCAGGGCCGGGGCCTGTCCCGTGCGCGCAACGTGGCGTGGCGGGCCACGAGCGAGGACTGGCTGGTGTTCGTCGACGACGACTGCGTGCCGGCGCTGGACTTCACCGCCGAGGTGGAACGCGCGATCCGCGAGCACCCGGACGTCGACCTCATCAGCGGCCACGTCGGACCCCGCTACGTCCGGCCCCGGCAGCCCGATGACCTGCCGTTCAGCACGTTCGAGGTGGAGGAGGAGCGCACGTTCTCCGGCACCGCCGTTCACCCGTCGCTCGTCGCGTTCGGCGTCAGCTTCGCCGTGCGGCGGACGATGGTCGACGCGGTCGGCGGTTGGGACGAGCGTCTCGGCCCCGGCGCTCCGGACTTCCCTGCGTCGGACGACATGGACTTCAACCTGCGGATGCTGCGTGCGGGCGCCACGACGCTCGTGACGCCGCGGATCCGCGCCGAGCACGACCAGTGGCGCACCCGCGAGGAGATCGTGCAGCTGTACGCCGGCTACACCGCGTCCTGGATGGGGTTGTGCGCGAAGCTCTGGCACGCCGGTGACCGCCGCACCGCACTGCGCTTCTGGTGGCAGGCCGGCCCGCGCTTCTCGCTCGTCCTCGTGCTCAGCGGCCTCAGGCGCCGGTCCCGGTTCCGTGTCCGCACGGGCGTGCGGAGTCTGGGCGGGATGGTCGAGGGGCTCCGCGCAGCTCGCCAGCGGTCATGGTGATGCGCGGCGCCCGCGCCGCGCTGACGGCGGGCGCGGGCTACCTGGCGACGGTGGGCGCCTACCATCTCGGGCTCACCGTCGCGGCCGCGCTGCACCCGGCCCGTCGGCGTGCCCCGGATGCCGATCCACCCGCGCGGATGCGGTTCCTGGTCCTGGTCCCGGCCCACGACGAGGAGCCGGTGATCGGCGCGACGCTCGCCGCGATCGGCCGGCTGGAGACCGCGGGCGCGGCGCCCCACGTCGTCGTCGTGGCTGACCACTGCACCGATCGGACCGCGGAGATCGCCAGCGCGGCGGGGGCGACGGTGCTCCGGCGCGAGGGCGGTGCGCGCGGCAAGGGGCACGCGCTGAGCTGGGCGCTGACGCAGCCGGACGCGGGCCTGGCCGACGTCGACGTCGTGGTGTTCGTCGACGCCGACTGCGAACCGACGCCGAACCTGCTGTCCGCGGTGGAGTGGCGGCTGGCCACCGGTGCCGAGGCTGTGCAGGTCGACGACGTCGTCGCCAATCCCGAGGAGGGCCCGGCGGCGGCGATCCGCTACGCGGCCTTTCGCCTCATCAACAGCGTGAAGCCGCTCGGCAAGGACGCGCTCGGCTGGTCCGTCGGGCTGATGGGGACCGGGATGGCCTTCCGCCGAGAGGTGCTCGAGCGCCACGGCTGGAAGGCGTTCGGCCTGATCGAGGACGCCGAGCAGCACCTCTCGCTCGTCGAGACCGGTGTGCGGGTGCGGTTCGCGCCCGAAGCTGCGGTCAGCTCGGCGATGCCGACGACGTTCGGGGAGAGCGCGGAGCAGCAGGCGCGGTGGGAGAGCTCTCACCTCGCCGTCCTGCGCGAGTGGGCGCCGCGGCTTGTGGCGAGCGCCGTCCGCAGCCGCCGGCCCGCCCGAGCCGCGCCGGTGCTCGACCTCCTCGTGCCGCCGCAGTCGCTGCTCTTCGCGGCCAACGGCATGGTCTTCGCGACTGCGGTCCTGGCCGGGACGCCGCGCGCCCGGCGGCTCGCCACCGTCGCGGTCGCGGCGCAGGCGACGTATGTCGTGGGCGGCCTGGCCCTCGTCGGGGCGCCGCCGGCGGCGTGGCGCGGGCTGCTGCACGCGCCCGTGCTCGTCGTGCAGAAGCTCGGGATCGTGGCCCGGCTCGCGCGCGGCCGGGGCCCGCGCGACTGGGTGCGGACCGCCCGGAGCTAGGTCTCGGCGGCGACGGCCTCCGCGGCCACCTTCGCCGCGGGCGCCACGGGTCGCCCGTGGAGGGCCGCGTCGACGATGCCGAGGTAGACCGCCCGCTGGCGCGGCCAGCGGTAGGGCTCCAGCGCGGCCGCAGCCTTGGCCACCATCTCCTCGCGGCGCTGCGGCGACGCGTGCACGCGTCGGATGGCTTCCGCCAGGTCGACGTGGTCGTCGGAGTCGAAGTACTCGAAGCACTCCTCGCCGAAGTACGACTGGACCGAGCGGGTGCGCGAGTTGAGCACCGGGCGGCGCATCGTGACGAGGTCGTACATCTTGTTGCAGTGGGTGAGGTCCCGGAACGGGTCGCGCTTCATGGCCACGACGCCTGCGTCGGCGTGCTGGATCGCGGTGAGCAGGTCCGGCATCGGCACCCAGCGGCCGGCGAACCGCACCCGGTCCTCGACGCCGAGCTCGCGCGCCAGCTCACGCGCCGGCTGCAGGTAGGAGCCGTCGCCGACGATCTCCAGCCGCAGCCCGGGGATCTCGTCGCCCAGCAGCGCGACCGCGCGGATCGCGGTGTCGTGGCCGTAGTGCTGCTCGACCGTGCCGTGCACGATGAGCACGAACTCGCCGTCCGGGCTGCCGACCGGCGGGTACTTCGCGACGTCGAAGACCTCCTCCTCGGCCGCGTTCAGCACCACGCCCATCTTGGCCGGGTCCGCGCCGCGGGCGACGAACGTCTCGCGCATGTCGCTCGTGCACGTGAAGGCGGCGTCGGCGAACCGGATCGCGGCCTGCTCGGCCGCGACCAGCACCCGGTGGACCGTCGGCCGTTCCCCGAACTTGGTCCCGAAGAACTCGGGGAACATCTCGTGCAGGTCGAGCACCACACGCGCGCCGAGCAGCTTGGGGATGGCCGCGGCGAACACGAGCGTGTCGGGGACCGTGTGGACCTGGATCAGCCGGTACCGGTGCCGCAGGTGCAGCAGCGTGACGAGGAGCGACGCGGCGAGGAAGAACGCGGCGTACTGGAAGACGTAGCGCAGCTTCCCCGCCCGCTTGCGGCTGAGCGGCACGCGGATGACACGCACGCCCTCGACGGTCTCCACGAGCTTCTCGCCCGGGTCGCGGATGCCGATGAGGTCGACGGTGAAGCCGGCGTCGACGAGCGCCATCGCCTCGCGGTGGACCCGCGGGTCGTCCGGGTAGTTGCCCTGCCGGAGCAGGCAGACGCGGCCCCGGAGACCGGGACCGCCGTTCGTCACAGCGGCGTCGTGCACGGGACCTATGATGGCGCGTGGCTAAAGGTCGATGCTCGATCAGCCGTTGAGAGCCAGGTGAGCGAGGCACAGGTACAGGCACAGGCGCCCGAGGCAGCCCAGGCGTCCGAGGCTCCGGAGCACTACCTCTTCGAGCGGTACGTGCGTGGTGGGGGTGAGGAGAGCGAGTCCATCGCGCTGCGCGCCTACTACGCGCTGCGGCCGCTGATCCCGCGCCAGGTCCAGCTCGCGATGCGTCGTGCCTACGCGCGCAAGCAGATGCAGCGGGAGTTCCCCCGCTGGCCGATCGAGCCGATCCTCGTCGACCGCCAGCACGCGGAGCTCCGCGCGCGGCTTGCTGCGGTCGGCGAGCCCGGTGTTCCCCTCGTCAACTTCTGGCCAGGCGACCATCGCTTCGCCTTCGTGCTCACGCACGACGTCGAGGGTGTCGCGGGCGTCGAGAACATCCCGCGCATGCTGGAGCTCGAGGCCAAGCACGGCGTCGTCTCCTCCTGGAACTTCTGCGGTGAGGAGTATCCGATCGCTGACGGCACGTTCGACGCCGTCCGCGGCGCCGGCTGCGAGATCGGCCTCCACGGCGTCGACCACAAGTGCAAGACGTTCTCGACCCGCGAGCGGTTCGAGGCCGACCTGCCGAAGATCCACGCGTACCTGCGCGACTGGCAGGTCGTCGGCTTCCGCTCCCCGGCGCTGCACCGCAACGCCGACTGGATGCCCGAGCTCGGCTGCCTGTACGACACCTCGTACCCCGATACGGATCCGTTCGAGCCCCAGCCCGGTGGCTGCTGCTCGATCTTCCCGTTCATGAACGGGGACCTCGTCGAGCTGCCGGTCACGCTCGTGCAGGACCACACGCTGTTCGAGATCCTGCGCCGCGACGACATCGAGCCGTGGAAGGTCAAGTCGGACTGGATCGCTGCCCAGCGCGGCCTGGTCAACGTCATCGTCCACCCGGACTACATGCTCACCGACGACCGGCTCGACAAGTACGAGCAGCTGATCGTGCACCTGAAGTCGCTGGCCGGCGGCTGGCACGCGCTGCCGCGCGACGTCGCCGCCTGGTGGCGAACGCGCGAGGAGCTGGCGCCCGTCGTGGCCCCCGACGGGGCCGCGAGCGTGCCCGGCGGCGAGACGTGGGACGCGCGCGTGGCCTTCGCCCGCGAGCGCGACGGCGAGCTCGCGTTCGAGGTCGCCTGACGCGTCAGCCGGCGTGACGGTACAGCAGCTGCCCGATGACCCGGCCGGTCACGGGCGGCGTGCGGGTGATGACCTGCTCGAGCACCCGCTCCTGCAAGCCGTGCCCGGGGCGGGGGACGCCGCCGCCTGCGTAGGTGTAGGCGAGCGGCAGCTCCTCGGCACCCCAGGAGAGCTTGAACGAGCGCAGGCCCTCCTGACCGAGATCGGTGCGGCCGAGGTCGAACGCGGCGTGGCCCATCTCGCTCGCCCAGCGGATGACGTCGGTGAAGAGGACGTTGTTGGGGCGCAGGGCCAGCGCGGCCGCGTCGGAGGCGCCGAACTTGTAGAGCACGGTCCCGCCGAGGACGAAGTAGACCGCCGCGGCGACGGGCCGGCCCTCGTGGTGAGCGAGGCCGACGAAGCCCAGGCCCTCGGTGAAGATGCGCTCCATCTCGGTGATGAAACGCTTGGGCTGCGTCGGGACGCCGAGGCGCCGGCGGGTCTGCACGTGCAGCGCGTAGAACGCCTCGAGCGCGCCGCGGCCGGTCTCGCGTGTCACCGTCACGCCCTCGCGCCGCGCCTTGCGCGTGTTGCGCCGCACGCGGGAGTGGAAGCCCTTCTCGAGCGCGTCGGGGCCGGGCGTGAGGTCGATGACGTGCCGGTGGAAGAGCTCGACGGTCGGCCCAGCCTCGGGGAACCGCTCGTGGACCTCGAGGCGGACGCCGCGCCGCGTGCGCTCGGCCTCGACCGCAGCGGCCAGCCGCTCCCGCGCGTCGTCCGGCGCGTCCGGCGCCACGAGGGGCCCGCACGCGTCGGAGAACGGCACGGCGACGAGGCGCCGGCCGGTCAGGCGGCTGCCGATCGCCATCACGGGCAGCCCGGCGACGGGCGTGCCGGACCTGTCGACCACGCACACGCCCGCGGCGGGGAAGCGGTAGCGCTCCCGCACCAGCCGAAGCCACGCGGGGTGGTGGAAGATGGTCGCGTCCTCCGCCCGCCCGACCAGCTCCGCCCACGCAGGGTCGGTGAGCGGGTCGAGGAGCGCGGTGCGCATGGGGCGCGACCCTAGCGGGCCGCGCCGCTCCGGCGGTAGCCGGAGCGCTGCAACGCGAGGCAGGCCCGCTTGGCTGCGGCCTTGCGTCGGGCGGCGGACCGCGTCGTGCCGGGCTTGGCCGCCTCGGCGCAGGCGCGTTTGCGCGCCGCGGCGCCGGGACCGCGCAGCTTGTAGGTCAAGCGCTGCGACGGCCCGAGCGCCACCCAGCCCTTGGTCGACGACACCGCGGACCGCGCGACGCTGACCCCGGAGGCCGTCGTGGTGGTCGCGCGGCCGGCGGTGTAGTGGGCGGCGACGCGCGCCGCGCTCAGCGCCTTGGCGTAGACGGCGACGTCGTCCACCGTGCCCTTGAGGTACTCGCCGTACCCGCCCCAGGAGGCGATCGTCAGGGGCCACGTCCCGACGGTCACCGAGCCAGTCTGGCTGCGGGTCGCCACGCGCGAGCCGTTGACGTACAGGCTCTGCGTCGTGCCGTCGTACGTGCCGACCACGTGGTAGGTCTGGCCGGCGGCGATCGCGCCCGACGGCGCCTGGGCGCGGTAGCGGACCCCGTCGCGCATGAGCGTGAACTCCAGGCGCGGGCCGTTGAACTGCAGCGTGAAGGCCTCGGCTTTGGTGACCACCGATGCCCAGCTGCCGGAGGCTGGGACGCTGTCGAGCTTGATCCACGCCTCGAGCGTGATCGCCGACCGCAGGTCGAGCGACGCGCTGTCGGCCACCACGACGTGGTCGTTCGTGCCGTCGAACCGCACGGCCGAGTTCGCGGTGTCGGCGGTCAGCAGGCTTCCGGCGCCGAGGGTGGGGCCGTTGCGGAACAGGCCAGCGTTCGCGCCGCGCACGTCGGCCGCCGTCGTGCCGCTGCGCTCACCGAGCCGCCAGTGGCTGACCGGGCCATCCGCGAGCACCGTCGCCGCGTACTGGGGCGCCGGCGTCGTGCCGAGCGTGGTGGCGGAGACGGTGGCGCTCCAGGCGGAGGCGGGGGCGCCGGTCTTGGTCGCGCGGGCGCGGTAGTAGTAGGCGGTCGAGGCGGTCAGGCCGGTGTCCGTGAGCGACGTCGCGTTGGCGGCGGCGGTCAGGGTCGTCGGCGAGGTGAAGGCCGAGGAGGTCGAGCGCTGGATCTCGAAGCCGCTCTCGTCGCCGGAGGCGTCGGTCCAGGCGAGGTTGATCTGCGTGGAGGACGTGGCGGTGGCTCCTAGGCCGGTCGGCGCGGCAGGAGCCGTCGGGGGCGGCGTCGTGCCGAGCGTGGTGGCGGAGACGGTGGCGCTCCAGGCGGAGGCGGGGGCGCCGGTCTTGGTCGCGCGGGCGCGGTAGTAGTAGGCGGTCGAGGCGGTCAGGCCGGTGTCCGTGAGCGACGTCGCGTTGGCGGCGGCGGTCAGGGTCGTCGGCGAGGTGAAGGCCGAGGAGGTCGAGCGCTGGATCTCGAAGCCGCTCTCGTCGCCGGAGGCGTCGGTCCAGGCGAGGTTGATCTGCGTGGAGGACGTGGCGGTGGCTCCTAGGCCGGTCGGCGCGGCAGGAGCCGCCGGGCTGGAGCTGCGCGTCGTCGCGCTCGCGACGTTCGACCACGCCGACGTGTCGGAAGCGGTCACGGCGCGCGCCCGGTAGAAGTACGTCGTGCCTTGCGCAAGGCCGGTGTCGGCCTTGCTCGTCGCGTTCGCGGCGGCGGTCAGCGTGGTGGGCGAGGCGAAGTCCGAGGTCGTCGAGCGCTGGATCTCGAACCCGCTCTCGTTGTTCGACGCGTCCGTCCACGCCACGTCGATCGCCGTCGTGCTGGACGCCGAGGCCGTCGCGGTCAGGTTCGTCGGCGTGTGCACGCCGACGGCGGTGCTGATCCCGGCGTCGTAGTGCTGCTTGGCCTGGAGGCCGGTCTGCAGGGTGTTGTAGACCGCGACCTCGTCGATCGTGCCGTTGAAGTACTCGCCGGCGCCGTCCCACGAGCCGATGTGCAGGGGGTTGGTGTTCGCGCTCGGAGTGCCGGTCGCGGAACCGGTCGCGACCTGGATCGCATTCACGTAGAGGCGCGTCTGAGCGCCGTCGTACGTGGCCATGACGTGGTAGGCCTGGCCGGCCTGGATCGTGTCGACCGGCGCCTGGGTCCGGAGGCGAACGCCGTTCTGCATGATCGTGAACTCGAGCACCGGGCCGTTGAGCTGGAGCGAGTACGACTCGGGGCGGGTCACGATTGAGGCGAACTGGCCCGGGCCCGGGAGCGACTCGGGCTTGATCCATGCTTCCAGGGCGAAGGCGGTACCGAGGTTGAGCGCGCTGGCGCTCGGGATCTCGACGGAGGACTGGCCGAGCCCCGAGAAGCGCGTCGCCGGGTCGAGGTCCGAGTTGAGCAGCCCGGTGACCGCGCGGACCGGTGAGCCCTTGTAGGTGCCGGCCAGCGTGCCCGCGGTGTCGGCCGCGACCGCGCCGCTCGACTCGTTCAGGCGCCAGTAGGCGAGCGGCGTGTCGCCGAGGACCGACGTCTTGTAGAGCGAGTTGCTGCCGTTGCCGCCGTCGCCGCCGCTCCCGAGCTGGATCTCGTCGGTGAACGTCGCGGACCACTTGCCCGAGCCATCGCGGACCTGCACGTAGACCAGCTTCGTGCCCTGGGCCGTCGTGCCGCCGTAGCGGGAGTCGGAGAGATCCCAGGCGATCGACATGGGGGAGGAGCCCGAACCGCCGTACGCGCGCGCAGGCGTCCACGTCACGCCGTCGTTGGACAGGCGGACCTGGTCGACGCCGCTGGCGTCGTCTCGGCCGAGCACGCGGACCGTCACGTTCGTGTTCGAGGTCTTCTCGGCGACGTCGTTGATCGTCACCGTGCCGGTTGGGCGGTCCGAGTCGGCGACATGGCCGCCGGAGACGACGAACGTCGTCATCGCCTCGTTGGCCTGCTGGCTCTCACGCGTGGCGTCCGCCTTGCCGGTGCTCTCGTAGACCTTGTTGTCCGGGTCGGCGACCGAGCGCAGGACGTACGTCCCGTCGGCGAGCTTCGCGGCGCCGAGGTCGATCCACTGCTCGTACCGGTAGAAGTCGTACGTGTCGCCCCAGCCGACGGACAGCCCGGAGTCGATCTTGCCGTTGCGCGTCGGGTCGCAGCCGGCGTCCCCGTACGGGCCCGGGTACGGCGTCTTGGGCAGGCTGGCGATGAACTCCTCGTCCAGCACGCAGCTCGTCGTCTTCGAGCCGATGATGTCGGGCTCCGTCCCGACAGGGCGGCCGGCGTTGACCCAGGCGTCGAACGCGGCCTTGGTCCACAGCTCGTACCGCCCCCAGCCGTCGTAGTGGAAGTGCTGGTGCTCAGGGTGGATCAGATACGTGCCGACGTTGTAGGTCGCCGTCGTGCCGTCGGCGTGGTTCACCGTCTGCGTCGCGGGCGCGCTCGTCGTGCCCGCGGGCACGTCGCCGCTGATGCGCAGCGGCCCGTCGCCCGCGTTCCACACCGTGTTGGTGAACCGCAGGACGTTGCGGCCGGCGCCGTTGGGCGTGTCGGTGACGTCGAACTGCAGATCGCGCGGCGGCAGCGTCCGCATGTCCGGGTACTGCCCGTCGTTGACCGCGGCGGCGACGGCGGTCGCCGCGGAGCGGTCGAAGATCGTCCGCAGCGGAGTGCCCGTCCCGTCGCGATGGACGTGGCCGGCGTGACCCGAGGCGAGAGCCGGTGCGGCCAGGGCGACGGCGGTGACCGCCGCGAGAGAGGTGCGAAGCGAGAGCATCCAGTTCCGGGTCGCAGGACGGGCGGACGTCCAGTCTCGCAGGCGGGGAACGTTCGTCCAAGTGGCCGGACGAATGTTCGACACTTCCTGCGCGGCTTGGCGCGCTGGGGTGCCTGGAGCCGGTGCGATGGATAGTCTCACCGCGTGCGGATCGTGGAGGTGGACCCGGGCGCCGACCCGCGCTGGGATCGGTACGTGCGCGAGCACCCCGGAGGACTGGTCTACCACCACTCCACGTGGCTGGCCGTCCTCACGGCGGAGAGCGCCCGTCCGGTCGTCGCCCTTGCGGCGGTGGACGCCGAGGACCGCGTCCGCGGCGTCCTTCCGCTCGTGCGCACGCGCGGGGTGCCGGTGGTGGGTCGCCGTATCGCGGCCCTCGGGCCGCGGCTCGCGTCGCTGCCCCGGACCGCCGTCGCCGGCCCGCTGGCCGACGACGACGCGACCACCGCCGCCCTGCTGGCCGACGCCGTGCACCGCACAGGGCATGGCACTCAGCTGCAGGTCAAGCCGGCGACGACCCTCACCGACCCGCTCCCCGCGGGGCTGGTCGGGCGTTCGTGGCGGGTCGCCTACGCGATCGAGCTCCCCGCGCACGTGGAGGACCTGCCGTACCTGAAGGGCCGCGCCAGCCGCGGGTTGCGCTCCCGTCTGGCGAAGGCGCGTCGGAGCGGTGTGATCGCACGCGACGCGGCTTCGCCCGCCGAGCTTGAGACCTGGTACCGGCTGTACCTCGCCACGATGCGGGAGAACCTGGTCCCCGCGCGTCCGCTGCGCACGTTTCGCGCGATGTGGGACCTCATGCGGCCGCAGGGCCTGATGCGCCTCGTGGTGGCTGAGCTCGACGGCGAGATCGTCGCCGGCGCGCTGACCCTCCAGCTGGGCGGCACGGCGTTCTACGCCTTCGGCGCGACGCGCGCGGACCGGCTGCGCCTCTCGCCTGCCGACGTCGTCCAGGCCTCGCTCATCGAGGACGCCGTACGCGCCGGTCTGCGGCGCTACGACCTGGGCGAGGTCCCCGAGGGCAACGAGGGGCTCGCGGCGTTCAAGCGGAAGTGGGGCGCCGAGCCGGCTCGGCTCGTGCGCTACTACCACCCGCCGGCCGTGGCGCCCGCCGGCAGCGGATACGGCGACGAGTCGCACGCGGGCGCGTCGCTGGCCGTCAGGACGTGGGGGAAGGTCCCGCTCGGGGCGACGGCGGCCGCCGGCGACCTCGCGTACCGGTTCCTCTAGCGTGGGCGGGCGCTTCGGAGCCGCCGCCGGACGGCGAGCGCCACGAGAAGCGGGAGGTCGGCGAACGCGGGCCGGGGGTCGTCGCGGGTGAACGTCGCGAACGTGAGCGGCGGCCGGTACGTGCGCGCCACCGCGCCGGCGCGCATCCGGCCCGCGCGCACCTCGGCGACGGCCAGCGGCAGGTCCATCGACACGCGGACCCAGCGCACGCCGGGATGCGCGTGCGCCTCGGGCACCGGCTCGCCCTGCCCGAGCAGCCAGTCCAGCCACGGGAAGTCGACCCCGGCGGCGGCACCCAACGACTGCCAACCCCACGTGCGCGGGTTCATGTCGAGGAGCTTGAGCTGCCCGTCGCGCGCGTCGCGCTTGAACTCGACCTCGATGATGCCCGTGTAGCCGAGCTCGGCCAGCAGCCGTCGCGACAGGTCCTCGACGTCCGCGTCGGCGATCGACTCGACATACGTGCTGGCCTTGCCGAAGTCCATGGGTCGCTGGCGGACGCGGCAGGCCGTGATCGAGGCCAGCACCTCCCCGTCGCGGCACAGCGCCCCGTACGACAGCTGCGTGCGCCCGTCCCCGCCCGGCACGAGCTCCTGGACGACGATGGCCTCGGCGGGGAGCGTGCGGCGCGCCTCGCGATACCGCTGCTGCAGTTCCTGCGCCGACTCCACCCGCCACGCCTTGTCGGTGCTGAGCGGCTCACCGCGCACCTTGTAGGACGGCTTGAGGATCACAGGGAAGCGGGGCGCGAGCGCGGCGACCTCCGCCTCGGTCTGCGGCGTCCACGTCTGCGGAACCGGCACGCCGGCCCGCTGGCCCAATGCGTAGGTGAACCGCTTGTCGTGCGCCGCGACGAGCGTCTCCCACGGTGCGGTCGTCGTGCGGAAGACCCGCGTGAGGACGTCGCGGCCGCGGCTCACGAGGTGCGCGCTGTCGTCATCGGTCGGGACGAGCGACCACCCGTCCAGCCCGTGCGTGCGTGCCAGCGCAAGGATCTGCCCGACCTGCGTCGCCTCGTCGCCGTCCTGCACCTGCCCGGTCGGCTCCGCGTAGCGGCTGAACGTCGCGACGCGGTGCTCGTCGGTTCGGAGCAACCGGACGGGCACGCCGCGCCGGCCGAGGCTGCGGACGACGCCGAGCGCCCGGTACGACGCTCCGAGGACGAGGGCTCCGGGGCTCATTCGGCCCGGGACCCTAGGTGGTCGAGCTGAGAAGCGCCTGGGAGAGCGCGGCCGCGACGCGGTCCTGCTCGGCCTCGGTGACGCCGGGGAAGAGCGGCAGTGTCAGCACGCGCGACGCTAGGCGCTCCGACACCGGGAAGTCGCCCGCGCGGTGACCGAGGTACGACCAATACGGCTGCAGATGGACCGGTGTGGGGTAGTGGACGCCGGCGCCGATGCCCTGGCCGTTCAGCTTGGCCCGCACCGCATCGCGGTCGTCCACCTCGACGGCGAACAGGTGGTAGACCGACTCGCGCGCCGCGTCGTCCTCGGGCGGCAACGTGAGCGGCAACCCGTCGAGGAGCTCGCGGTAGCGCGCGGCGGCGGCCCGGCGCTGGGCGTTCTCGTCGTCCAGCCGCGGCAGCTTGAGCCGCAGGATCGCCGCCTGCAGGTTGTCCAGCCGCTCCGTCCGGCCCAGCCGCTCGTGGCGGTTGGCGTCGCCAGGGGCGGAGCCGTGGTGGCGCAGCGAGCGCACGAGCGCGTCCACCTCGGGGTCGTCCGTCACGACCGCCCCGCCGTCGCCGAACGCGCCGAGGTTCTTGGTCGGGTAGAACGAGAACGCGCCCGCGGTGCCGAGCGAGCCGACCCGCCGGCCGTCGAGCTTCGCGCCGTGCGCCTGCGCGCCGTCCTCGACGATCGGGACGCCGTGCTTGGCGCAGATCGCGCGCACCTCGTCCATCGGCGCCACGCGCCCGTAGAGGTGGACCGGCACGACGGCGGCGGTCCGCTCGTTGATGACGGCCTCGAGCCCGGCCGGGTCGATGTTGCGGGTGACCGGGTCCACGTCGACGAACACCGGCTTCGCGCCGGTGGAGCCGATCGCCTCGACCGTCGCGACGAACGTGTGCGGCACCGTGACGACCTCGCGGCTCGGCCCGGCGCCGAGCGCCAGCAGCGCCAGCTCGATCGCGACCGTCCCGTTGGCGACGCCGATGCAGAACTCGGTGCCGCAGTAGGCCGCGAACTCCTCCTCGAACGCCTTGAGGTCGGCGCCGAGGGAGAAGGCGCCCGTGGACGCGATCCGCGCGAAGGCGGCGGTGGCATCGTCCTCCAGCGCCGGCCAGGCCCGCGCGAGGTCGAAGAGGGGGAGGTTCTTGGTGTCGGTCGTCACTGGGGCTTCGGCGATCCACGCCAGAGGTGCGGCTGGGGCATCCCGCCGACCGAGCGGCGGCGGTCGGGCTGGCGGCGGCGGTCCTCGTCGGTGAGCACCGAGACCGGCGCGCCGTTCCAGGCGAGGGACAGCTCGGCGGCCTCGATCAGCTCGACGACGCGGCGGCCGATCGAGTGGTCCGAGATCGGCGCGCGACCGTCGCGGATGGAGCTGACGAAGTCGTGCAGCTCGACCCTCAGCGGCTCCTCGGCGTCCAGGCGCGGCGTGAGCACGTCGCCGGAGCGGTAGGAGAGCTGGAACTCGCCGAAGCTCTGCGGCTCGATCGCGTCGACGCCGCGGTCGAACACGCGGACCTGCTCGTTGCTCGAGTCCTCGTAGACGACCATCTTGCCGGTGCCGACCAGCACGGTGCGGCGCAGCTTCGTCGGGGCCAGCCAGGACAGCTCGACGTGGATGAGCGCCCCGTTCGGCATGCCCATGTCGATGAACGCGACGTCGAGCTGGCCGGAGCCGATCGAGTCGCGGCCCACCGCGCGGACCCACGCCGGGTCGCCGAGCCAGTACAGGAGGATCGAGAAGTCGTGCGGCGCGAGGTCGCGGACGACGCTCACGTCGCTCTGGTGGATGCCGAGGTTGACGCGGCTGAACGTGCCGAAGAAGAGCTCGCCGAGGTCGCCGGCGACCAGCAGCTCCTTCACCTTCCGCACGGGCGGGGAGTAGAGGAACGTGTGACCCGGCATCAGCACGAGGTCGTTGGCCTCGGCGATGTCGATCAGCTCGTTGCACTCCTCGGAGTGCTCGGCCAGCGGCTTCTCGACGAAGACGTGCTTGCCCGCCTCCAGCGCCCGCTTGGCCAGCGGGTAGTGGGTGCTCACCGGCGTGGCGATCATGACCGCGTCGACCTCGTCGTCCGCGAGGACGTCGTCGATCTCCTGGGTCTGCTTGATGCCGGGGTAGCGGGCCGCGACCTGGGCCAGCGCCTGCGAGTCGCGGTCGCACGCGTAGCGGACGGTCGCGCCGTCGGTCTCCCACGCGTTGCGGAGCAGGTTCGGGCCCCAGTAGCCGAGGCCGACGACCGCGATCCCGACGGAGGCGTCGGGCGTGGAGACGGCGTTCGCCTCTGCGGGTCCGGGAAGGGTCATCGCTCGTGGAAGAGTCGCGGATCAGGCGGCGGTACGGCGTACCAGCGTGATCGGCGTCTTCACGAGGATCTGGAGGTCCGTCGCCGGGCCGCTCTCAGAGGCGTACCGGGCGTCGAGGTCCAGCATCTCGCGGAACCCCAGCGTCGACCGGCCCGAGACCTGCCACAGACCTGTCAGGCCGGGGCGGACCGCGAAGCGCGCGTAGTGCGAGGGCTCGTAGTGCTCCAGCTCGTAGTCCAGCGCGGGCCGCGGGCCGACGAGCGACATCTGCCCGGCCACGACGTTGAACAGCTGGGGGAGCTCATCCAGGCTCGTCTTGCGCAGGAAGGCGCCCACGCGCGTGACCCGCGGGTCCGCGGTGAGCTTCTTCAACCCGCCTTCGTCGTCCGTGTCGCCACCGTTCTCGCTCATCAGCTCGGCGATGTACGCGCGGTGGATCGCGTCGGAGGCGCCGTGGCTCATCGTGCGGAACTTCAGGACCGGGAAGTCCTTCAGCTCCCGCCCGTAGCGGCGCTGCTTGAAGAGGACGGGGCCTCGGGTGTCGAGCTTGATCGCCAGCGCGATGATGAGGAGCACGGGGACCAGCGCCACGAGCATGAGGCAGGCGAGGACGACGTCGAGCGTGCGCTTCGCGATCGGCCAGGCGCCTCCGTGGGCGCGGAGGAGGGCCTTGGACTCAGTGCGGGCGTGCGCGATGGCGTGTGTGGAGGTCTTGTCGACGTAGGCCACGGGGCGAATATCGGTTGATCGGGGACATGTCTTGATCCCTCGTCGTTGATCAGAACCGATTGACCCCCCCAGCCTACTTGCGAATGGACAGGTGTCGTACCTGGTTCTCCGTTCTGTGGTAGATCCCGCCGTTCGCTCGCGTACACTCGCCGCAGATGCACGGCAGCCAGGGCGTTCAGCTCATCGACTACGCCCGCGCCATCCGGCGGCGCTGGCCTGTCATCCTCATCGTCGCCTTTCTCGTGCTGGCGGCGGCGCTCGTCGTCAGCTTCTCCAGCGAGAAGCAGTACGACGCACGGGCCGAGCTGCTCTTCGACAGTCAGGACCGGGTCGAGAGCCTCGTCGGCAACGACTCGTTCTCGACGGGCGACCCGGAGCGCGAGATCACCACCGGCGTCCAGCTCATCAAGCTCGACACCGTCGCCGAGGCCGTCCGCAAGGCGCTCGGGCTTCGGACGCCGATCACCGACCTGCTCGGCCAGGTCGAGACCGAGACGAGCAGCACGTCGGACATCGTCACCGTCACCGTGCGCGACGCCGAACCCCGCCGGGCGGCCGCGATCGCCAACGGGTTCGCCGAGCAGTTCGTCGCGTTCCGCCGCAAGTCCGAGCGCCAGGCGCTCGTCGACGCCGCGAACCTCGCGACGACCCGCCTCGAGGCGCTGTCGGAGGCCGACCGCAACAGCGAGGAAGGCCGCCAGCTCGCCGCCCGTCAGCGCGAGCTCGAGATCGCCGCCGCGCTGCAGACCGGTGGCGTGGAGGTCGTTCGCCGTGCGCGCGTACCTACCGACCCATCCCGTCCCCGCACCAAGCTGGCCGGCGCGGCGGGTCTCTTCCTGGGCCTGATCCTCGGCGCGGCCATCGCCCTGATCCTCGACTTCGCCGATCGCCGCATCAAGGACGAGAAGACGGTCGAGGAGCTGTACGAGCTGCCGGTGCTCGCCTCGATCCCGCCGCCGCCGCGGCGCGGAGGCGACGACCACCTGCAGCGAGAGGCGTACGGCCTGCTCGCCGCGAACGTGCGGTTGACGGCCGGGGCGCACTCGCACGTCCTGATGGTCACGTCGCCGAGCCCGGCCGACGGCAAGACGAGCGTCGCGATGGGCCTCGCACAGGCCCTCACGCGGCTCGGCGTGCGCACGCTCGTGATCGAGGCCGACCTGCGCCGCCCGTCGATCGCGCGCTACACGGGCATCGACCAGCACGGCGGCGGTCTCTCCACCCTCCTGCTCGGCGGCGACCGCCACCTCGCGCGCGAGATCGTCTGGCTCGACGCCACGACGGCGCGGCCGGTCACGATGCAGGACGTCAAGGACGGGCTCTCGTTCGCGGTGCTCACCGCGGGCCCGGTCCCCCCGAACTCCCAGCGGCTCCTGGCGCGCCCCGAGATGGGCGCCCTGGTGGAGACGGCCCGGTCCCTGGCCGAGGTCGTCATCATCGACACGCCGCCGATCGGCACGGTCAACGACGCCGTCACGCTCGCGCCCCTCGTGGACAGCGTGCTGGTCGTCACCCGCCTGAACAAGACGACGAAGGAGCCCGCCCGCAGGGCCCTCCGGACGCTCCGCAACATCTCGGCCAGCCTCATGGGCGTGGTCGTCACGGACGCGCCCGTCGTCGACCAGTACGGGTACTACGGACCGGAGTCCAGCACGGTCGAACGGGCCGAGCTGCCGATCGAGGGCGCGCGCAGCTGAGCTTCCGAGCCGCATCCGAGCGGGCGGCGCGCGTGCTGCCGGCGCTGCTCCCCGGGGCGCTCGTGGTGTGGATGAGCTTCGAGGCGGGCGGCTACTTCGCCCGCGACACGGCGCTGGCGGCGATCGTCGTCGCGCTCGTGGTGGCGGTCTGCTTCCTGCTGCGCGAGCGGCCGCTCGCCGGGCTGACCGTGGACGGCGCGGTCGTGTGCGGGGCGCTGCTCCTCCTGGCGGGGTGGACGCTGTGGTCCGCCGCGTGGTCGGAGTCCGACGGGCGCGCGGCGTTCGAGGTCGTGCGCACGCTGCTCTACCTGCTGGTGACGTTCGCGCTGGCGATGCTGCCGTTCGACCGGCTGCGGCTGCGGTGGCTCGTGCGCGGGCTGGCGCTCGCGTGCTTCGTCGTCGCGGGCTGCGCGCTGATCACGCGCCTGCTGCCCGAGGTGTGGCCGACCGAGCCGAACGTCTCCAACGACCGCCTCAGCTACCCGCTGACGTACTGGAACGCGCTCGGCGCGGTCTGCGGGATGGGCATCCTGCTCGCGTTCGTGCTCACCAGCGACCTGCGGGAGTCGCGCGTGGTGCGCATCCTCGCCGCCGGCGCGTTGCCGGTGCTGGCGACCGCGCTCTTCTTCACGTTCTCGCGCGCGGGCATCGCGCTGACGATCGTCGGACTGGTCGCGGTGATCCCGCTCGCGCGGACGCCGGGCGCGGCGAGCGGCGTGATCGTGCTGCCCGCGTCGGCGGTCGCGGTCGCGGCGGCGTACAACGCGGACCTGCTGACGTCGCTGAACCCGACCACGCCGGCGGCGATCGCGGAGGGCAAGGACCTGCTCCCGACGATCGTGCTGGCCGTCGCCGCGTCCATGGCGATCCGGTGGATGCTGACGCTGCGCTTCGACGGCCGGCTCGCGCGGGCGCGGATCCCCAAGGCGCCGCTGACCCGCCGGCGCGTGGGCATCGGGCTGACCGTGGGGCTGAGCGTGCTGGCCGTCGCGCTGGCGGCCGGCGGAGCGGTGAAGCTGCAGGACCAGTACGACCGGTTCGTCCAGGGCGGCAACGTGGGCGCGGAGACCGACCTGCGCCAGCGGCTCGTCGACCCGGGCAACAACGGGCGCATCACGCAGTGGAACGCGGCGACCGACGGGTTCGCGGCCGACCGGCTCAAGGGCCTCGGAGCGGGGACCTACCGGCTGACCTGGGACCGCGCGCGGACCGAGCAGTACGACGTCGAGGACGCGCACTCGCTCTACCTCGAGATGCTCGCGGAGCTGGGCATCGTCGGGCTCCTGCTCCTGCTCGTCGCGCTCGTGATCATCGTCGTCGCGCTCGTCAAGCGCGTGCGTGGGGAGGACCGCGTGCTGTTCGCGGCGCTGACCGCGGTCGCCGTCTTCTGGGCGGTGCACGCCGGGATCGATTGGGACTGGGAGCTGCCCGCGGTGACGATCCCGTTCTTCGCGGCGGGGGGGATGGCGCTGGCTGCGCGGCTGCGCGCCGACGCTCCGGCCCGGGCCACCGCGCCGGCCGCCGTCGCCGCCACGCCCGTGCTCGCCGGCGGCGCCAACGGCGCGTCGCCCCGCGCGCGGCTCGACCGCCCGATGGGGTGGCCGTGGCGCGCAGGGTTCGTGGCGGCGCTCCTGATGGTGATCGTCCCGCTGGTGGTGCTCGTGCGGGCCGAGCGGGCGGCGCAGGCGGCGAAGGTCGCGTTCGCGGCGCGCGACTGCGAGACGACGACGCGCGAGGCGAACCTCGCGATCGACCGCCTCGACGTGCGCTCCGAGCCCTACGAGCTGCTCGGCTACTGCGACCTGCGCACCGGCCGCGTCGAGGACGGCATCCGCCAGTTCACCCGCGCGATCGAGCACGACCCGTACAACTGGCGCGTCCACTACGGCCTCGCGCTCGCCCTCGCGGTCGCGCAGCAGGACCCGCGCCCGCAGATCAAGATCGCCCGCGCGCTCAACCCCAAGGAGCCGCTGGCGGAGGACGCCTCCCGCTCCTTCTGGGAGACGACGGACCCGCGCGGCTGGCGCGAGCGCGCGACGCAGCTCAAGCTGCCCACGAACTGACACGCGGCGGGCGCCCCGCAACGAGAAGCGGCGGCCCGAGGGCCGCCGCTTGTCAATCCGGGCCGGCCGGGAGGCCGGTGGAAGCTTCGGTCTAGCGGTCGCTGACCGTCTGACGACGGAGCATGACGCCGCCGCCGACGAGGGCGACGCCGAGCGCGGCGATCAGGCCGGTCTCGAGACCGGTGAACGGCAGCTCGTCGTTGCTCTGCTGGACTGCGGCGGGCTGGGCGGCAGCGGCGGGCTCGGCGGCAGCGGGCTCCTCGGCCTGCTGCGACGGCTCCTCCTCGACCTCGCCGATCTCACCGAGGACGTCGGTGTCGTTCGGCGTGCCGTACTGCTCCTGGCCGGCGTTGTCGCTGCCGCTGACGCCCTGGGCGTAGGCGGTGCCGAAGCTGCCGACCAGCATCAGCGCGAGTGCAGCGAGGATGGAAACTGTGAGGCGGGCTCTCATCAACGTCGTCTTTCCCTCCGAATCGGAGTCTTCCGTTCGTGCCTTCAGGTGCGGCCTAGCGGCTGATCCGCTTCGACGTTCGCAAGTGTGAGTCGTCACGGGGACCGAACACAAGCCCCAATTCGCCAAATAGACGAATTTCCGATGCGCGCCGACGCGCCTACGGTACCGAACGGCACGGCGGTTCAGGGAGATTGTTTCGCGAGCGGACCTTTCAGCCCTTGTCCGGGACCTCGGCGCCGGCGCCGCGCTCGGCCTGCCGCACCGCCTCGGACTCCGCCCACGCCTTCGCGGCCTCCGCCGCACGGGCGAGCGCCTCGTCGCGCGCCTTCTCGGCCTCCGCGAGCGCCCGCTCCAGCTCGGCACGCCGCTCGATCTCCGCCTCGCGCGCCTGCGCCGCCGCGTCGCGCTCGGCCTCCAGCTCGGCGGCCCGCTCCTCCGCGGCCCGGCGCTCCGCCGCGGCCTCGGCCGCGCGCAGCTCGGCCCGCGCCCGCGCCGCCTCCAGCGCCTCGAACGTCGCGCGCGCCTGGGCGGAGTCGTCGCCGGCGCCGGCCGGGGCGGCCTCGGCCGCGTCCTCGGCCTCGCCTTCGACCCCCGCGCCGCGGGCCTGTGCCGCCGCGACCGCCTCGGCCTGCTCGGCGAGCCGCTCCTCGGCGGCGCGCAGGTCGCGCTCCAGCTGCTCGGCCCGCCACCGGTACGCCTCGGACTGGTCCTGCAGCTCGCGCGCGTGGTCGTCGAGCGCCTGCATCTCCTCGCCGCGCGCCCGCAGCTCGACGGTCAGCACCTCGATGTGCTCGCTCGCGCGGGCGAGCTGCTCGCCGATCCGCGCCAGGTCGCCCTGCGCCTCCTCGCGCTCGGCCGCCGCGGCGGTCAGCCGCTTCTCGACCTCCTCGCGGTCGCGCCGGACCCGCTCGGAGCGCTCCTCGGCGTCGGCCAGCGACGACTCCAGCGCCGTGATGCGCTCCTCCGCCAGCGCCCGCTGCTCCTCCTGCTCGGCCAGCCGCGACCCGAGCGCGTCCGCCTCGCGGGCGAGCTCCTCGGTCTGCGCCGCGGCCTCGGCCTCGGCGGCGCGCGCGTGCTCGACGCTCTGCTCGACGTCCGTGAGCTGCTGCTGCGCCTCGGCGACCCGCGACTCCAGCGCCGCCTCGCGCTCGGCGGCGTCCTGGTCGGCCGCCTCCAGCCGCTCGCGCAGCGCGCGCAGCTCCTCGACGATGTCCTCGTTCTCGGCGGTTGCGCTCTCGACCTGCTCGCGCGCCTTCGCCAGCTCGTGCTCGAGCGCGCTGCGTCCCGCCAGCGCGCGGTCGCGCTCGGACGCGCGCGCCTCCAGCTCCGCCCGCGCCTGGTCGAGGTGCGCCTCCAGCGCGGCGGCCTCCGCGGTGGCGACCTCGTGCCGCCCGGCCGCCTCGTGGGTGCGCCGGCGCGCCTCGGCGAGCTGCTCGGTGAGCTTCTCCTCGGCCGACGCCGCCTCGCTGCGCACCTGCTCGAGCTCCGCTCGGAGCGCCTCCCGCTCGTTGGCCGCGGCCTCGCCCTCGGCGGCGCGCTCGTGCAGCCGGCGGACCTCGCCGTCGAGCTCCTCGCGCTCGGCACCCAGCCGCGCGAGCCGCTCCTCGGCGTCCGCCAGGCGCGCGGCGACCTCGTCGCGCGCGGCGGCGATGCGGTCGCGCTCCTCGGCGAGCGCGTCGGTGCCCTTGCCGGCGTCCGCCAGCGAGCGCTCCAGCTCGCCGATCCGCTCCTCGAGCCGCTTGACCGACTCACGCGCCTCGGCCAGCTCCAGCGTCTGCAGGGCGAGCCGCTCGTCGCGCTCGGCCAGCGCCGCCTCGGCCCGCGAGGCCCGTTCGTCCAGCTCCCGCACGCGCGCCTCGACCGACGACGTCGCGGCCTCGAAGGCCGCCGTGTGCGCGGCTCGTGCGTCGGCCTCGGCGGCGTCCGCGCGCGCCCGCGCGTCCAGGGCCTCGCGCTCCTGCCTGGCCGCCCGCTGCCGCGCGGCCTCCAGCGCCTCGCTCAGCGCGGCGGCCTCGGCGCGCGCGTCCGCGAGCTGCCGGTCGATCGCGTCCGCGTGGGTCTGCGTCGCGTCACGGTCCTGCTCGGACGCCTCCAGCCGCCGCGTGAGCTCCTCCACCTCGGCGATGCGGCGCGCCAGCTCGGCGGTCGCGGCCTGCGCCTCGGCGGCGGCGCGCTTGGCCTCGCCGTGCTCGCGCTCGGCGTCGGCGGCCCGGGCCTCGGCGGCGCGGCGGGCGTCGGCGGCCGCCGCAGCGCGCTCCTCGGCGATGCGCCGCCACGTCTCGGCGTCGTCGGCGGGGGCGGGAGCGGCGGCCGGGCCGGAGAGCGCGCGGATGGTCGGGCTGGGGAGGTCGAGGAGCGGGCCGTCGGTCCCCGCGGGCGCGAGCGCGAAGGCGATGCGGCCGCGCAGGGTGGAGGCGTCGACGGAGAAGCCGAGCGCGAACGCCCCGGACGTGCGGTCGAGCCGGTCCGGTGTGGCGAGCGGCTCGTGGACGTGGGCGTCGCGGCCGTCGTCGGCGACCAGGACCGGGTCGCCCTCGCCGAGCAGCGACGCGTCGAGACGGCCGGCGATGCGCAGCAGCACGATGTCGGCGGACGCCGTGGTCTGCTGGAAGTACGCGATGGAGAGAGGCCGCATCGCGGCGGAGGGTACGTCAGCGCGTCGGGACCCTGTCACACGAGGGTCATCGGCGGACGGCGCGAGCGACCTGAACGGCGCAGGCGCCGCGGCAGGCCCGCGCCGCGTTTGGGGGCAGCGGCGCGAGCCGTTCGCGGCTTCTGAGGAGGACCCGGCGGGGCCTAGGCGGCCAAGCCGAGCCTGCGGACGAGCCCGGCGGAGCGCGTCGCGGTGCGCTCCGTGGCGGTCTCGGCCACAGCGGTGGCGTGCACGTTGAGGAGCTCGACGAGCTCGGCGGTGCGCGCGAAGGGGTCGGCGACGACGACGTCGCTCTGGAGGGACCGGGCGGCCAGCGGCGTGCCGTCGACCTCGGCGATGAGGACCGGGCCGAAGGGCACCGGCTTGGAGTCCAGGGCGGCGAGGCGGACGAGGGTCGGACCATCGGCGGCCGTCGCGGGGCGGATCGAGATGGTCGGGGTCTGGGACAGGGTCATGGCGCGTCTTCTTCGTTGGCTTCCCCTACATGATCGGCCGCCGAGGCCGTAAGCACAAGTGCCAATTCGTTAGCGCTCCGATAAGCTGTCCTTATGCTCGACGTCAAGCGACTGCGGGTGCTGCGCGAAGTGGCCGCCAAGGGCTCGTTCTCCGCCGCCGCGGAGTCGCTCGCGTACACGCAGTCGGCGGTCTCGCAGCAGATCGCGGCGCTCGAGCGCGAGGCCGGCACGCGCCTCGTCGACCGCTCCGCGCGCGGCGTGCGCCTGACCGAGGCCGGTCGCGCGCTCGTCCGCCACACCGACGTGATCCTCGCCCGCCTGGCCGACGCCGAGGCGGAGCTGGAGGCGATCGCCGGGCTGCGCGGAGGGCGGTTGCGGTTGGTCTCGTTCGCCACCGCGGGCGCGACCGTGATGCCGCGCGCGATCGCGCGGTTCCGCGAGCTGCACCCGGGCGTCGAGCTGTCGCTGGAGCCCGGCGAGCCGCCCGAGGCGCTGCAGCGCCTGCGCGCGGGGGAGGCCGACATCGCGATGGCGATCGACGCGCCGTTCGGCCCGCAGGAGGACGACGGCATCGACCGCCTGCACGTCCTCGACGACCCGATGTACATCGTGCTCCCGCGCGATCACAAGCTCGCGGTCAAGCCGCGCATCCGGCTGGAGGAGCTCGCGGGCGAGAACTGGATCGGCGGCTCGGCCGGCGGCTGCCCGGACACGCTCATCCTCCTGCGCGCCTGCCAGTCGGCGGGCTTCGAGCCGCGGATCGCGTTCCACTCCGACGACTACCTGGCCATCCAGGGCTTCGTCGCGGCGGGCATGGGCGTGTCGCTCATCCCGGACCTCGCGCTGCTCGCCGTCCGCGACGACGTGGTCGTCCGCTCGCTCGGCGCCCGCCCGCCGGTGCGGCTCATCCGCGCGGCGACGATGCAGGACGGCTACCGCTCCCCAGCGGCCGACGCGATGCTCGACATCCTCGCCGAGGTCGGCGCGGACTTCATGGGCGAGCGCCAGCAGCTCGCGCTCGCCTCGTAGCGCGCGCGAGAACTTTCTCCCACGCACGGCGTGGGCGCGTTTAGGCTCGCGCAGGGTGATGCGAGCCGGCCTGCGATCCCTCGTCGCGATCGCCGCCGTCGTCTTCGGCGTGCTGGGGGCGGGAGCGGCCACGGCGCGCGCGGCGACGCCGGTGGGCGCGGGCCACCACCCCGATGCGGTGGTGGACCGCGAGGGGCGCACGCACGTGGTGTGGAACGAGAGCCGCACCGGGACGAACGACCTGCTGCACTACTGCCGGATCGACTTCGGCGGAAGCGGATGCGCGGTCAAGTACGTCTTCCCGCCGTACGGCAACATCGCGAACAACACGGATTTCGTGGGCCCGCACGTGCGGGTGACGCCGCTCGGCGAGGTCCTGATCTTCACGGCACGCTGCTGCGGCGTGGCGATGCCGCCGTCGGAGACCGCGAACATCGTGATGCAGTCGGCCGATGACGGCATCACGTGGAGTCAGCCGTCGATCATCGGCGACGTCGAACCCGGCGCCCCCGCCGCGCCCGCGCCGATCGTCTACGACGACGTCGACGACCGGGTGCTCACCATGGCCGGCCGCACGGGCCAGGCGATCCTCCAGGCCCAACCGCTCGGCCAGACGACGACCGCCGCGGCGCTGCTCGACGACCAGAACGCGTACAGCCCGTCGGTCGCCCAGCGCGGGCGCAACTCGTTCGTCGCCGCGTGGGCCCGCCTGGACGACACCACGCGCGTGCGCACATACGACTGCACGGGCGTGTGCCCCCAGACGCGCCCGAACACCGCCTCGACGTGGACGTCAGCTGTCACCGTCCCCGACGCCGCCGACCCGCAGCTCGTCGCCGGCCCGACCGGCACGTTCCTCTTCTCGCGCGCGAGCGACCGCACCTGGCAGGCGCGCCGCATCGACGGGACCGCCGTGGGCGCGCCGCAGCCGGTGAGCGCGCCGGGCGCGGGGGTGCACGCGACCTTCTCCGCCGATCCGGCGACCGGGCGGCTCCACGCGCTGTACGTGGGGCCCGCGAACAACCTCGAGTACCGTACGTCGACCGACGGGGCGAGCTGGACGCTCCCGCACGAGGTCGCGCCCGGGCCGGACTTCACGATCGGCCACCCGGCGCTCGCGGCGGGGCAGGCGGACGGCGGGCCGGTCGGGCTCGCGCTGTGGACCTCACAGCCGGGCGGCGTCCAGAACCCGCAGATCCTCAGCCAGCCGCTCCCTGACCCGGCGACGCTCCCCTACGTCGTCCCGCCGCCGCCCGCGCCCCCGGCGCCGCCCACGCCGCCCGGCGGTGGACCACCCGGCCCGCGGCCGGTCCATCCCTGCCAGATCCTGAGCTTCGGGCCGCTCGACGTCATCGCCGACAGCTGCATGACCGTCCGCGGCACCGAGTTCACCGCGACCGGCGGCGTGCGGATCAACGGCCTGAGCGTGCGGCTGGAGGGCAACGGCCGCATCACGTTCGACCGCCGCGCGCGGACGGTCGAGTCGACCGGCACGGTGACGGTGCGCGCAGGCGCCGTCGTGCTGTGGAAGGGGCGGATCGACTGGCGCATCCCGGCGGGCACGTCGTGGACGGTCGGCACGCTCGACGTCGGGAAGTTCGGTGGCGACCTCCTCGGCTTCCCGCTGGCCGGCAAGGCCGAGCTGCGGCTGCGCCGGGGCGCGGCGGAGATCCCGCTCCACGTCGGGCTGCCCGCGCTGTTCGGCGGCGTGACCGGCGACGTGACGCTGCGGATCGACAACGCCGGCGGGCTGCGCGTCCGCGACCTCGACGTCAAGGTCGCCAACGCGTTCCTCGGCATCGTGCAGGTCAAGGACCTCGAGTTCCGCTACGAGGCCGACGAGGACGTCTGGCAGGGCGGGGCGACGCTCATCCTCCCGCCGCAGCCGCCGGGCCCGTCGCTCGACGCGCGGGTCGGGTTCCGCAAGGGCGCGTTCGACTACGCGCGCGGGGAGCTGACGTTCCCGGGCTCGGGCATCCCGCTCGACCCGTTCAGCGTCGTCTACCTGCAGCGCATCCGGTTCGCCGTCGAGACGACGCCCGAGTTGCGGCTCAAGGGCGGCGTCGGGCTGTCGGCGGGGCCGAAGATCGGGAGCGTGCGGGCGATCGGGGTCGACGGCGACCTCACGCTGACGCTGCCCGACGCCCCCAAGCCGACGGTTCTGCGCGCGGACGGGCGGGTGTCGATCGTCGACGTCGGGCTGGCGAGCGCGTACTTCGAGCTGCGCACGAACGGGTTCGTCGGCTTCGGCGGGCGGATGGACCTCGACCTGCCCGGCATCTACGCGGGCGCGAACTTCGACGGCGCGCTGCTCGGCCTGCGCTTCAACGTCGAGGCCGCCGCGCGGATCTGCCTGGGCGGCCGCGGCGGGCAGTGCTTCAACGGGCAGGCGGTGGTGTCGAGCACGGGCTTCGGCGCGTGCGCGGACGTGATCGGGCTCGCGGCGGGCGTGGGCTACAGGTGGGGCGAGTCGCCCGATCTGTTCACGGGCTGCGACGTCGGGCCGTACCGCGCGTCGGTCGCGCAGGCGCCGGGCGGGGCGCGGACGGTCTCGATCCCCTCCGGCTCGCGCGGCGCGTTCGTCGCGGTGCGGGGGATCGGCGCGCCGCCCGCCGTCGCGCTCGTCGGGCCGGGCGGCCAGCGGGTCGAGGCCAACGGGCCGTCCGCCGTCGTCGTGCGCGAGGCCGACACCACGTGGTTCGTCCTCGCGCGACCGGCCGCCGGCGCGTGGCGGGTGGAGGAGCTGCCGGGCTCGGCGCCCGTCCGCGCGGTCGATCACGCGCAGGCGCTCCCGAAGCCCTCCGTCCGTGCGACGGTCCGCCGGGGCTTCCGTGGCTCGCGCGCGCGGGAGCTCTCGTACCGCATCGCCGCCGTCCCCGGCCAGCGCGTCTGGTTCGCGGAGGAGGGCGCGGCGGCGGCGAAGACGATCGGCGTCGCGCGCGGCACGACCGGCACGCTGCGCTGGACGCCCGCGGACGGCCCGGGCGGGCGTCGCCGCATCGTCGCGATCGTCGAGTCCTACGGCCGCCCACGCGACCGCCTGAACGTCGCTTCCTACGTCGCTCCCGCGCCCGTCGTGCCCGCCGCTCCGCGCGGCGCGCGTGTCCGCCGCACCGGCTCGGGCGGCGCCGTCGTGACGTGGCGGCCCGTCACGGGCGCGAAGCGCTACCTCGTCCGCGCGCGGCTGAGCGACGGCCGCTCGCTCGTCCTGCCCGCGACGGCGTCCGGCCGCCGCGCGGTCCTGCCCGACGTCGCCCGCACCACCACCGGGACGATCCGCGTGGCGGCGGTGCGCAGCGACGGGCGCGAGGGCCGTGCGGCGCGGCTGTCCCTGCGCCGCGCCGCACGTGCCCGCTAGGCCGCCGTCACTCCTCCGGCAGCGTCCAGACGTCCGCGATCGACGGGTCGTAGAACGCGGGGTCGTCCTGGTTCTCGAACCGGATGCGCACCTCGCCGTCGGTCGCCCGGCTCGCGGGCACGACCAGCTCGTACGTCTCCGTCCCGCCGCTGTCGCGGCCGCCGACGCGCAGCGCGACCTCCGCGCCGTCGACGTAGACCTTGTACCGCTTGGTCTGCGCGCGGTCGTAGGTCTCGATCACGCGGAGGACGAACGGCCTGCCCGCGACGACCTTCGCGTCGAGCTCGAAGTACGAGAACGGCGTGAGGTGGCCGGCGTAGCGGCGTGTCAGGCCCGCCTCGCTGCTCGTCCCCGACGACGCCGACGCGGTCAGGCGGTGCGCCTGCTCGGACGCCGCGTTGCCGAGGTCGACGTGGTCGTAGCCGGCCGGCAGCGGGCTGGGCAGCGGCGCGATCTGCACCTTCAGCGTGCCCGTCCAGCGTGCCAGCTCCGCGCCGTCCCGCGCGAACGTCGCCGTCAGCTCGACGTCCTCGGCCGCGCGCTGCGCCGCCCGCGGGACGGCGACCGTCGTGCGGACCGTGATCTCCCCGCCCGCCGGCACCGTGACGTCCGCGCTCGGCGCGGGGGCGTCCCAGCCGGCCGGCACGGCGAGCCGCACCTGCCCGATCGCCGGCGCGCGGCCCGCGTTGCGCAGCGTCGTCGCGACCTCGGCCGTCCCGCCCGGCCGGACGGTCTCCGGCGTGGCCGTCACCGCGGCGACCGTGATGGGGGAGACGACGTCGATCGCGACCGGCGCGTCCACGTCGACCTCGACGCCGGCGAACTCGTACCGCACGTGCGCGCGCGCCGTGACGGTGCCGGGCCGCTGGCCCTCCGGCACGGTGAGCGTGAACTGCCCGTCGGCCGCCGCGCGGGGCGCCAGCCGCAACGCGAGCCGTGCCTCCGCGGGCCGCACCCGCCAGCCGGCGTCGAGCCCGGCCACCGACGCGCGGACGTCTCGCAGCGTCGTCGCCGCGCCGTTCGCCACGCGCACCGCCACTGCCGCGTCGTCGCCCGGCCGGACCTGCGCGGGAGCGAGCGCGGCCTCGAGCCGCATGCCGAGCAGGTCGCTGGTCGCGGTGCCGAGCGCCTCACGCACCGCCGCCGACTTGGCCGTCAGCGCCGCCCGGTCCGCCGCGCCGAGCCGCACCCCGCGCAGCTCCTCGTCGAACGCGTCGAGCGCCCGCACCGACCACGCGAGCGCCTCGGCGGCGTCGACTGCGTCGCCGCGCCGCAGCTCGGCCAGCGCGCGCTCGCCGCCGTCCGCGACCGCTTCGAGCGCTCGCAGCAGCGCCCGCTCGTCACCGCGGCGCAGATCGAGCGCGCGGACCGCGTCGGCCAGCGCCTCGGTCCGGACGAGCGCCCGGCCCGCGAGCCCCATCCGCTCGTCGGCGGCGAAGACGTAGCGGCCGGAGCCGACCGTCACCCGCACGACGCCGTCGCCCTGCTCGACGCGCTCGATCCCGTCCACGCGGTCGAGCGGCAGCCCGCCCTCGGTGATCGCGTGCGCGTTCTCGGCCGGGACGTGGACGGTCGCGGTGGAGCCCACCGGCACGTCCACGCGCAGCTCCAGCGCGCGGTCGCGGTTGCGCCACGCGCTCGTCACCGGGCCGAACGGCGTCCGCGTCGTCGCGCGCGCCCAGGCCATCGAGCCCGTCACGGCCGGCGCGATCGTGATGTCGCGGTAGCCCGTCGTCTGCGACGCGCGGATGCCCGCGACGTGGTGGAAGTACCAGTCCTCGACCGTGCCGAGGAAGTAGTGGCCGCGCGAGCGCGCCTCCTTGGCCCAGTGCTCCCACATCGTGGTCGCGCCGTTCTCGATCATGAAGCCCCAGCTCGGGTACGCGGTCTGCGTCGCGAGCGTGTGGGCGAGGTCGGCGTGGCCGTGCTCGGTCAGCACGGGGAGGAGGTACTTCGTGCCGAGCACGCCGGTGTTGAGCGTGTTGCCGCGCCGCCGCACGTCGGCCGCGATCGAGTCGACCACGCGCTGCGTCGTCGCCGCGTCCGGCGTGAGCCCGAACGCCACCGCCAGCACGTTGTGGGTCTGGCGGTAGCCGCGGTCGCCGCTGCCGCGGTAGAGGCCGGCGTCGCGGTCGAGGAAGCGCGCGTTGAACGCCTCCTTCACCGCGGCGGCGCGCGTGGCGAAGTGCTGCGCGTCGGCAGTCTTGCCGAGCAGCTTCGCGCTGCGCTCCATGCTCGTGAGCATCGTGTAGAGGTACGCCGTGCCCGACACCCGCAGGTCCTCGGGCGCGTTGCCGCCTGCCGGGCTCGCCTCCGGGCTCACCCAGTCACCGAGCCGCACGTCGTCGACGATGCCGTCGGCCGCCTGGTCGTACTCGAGGTCGACGTACTTGCGCATGCCGTCGTAGAGCTGCGCGAGCGGCTGGACGTCGCCGCCGTACTGGTTGAGCCACTCGGGGATGAGCACGTAGGCCGAGTGCCACGGCGGCGCGATGCCCCACTCGCCCCAGGTGCCCGAGCTCGGCGCGATCACCATCGGCCGGCCGTCGGTGGAGCGCGTCTCGTGCAGGTCGCGCATCCACTTGGCCATCAGCTCGTGGACGTCGAGGTTGAGCAGGAACATCTCCGCGCCGACCGCCGCGTCGCCGGTCCAGCCGTTCTTCTCGAACATCGGCGTGTCGGTCGGGATGCCGTGGAGGTTGTTGAGGATCGTGTCCACGACCGCACGGTGCGTGCGGTTCATGATCGGCTCGGAGCTGTCGAACGAGCCGGTCGTCTCCACGTCGGTGTGGACGGCCTTGGCGGTGAACGCCGACAGCGGCGGCGGCTCCTCACCGGGCCAGCCGGTCACCTGGACGTACTGGAAGCCCTTGTAGGAGAACCGCGCCTCCCAGCGCTCCGCCTGACCGGTGCCGGCGAGGATGAACCGGTCGGTCTGGAAGCCCGACTGGAAGCCGCCGTTGTTCGAGAAGTCCGGCAGGCCGTCGTCCTTGAGCTTCTCGCCGTACTGAGCGCGGATCGTCGTGCCCGCGGGCCCTTGCGCCGCGATCTCGACCCAGCCCGCCAGCACGCGCGGGAACTTGACGACGTAGGTGCCGGGCTGCGGCTCGGTGATCTCGGTCGCGGGGAGCGACTCGGTCACGCGGATCGGCTGCTGGCGCTGGTTGACCAGCTCGCCCTTCGGGCCCGCCACCTCGCTCGCCGGCGCCCAGGCCGCGTCGTCGAAGCCGGGCGTGTCGTAGCCGGGGATCGTGCGGCGCGCGTCGTACGTCTCGCCCGCGTAGAGGTCGTCGAAGACCGTCGGTCCGTCGGCGATCCGCCAGCGGTCGTCGGTGACGACGTCCTGGACGCGGCCGTCCTCGTACTCGATCCGCAGGCGCGCGCGGACGACCGGCTCGTCGTGCCACGGCGGCGCCTCCCAGCGCCAGACGTTCCCGCCCGTCATGCCGTAGAAGCCGCGGCCGAGCTCCATCCCGAGGGCGTTGGCCCCGGGCTTGAGCTGCGCCGTGAGGTCGGCGGTCGCGTACTGGACGGTGTCGTCGTAGTCGGTGAAGCCGGGGGAGAGGACCTCGTCGGTCGTCTTGCGGCCGTTGAGCGAGACGTCCGCGTAGCCGCCGGCGGCGTAGAAGAGCGTCGCGTTGCGGACGCGGCCGGTGACGTCGAACTGGCGGCGCAGGAGCGGCGCGGGGCGCGGCTCGTCGCGCGGCGGGCGGACGTTGCGGTTCCACGGCGCGCCGCCGTACGGCGCCTGGACGACCGCGGCGCCCCAGCTCGTGTCGTCGAAGTCGGGCCGGTGGAAGTCGGCGGGGAACGTCTTGGCGGCCTTCCAGCCGGTGCCGGTGGTGAGCGTCTCGGCCGAGCCGTCGGTGTAGCGGACGCGGATCGCGGCGATGAGGCCGGCGGGGCTGCCCGCGCCGTTCGTGGTGCGGACGGCGACGACGTTGCGCTGCGGGTCGAGCGCGGTCTCGAAGCGGCGCGACTGCTGCCACTCGTTGTTCGCGCCGGCGGTGCTGCCGAGCTCGCGGCCGTTGAGCCAGAGGCGGTACGAGTCGTCGGCCGTGATGACGATCTCCGCGCTGGCAGCTTGCTTCCCGGCCGGCGTGGGGTGGGTGAGGCGGAACGCGCGGGGCTCGGCCGGTGCGACCGGCGTGGTGGCCTCGGGCGTCCAGATCCAGGACGCGCTCTCGACCGTCAGCGTCTCGGCGCCGCGGGGGCGGCGGGCGTTGCCGATCCACGCGCTGCCGGCCCAGTCCGCTTCGTCGTAGAGGCCGGTGCGGAAGGCGGAGCGCGCGGAGGTGGCGCCGCGGTTGGTGACGACGTCGACGCGCCACTCGTACCGGGTCGCGCTGTCCAGGCGCGGGCCGCCGTACGCGACGTCGGTGGAGGCGCGGGAGCGGACGAGGCCGCTGTCCCAGACGGTGCGGGCGCGGCCGCGCTGACCGGGCTGCGTGACCTGGACGCGGTACGCGCGCTGCTCGGTCCCGCGGACGCTGGAGTCGATCACCCACGAGAAGCGCGGCTTGTCGACGTCGATGCCGACCGGCTCGGCCTTGCGCTCGACCTCCAGGTCCGCGAGCGCGACGCGCGCCCCTCCGGCGCCGCTGCCGCGCGCTTGTGCGTGCGCTGCCGTGGCCCAGCTCAAGGCCACGACGCAGACCAGGACGACCGCGGACACCCCTCGCCCAAGGCGTTCGGACATGTTCTCTTCTCCCGTGAGACCCAGCGGTTCGAACACGAACGCTCACAACCGCACAATGACCGCGGCGGACCGTAAATGAGGCAGCGGGATCCCGCAAGAGCGTGAACGCGCCGATCGTCACGTGGCCGCCGGATCGCCCTCTGGGCGCCGTGTCGGTCCTGCCGGCGGGCTGCCGTGAAGGTCCGGCCCACCCCGCGCTACAGTGTTGGCCGCCCACGCGCCGGTGGCGGAATTGGTAGACGCGCAAGGTTGAGGGCCTTGTGGGGGATAACCCCGTGGTGGTTCGAGTCCACTTCGGCGCACTTGGAAAGACCCAGCAGACGCTGGGTCTTTCTCGTTCCGGGGCGATCGTGGATGCGGGGCTTGCATCCGTCCGGCGGCTTCTCTAGGTTGACGAACACATGTTCGTAGCCCGCCAACCCGATGCCGACCTGAGGAGCGCCCCGTGGACCTGACGAAGCGCCAGCAGGAGATCTTCGACTTCATCAAGCGCTATTCAGCCACCCACGGCTACCCGCCGACCGTCCGCGACATCGGCAAGGCCGTCGGGCTCGCCTCGTCCTCGACGGTGCACGCGCACCTGGCGAACCTCGAGAAGGCGGGGCTGCTGCGGCGCGATCCCTCCAAGCCGCGCGCGATCGAGCTGCTCGACCGGGTGGTCGACGGCGTGCGCGAGGCGGGCGAGTCCGCGGTGCGGGTGCTGTCGGGCGGCAACGGGCTCCCGCTCGTCGGTCAGGTCGCGGCGGGTTCGCCGATCCTCGCCGAGGAGAACGTCGAGCAGCACATCGCCGTGCCGGCCGAGGCCGGCGGCAGCGCGGGCGAGTTCCTCCTCCGCGTCAAGGGCGAGTCGATGATCGACGCGGGCATCCTCGACGGGGACCTCGTGGTCGTCCAGAAGCAGGACACCGCGCGGGACGGCGAGATCGTGGTGGCGCGCGTCGGCGACGACGAGGCGACGGTCAAGACCTTCTACCGCGAGGCCGACCACATCCGCCTGCAGCCGGAGAACCCGACGCTGGAGCCCATCCGCACACGGGACGTGCAGATCGAGGGCAAGGTCGTCGGCCTGCTCCGGTCGCTGTAGACGCGTCTAGACTTCACAGCGCACACCAGGCAGCCGCGGAGGCACACCACCTTCGAGGAAAGTCCGGACATCACAGGGCAGGACGGTCGGGCGACCGACCCGGGGAAACCCGCGGGAAAGTGCCACAGAAACACACCGCCGATGGTCGGCGGCCGCCCGCGCGACGGTCGCAGACACAGGCAAGGGTGAAAGGGTGCGGTAAGAGCGCACCGGCGTCGTGGTGACACGGCGGCCAGGCAAACCCCGTCCGATGCAAGGCCAAGCAGGACCGCTTGCAGGTAGCCCGCCAAGGTCCAGGTCGGCCGCAGAGATGGATGGCTGCTCAACGACAGAATCCGGCTTACCGGCGTGCTACGGGAACGGCCCCGCTTCGGCGGGGTCGTTCCTATTTCGTGACCACGACGTCGAACCCGGGCGCCGGTGACGTACGGTCGGGTCGATGCGCTTCGGGGTCTTCTACGAGCACCAGCTCCCGCGGCCGTGGGCGGAGGGCGACGAGCACCGGCTGCTGCAGGACGCGCTGACGCAGGTCCAGCTGGCCGACGAGGTCGGGTTCGACCACGTCTGGGCGGTCGAGCACCACTTCCTCGAGGAGTACTCGCACTCCTCGGCGTCCGACGTCTTCCTCGCCGCGGCCAGCCAGCGGACGCAGCGGATCCGGCTCGGGTTCGGGATCCTCCCGCTCCCGCCCGGCTACCAGCACCCCGCGCGGGTGGCGGAGACGGTCGCGACGCTCGACCTCGTCTCCGGTGGTCGTGTCGACCTCGGCACGGGCGAGACGTCGTCGGGCGCGGAGCTGGCCGGCTTCGGCGTCGACCGGGAGACCAAGCGCGCGCAGTGGGACGAGGCGCTCGACGCGGTGACGCGGATGATGGTCGAGGAGCCGTTCGCCGGCATCGACGGCCGGTACGTCTCCATGCCGCCGCGCAACGTCGTCCCGAAACCGCTGCAGAAGCCGCACCCGCCGCTGTGGGTCGCTTGCTCGCGGCGCGAGACGATCCGGCTCGCGGCGGAGAAGGGCCTCGGCGCGCTGTCGTTCGCGTTCGTCGAGCCCGAGGAGACGCGCGAGTGGGTCGACGAGTACGAGGCGATCATCGCGTCGGACCGCTGCGTCCCGGCGGGCTTCGCGGTCAACCCGCGGCTGGCGGTCGTGCTCCCGATGATGCTCCACGACGACGAGGCGACGGCGGTCGAGCGCGGCATCGACGGCGCGCACTTCTTCGGCTACGCGCTCGCCCACTACTACGCCTTCGGCGAGCACCGGCCGGGGTGGACGTCGATCTGGGAGGAGTTCGAGGCGCGCCGCGCGGACGTCGGGTTCGCGCGCGACGGCGGCCCGCGCGGGGCGATCGGGACGCCTGCGCAGGTGCGCGACCTCGCGCGGCGCTACGAGGAGGCGGGCGTCGACCAGCTCATCTTCTGCCTGCAGGCCGGGCGCAACCGCCACGAGCACATCCTGGAGTCGATCCGGCTGTTCGGCGAGCGGGTGGTCCCCGAGTTCGCGTCGCAGGCGGAGGCGCGCGAGGCGGCGAAGGCGGAGCGGCTCGCGCCCGCGATCGCGGCGGCGCTGGAGCGGCGGCCGGTGCCGCGCGACGTCGATCCGGAGTACGCCTTCGCGCCGCTCGACAGCGGGCCGCCCGTCGCACCCGCTGCGGCCCCTCCCGCCTCCGCGTCCTCCCGCGCGCGCGTGGGGGCGGCGCTCTCGGCCCGTGGCGAGGCCGCGTTCGCGGCGTTCGTCGCCCGCTCGGACGACCGCCGGATCGAGCGCACGATCGGCTCCGACTCGGGCCTGCGCGTGCTGTTCGGCGCGATGGCGCAGCGGTACGTGCCGGGCAGCGCGAGCGGCTTCGCGGGCGAGGTGCTCTACGAGCTGCGCCGCACGGACGGGGCGCTGCGGCCGTGGACGGTCGAGATCGACGGGCGCCGCGCGCGCGTGCGGGCAGCCGACGGGGGATCGCCTAGGCTCACGCTCCGGATGAGCGTCGCGGACTTCGTGCGGGTGGCGAGCGGGGAGCTCGACCCGGCCAAGGGCCTGTTCACGGGGCGGATGGGGATCGAGGGCGATCTCGACCTCGCGCCGCGGCTCGGCGAGATGTTCGGCCGGCCCTCGGCGCTGTGAGCGTCACCGTCCGCCCGGCGCGCGAGGACGACGCCCCGGTGCTCGGCGCGATCGACCACGCGACGTGGACGCCCCTCTCGTCGCCCTCGGCGCGACCCGCGGAGCCGCCGCCGTTCTTCGGCGAGCGCACCGCGGTGGAGGACGTGCTGGTCGCCGAGCTGTCGCCGGGCGGGCGCGTCGCCGGCTATGTCAAGCTCGGCCACCCGACCCCGCTCGAGGCCAACCGCCACGTGTCGATGATCTGGGGCCTCGCGGTCGACCCGGCGCTCCAGGGTCGCGGGATCGGCCGGGCGCTGCTGGCGGGCGCGGTGGCGGAGGCGCGGGCGCGGGGCGCCCGCAAGCTCGCCCTGCGGGTGCTCTCGCACAACGCCGGCGCGCTCGCGCTCTACCGCGCGCTCGCGCTCTACCGCGCGTTCGGGTTCGTGGAGGAGGGCGTGCTGCGCGAGGAGTTCCTCCTCGACGGCGCGTACGTCGATGACGTGATCATGGCGCTGTCCTTGCGCTGATCTGTCGCAAAGAGCGGCTGATTCTTGGCCGCTGACCGTTGATCGCATCCGACCCCGATGCGAACATGTGTTCGTATCGATGATCGTCTGCGTGCTGCTTCCCCGCTTCGCTCTCACGGTCGCCGCCGGCGACCGTGAGCTCCTCCTGCGCGAGCCTTCCGCGCTGGCGCCCGAGCCCGGGCGCGAGCAGGTCGTGGGCGAGGTCTCGCCCGCGGCGGAAGGGTACGGCGTGCACCCCGGGATGCGGGTGGGCGAGGCGCTCGCGCGGTGTCCGCGGCTGGCGCTGATCCCGCCCGATCCTGTCGGCGTCGCCGACGAGTGGGAAGGGCTGCTGACGCGGCTGGAGGCGATCGGCGCGCGGGTGGAGGCGGAGCCCGGGCAGGCGTGCTTCGACGCGCGCGGGCTGCGGCGGCTGCACGGCGGGCACCTCGACGGCGTGATGGCTGCGACGCGCGCGGCGCTGCGGCGGCCGGCGCGACTGGGCGCCGGGCCGACGCGGTTCGTGGCGCTCGCCGCGGCGACGAGCGCCCGCGCGCGGCGGCCGCGGGTGGTGGGGGAGCGCGACGCGCGCGCGTTCCTCGCCGAGCAGTCGGTGCGGCTGCTGCGCCACCGCGCGGCGACCGCGCACCTGCCCGAGCCGCTCGCCCGGCTCGGCATCCAGACGCTCGGCGCGCTGGCGGAGCTGCCGCGGGCGTCGGTGGCCGACCGGTTCGGCGCCGCGGGCGTCCACGCGCACGAGCTTGCGTGCGGGGTGGACACGCCGCCGCGCCCGCGCGTGGTGGGGGAGCGGCTCGAGGAGACGCTCGACCTGCCTGAGGCGGCCAACGGCCAGCAGCTCGACCGGGCGCTGGCGCTGCTCGTCGACCGGCTGCTCGCCCGGCGGGAGCGGCGTGGGCGGACGATCCGCTCGGCGGTCCTGTCCGCGACGCTCGTCGAGGGCGGCACGTGGCGCGAGCGGGTCGTCTTCCGCGAGTCGACGGGCGACGCGGCGCGGCTGAAGCTCGCGCTCGGCGGGCGGCTGGCGGAGCTGCCGGCGCCGGCCGAGACGCTGCGGCTCGCGGCCGACCGGCTCGGGCCCGCGCACGTCGGCGGCACCGCGCTCTTCGAGGACAACGCGGAGGAGCGTCGCGCGCGACTGCGCGAGGCGGTCCGCCAGGCGCGCGCCGCCGCGGGCCCGGACGCCGCGCTGCGCGTCCTCGAGATCGACCCGGACTCCCGCGTCCCCGAGCGCCGCGCGTTCCTGACCCCCTTCGACGGCCCCGCGGACGATCGCGGCGACGGTCGTGCCTGAAGGCTTCCGGCCGGGAGGCCCGCGGGGTCCGCGCGGGTCGTCGCGGGCCCCGCGTGGCAGCGCCGGGCCGAAGCGGCTGGGGGAGCCGCGGCCGGTCCGTGTCCGGTGGGGCGAGGGTGGGCGGCCGACGGCGGTCGACGGCCGCGAGGTCGACGCGGTGCGCGAGTCGTGGCTGGTCGAGGACCGGTGGTGGACCGACCGCCCCGTGCGCCGCCGCTACTGGGAGGTCGTGACGATGGACGGGCGCAACTCGGTCGTCTTCCGCGAGCTGCAGCGCGGGACGTGGTACAGACAGAGGTGATGCCCCGCCGCACGACGACCGGACTGGCGCACGTCGCGACGGCGTCCTTCCTCGCCTCCCGCGCGACCCCGACCGGCGGGTTCGCGGTGGCGCTGGCGGGCGGGGTCGCGCTCGCGCGGGCGGCGGAGCGCTTCGGTGCGCGCCACGGGTTCGGCGCGTCGCTCGCGGCGATGCTCCAGACGGTCGCGATCATGGGCCCGGCGCGGATCACCGTGCCGCTCACCCAGGCGGTCAGCGCGCCGGTGCTCGGGCACATGGCCGGGCGCGGGCGCGGGACGGCCGCGCTGCTCGCCGCGACGATCGCGATGCGGGCGGCGCAGAACGCGGTCTCCACGCTCTTCTACGTGACGATCATCGTCGGGCTCGAGGCGTTCACCGGCACCTACGAGCGGCTGTTCGGATGGGTCCCGATCCTCCCGGCCAACCAGACCGGCGCGATCATCGGCGCGACGATCGTCTTCGTCGGCTGGGCGATCGCCGCGAGCGTCGTGCAGGTGCTCGTCTACCAGCGCGGCCTGAGCAACTGGCCCGCCGACCCGCCCGCGCCCGACGTGGTCGAGCGCGACGCTCCGCTCGCCGCCGCGCCCGCCGCCGCCCCCGACCCCGCCGCCACCTCGCCCGGCGCCGCCGCGCCCGACCCCTCCGCCCCCGCGCCCGCCGCCCCGCCGCCCGCGCGCGGCATCCGGTTCGACCCCCGCGCGGTCCTCCTCGCCGCCGTCGTCGCGTTCGCGATCCTCCTCACCGGCACGTGGTGGCCGATGCTCGGCGCGGTCGCGCTCTGGCTCGTCGTCGCGTCGCTCGTCGCGCGCGGGGACCGCTCCGCCATCAAGCCCGGCCTCGCGCTGATGGCCGTCCTCGCGTTCGGGGCGCTGACCGCCGGCCTCATCGGGGGCATGGGCCTCGACGAGACGCTCCGCCGCACCCTCCGCGCCGCGCTCCTCGTCCTCGTCGCGACCTGGTTGCGCTACGCCGCGGGGGAGGACGGGCTCCGCGAGGTCTTCCGCCGCATCCTGCACCGCTTCGACCGCATCCCGTCGATGCGCGAGACGAGCGAGGTCCTCGACGGCCTCGGCTCGACCGACGGGCTCGCGGCGTCCGGCAAGCGCCTGCTCGCGCGGCTCAAGGGCGTCGAGCCCGACCCGATCCCCGTCACCGACGCGGTCCTCGACTGGGTCGCGGGCGAGGCCGGCCGGCACGACCCCGCTGAGCCCGTCACGCACCCCGCGCTCCGTGTCCGCAGCCGCGACGCGGCGCTCGTCGCCCTCGCCGCCGCCTGCGCGCTCGCCCTTCCCCTCGCCGCCTGACGCGCGCGCCCGCTACAGGTCGCGGCGCGCGAACAGCGCGGCCGCCGCGGCCATGACCCCGCCCACGTAGACGGCGGCGTACGGCCAGATCCCCGTCCCGCGCTCCTCCGCCCCGCCGAACGGGCCGAGCGTCACGATCGCCTGCGTCGTCCCCTCGACGTCCGCGGTCAGCAGCGCGAGGCCGTGCTGGTAGAGCGCCTCGAAGGGCAGCAGCCACGCGCCGAGGTCGCCGATCGTGTCGAGCGTGTCCGAGTCGAGCGTCTCACCGATCTCCCCGAGCAGCCCGGCCGTCAGGCCCGCGCCGAACGCCATGAACACCGCGATCCCGTTCGCCGTGCTCGACAGGACCACCGAGCCGAGCAGCGCAAGCGCCGAGATCACCCCCGCGCCCGCCGCCAGGGCGAGCGCCGGCGCGACGATCCGGTCCGGCCACCACCCCAGCAGGCCGGTCACGACCACGCACGCGCCGAACAGCGCCACGACGTACGCGGCGCTCACCGCGCCCGCCGCCAAGAGCCGTCCGCCGAGGTACGCGGTCCGCCCCAGCGGCCGCACGATCACCGGCTGCAGCAGGCCGCGCTCGGCGTCGCCGCGCACCGCGCCGAGCGCCAGGAACGTCGCGAGCACCGCGCCGAGGAAGAGCGTCATGAACATCGACAGCCCGAGCACGGTCGCGCCGGCGAGCGTCTCGGCCTCGACGCCGAACTCGTTCCCGCCGAACTCGGACACGTCGTCGAACAGCCGCGACGCGCCCCACGCGTACAGCCCCAGGAACGCGACGCTCAGCACGAGGACGACGAGGAAGACCCGCCGGCGCAGCGACTCGCGGACCGCGTGGGCGGCGATCAGCAGCATCGCTCAGCTCACCGCCTCGACGTAGACGTCCTCGAGCGTCGACCGCAGCAGCCGCACCTCGTAGACCTCCTCGCCGGCCGCGACGAGCTCCGCCACGATCCGCGGCGCCTCCTCGCGCCCCGCGCCCTCGAAGAGCCGCACGCCGCCGCGCGTCTCGACCTCGACGCCGCGCGGGCGCGCGAGCTCGCCGGGCCGCCCCGTCGTCACGACGCGCCCGCGATTGACGATCGTCACCCGGTCGCACACGCGCTCGACGTCCGACAGCAGGTGCGAGTTGAGCAGCACCGACTGGCCGCGGCGGCGCAGCTCCACGAGCAGCTCGCGCACGAGGCGGCGGCCGACCGGGTCCAGCGCGCTCGTCGGCTCGTCGAGCAGGAGCAGCGCCGGCCGCCCGACCAGCGCCTGCGCGATCCCGAGCCGCTGCTGCATGCCCTTCGACATCTGCTCGACGCGGCGCCCGCGCGCGTCCGCGAGGCCGACCAGCTCCAGCAGCTCGCCGCGCTCCGCCGCGCCGCCGTCGGACCGCGCCAGCCGCTGGTGCAGGAGCAGCACCTCGTCCGCGGTCGCCCACCCGGGGAACCGGAACAGCTCCGCGAGGTACCCGAGCGCCGCGCGCGCCGGCGGGCTCCCCGCGGGATGGCCGGCGACCGTCACCGTGCCGCCCGACGCCCGCGCCAGGCCGCAGCAGATCTTCACGAGCGTCGACTTGCCCGCGCCGTTCGGGCCGAGCAGCCCGACGAGCTCGCCCTCGCCGACCTCCAGGTCGACGCCGTCGAGCGCCTGCACCCCACCGCGGTAGCGCTTCGCGAGGCCGCGGACCTCCAGAGCCGACACGCCGGACACGCCGCGGAACCTACCCGCGGCGTGCCACCGGCGTGTGCAGGACTCGTGCGAGACCTGTGAAGGCGGCTACTGCACCGTCACCGTCGTCGACCGCCCGTCCACGACGAGCCGGTACGTCCCCGGCCCGTCGAACCGCGCCGCCGGGAACGACAGGTCCACGCGAGCCCGCGCGCGACCGCCCAGCGACACCCGGCGGAACGCGACCAGCTCACGCCGCCCGCCGGCCTTCTCGGCGAACGCCAGCACGACCCGGTCCGCTGCGCCGCGGCCGGTGTTCCGGAGCTCCACCGACACGGGCACCTGCCCGCCGCCGGCCGCCACGGTGTCCGGCGCGATCAGCTGCCGCACGTCGAACCGCGCGTAGCCGAGCCCGTGGCCGAACGCGTACCGCGGGTCGTACGGCTCCTCGTCGTAGGAGATCGGGGCCTGCGCGATCGACCGCGGCCACGACACCGGGAGCCGCCCGGACGGCGCCTCGCGCCCGAAGAGCAGGTCGGCCACGGCCGCTCCGCCCTCGGTGCCCGGCAGGAACGCCGCCAGCGCCGCCTCCGCCCGGTCGAGCTGCCGGTTCATCACCAGCGGCCGCCCGGAGATCACGACGAGCACGACCGGCGTGCCCGTGTCCTGCAGCGCGTCGATCAGCTCCGCCTGCCCGGCCGGCAGCGCGGCGGTCGTCGTGTCGCCCTGGCCCTCCGCGTACGGGCCCTCGCCGACGGCGACGATCGCGACGTCCGAGCGCCGCGCGTCACGCACCGCCGCCTCCCGCGCGGCGGCCACCGCCGCCGGGTCGCCCGCCGCGTCGCCGGACGGCACGCCCGGCTGGTAGCGGACGGTCGTGCCCGGCGCCACCGCGTCGCGCACGCCCTCGACCACCGTCGTCACGTCCGGGATCTCACCGGCGGGCGCGGCGTTCAGGCCCTGCCACGCGATCGACCAGCCGCCGAGCTGGTTCGCGGCGCTGTCGGCGCTCGGGCCGGTCACCAGCACGCGGCCGGTGCGGCGGTCGAGCGGCAGCGTCCCGTCGTTCTCCAGCAGCACCATCGACTCGCGCGCCGCCTCACGGGCGAGCCGCCGGTCGGCCGGCGCCGCGACGACCCGTGCGGCGGCCTCGGGGTCGACGTACGGCCGCTCGAACAGGCCGAGCTTGAACTTCAGCGTCAGGATGCGCCGCACCGCCTCGTCCACGCGCGCGGCCGGGATCGTGCCGTCGTTGACGTTGTCGACGACGCCGGACGTGAACCCGACGTGGTCGAGCGGCACCATCGCCATGTCCATCCCGGCGTTGACGGCCAGCGCGACGGCCTCCTTGTACGTCGCCGCGACCTTGTACTTGGTCACGAGGAACGCGACGTCCTCCCAGTCCGACACGGCCACGCCCTCGAAGCCCAGCTCGCCGCGGAGCACGTCGGTGAGCAGCCGCCGCGACGCGTGGACCGGCTCGCCGTTGACGCTGCCGCTGTTGATCATCACGGTCTCCGCGCCCGCGTCGATCGCCTGCGCGAACGGCGGGAGGTGGACCCGGCGCAGCTCCTCGTCGGAGATCGTCGCGTCGGTGCGGTCCTTGCCGCTGTCGGGGGCCGAGTAGCCGGTGAAGTGCTTGGCGGTCGCCGCGACGCCGTCACGCGACGCGAGGCCCGCCCCCTGCTGGCCGCGGATGTTCGCGGCGCCGAGCGTGCCGGTGAGGAGCGGGTCCTCCCCGAACGGCTCGTAGTAGCGGCCCCATCGCAGGTCGCGCGCGGTGTCGACCACCGGCGCGAAGTTCCAGTGGATGCCGGTCGCGCGCACGGCCCGCGCGGTTCGCGCGCCGAGCTGCTGGGCGAGGTCGGGGTCGAACGACGCGCCGAGCCCGATCTGGTGCGGGAACATGGTCGCGCCGAGCACGTTGTTGTGGCCGTGCACCGCGTCGACGCCGTAGATGATCGGGATGCGCAGCCGCTGGTGCTCGAGCGCGTAGCGCTGGATCGCGTTCGTCATCTCCGCCCACGCCCGCGGCGTGTTCTCGGCCGGCGACGCGCCGCCGCCGGAGAGGATCGAGCCGACCTTCGCGTCGGCCAGCACGGAGTCGAGCATCTGCTCGTTCAGCGGGCCGCGATCCCAGTCGTTGGCCGGATCGCCCTGGAGCTTGGTGACGTTGATCTGCGTCATCTGCCCGGCCTTCTCCGCGAGCGTCATGCGCCCGAGGAGGTCCTCCACCCGCTGGGCGACCGGCGCCCGCGGATCGAGGTAGACGGGCCGGTCGCCGGCGCGTGCGGCGTCCTGCTGCTGCGCAGGCGCGGCGGCCGACCACCCGACCAGGGCGGTGGCGGTGACGGCGGCCGTCGCGGCAGCCGCAAGCGGCCCGCGCAGACGCCGGGGACAGCGATGGCTCATGGGTTCTCCTCCCCTGCCTAGGTGGACGTCGAGCCTGGTGCGGATTCATACGACGAACGTCTTCGATGTGCAAGTGCGCGGTGGATGTTCGACCTCCGAACGTCCGGTAGCCTCGCCATCGCGATGACCGCCGACGGACCTGGCTCGCCCCGCGAGCTGCGCGCGACCAACCGCGAGCGCCTCGTCGGCCTGCTGCGGCGCGACGGCCCGATGTCGCAGGCCGAGCTGGCGCGCGCGAGCGGCCTGGCGCCCGCGACCGTCTCGGTGATCGTGCGCGAGCTGCGCGGCGAGGGGTGGATCGCCGAGCCCGGCGCCGGCGCTGGTTCTCGCGGCGCGCGGGTGGCGCTCGACGCGCGCGCGGGCGTTGCGGTGGGGATCGACTTCGGCCACTCGCACGTGCGGGTCGCGCTCGCCGACCTGGCGCACACGGTGCTCGGCGAGGTCGTCGAGCCGCTCGACGTCGACCACGCCGCGGGCGCCGGGATCGCGCGCGCCGCGGAGCTGGTGCGCGGGCTGCTGGCCGAGGCGGGCGTGGAGCCGGGGCGCGTCGCGGGCGTCGGGATGGGGCTCCCCGGCCCACTGCTGTCGGCGACGGGCGAGGTCGGCGACTCCGCGATCCTGCCCGGCTGGATCGGTGCACATCCCGAGGCGCTGATGGCCGACGCGCTCGCCGGGATGCCGGTGCGGGTGGAGAACGACGCGAACCTGGGCGCGCTCGCGGAGACGGTGTGGGGCGCGGGCCGGGGCTGCCGCGACCTGCTGTACGTGAAGGTCGCGTCCGGTGTCGGCGGCGGGCTGGTGCTCGGCGGGCGGCTGTTCCACGGCGCGGGCGGGACGGCGGGGGAGCTCGGCCACCTGGTCGTCGACGCGCGCGGGCCGGTCTGCCGGTGCGGCAACCGCGGCTGCGTCGAGGCGTTCGCGGGCGCCGAGGCGGTGCTCGAGCCGCTGCGCCGTCGCCACGGCGACGGGTTGACGCTCGCGCGCGTGCTCGCGCTGGCGGCGGACGGCGACCACGGGGCGCGGCGCGTGATCGCTGACGCGGGCCGGGCGCTCGGTGGCGCGGTCGCGGCGGCCTGCAACCTCCTCGCGCCCGAGCGCGTGGTCGTCGGTGGCGAGCTGGCCGGCGCGGGGGAGGTCCTGCTCGCGCCGCTCCGCGAGGCGCTCGCCGGGAGCGCGATCGCGGCCGTCCGCGCGACCCCGGTCCACGCGGGCGTCCTGGGCGAGCGCGCGGAGGTCCTCGGTGCGGTCGCGCTCGTCCTGCGCGAGTCCGAGCGCTTCGTGGCGGAGCCTCCGCCCGCGCTCGCGTGACCTGAGGCACCGCCTCCGCACTTCCGCGACGAACCCGTGGTGATCCGTCACCCGCCGCGCTCCAGGCTCGGCGGGCATGTCCACCACCGAGTACGTCGCCGTCGTCCTCCTCGTCTCGCTCGTCCTGGCGGTCGGCGGCGCCCAGATCGCGGGCGTCGACGTCGCCGACGCTGTCGGCCGCAAGATCAAGGTCGCCCTCTGCGTCGTCGCGAACGAGGACTGCGACGAGAACGGGGAGGAGGAGGCGTGCGTCGTGTCCTCCGAGGAGGAAGGGCGGGAGGGCTCGCTGAGCATCGCGGTGATCCGCGCGAAGGACGGCCGCACCGTCCTGGTCGAGCAGCTCTCCAACGGCAAGTACCGCGTGTCGGTCACGCAGTCGACCGGCGTCGGCGGCGGGACCGGCCTGAGCTTCGGCGTGAAGCTGTGGAAGTGGGGCCTGGACGGCGGGGTGGACGTCGAGGGGTACGCGACGGCCGGCTACGAGCGGGTCTTCGAGGTCGACAGCGAGGCCGCGGCGACACGCCTCGTCGACAAGCTCGACGACGAGGACTGGAAGCTGGCCGGCGCGGCGAAGGGCGCGGTCGAGATGATCAAGGGCGACCATGCGGGGGCGACCGAGCAGTCGTTCGAGGTCGGCATCGGTGGGGAGGCGGAGGCTGCGCTCAACGCGCTGAAGTTCGACTCCGCCACCGCGAACGCCGCCGCGAGCCTGACGGCCGGCATCCGCCTCGATCACACGACCGGCGACCGCAGCATCACGCTCGCCCACGACATCAGCGTCTCGGCCGACGTGAGCATGCAGCTGGCGAGCATCGGGATCGGCGCGAGCGCGCCGCGGTCGCTCGAGCTGAAGTTCGATCGGCACAACCGCCCGAAGGCGCTCGTGCTCCGCGCGGGGATCGAGGCGTCCGGATCCGGCGAGCTCGACGTCGAGCGCGCGACGGGGGCGCCTCCGGGGCTGGTCGCGAACCTCGAGCTGCAGGGCGGCGCGCGTGGCGAGGTTGAGGCGGAGCTCGCACTCGACGGCCCGGAGCTCGCTCCCCACGTGCAGCGCCTGCTCGGCGGCGACGTGTCCGCGATCGCGCCGATGGTCGCGGCGATGCCGACCGCCGCACGCATCAAGGCGCAGGCGTACGCGACCACCGAGAAGAAGGACGGCTGGGGGCTCGGCGCCAAGGTCCCCGTGCTGGGCGAGGTCGCCATCGGCAACGAGTCCGTCGAGCGCACGACGAAGCTCCTCGGCGCGATCGAGCACAAGCCCGGCACGCCGCTGAACGCGTGGGAGCAGGACTGCGTGATGGCCGCGTGAGCGCCGTCCGCAACGTGCGGGGGTCGGCGGTGCAGGACGGCGCCCAGACGCTGCTGTCCGTCGCGCGCGAGTGCGAACATGTGTTCGCATGTCGTTCGTCGAGCTCCACGCGCACTCGGCCTTCAGCTTCCTCGACGGGGCGTCGCTGCCGGCCGAGCTGGCGGGGGCGGCCGTGAAGGCCGGGTACGAGGCGTTCGCGCTGACCGATCACAACGGCGTGTACGGCTCGATGGAGTTCGCGCAGGCGGCGAAGGCGCTGAAGCTGAAGGCGATCCACGGGGCGGAGGTCGACGTGATCGACGAACCGTGGACGCGGCCCGAGCATCGCTCGAAGACGGCGGATCTGCGCGGCGACCCGGAGGCGCCGCGCACCCGCCACGTCACGCTGCTCGTCCGCGACGCGCAGGGCTGGCGCAACCTGTGCCGGCTCCTCACGCACGCCCACGCGCACACGCGCACCCCCGAGGGCGGGCCGATCGTCGACGCGCCGCGCGTCACGCTCGACGACCTCGCCGAGCACGCGGCCGGGCTCGTCTGCCTGAGCGGCTGCGCGAGCCACGGCATCCACGACGAGCCCACCGCCCGCCGCCTGCTCGCGGCGTTCGGCCCCGACGGCTTCCGGATCGAGCTCCAGCGCCCGTACCAGCGTCACGACCGCGCCCGCAACCGCGAGCTGGCCGAGCTGGCGGCCAGGCTCGGCGTCCCCACCGTCGCCACCGGCGATGTCCACGCGCACACGCGCGAGCGCGCGCTCCTCCAGGACGCGTTCGTGGCGATCCGCGAGCACACGACGCTCGACGCCTCCGAGCCGCTCCGCCGCGGCAACCACACCCACGTCCTCGCGAGCCCGCAGGCGATGGCCGCTCGGTTCGTCGACCACCCCGACGCGGTCGCGGAGACCAGGCGGCTGGCCGACACGCTCACGTTCGACCTCACGCAGGACCTCGGCTACCGCTACCCCGGCGCGGAGGACGCGCAGGCCGACCGCAAACTCGCCGAGATCTGCCACGCCCGGTTCGACGCGCGGTACCCGCACACCAACCCCCACCGCGCGGAGGCGACGGCGAGGCTCGAGCAGGAGCTCCACCTCATCGCCGGCCTCGGCCTGTCGGGCTTCTTCAACCTCCACCACGAGCTGCTCGAGCTCGCGCGCGAGGTCGCCCGCGAGGTCCGGGGCGCCAGCGCGGCCCGCCAGGTCCTCCCGCCCGGCCGCGGCCGCGGCTCGTCCGTGTCGTCGGTCGTCTGCTACCTGACCGGCCTCAGCCACGTCGACCCGATCGCCAACGACCTCCTCCTCGGCCGCTTCCTCAACGAGGAGATCAAGAGCCTCCCCGACATCGACCTCGACTTCCCGCGCGACGTGCGCGAGGTCCTGCTCCCGCGCATCCACGAGCGCTACGGCCGCGAGAAGTCCGCGCTCGTCGCCGCGTTCCCCACCTTCAAGTCCAAGGGCGCGATCCGCGAGCTGGGCAAGGCGCTCGGCCTGCCGCCGGGGGAGATCGAGCGCGTCGCGCGCGGGGCGGAGGGGTGGTCCGGCCAGGTGGCGGAGGACATCGACCTGGCCCTCGGCAAGGAGCGCCGGGCGGGCGGTGGCCGCTGGGCGTGGCTGGCCGCGCTGGCCGCCGAGGCGCAGGGCCTCCCGCGCCACCTCAGCCAGCACTCGGGCGGGATGATCGTCGCGACGCAGCCGCTGGTCGACTGCTGCCCGGTCGTGCCCGCCGCGATGACCGGCCGCCAGATGGTCCACTGGGACAAGGACTCGTGCGGCGACGCGGGGTTCCTCAAGATCGACCTGCTGGGCCTCGGGATGCTGTCGGCGGTCGAGCGGTGCGTCGACCTCATCGCCGCGCGCACGGGGGAGACGATCGACCTCTCGCGCATCCCGTACGACGACCCCGCGACGTTCGCGTCGATCCAGGAGGGCGACACGACCGGCGTCTTCCAGATCGAGAGCCGCGCGCAGATCGCGTCGCTCAAGCGGACCCGCCCCGAGACGCTGGAGGAGATCACGATCCAGGTCGCGATCGTGCGGCCCGGGCCGATCCAGGGCGGCGCGGTGAACCCGTACATCGCGCGGCGCCAGAAGCTCCGCGAGGACCCGGCGTACGAGGTGCCCTACGACCACCCGTCGCTGGAGCCGGTGCTGAAGGAGACGCTCGGCGCGATCATCTTCCAGGACCAGGTGATCGAGGTCGCGCAGGCGTTCGCGGGCTTCTCGCCGGGAGACGCCGAGGGGCTGCGCCGCGCGATGAGCCGCAAGCGCTCGGAGGCGGCGATCATGGAGCACCACGAGCGGTTCGTCACCGGCGCGCAGCGCGTGCACCCCGACGTGACCCCCGAGCTGGCCCAGCGCGTGTGGGAGATGGTCGTCGGCTTCTCGGGCTTCGGCTTCCCCAAGGCGCACGGCGCGGCGTTCGGCCTGCTCGCCTACCAGTCGGCGTGGCTGCGCGTGCACAAGCCGCTCGAGTTCCTGTGCGCGCTGCTCGACGAGCAGCCGATGGGCTTCTACCCCTCCGACGCGCTCATCCACGAGGCGCAGCGGCGGGGGATCGAGATCCGCCCGCCCGACATCCGGTACAGCGCGGTGAACTGCACGCTGGAGGATCCCGACGGCGCTGGTGCTGTCCGGATCGGGCTCGGCTACGTGCTGGGGGTGCGCAAGGACGAGGTCGAGGCGATCGTGAAGGCACGCGAGGAGGGCGGCCCGTTCCGCTCCCTGGAGGACCTCGCCTCGCGCGCGGGCACGGGCCGCGCGGCGCTGGAGACGCTCGCGTGGTCGGGCGCGTGCGACCCGCTGGCGGGGGACCGGCGGGCGGCGCTGTGGTCGCTCGGCACCGCGACGCCGGGGCGCAAGGCGCAGAACGGGACGGTGCAGCTGGCGCTGCCGCTCGCGCTGCCGAAGGCGCCGCGGCTGCGGCGGCTCGACCACTGGGACGAGATGGTCGCCGACTACGCCACCACCGGCGTGAGCGTCCACCGCCACCCGATGGGGCTGCTGCGGCCGGCGCTGGGCGCGCGGGGCACCGTGTCGAGCGCCGACCTGGAGCGGCTCCCGCACGACCAGCCGGTGCGCATCGGCGGGCTCGTCGTCGCGCGCCAGCGGCCGGGCACCGCGAAGGGCGTCGTGTTCATGCTGCTGGAGGACGAGCACGGGACGGTCAACCTCGTCGTGCCGCCCGCGGTGTACGAGCGCGACCGGCTCGCGGTGCGGACCGAGCCGCTGGTGATCGCGGAGGGCAAGCTGGAGCGGTTCGCGTCCGCGGGCGGGAGCATCAACGTGCTCGTCCGCAAGGTCGAAGGGCTCGAGGCGCCGGGGAAGCTCGCGGCGGAGGTGCGAGAGCTCGATCTCGCCATCGGCGAGGGGGAGCCGGACGAGGAGCTGCGCATCGCCGCGGGCGGCGGCGACTTCCGCGCGGTCGCCCCGCCGGTCATGTCGTTCGCGCAGGGGAGGTCGCGCTGACGGCAGGTCTCGTGCGCATCGCCACGATGCTGTAGCGTCCCGCGCCGTGTGGACCTTGGTGTTCGTTCTCTTCTTCCTCGTCGTCGGCCTCGGCGTCGTGTTCGTCGCGATGCGCAGCGGGTCGAAGGGGCCGGTGCTCGACTCCAGCAAGCGGGGGAGCCGGCGCGCGCTCGGCGTCATCGTCGGCCTCGTCGTCGTGCTGTGCGGCGCGGCGATCCCGGTCGTCGTCGGCATCGCGGACGCCGACAGCTCGGACGAGGCCGGCCCGGTGAAGCTCACCGCGCGCGAGGAGCACGGCCGCCAGGTCTTCAACCGCAGCTGCGTGCAGTGCCACACGCTCGGCGCGTCGAACGCCGTCCAGCGCGTCGGCCCGAGCCTCGACGCCCTGCGTCCGCCCAAGGAGCTCGTGATCGACGCGATCGAGAAGGGCCGCGCGCGGGGCCAGGGCCAGATGCCGGCCGGGCTGGTCAGCGGCGCGGACGCCGACGCCGTGGCCGCGTACGTCGCGCGCGTCGCCGGGCGCGAGACCGACTGACGCCGCCGCGTCGGACGGGCGCGTTCCATGTGGTGGACCCGCGGGAGCTTCCGCGTGCGGTTCGTCACGCACAGGTGTGAGAACGGCGTGAAAGATCCGTTGCAGACGCAGGATCTCCCCGCATCCTCCGATGGTTCTGGGGCAGAAGGCGTTTTGCAGGTGTTTCAGCCACTGCTACGCTGCCGCCAGTTCGACCGCCGAGTCCGTCCGACCCGTACGCCACCTTGCGTCCGAGCCGGAGGGAGCGGGGGACCCATCTGTTGGGGCGAATCGTCTCCCTCGGGAGGTGTAGCGCTGCTCTTTCGGCGCGAGCCCGTCAGCTAACCCCGTAGGCACGAGGAAAGAGACGAAGACCCCGACATGAGCGACCCGGCTGCCCCCTGGTGGGCTGACGTGCAGCATCTCCGCCCGCGCGACGAGCGCGCGGACGGCGCTCCGCCGCCCAAGCGGCGCTTCGAGCGCGGCGCGCGCGCCGACGACGCGGCGATCGCGACGCTCGAGCACGAGGTCTTCGAGATGCCGGCGGACCCCTGGGCGCAGCCCAAGTCCCCGGAGGAGCGGGCAGCCCGCTGGGCCGAGGCCCAGCAGCAGACCTGGCTCAAGAGCGCGCAGGCGCGTCACGAGGCCGAGGACGCCGCGTTCCTCGCGAAGCTGTCCGGCGAGGCGCCCCCGATCGCTCCCGCCCCTGCGCCGGAGGAGACCCTCCGCACCCGCCGCGGCGACGCGCAGGCCCGCGCGGCCGCGCGTGAGGCCGAGGCGCAGCGTGAGCGCCAGGTCGACGACCTGTGGGACGGCTCGATGGAGCAGACGTTCTCGCACGTCCCGCAGTGGGCCGAGGGCCAGTACGACGCACGGCTCCTGCCCAAGGGCGCCGACCGCATCGAGAACGGCCGCCGCACGATCGAGATCCGCGGCCAGGTCGACCGCGTCCACGGCTTCACCGCGCCGGCCGAGACGGCCGTCGCGACCCGCTCCGGCCGCCGCCGCCCTGCGCGCGGCGCCGCCGAGCGCTTCGAGCGCCGTCCCGACCGGGTCGCCATGTGGGCGTTCCTCATGGGGCTCCTGCTCATCCTCATCGCCGCGATCTCCGATCCGGGCACCGCGGGCGCCGCGGGCTTCTAGACCGACTGTCGCAACGCGCGGCCAGATCCTTCGCCCCGTGGCTAAACGGGGCGTCGCCGCCACGTCGTAGTCTCCGCCGCTATGTCGCCCGATCGCCCGCGCACCGCCGACGACGTCAAGGCGCTCGTCGAGGAGCGGAACATCCGCTTCGTCCGCTTCTGGTTCACGGACATCCTCGGCCAGCTCAAGTCCTTCGGCGTCGGCCGCGAGCACCTCGACGAGGCGCTCGCCAACGGCATCGCGTTCGACGGCTCCTCGATCACCGGCTTCAACCCGGTCGAGGAGTCGGACATGATCGCCATGCCGGACCCGTCCACGTTCGCCGTCCTGCCGTGGCGGCCCGACGAGCAGGGCGTCGCGCGGATGATCTGCGACATCCGCACCCCCGAGGGCACGCCGTACGAGGGCGACCCGCGCCACGTGCTGCGCCGCGCGATCGAGCGGCTCCTCGGCCTCGGGTTCGACCAGTTCAACGTCGGCGTCGAGCCCGAGTACTTCCTCTTCCGCGACGCGCACGGGACGCAGCCGCTCGACGAGGGCGGCTACTTCGACCTGACGACGCTCGACGCCGGCACCGACGTGCGCCGCGAGACCGTCCTCGCGCTCGAGCAGCTCGGCATCCCCGTGAACACGTCGCACCACGAGGGCGGCCCGAGCCAGCACGAGATCGCGCTCGCCGCCAACGAGGCGCTGAAGATGGCCGACGACGTGATGACCTACCGCATCACGGTCAAGGAGTACGCGGTCAAGGAGGGCTGGCACGCGACGTTCATGCCCAAGCCGCTCGAGGGCGAGAACGGCTCCGGCATGCACACGCACCTCGGCCTGATCCGCGGCGAGGGCGACGCGTTCCTCGACGAGAGCGACGCGTACGGGCTCAGCAACGTCGCGCGCGGCTTCATCGCCGGCCAGCTGCGCCACGCGCGCGAGCTGAGCGCGATCTTCGCCCAGTGGGTCAACTCCTACAAGCGCCTCGTGCCGGGCTTCGAGGCGCCGGTGTACGTGGCGTGGTCGCGGCGGAACCGCTCAGCGCTCGTCCGCGTGCCCCCGCGCGCGTCGCACATGGAGCTGCGCTGCCCTGACCCGGCGTGCAACCCGTACCTGACGTTCGCGGTCCTGCTGCAGGCCGGGCTGGAGGGCATCGAGAAGGGCTACGAGCTGCCCGAGCCGATGGAGAAGAACCTCTACCACCTGTCGCCTGACGACCGCCGCCGCCTCGGCATCGAGCAGCTCCCCGAGACCCTCGGCGAGGCGGTCGAGATCACGGCTGAGTCCGAGATCGTCCTGCGCACCCTCGGCGAGCACATGTTCAACCGCTTCATCGAGATCAAGCGGCAGGAGTGGGAGGACTACCGCGTGCAGGTCACGCAGTGGGAGCTCGACCGCTACCTGCCGGTCCTCTAGCGCCCGCTACGCCGTTACGCGCTCCCGCTCCGGATCGGGCGGGGGCGCGCCCTCGCGGGCGAGCTTCGACGGCCACCAGATCTTCGGGCCCAGGTCGAACACCAGGGCCGGGACGAGGATCGAGCGGACGACGAAGGTGTCCAGCAGGACGCCGAACGCGACGACGAACCCGATCTCGGTCAGGAAGGTCAGCGGCAGCACGCCGAGGACCGTGAAGGTGCCGGCCAGCACGATGCCGGCGGACGTGATCACGCCGCCGGTGACGCTCAGGCCGCGCAGCATGCCCTCGCGCGTGCCGTGCTTGAGCGCCTCCTCGCGCACGCGCGCCATGAGGAAGATGTTGTAGTCGACCCCCAGCGCGACCAGGAAGATGAACGCGAACAGCGGGATCGACGGGTCGCTGCCCGGGAAGCCGAACACGACGTCGAAGACGATCGCGCCGACGCCGAGCGCCGCGAAGTACGACAGGACGACGGTGAGGATCAGCAGCACCGGGGCCACGATCGAGCGCAGCAGCGCGACGAGGATCACGAACACGATCGCGAGCACGAGCGGCATCAGCAGCCGCGCGTCCTGCGCGTTGGCGTCGCGCAGGTCGAACTCGATCGCGGTCGGGCCGCCGACCAGCGCGCCGGGCGCGGCCCCCGACACCGCCTCGCGCAGCGGCTCGATGAGGTCGAACGCCTCGGTCGAGTACGGGTCGGCGGTCAGGAACGCGGCGAGCTGGACGCCCTCAGGGCCCTCGGCGGCCGGCCGCACCGGCACGTCGGCGACGCCTTCGATGCCTCTTGCGGCCTCGACGACGGCGGGGATGCGGTCGCGCTCGGAGGCCGGGACGACGATGTCGGTCGGCGCCGACTGGCCCGCCGGGAACGACTTGGCGATCAGCTCCTGGCCCTCGATCGACTCGACGCTGTCGCGGAACGTGTTGCTCTGCGTCAGCCCGTTGGAGTAGTTGAGGAGGCCGAGCGCCATGATCGCGAGGAGGACGACCGCGCCCCCGCCGATCCGCCGCGGGTGCGCCCGCGTCCACTCGCCGACGCGGTGCCACAGGCCGTGGGTCTCGTCGACCTGGTGCTCACGCGCGTGCATCCGCTCCTCGAACCGCGCCAGGCCGCCGGCCCGCCACGCCCGGTAGGGGAAGCGGAAGAGCGTCACGAGCCCGACGACGACGGCGAGCACGATCGCGCCCGCGACGACGTTGCCCGCGAGTACGCCGAGGGCCGCCAGCCCGCCGACGATCGCGAACGTCAGCACGCCCGGGCCGAGCTTCTCGACCAGCGGCTGGAGGCCGCGCACCTGCATCGGCGTGTGGTCGGGCGCGCCCGCGCCCTCGGGCCCGTACGGCACGAACGGCCAGAACGGGCGGCGGCCGACGATCGTCAGCAGCGCCGGCAGGAACGTCAGCATCGAGAGCAGCGCGACGAAGATGCCCATCGCGCCGGTCGGGCCGAGGCCCGCGGTGCCGTTCACCTTCGCCAGCGTCAGCGCGAGCAGCGCGATCATCACCGTCGCGCCCGACGCGACGATCGCCGGGCCCGCGCTGCGCAGCGCGAGCGCCATCGCCTCGTGCTTGTCCTGGTGGCGCCGCAGCTCCTCGCGATATCGCGCGACGAGCAGCAGCGCGTAGTCGGTTCCCGCGCCGATGACGAGCACCGAGAGGATCGACGACGACTGGCCGTTGACCGTCACGCCGACCTCGGTCAGCCCGTAGCCGAAGGCGCGCGCCGCGATCTCCGCGAAGACCACCGCGAGGATCGGGAAGAACCAGAACGTCGGGCTCCGGTAGATCATGATCAGCAGGACGATCACGAGCGTGAACGCGGCCCCGATCAGCACGCCGTTGATGCCCTCGAAGACCTTGATGGCGTCCGCGGAGATGCCCGACGGGCCGGTGACCTTGGCCTCCAGCCCCTGCGGCAGGTCGGCGCTGACGATCTCCCGGTACTTGTCGACGGGGTCGAGGATCACCGCCGTGTCGCTGCCGCCGTCGGACTTGACGACGTTGCCGATCAGCGCGGTGGTGCCGTCCTCGGACACCTGGAACGGCTCGGGCTGCTCCCGCCCCGCGGGGTTGCCGAACGGCGTCGTGTTGCGGAACGCGCGCGTGGCCTGGTTCAGCTCGCCGATCTGCTGCTCGATGAACTGGCGGTCCTGCTGCGTCAGCCCGCCGTCGCGGCGGTAGACGATCACGGTCGGCGCGGTCTCGCCGTCGGCGAGCGCCTCGGTGACCTCGAGCGCCTTGGTCGACTGCACGTCGGCGGGGAGGAACGAGCGGGACTCGTTCTCCTCGGCGTCCGAGAACTTGCCCGGCAGGTTGGCCGCCATCGAGACGACGAGCGCGGCGATCCACACCGCGAGGACGACCCACTTGCCCTTCTGGGTCGCGGAGTAGGTGAGCGCGCGCTGCATCGCCCGATCCTACGGGTGTGGTCCAGCGACGGCTTAACCGAGCAGTGGAGCCAGCTCGGCCGGCTCGGTCACCGGCCGCTGGCAGGTGAACCGCTCGCAGACGTAGGCCGCCGCCTTCCCGTCGACCGGCGTGCGGTCGCGCAGGAGCGGCACGTCGCCCGTTCCGGCCGCCAACACCACGTCGGGCCGGAAGGTGGAGCGCACGACGCGCGCCAGCTCCGCGACGCCGGCCGCATCGCCGACGAGCGCCACCTCCCGCACCGGACGGGTCTGGAACGCGAGCGCCTGCAGGAGATGGCCGAACGCGTGGGGGTGGCGCGCCGCGAGCTCGTGGACGAGCTGCAGCTGCCCCTCCGCGGCCTGCGCGTACTTGCGTTCGTTCGTGAACGCAGACAACCGCAGGAGGCCGTAGGCGGCGCTCGCGCCGGCCGACGGGATCGGCGAGTCCTCCAGGTCCTTGCGGCGCGCGACGAGCTGCTCGTGATCGTCGCTGGTGGTGAAGAACCCGCCGGCGTCGGGGTCGGCGAAGCGGGCGAGGATCGTGTCGGCGAGCGCGCGGGCTTCGGCGAACCAGCGCTCCTCGAACGTCGCCTCGTAGAGCGTCAGCAGCGCCTCGAGGAGGTACGCGTGATCCTCCAGGTAGGCGTTGAGCTTGGCCGTGGTGCCGTCCGACGTGCGCAGCAGCCGCCCGTGATCGTCGCGCATCGTGTCGAGCACGAACGCCGCGGCCTCGCGCGCGACCGCCAGGTACTCCGGCCGCTCCAGCACCGCGCCGGCCTCCGCGAACGCCCCGATCGCCAGCGCGTTCCACGAGGCCAGCCGCTTGTCGTCGAGTCCCGGCCGCACCCGCGCCGACCGCACCTCCAGCAGCCGCGCCCGGATGCGCGCGCGGGTGGCGGGGTCCGGCGCCGGCCCGCGGGCCTCCAGGACGTTCGCGCCCTCGAAGTTCCCCTGCTCGGTCGCCCCGAAGTACGCGACGGCGGCGTCGTAGTCGGCCGGGTCGAGCGCCGCGCGCAGGCCCTTCAGCGTCCACACGTAGAAGCGTCCCTCGACGCCCTCGGAGTCGGCGTCCAGCGCGCTGAAGAACCCGCCCTCCGGCGCCCGCAGCTCCCGCGCGAGGAAGGCGAGCGTCTCCTCGCACGTCTCGCGCAGCCGTGGGTCCCCGCTGACCTGGAAGCCGTGCAGGAAGGCGCGCGCGAGCAGCGCGTTGTCGTAGAGCATCTTCTCGAAGTGCGGGACCGTCCACGTCTGGTCGACCGCGTACCGCGCGAACCCGCCGCCGACCTGGTCGTTGATGCCGCCGGTGCGCATCGCGTGCAGCGTCGTCAGCGCCATCCGCTGCTCGCCGCGGCCGAGCAGGAAGTCGATCACCGACGCGGGCGGGAACTTCGGCGCCCCGCCGAACCCGCCCCACTGGTGGTCGAACTGGCGGCTGAGGCCGACCTCGGCGGTGTCGAGGTCGCGCGGGTCGAGCGGGCGCTGCGACGGCCGCAGCACCGCGGCGCCGCGCAGCCGCTCGGCCATCCGCGTGCCCTGCTCGGCGATCTCGTCGCGCTGGCTCTCCCACGCGTTGCCGACCGCGGCGAGCACCTGCGACCACGACGGCAGGCCCTGGCGCGGCTCGGGCGGGAAGTACGTGCCGCCGTAGAACGGCACCTGGTCGGGCGTGACGAAGACGTTCAAGGGCCAGCCGCCCTGCCCGGTCATCGCCTGGACGGCCTCCATGTAGAGCGCGTCGACGTCCGGGCGCTCCTCGCGGTCGACCTTCACGCACACGAATCGCTCGTTCATCAGCGCCGCGACGTCGGCGTCCTCGAACGACTCGCGCTCCATCACGTGACACCAGTGGCAGGCCGAGTAGCCGATCGAGACGAGGATCGGCTTGTCCTCCGCCCGCGCCCGGCGCAGCGCCTCGTCGCCCCACGGGAGCCAGTCGACGGGGTTGTCCTTGTGCTGGAGCAGGTACGGGCTGGTCTCGTGTTGAAGAGCGTTCACGCGCCAATTCCTGTCGAGGTGTCGATCGAGGCCCTACCCGGCCGTCGGCCGGTTGAGAGATCGTTCCAAGCCCAACTGAGGAGGGCCACCCATGAAGTACATGCTGCTGCTCTACATCGAGCCGGACCAGCGCCCTGAGCCGGGCACGCCGGAGGCGGACGCCAACCTCGCCGCGTGGTGGGCGGTGCAGGACGAGATGGAGCGCGAGGGCGTGCTGGTGCACGGCGCCGCGCTCCAGCCGACCGAGGCCGCGACGACGGTGCGGACGCCCGACGGCGGCGCGGCCGTGCTCACCGACGGGCCGTTCGCCGAGACGCGCGAGATGCTCGGCGGCTACTACCTGCTCGACGTCCCCGACCTCGACGCCGCCGCCAAGTGGGCGGCGCGCATGCCGAACCTCCGCGCCGGCGCGGTGGAGATCCGGCCGCTGATCGAGTTCAACCGCTCGAAGGTGGCGTGACCCCAGCGCCCACGGCGCTCGAGCGGGCGTGGCGGGACGAGCGCGCGGCGATCCTCGCCACGCTCACCCGCCACGTCGGCGGCGACCTCGGCCTGGCCGAGGACGCCGTGCAGGACGCGTTCGCCGCCGCGGCCGCCGACTGGCCGCGGCGCGGCGTGCCGGCCAAGCCCGGCGCGTGGCTCACCGTCGCGGCGCGGCGCAAGGCGATCGACCGGCTGCGCCGCGAGCGGACCGAGGGAGAACGGGCGGCGGCGCTGGAGCGGCTGGCCCGGCTGGAGGAGGACGACGTGGTGCCCGAGGACGCGTGGCCCGACGACCGGCTGCGGCTGCTCTTCACCTGCTGCCACCCGGCGCTGGCGCCCGAGGCGCGCATCGCGCTCACGCTCCGCGCGGTCGGCGGCCTGGAGGTCCCGCACCTCGCGCGCGCGTTCCTCACCACGGAGACCGCGATGCGCCAGCGGCTCGTGCGGGCCAAGCGGAAGATCGCGGTCGCGGGCATCCCGTACCGCGTCCCCGAGGGCGCCGAGCTGCCCGACCGGCTGGCCGGCGTGCTGCGCGTCGTCTACGTGATCTTCACCGAGGGCCACACGGCGTCGGAGGGCGGCGAGCTCGTGCGCGCGCCGCTGTGCGACGAGGCGCTTCGGCTCGCCCGGCTGCTCGCGGCGCTGATGCCCGACGACGCCGAGACGCACGGGCTGCTCGCGCTCCTGCTGCTGACCGACGCGCGGCGCGCGGCGCGGCGCGACGCCGCGGGGGCCTTCGTCGCACTGGAGGAGCAGGACCGCACGCGCTGGGACGCCGCGAAGATCGAGGAGGGGGAGGCGGCGCTGGAGCGGGCGATGCGCCTCCGGCGGCCCGGGCCGTACCAGCTGCAGGCGGCCATCGCGGCGCTGCACGCCCGCGCGCCGTCGGTGGCCGAGACGGACTGGCCGCAGATCGCCGCGCTCTACGGCGCGCTGGCCGCGCTCGACCCGTCGCCCGTCGTGGCCGTCAACCGCGCGGTCGCCGTTGCGCAGGCCGACGGGCCGCAGGCGGGGCTCCGGCTGCTCGCCCCGCTCGAGGCCGACCCGCGGCTGGTGCAGTACGTCCCGCTCCACGCCGCCGTCGCCGAGCTGCGCCGCCGCGCAGGCGACGAGGCGGCCGCGCGCGCCGCCTACGCCCGCGCGATCGCGCTGACGGGCAACGCGCGCGAGCGCGCCGAGCTGGAGCGGCGCGCCGCGGGCGTCAGCGGAGCGGGGTGAACGCCGCGCCCGAGGCCTGCAGGAGCTTCGGGAACGGCACGTCGGCCGCGGCCTGCGTCAGCTGCGCCACGTCGGTCCCCGCGGACGCCGCCCGCGCCCGAGCGCGGAGGCGAATGCGGCGGCCGGAGAGCGTGCCGGTCAGCTGCTGGCCGCCGTTGGAGAACGTCAGCGTGCCGCGCGCCGCGCGCGAGCCGCGGACGGTCAGCCGCCCGTCGCCGCTGGCCTGGAACGTGCCGCTCACCGTCACGCCGGGGACGAACGTCACGCCGCGGAGGGTGATGGTGTCGCGGTTGAGCGTGATCGTGCCGCCGCGCAGACCCCCGAACCGGCCGGACTGGCCGTCGAGCTGCGCGCCGACCGCGCGCGCCGCCGCGTCCGCGCGTGTGCGGATCACCGCCGTCAGCGTCCGGCCGACCTTGCCCTTGTAGTCGCCGGTGGTCGGCAGCTGGCCCAGGCTCGTGGCGGGGCGCGGCAGCGGCGGGATGAGCGGCTGGGCGGCCGGGCACGGCGTCACGCCCTGGCCGTTGAAGAAGCCCGCGATGGCCGCGCCCGCGCAGCCGCTGGAGTCGACGCCCACGACCGAGTGGCCGACGTGCGGGACCGTGACGAGCGTCGCGCCGGGGATCATCGCCTGCGCCCGCGCGGCGTCCTCGGCGGGCGTCCGCAGGTCGGCGCTGCCGTTGAGGATCAGCGTCGGGACGGCGGGCAGCGCGCCGGTCGGGGTCGGCGCCGGGGCGGCGTTCGGCCACGCGGCGCAGAGGCCGAGCACGCCGCTCTCCACCACCGCGCTCGGCCCGAAGGGCGAGAACGTCCCGGCCGGCTGGGCGAGCAGGGCGGTGCGGGCCTCGCGCGCCCGCGTCGTCGCGTCGGCGGTGCGCGTCCACGGGAAGGCGACGTCCTCGCACGTGGTGGCGAGGAAGAGCGCGGGGCTGCTCGCGTCCTCGATCGACTGCGACTGCGAGCCGGTCGCCGTGATGAGCGAGGCGGCGGCGAGGCGGATCAGCGGGCGGTTGTCGCCGCGGACGGCGGCGCGCAGGGCGCCCGGGGTCAGCGCGCGCCAGGCCGGGTTGAGGTCGCCGGCCGTGAGGATGGAGTAGATCGTCGAGGGCTCCAGCACGCCCGTGCGGCGGCGCCCGCGCCCGTCGATGTACGGGCCGCGGATCGCGCGGCCGCGGCGCACGAGCGTGCGCAGGTCGTTGACCGGGTTCGGCGACGCGCCCGTGCAGCGGCGGTCGGCGCACAGCTCGGCGAGCACGCGGGAGACCGCCTTGAAGCTCGACACCTGGAGCGCGTCGGGCCCGTCGGGCAGGACGACCGAGTCGAGGATGAGCCGGTCGACGTTCTGCGGGTACTTGGCCGCGTAGGCGAGCGCGACCTTCGTGCCGTACGAGACGCCGAACAGCGCGAGCTTCGCGTAGCCGGCCTCGACGCGGAGCGTCTCGAGGTCCTCGACGCTGTCGGCCGTCCGGAAGAACGCGCGGCGCGGGCCGAGCTCGTTCGCGCACGCGGTGACGGCGCGGTTCGTGCTCGAGGTGCTGTTGTCGAGCGCGCTGCACGACAGCGCGCCGGACTGGCCGGTGCCGCGCTGGTCGAACACGATCAGGTCACGGTCCTTCAGCCCGGGTGCGAGCGCGGTCGCGAACTCTGCCGCGATCGGCGCCGCGGCCTGGCCCGGGCCGCCCGCCAGCGCGACCATCGCGGTGCCCGTCGGGTTCGTGGGCGCCTGCAGCCGCCGCACGAAGAGGTTGAGCTGGCCCGCGGCGGGGTTGGCGTGGTCGAGCGGCTGGATCGAGGTGCCGCACTGGAAGGCGCCGAAGCCGGCGTCGGTGCACGGCCCCCACGTGATCGCCTCCGCGGCGGTGGGGGAGGCGAGGAGCGCGGCGGCCGCGAATGCCGCTGCGAGGAGTCGTGACGGGCGCATGCGACGTCCACCGTACCCGGCCGCAATCGGTACTAGCCTCAGGCCAATGCCCACCTCGCGCGAAGTCGTCACCGCCCCGGATGCCCCGAACGCGGTCGGTCCGTACAGCCACGGGGTCAAGACGGGCGACCTGCTGTTCTGCTCGGGCCAGATCCCGCTCGACCCTGCCACGAACGAGCTGGTCGAGGGCACCGCCGCCGACCAGGCCGAGCGCTGCCTGCAGAACCTCGCCGCCGTCTGCGCCGCCGCGGGCACGTCGCTGGAGCGCGCGGTCCGCCTGACCGTGTACCTGAAGGACATGGGCGAGTGGGGCGAGGTGAACGAGGCCTACACGAAGTTCTTCCCGTCCGACCCGCCCGCGCGCGTGGCCTTCGGCGTCGCCGCGCTGCCCAAGGACGCGAAGGTCGAGATCGACGCGGTGGTCGCGCTCTGACGGTCACCCTGGACGATGTCCTCGCCGCGCGCGAGGCGATCGCCGGCGTCGCCCGGCCGACGCCCGTGCTGCCGTCCGCGACGCTGACCGGGCGGCTCGGCGGGGGCGAGGTCGCGCTGAAGGCGGAGATCCTCCAGCGCACCGGGTCGTTCAAGGTGCGGGGCGCGGCGAACAAGGTCCACGCGCTCGGCGACGCGTGCGCGCGCGGGGTCGTCGCGGCCTCGGCGGGCAACCACGCGATGGCGCTGGCCCATGCGGCGCGGGCGCTGGGCGCGCCGTGCACGGTCTTCATGCCCGAGGGCGCGCCGCTGAACAAGGTCGAGGGCGCCGAGGCGCTCGGCGCGCGGGTCGTCGTGGGCGGGGCGAGCGTCGACGAGTGCCTGCTCTCCGCGCGGATGCACGCCGACGAGCACGGGCTCTCGTTCGTCCACCCGTTCGACGACCCGCACGTCGTCGCGGGGCAGGGGACGCTGGGCCTGGAGCTGCTCGACGACGTGCCGGACCTCGCGAAGGTCGTGGTGCCGGTGGGCGGCGGCGGGCTGGCGGCGGGCGTGGCGATCGCGGTCAAGTCGCGGCGGCCGGACGTGGAGGTCGTCGGCGTGCAGGTCGAGGCGTTCGCGCCCTACGTGGAGTCGCTGCGGACGGGCGTCGCGGTCGAGGTCGAGCACCGGCCGACGATCGCCGACGGCATCGCGGTCAAGCGACCGGGCGGGCTGACGCTGGCGCTCCTGCGCGAGTGGCTCGACGACGTCGTCGTGGTGTCCGAGGAGGAGACCGCCGAGGCGATCGTGCTGCTGATGGAGAAGGCCAAGCTCGTCGTCGAGGGCGCGGGCGCCGTGGGGGTCGCGGCGCTGCTCGGCGGGCAGACCGCGGCGGCGCCGTCGGGGACGACGGTCGCGGTGCTGAGCGGCGGGAACATCGACGCGGGCCTGCTCCACCAGGTCGCGCGCCGGCACGAGACGGAGGCGGGGCGCCGCGTCGTCGTGCTGACGCGGGTGAGCGACCGGCCGGGCTCGCTCGCGCGGCTGCTGACGGTGATAGGCGACGCGGGCGCGAACCTCATCGAGCTCCAGCACGTGCGCGAAGGCGTCGACCTGTCGGTGCGCGAGACCGCGGTGCAGCTCGTGCTGGAGACCCGCGGGCGCGACCACGCCACGCAGCTGCTCGGGGCGATCGGCGCGGCCGGCTACCCCGTGCAGACGGTCACGACGTAGCGCCGCCAGGCGCGCGGCGAGGTTCGCGGCCCCATCGGCGGCGCGGCGCAGGTCGGCGGCGATCAGCGCGAGCGCGTCCCATCCGATTCCGTCACACCATCGCCCGGCGCGTCCTCCTTCCGGTAGAACGTCCTCTGCCGGAGGAGGACGACGCGAGGAGGTCGGTCATGGCGACCGGGTCACTGCAGGGGCGACGGGTGCTCATCACGGGAGCCGCGCGCGGCATCGGCGCGGCGACGGCCAAGCGGCTGCACGCACGCGGCGCGCGGGTCGCGCTGGTCGGGCTGGAGCCGGAGCTGCTGGCGCAGGTCGCGGCCGAGTGCGGCGACGCGCCGTGGGCGGAGTGCGACGTGACCGACCGCGCGTCGGTCGACGGGGCGGTCGCGCAGGCGGTCGGCGCGCTCGGCGGGCTCGACGCCTTCATGGCCAATGCCGGCGTCGCGGCGCAGCTGCCGCTGATCGGCGGCGACACCGAGATCTTCGACCGCACGATCGCGGTCAACCTCACCGGCGTCTACAACACCGTGCGCGCCGCCGGGCCGCACGTGGCGCACCCCGGCGGCTACGCGCTGCTCGTCGCGTCGCTGGCGGCGGCCGTGCATGCGCCGCTGCTCGGCGCGTACAGCGCGTCGAAGGCCGGCGTCGAGGCGCTGGGGAACACGCTGCGGATCGAGCTGCGCGGCAGCGGCGCGCGGGTCGGCGTGGCGTACTTCGGCGAGCTCGACACGGACATGACGCGGCGCGGGTTCGGCACGCGCGCGGCGACGAAGATGAACGAGCTGGGTGGGCCGATCACGCGCGTCGCGCCGCTGGAGCCGGGCATCGACGCGATCGAGCGCGGGTTCGCGCGGCGGGCGCGCCGCGTGTACTCGCCGCGGTGGGTCGGGCCGGTGCTGCCGGTGCGGATGGCGGTCCAGCGCGGGGCGGACCTGCTCATGCGGCGGGGGATCGACGAGGCGCTCGCGATCGCGCGCGAGGAGCACGCGCCGCTGACGACCGAGCAGCCCACCGAGCCGCCGGCGCGGTTCTCGACGCCCGAGCACGCCGCGCGGTGAGCCGCCTCGCGCAGCTGCGGGACCTGCGCAAGGACACCGCCGACGTCCCGTACCCCGGTGAGGCGCGCCGCCCGTACGGCGCGCGCGTCCCGCCGGGCACGCGCGCCGAGATCGGGCCGGTGAACGCCGCGATCTGCGGCGCGCTCGCCCGCGTCGCCGGCGGTGGGCAGGCGCCGCACGTCTTCACGACGCTCGCGCGCCACCGCCGCATCTTCCGCCCCTGGCTGCGGTTCGCGGGGCGGCTGATGCCGGCGGGCAAGCTCCCGCGCCGCGAGGCCGAGCTCGTCATCCTGCGCGTCGCCGTGCTGTGCGGCAGCGACTACGAGTGGCACCAGCACGCGGCGATCGGCCAGCGCGCGGGTCTCACGCCGGACGAGGTCGCGCGCGTCGGGGCGGGGCCGGCAGCGGGGGAGTGGAGCGACCGCGACCGCGCGCTCCTCACCGCGACCGACGAGCTGGTCGACGACCACGCGCTCTCGGACGCGTGCTGGCGGACGCTCTGCGGCCACTTCAGCGAGGAGCAGCGGATCGAGCTCTGCCTCCTCGCCGGCCACTACGCGATGCTCGCGGGCACCCTCAACGCGCTGGGCGTCGAGCCGGAGCGCTGAGCCCGGCCGCAGCCGGCGCGCGGAGCGCGGTCAGGCCGCTGTTCAAGAACGCGAGCCCGCGGTCCAGCTCGGCGCCCGGGTCGCCCTCGCAGACGCCGGCGGCGAAGTTGTCGCGCACGCTGAGCAGGACCGCGAGCGTCGCGGCCGCGAAGACGCGCGGCCCGACGCCGCCCGGCGCCTCGCCCAGCTCGTCGGCGACCGCCGCGGCGATCTTGGCCTCCGCCTCCTCCAGCAGCACCCGCTCGCGCGTGCGCAGGTGCTCGTCGGCCGCCACGGCCTGCGCGCGCAGGACGTCGAGGTCGTCGTCGCCCAGGTGCTCGGCCTCGTCGGTGAGCCATCCGCGCAGGCGCTCCACGAGGCCACCGTCGCCGGTGGAGAGCCGCGCCACGAGCCGGTCGATCGCGGCGTCACCGCCCGCGAAGACGATGTCCTCCTTGTGGGGGAAGTAGAGCGAGACGGTGCGCGGAGCGACCTCCGCGCGCTCGGCGATGTGCTGGATCGTCGCGGCGGCGAAGCCCCGCTCGATCGTCAGCTCGAGCGTCGCCCGGACGATCGCGCTGCGCGTCCTCGCCTTCTTGCGCTCGCGCAGCCCGAGCTCTTCGATGCTCATCGGCGCCGACACTAGCACCGGTTGCGACGAGCGGCAGACATACGTCCAATCGCATAACCACAGCGAAGGAAAAGATGCAGTCCGTTGTAGGATTGCGCCTCCCTCCTTCTTTCCGCGACCCCTCCGGAGCCCTCATGTCCGCACTCCTCGCCCGCATCGCGCGGGCGATCACCCACCACTGGAAGCGCAGCCTCGTCGCCGCGCTCGCCGTGATCGTGCTGCTCGGCGCGGCCGCCGGCGCGGGCGGCAAGGCCGCCGACGACTTCGCGATCCCCGGCACCGAGACGCAGAAGGCGCTCGACCTCTTCAAGGCGCACAGCCCGGCGTTCGCCGGCGCGGACGCGACGGTCGTCTTCAGCGTCGAGGACGGCACGCTGCGCGACGGTGAGCGCAAGGCGGCGGTCGAGAAGGCGCTCGGCGAGATCAAGGGCCTCGAGCACGTCGAGGCGGTCTCCGACCCGTACGCGGCGGGCGGCGCCCTGTCGCAGGACGGCCGCATCGCCAACGTCTCGGTCCGCTACGACGTCGAGGCCACCGACATCGAGAAGGAGGACGGCGAGGCGCTGGAGCGCGCCGCCCGCAGCGCCGAGGCCGGCGGCGTCGACGTCTCGATGCGCGGCATCGTCGTCGACCTCGCCGCCGAGCAGGAGGCGCCGGTCGGCGAGCTGATCGGCGTCGCGATCGCGATCGTCCTGCTCACGCTGCTGTTCCGCTCCGCGGCCGCGATGGCCGCCACGCTGTTCGGCGCGCTGCTCGGCGTCATCATCGGCCAGATCCTGCTCGCCGCGCTGGCCAAGCCGCTCGGCCTGCCGGAGTTCGCGACGACGATCGCGGTGATGCTCGGCCTCGGCGCGGGCATCGACTACGCGCTGCTGATCATCGGCCGCTACCGCGAGCAGGTCGCCGCCGGCGACTCCGTGCGCGACGCGTCCGCCAAGGCCGCCGCCACCGCCGGCGCGTCGGTCGTCGCGGCCGGGCTCATCGTCATGGTCGCGATCGCCGGCCTGCTGGTCATCGGCATCCCGATGATCGGCAAGATGGGCATCGGCGCGGCCATCGGCATCGCGGCGGTCGTCGTCTCGGCCATCACGATCCTCCCGATCATGATCGGCGCGTTCGCCAAGCGGCTGCGCCCGAAGAAGCCCGAGCACGTCCAGCCGTCGCCGGCGTTCAGCCGCTGGGGCGCGTTCGTGACGGCCCGTCCCTGGGCGTCGATCGCCGCGGGCGTCGCCGTGCTGCTCGTCTTCGCGATCCCGGTCACGCAGATGCGGCTCGGCCAGCCCGACGACGGCAACCAGCCGGAGGAGAAGACGCAGCGCGTCGCCTACGACAAGCTCAGCGAGGGCTTCGGCGCGGGCTCCAACGGCCCGTTCCTGCTCGCCGTCGACATCCCGCGCGGCGACGGGCAGACCAAGGCCCAGCTCACCAAGCTCGAGCAGGCGGTCGCGGAGCTGCCGGGCGTCGCCGCGGTGACGCCGGCGATGGTCAGCCAGGACGGCGAGATGGCGACGATCACCGCGATCCCGACGACCGCGCCGCAGGACTCCAAGACGAGCGACCTGCTCGAGACGCTGCGCGACGACACGATCCCCGCGGCCACGGCCGGGACCCCGCTCAAGGTCTACGTCGGCGGCAACACCGCCGGGTTCGAGGACTTCTCGGCGAAGGTCTCCAGCCGCCTGCCGCTGTTCATCGGCGTCGTGATCGGCCTGTCGGTGCTGCTGCTGATGGCCGCGTTCCGGTCGCTGCTCATCCCGCTGGTCTCCGCGGTGTTCAACCTGCTGTCCGTGCTTGCCGCCTACGGCGTCGTCGTCGCGGTCTTCCAGGAGGGCATCGGCGCGAGCCTGATCGGCGCCGACACCGGCGTCCCGATCGTGTCGTTCATCCCGGTGATGATCTTCGCGATCCTCTTCGGCCTGAGCATGGACTACAACGTCTTCCTGCTCTCGCGGATCCACGAGGCGTACAACGAGGGCGACGGGCCGCGGGAGAGCGTCATCCACGGCGTCTCGCGGATCGGCAAGGTGATCCTCTTCGCCGGCCTGATCATGGCCTCGGTGTTCCTCGCGTTCGTCACGACCGACGAGGTGACGGCGAAGATGATGGGCCTCGGCCTCGGCCTCGCGGTCCTGATCGACGTGCTCATCGTCCGCCTGGTGATCGCACCCGCCGTCGTGACCCTGCTCGGTGACCGCGCCTGGTGGCTCCCCGCTTGGCTCGACCGCGTCATGCCGAACGTCTCGCTCGAGGGCCACCTCGTCGAGAACGTCGACGGCCCCACCGCCGGCGCCCGCGACGACCAGCGCGAGAAGGTCGCGGCCTAGTCGCGTGCACCCGCCCTCCCGCGCCGCGGGAGGGCGGGCTATCGCCGCTCGTCGAGCGCGTCGAGGCGGCGCATGATCTCGTCGAGCTTCGCGTGGAGCAGCGCGAGGTCGTCCTCGTCGTCCTCGCGCTGCGCGCGCGTGAAGCGCTCCGCAGCGGCCGCCGTGAGGATCGCGACGAACCCGATCCCGACCGCCATCACGGCGATCGCGATGACGCGCCCGGCGGTGGTGGTCGGGTAGGAGTCGCCGTAGCCGACGGTGGTGACCGTCGTGACGGCCCACCAGACGCCGTCCCACGTGCTCAGCTGCTCGCCGTCGGAGCCGGTCTCCACCGCCGCGTAGACCGCGCCGCCGCCGAGCACCGTCATCAGCGCGAGCACCGCCGCGTCGCGGATCCCCTCCGTCGACAGCATCCGCCGCGCGCGCAGCACCGCGCTCACGAGCCTGAGGAGCGGGAGGAGGCGGAACACCCGTGCCGCCTGCAAGCTCGCCGGGAGCACCGGCGGCGTCAGGAGGATGATCGCGACGTCGAGCGGGTGGTCGCGCAGCCACCGCCGGCGGTCCGGGGTGACGCGCAGCACGAGCGCGGCGGCGACGACGAACGTCAGCCAGATCGCCCAGTTGAGGATCGTCGCGGCGAGGTCCAGCGTCGCGCCGGCGTCGCCGGCCTGGATCGCGATGACCGGGATCGTGAGCATCGCCGCCACGAACAGCGGCGGGTCGAGGCGGCGCTGGAGTCGCTGGGCGCGGTCGTCCACGCGCCTCCGTTCGACGTGGTGCTCCGCTCGCCTTCACCGGGACGTTCGCCCGGTTGGGGTCGAGGGCTTCCTGGCGACGCGGGCGCGTGCACCGGTCCGCTCCGTCCGGGAACGAAACGCGGGACCGTATCGGTCGGCCGGTGTCTCATCCGGTCGATGTTCGTCTTCCCTGGCGCGTATCCGCCCGGAAGCCGTGCAGAACCTCCACCGGATCTGCCGGCGACCGCCGGGACACGCCGCCCGCGGGCGTGGAGCGGGGCGCGGTGGGCGACGCGAAGTTCACCAGGATGAGAACGCGTCTCCCACCTTCCGGTGAGCCGTCCGGGGATCTACGGTTGCGCCCGCCACAGGCCAATACCCAGAAGGTCGGACCGACGTAGGACGACCTGTCCGCTGGACGCGGACGTTCTCATCAACGCGTGACGGCGCCCGACCGGCGCCGGCGCGGCCATCCCAGGCAGGGGGATGCGCCGCCCGCAGACCCGCCGCGCCGCACGGCCGCGCGGCGCGTTCTCTGGCGGCCGATGACCCCTGCGGTCCTCCCGGAGGGACACATGTCATCACCTCGTAGGTCAACCCCCCGTCGCAGGCGAACGTGCCTGCGCGCCGGGGTGCTCGGCGCGCTCGTCGCCGGGATCATGGCGATCGCGGCGCCGGCGGCGTCGGCGGCGCCCTGGCAGTGCGACGCGTACGGCTACCTGTTCCAGGCGCCCAGCAACGCGGTCCCGAGCTACGTCCAGCAGATCGACCTCGCGACGGGCGAGTACACGACGGTCGGCCGGCCGACGTCCGTCCTCAACGGCGTCGGCTACAACACGCTCGACAACTACTTCTACGGCTACGACTTCACGAACGGCACGGTCGTCCGCATCGAGGACGACTTCAGCCTGACCCCGGTCCCCACGCCGCCCGGGTACACGGGCTCGGCGATCGGCGACTTCGACGACCAGGGGCACTACTGGACGCTGATCGGGGCGCCCGCCAACACGCTGGTGGAGATCGACTACGCGCCGGGGTCGCCCACGTACGGCCAGATCGTCAGCCAGAAGGCGAGCCCGCAGCCCGGCACCTTCGCGGGCGGCGGCGCCGACTTCTCCTGGATCGACGGCTACCTGTACCGGCTGTTCACCGACGCCTCAGGGCGGCTGCATCTCGTCCGGGTCGACCCGAGCACCGGCGCGCAGGTCGACCTCACGCCGACGGGCGTCGCCGGTATCACCGGCACGGTCGGCGTCGGCGCGACGTACACCGACGCGAACGGCTACCTCTACGGCAGCGACAACTCCTCGGGGATCATCTACCGCATCGATCCCCGGACCCTGCAGGGCATCACGCTGTCGACCGCGACTCCGGCCGGCTCGAACGACGGCGCGCGGTGCGCTGACGCAGTCATCCCGACCGTGACCGTCAAGAAGGCCGTCGACGGCCGCGTGCGGCCGGCCGACCAGTTCACGGTCGGGCTCGCCGAGGCCGGCGGGCGTGTGCTCGACACCGCCACGACGTCGGGGAGCGAGACGACCGCCTCGACGACGAACTGGCCCGTCTCGCAGGGCGACACGTACACGATCACCGACGCGATGGCCGGCGGCTCGCCGACCCCGCTGAGCGAGTACGCCAAGTCGATCGCCTGCGTCGACGGCGCGGGCAACCCCGTCACGACGGGCGGCAGCGCGGGCCGGTGGACGCTGAACATCGCAGACGCGACGTACTACACGTGCACGGTCACCAACAAGGCGGAGGCCGACCTGGCGATCGACAAGAGCCTGGCGTCCACACCGCCGCTGGTGCCGGGCACCAACGCGACGTACCGCATCACGGTCACCAACAACGGCCCGAGCACCGCGATCAACGCCACGGCCAGCGACCCGCTGCCGGCCGGCATGACGTTCGTCTCGGCCGACGCCGGCTGCACGGCGTCGGCCGGCACGGTCACCTGCAACGCCGGTGATCTCGCCCCGGGCGCGTCGCGGACGTACACGATCACCGCACGCGTCAACAGCAACGTCACCGACCCGACGCTCACCAACACGGCGACGACCCGCAGCGACACGCCCGACCCCAACACGGGCAACAACACCGACGGCCACACCGACCCGGTCGACCCGCGCGCCGATCTGCGGATCGTCAAGCACGCGACGAGCGACAAGCTCGTGCCGGGCCGCAACCTGACGTACCAGCTGATCGTCACCAACGACGGCCCGAGCGACGCGCGCAACCTGAAGGTCAGCGATCCGCTGCCCAAGGGCCTGACGTTCGTCTCGGCGTCGAACGGCTGCACGTTCGCGTCGGGCACGGTGACGTGCACCGCTGCGACCCTCGCGGCCAACCAGCCCATGACGTTCGAGGTCGTCACCAAGGTGGCCAGCTCGGTGGACGACCGGGTCACCAACACCGCCACGGTCACGAGCGACACGAAGGACCCCGACACGAGCAACAACGAGGACGAGGAGCAGGTCCCGCCGGGCCCGCAGGCCGACCTCTCGCTCACCAAGACCCCGGCCGTCAAGACCGTGAGCGTCGGGAGCCAGCTGTTCTACACGCTCGTCGTCAAGAACGACGGTCCCAGCGACGCCCGGAAGGTCGTCATCACGGACAACGCCGGCCCGGGCCTGACGCTGGTCTCCGCCCAGACCGAGCAGGGCACCTGCCAGGTCGCCGCCGCGAAGGTCACGTGCGACATGGGGACCGTCCCGGCCGGCGGCACGGCGCAGGTCCTCGTGTCGGCGCGCGCCGACCAGGCCGGTGAGCTGACCAACGGCGCCCACGTCGGCTCCATCACCGACGATCCGGACCCGAAGAACAACGACGACGACGAGAAGGTCACCGGCAAGCAGGACCCGCCGGCCCCGCCGGCCGACCTGGAGATCCGCAAGACCTCCAACACGAAGTCGCTGACGGGTTCGGGCACGATCACCTACACGCTGCGGGTGACGAACCACGGGCCGGGCGCCGCGACCGGGACGCAGGTGATCGACACGCCGAGCCTCCCGCTCAAGGTGAGCTCGGTCAAGACGACCGCCGGCACGTGTGGCAAGACCGCGCCGATCACGTGCGACCTCGGGACGCTCGCCCCGGGCGCCACGGCGACGATCACGGTCGTGGCCCGTCCGATGGCGGCCGGCTCGCTGAAGAACACCGCGAGCGTGACCGGTGACGTGCCGGACCCGAAGACCGACAACAACATCGACGGCAACACCGTCAAGGTCCAGGGTCGCCTGGCCGTCACGAAGGTCGCCAGCACGAAGACGGTGGCCGCCGGGGGCAAGCTGTCCTACCGGATCAAGGTGACCAACCAGAGCGCCTTCGCCGTCACGGCGGTGAAGGTGTGCGACGACCTGCCCTCCGGGCTGGTCTACGTCTCGTCCAGCCCGCGGGCGAAGCCGTCCGGCGGCAAGTACTGCTGGACGATCCCGACGCTCGGCGCCAAGAAGAGCAAGGCGTTCACCATCACGGCCCGGGCGCTGAAGGGCACGGGCGGGCGCAAGGTGAACGTGGCGACCGCCACGTCGCCGAACGCGCGCGGCGCGAAGGCCCGGGCGGCGACCGACGCGGCCGCCGTCCAGGTCCTCGGCCAGCAGGTGCGCGCCGGGGGCGTGACGGGCTAGCGCCCTTCGCCTCTGACCACCAGGGTGCGGCCCGGCCGGCTGGCCGGGCCGCACCCGTGACCTGCGAGGGACGACCACGATGAGCAGCCCCAGCGGCCCGCCGCCGGCCCCGGCCGGCATCGCGGCGTTGACCCCGCGTGAGCGGGAGGTCCTCGCGCTCGTCGCCGAGGGCAAGCCGACCGCCGTGATCGCGGCGCAGCTCGGGATCGCCGAGAACACGGTGAAGTCCCACTGCACCAGCGCCTACAAGAAGATCGGCGCGCGCAACCGCGTCGAGGCGGCGCGCTTCTACCTGACCTCCATGGCCGGGTCGCCGGTGCAGGAGGCCGGCCTGCTGCAGGCCCAGATCGCCGCGCTGCAGGCCCGGCTCGACGCCCTCCGCGCCGTCGACCAGGGCTAGAGCGGCGTCACGTAGGCGCCCGCGATGCCGCCGTCGACGAGGAAGTCGGTGGCGGTGATGAACGAGGAGTCGTCCGACGCGAGGAAGAGCACCGCGTTGGCGATCTCGCGGGCGCGCGCGAAGCGGCCCATCGGGACGTGGACCATGCGGCGGGCGGCGGCCTCGGGGTCGTTGGCGTACAGCTCGCGCAGGAGCGGGGTGTCGACCGGGCCGGGGCAGAGCGCGTTCACGCGCACGCCGTTGCGGGCGAACTGCACGCCGAGCTCGCGCGACAGGGCGAGCACGCCGCCCTTGGAGGCCGTGTAGGAGATCTGCGACGTCGCCGCGCCCAGCCGCGCGACGAACGACGCGGTGTTGATGACGCTGCCGCCGCCGCTGTTCAGCAGGTGGGGGATGCCGTGCTTGCAGCAGAGGAACACGGACTTGAGGTTCACGTCCTGCACGCGCTGCCACGCCTCGACGTCCGTGTCGAGCACCGACACGTCGTCCGGCGGCGAGATGCCCGCGTTGTTGAACAGCACGTCGATCCGCCCGTACTCGCCCGCGACGCGCTCGTACAGCGCCCGCACCGCGTCCTCGTCGGTGACGTCCGCGCGGATCGAGAGCGCGACCCCCTCGGACTCGTCGAGGTCCACGCCGACGACGATCGCGCCCTCGTCCGCGAACACGGCGGCGGTCTCGCGGCCGATGCCGCTCGCCGTCCCGGTGATCACGCACACCCTGCCTTCGAGTCGTCCCGCCACTCAGTCCTCCGTCGAGATGAAGATCGTCTTGACCTCGGTGTAGGCGTCCGTCGCGTGCGGCCCGAGCTCGCGGCCGACGCCGCTCTGCTTGAACCCGCCGAACGGGGTCGTCACCCGCACCGAGCTGTTCGAGTTGATCGAGAGGTTGCCGCTCTCGAGCCCGCGCGCGACCCGCAGCGCCTTCGCCCCGTCGCGCGTCCACACGCTCCCGCTCAGGCCGTAGATCGTGTCGTTGGCCAGTCGGAGCGCCTCCTCCTCGCCGTCGAACGGCACCACCACCGCGACCGGCCCGAAGATCTCCTCGCGCACCGCCGGCGCGTCCCACGGGACGTCCGTCAGGACGGTCGGGGGGAACCAGAACCCGTCGCCGTCCGGCGCGCGCCCGCGGATCGCGACCGAGCCGCTCCCGCCCGCCGGCACGTACGACGCGACCTTCTCCCGCTGCGCCGCGCTGATGAGCGGCCCCATCTGCGTGTCGGGGGAGAGCGGGTCGCCGACGCGGATGCCCTCGACGTGCGGCTGCAGCGCGGCGAGGAAGTCGTCGACGACCGCCCGCTCGACCAGGATCCGCGACCGCGCGCAGCAGTCCTGGCCCGCGTTGTCGAACACCGCCCACGGCGCCGCCGCCGCGGCCCGCTCCACGTCGGCGTCCGCGAAGACGATGTTCGCCGACTTGCCGCCGAGCTCCAGCGTCACGCGCTTGATCGTCTCCGCCGCGCCGCGCGCGATCGAGCGCCCCACCGCGGTCGAGCCGGTGAACGCGATCTTCGCGACGTCCGGGTGCTCCACCAGCCGCGCGCCGACGTCCGCGCCCGAGCCGGGCACGACGTTGACGACGCCCTCGGGGAGCCCGGCCTCCAGCGCCAGCTCCGCGAAGCGCAGCGCGGTCAGCGGCGTCAGCTCGGCCGGCTTGAGCACCACGCAGTTCCCCGCCGCCAGCGCGGGCCCCATCTTCCAGGTCGCGATCGCCAGCGGGAAGTTCCACGGCGTGATGAGCCCGACGACCCCGAGCGGCTCGCGCACGGTCAGCACCTGCCCGCCCGTCACGGGGATCGTGTCCCCGAGCAGCCGCTCCGGCGCCCCCGCGTAGTAGCGCAGCGTGTCGGCGACCATCGCGATCTCGCCGCGCGCCGACCCGATCGGCTTCCCGGCGTTGCGGGCCTCGAGGACGGACAGCTCCTCGTGTGCCTCCTCGACGCGTGTCGCCAGCCGGGCGAGGAGGCGGGAGCGGTCGGTTGGGGACACGGCGCGCCACCCGGGGAACACGGCCTTCGCGCGGGCGACGGCCGCGTCGAGGTCCTCGACCGTCGCGCGCGGGATGGTCTCGAGCACGCCACCGGTGGCGGGCTCCAGGACGTCGAGCGTGCTCACAGCCGCTCGAACCCTCGGTACCGCTCCCAGTCGGTGACGGCAGCGTGAAAGGCGTTCAGCTCCACGTCCGCCATGTTGACGTAGTGGGCGACGACCTCCTCGCCCAGCGCCGCCTTCGCCACCTCGGAGGCCGCGAACAGGTCGCGCGCCTCCTGCAGCGTCCCGGGCACGCGGGCGTGGGAGTCGTCGTTGTACGCGTTGCCCTCGAACGCCGGCTCGAGCTCGAGCCGCTGGTCGACGCCGTGCAGCCCCGCCGCGATCAGCGCGCTCAGCGCCAGGTACGGGTTGACGTCGGCGCCGGGGATCCGGTTCTCGAAGCGCAGCGACTTGCCGTGCCCGACGACCCGCAGCGCGCACGTGCGGTTGTCCTTGCCCCACGCGACCGTCGTGGGCGCGAACGAGGCGTTCGCGTAGCGCTTGTACGAGTTGATGTTCGGCGCGAAGAGGAGCGTCAGCTCCCGCAGGCACGCGAGCTGCCCGGCGAGGAACGCGTGGAAGATCTTCTCGTCCTCCGCGAACACGGACTCCCCGTCAGGCGTCTGCAGCGAGAAGTGGATGTGGCACGACGACCCCTCGCGCTCGTCGAACTTCGCCATGTAGGTGATCGACATGCCCTCCTGCGCGGCGATCTCCTTGGCTCCGTTCTTGTAGATGACGTGCTCGTCGGCGGTCTTCAGCGCCGGGCCGAAGTGGAAGTTGATCTCGTGCTGGCCGAGGTTGCACTCGCCCTTGGAGTCCTCCACGCGCATCCCCGCGCCGCCCATCGCGTTGCGGATGCGGCGGATCAGCGGCTCGACCCGCGAGGTGCCCAGCAGCGAGTAGTCGACGTTGTAGAGGTTCGCCGGCTCCAGCCCCTTGAACCCCTTGTGCCAGGCCTCCTCGTAGGTGTCCTTGAAGACGATGAACTCGAGCTCGGTGCCGGCGAACGCGCTCCACCCGCGCTCCTCCAGGCGCGCGAGCTGCCGCCGCAGGATCTGCCGCGGGGAGGCCGCGACGGGCCTGCCGTCCTCCCACTGGACGTCGGCCATGACGAGCGCGGTGCCCTCGATCCACGGCACCGGCCGCAGCGTGTCCAGGTCGGGCTTGAGCACGAAGTCGCCGTAGCCGCCCTCCCAGGACGACATCGCGTAGCCCTCGACCGTGTTCATGTCGACGTCGACCGCGAGCAGGTAGTTGCACGCCTCGGCGCCGTGCTCGAGCACCTCGGAGAGGAAGTGCTCGGCGGTGAGGCGCTTGCCCATCACGCGGCCCTGCATGTCCGCCAGCGCGACGACGACCGTGTCGATCGCCCCGCGGTCGACGGCGTGGCGCAGCTCGTCGATCGTCATGCGCCCGCGAGCTCCCGCTCCGCCTTCTCGATCGCGTCGAACTCCTCCTCCGGCGCCTTGGCCACCAGCCGGTGGCGCGAGTAGAGCGCGAAGTAGAGGATGCCGACCGCGTAGACGCCGAGCGTGATCAGCGCCGCCTCGACGTCGACGGTGAAGACCGCGACGACCGCCGCGCACGCCAGCACGAGGCCGACGCCGGACGTGGCGACGCCGCCTGGGGTCCGGTAGCCGCGCTCCAACCCTGGCTCACGTTGCCGCAGCAGGATGTGGGAGAGCAGCATCAGCACGTACGAGACGGTCGCGCCGAACACCGCGATCTGGATCATCCGCGCGCCGTCCTCGGTGATCGCGGCGAGCAGGAACCCGATCGCGCCCGGCAGCAGCAGCGCCAGCGCCGGCACGCGGCGGCCGGACGTGACCGACAGGGAGCGGGGGAGGTAGCCCGCGCGCGACAGCGCGAACAGCTGCCGGGAGTAGCCGTAGATGATCGAGAAGAAGCTCGCGATGAGCCCGGCCAGGCCGACGTAGTTGACGAAGTCCGCCACGCTGGTGCTGCCGACCGCGTCCGCCGCCTCGGGCAGCGGGTTGCCCGACGCCTGCATCGCGTTCGAGCCGCCGGTGCCCGGCACGAGCACCAGCATCAGCGCCGCGAACACGAGCAGGATCAGCATGCCCGCGATCAGGCCCTTCGGGAGGTCGCGCTTGGGGTCGCGCGTCTCCTCGGCCGCGAGCGGGACGCCCTCGATGGCGAGGAAGAACCAGATGCCGTAGACGAACGCCGACAGCACGCCCGCGTAGCCGAACGGCAGGAAGTCCGAGGAACCCGACGCGTCCGGGTCGGCCGGGATGTCGGTCAGCTTCGACCCGTCGAAGTGCGGGATCATCCCGACGACGAAGACGAGCAGCGCGATCACCGCGAGCACCGTGATCGCGAAGATGACCTTCAGCGCCTCGCCGACGCCGTACAGGTGGATGCCGATGAACACGGCGTAGAACGCGAGGTAGAGCGGCCATCCGGCGGTGATGCCGAGGAGGTCGAGCGACTCGACGTACGCGCCGATGAACACGACGATCGCGGCAGGCGCGATCGCGTACTCGATGAGGATCGCCGTCCCCGTGAGGAACCCGCCCCACGGGCCCATCGCCCGACGCGCGAAGCCGTAGCCCCCACCGGCGGTCGGGATCGCCGAGGACAGCTCGGCGAGCGCGAACACCATGCAGGTGTACATCGTCGCCATGAGGATCGTGGCGATCAGCAGGCCGCCCCAGCCGCCCTCCGCCAGCCCGACGTTCCAGCCGGAGAAGTCCCCGGAGATCACGTACGCCACGCCGAGCCCGGCGAGGAGCACCCATCCGGCCGCGCCGCTGCGCAGCCGCCGCTTCTCGAGGTAGTCGTCCTGCACTGCCTGGTCAGCCACGGCGCACCCTCTCCCCTCGTTTGGGGGAGGTCTAACCTGCGCGGCCGTCCGAAATCAAGTGCGCATCGAAACGACCGCGCCGGGCGGGGCCTGGACGATCCGGTCGCGGCCGTCGCGCTTGGCCTGGTAGAGCGCCGCGTCGGCGCGCGCCACGAGCCCGTCGGCGCGCTCCTGGCCGTCCCACAGCGCGACGCCGACCGACGCCGTCTGCCCGTGCGGGACGACCCGTCGCAGCCGCTCCAGGACGTCGAGCGCGGCCGGGACGCCGCAGGCGGGCAGCAGCACGGCGAACTCCTCGCCGCCGTACCGGGCGAGCACGTCGCTCGCGCGCAGCTCGGCCTTCCAGGCGGCGGCCGCGTCGCGCAGGAGCGCGTCGCCGGCGGGGTGGCCGTGGGCGTCGTTGAAGCGCTTGAAGCGGTCGAGGTCCACGACCGCGACGCAGAGCGGGTCGCCCGTCCGGCGGGCGCGCGCGAGCTCCTCGGGGAGCCGCTCGTCCCACGTGCGCCGGTTCGCGATGCCGGTCAGCGCGTCGGTGCCGGCGGTCGCCTCGAGCTGGGCGATCAGCCGGGTGCGGTCGATGGCGAGCGCCGCCTCGCTGGCGAGCAGGTCGATCAGGCGGCGGGTGCGGTCGTCCAGCTGCGCCCGCGGGGCGTCCCAGCCGACGGCGAGCACGCCGACCGGGCGGCCGTCGTGGAGGACCGGGTGCCAGATCGCGGCGCGCAGCCCGAGGTCGTCGATGAGCGCGTGGTCGACGCCCTGGGCGGTCGCCAGCTCGCCCTCGAACAGCGTTTCGCCGAGCAGGAAGGAGGTGGCGGTGCCGCTCAGCGCGCCGGTCATCGGCAGACGCGGCCGGACGCCGTCGCCCATGCCCGCGGTGCCGGTGGCGCGCAGCTCGGTGCGCTCCGGGTCGGGCTCGAAGAGGACGGCGAGCGACGCGCCGGTCGCCTCGGCGGCCGCGGCGCAGATCGTCGCGCGGACCGCGTCGAGGTCGTGCTCGGCCGCGAGCTCGTGCGCGACGCGGCCGACGGTCTCCAGGTCCGCCGCGTGCTCGGCCGCGCGCTGCTCGGTCGCCCGCAGCGTCGTGATGTCGAGCATGCTCGCCACCGCGCCGAGCCGCTCGCCCTGCTCGCCGACGATGGGCGAGGCGCCGACGAGCACGTGGCGGTTGCCGACCATGATCTCGGTGTCCGGGACGGTGTCGCCGTCGAGCGCCCGCGCGAGCGGGATCTCCTCGTGCCGGAGCCGCTCACCGGTGGTGCGCGAGCGCAGGTCGAACGCCTCCGACCAGCGCTCGGGGTGCAGGCCGCTTGCCCGTTCGTTGCTCGTGAAGGGGTTGCCGTGGAAGACCTGGAGCCGGCCCTCGGCGTCGGCGACGACGACGCGGTCGCCGAGCTGGTGGAGCACCGCGCGCGAGAACGCCCGGTCGGCCTCCAGCTCCTGCTCGAGCCGCTTGCGGTCGGTGACGTCGCGCATCGTGCCGGCGAACCCGGCGACCCGCCCGCGCGCGTCGCGCTGCGCGCGCGCCGTGAAGGCGACCCACCGCTCGGTGCCGTCCGCGACGTGCACGCGGTTGTCGCGGGTGACGATCTCGACGCGGCCGTGCGCCAGCTCGGCGAACGCCGCGAACGTGGGCGCGATGTCGTCGCGGTGTGTCAGCTCGTGCCAGGCGTGGCCGAGCGCGTGCTCGGCGGGGTAGCCGGTGAACTGCTCGTAGGCGGGGCTGAGCGCGGTCCAGCGGCCTTCGAGGTCGACCTCGAAGAGGACCTCGCCGACCTCGGCGAGCGTCGCTGCGTGGCGGCGCTCGGCCGAGCGCAGGCGGACGACGAGGCCGTTGATCGAGAGCGCGACCATCGGCGCCAGCGACGCCCACAGCAGCACGCGGCGCAGCTCGTCGGTGGGGTAGCCGAGCGTGAGGATCGGGAGGAGGAAGACGAGCGTGAGGCCCCCGGCGGCGGCGAGCGCCTGCCGGCGCGTCCCGTACATCGCCAGCCACACGACGGGCAGCACCGCGATCTGCGAGTAGCCGGAGTGGGCGCCGCCGGTGGCCTCGCGCAGGAGGAAGACGACGGCGAGGAAGCCGAGCGGGACGAGCGCCTCGCTCCAGGCGGGCAGCCGCGGCCACGGGACGAGCGCGCCCGCGGCGACGAGGCCGGCGGCGAGACCCGCGGCGCCCGCGAGCCAGGCGGGGTCGATCGTGGTGCCCGGCAGCGCGAGCGCGGCGAAGGCCAGCGCGAAGATCGCCAGGAACGGCAGCGCCCGGCGGCCCAGGGCGTCGGCGGAGAGGGGGCGTGCCGGCGCGGGGCTCATGCCCGCGTGGTCGGCTCCGGGCGGCTTATGTTGAGGCGGCGGCGGAGTGCGCCGGCGGCTCAGGCGGCGGCGAACCGCTGCTCGAGCAGCCCGGCCAGGAGCCGCTCGGTCTGCTCCAGGTGCGCGCGCAGCACGCCGACCGCGGCGACGCCCTCCTGACCGCGGAGCAGGTGCGTGATCTCGCGGTGCTCGGCGTTGGCGCTGCGCAGGACGTCGGTGGGGTGCGCGATGAGCGCGAGCAGCTCGGTCATCTCACCCTGCACCTCGGTCATCGCCGCGATCAGCCGCGGCGTGCCGGTCGCCTCGGCCAGCGCGATGTGCCAGCGCACGTCCGCGCGCCGGTAGGCGTCGAAGTCGTCGGCGGCGTCCATCTGGTCGGCCAGCCGCTCCATCCGGTCGAGCGCGACGCCGTCCACCCGCTCGGCGGCGAGCAGCGCCGCGCCGCACTCGACGACGACGCGGTGGTCGAGGACGTCGCGCCAGTCCGGCCGCAGCCGGCCGTCGCCGCCCGACAGCGGCGGGGCCTCGGCGACGAACGTGCCGCCCGTCCGCCCGCGGAAGGAGACGAGGTGTCCTGATTGCACGAGGGTCGTCAGCGCCTGGCGGAGCGTCGAGCGCGAGATGCCGAGCTGCTCGGCCAGCTCGCGCTCCGGCGGGAGCCGCTCGCCGGGCTCGAGCAGCCCGAGGCGAATCGCGGTACCGAGGCGCTCCACCGTCTCCTCGAACGTCGTGGGCGGGTGGACCGGCTCGAAGACCGTCCCCAGCGCCGTGGCTCCATCCATGCGAGCGACCCTATGCGGCCGGCGGGTGCTCGCGCAAGAGCGCGCGCCGGATCTTCCCACTCGTCGTCTTCGGGAGGTCGGCCACGAAGTCGACGATGCGCGGGTACTTGTACGGGGCCGTCTCGTCCTTGACGTGGTCCTGCAGCTCGCGCGCGAGGTCCGGTCCGGGCGCGTAGCCGTCACGCAGCACCACCACGGCGCGCACGACCGCGCCACGCTCGTCGTCCGGCGCCGCGACGACGGCGGCCTCGGCGACCGCCGGGTGGGCGACCAGCGCGGACTCGACCTCGAACGGGCCGATGCGGTACCCGGCGCTGATGATCACGTCGTCGGTGCGACCTTCGAAGTACAGGAAGCCGTCCTGGTCCTGGCGCACGCGGTCGCCGGTGCGCCACGGCTCGTCGCGCGGCGCGCCGAGGAAGAACGTGGGGACCGTGCGCGGGTCGGCGACGAGCTCACCGTCCTCGACGGTCAGCGCGATGCCGGGCAGCGGCTTGCCCATCGAGCCGGGGCGGACCTCCTCGTCCAGCGGCGTCCCGGTGAGCTGGCCGGTCTCCGTCTGGCCGTAGCCGTCGCGGATGCGCAGGCCGGTCGCCGCGTGCCAGGCGTGCAGCACCTCGGGGTTGAGCGCCTCCCCGGCGGCGACCAGGCCGCGCAGGGCGGGGAACGGCTGGATCGTCGTGCGCTTGGCGATGACGCGGTACTCGGTCGGGGCCATGCAGAGCACGTTGACGCTCTCGTCCTCGAGCACCTGCAGCCGCTCGGAGGGGTCGAACCGCGCGTCGTGCAGGAGCGCCGCGGCGCCGCGGATCCACGGGGCGATGAAGACGTTGCGGGCCGACTTGGACCAGCCGGACGCGGCGGTGCACCAGACCAGGTCGCCGGGGCGCGCGTCGAGCCAGTGCTTGGCCTGGACGCGCTGGCCGGTGAGGTAGCGCTGGCCGTGGAGGATCGGCTTCGGCTCGCCCGACGTGCCGCTGGTGAACGTGATCAGGCACGGGTCCTCGGGCTGCAGGTCGGGCGCGGGCGGCGGCGTGCGCTCGGGCCAGGCGCCCCACGGGGCCCAGATCGTCGGGCCGTCCCAGCCGGCCTCCTCGAGCACGGCCGCGTTGCGCTCGTCGCACACGACGAGCCTCGGCTCGGTCGCCGCGATGCGGAGCCGCAGGTCCTTCGCGCGCAGCTGCTCGGTGCACGGCAGCACGACGAACCCCTGGCGGAAGCACGCGACCATCGTGAGGACCCACTCGGGCCGGTTGCCGACGAGCGTCATGACGACGTCGCCGCGGCGGACGCCGCGCTCGGCGATGTGCGCCGCGACCGTCCGTGCCGTCCTGGCGACCTCGCCGAACGTCCACTCGCGCCGGTCGCCGGCACGGGAGAGCTCGACGAGCGCGAGACGGCTCGCATCGGCCGCTTCCACGATCTCCCGCGCGAAGTTCACGGGCGCGAGGATACGGCCGGGCGGTTCTGCGTCGAACCAGGGCGGCCGATGCACCGGAACGCGTCGTTGCCACGCGGACGTGCGCGGAGTAGCGATGGCCCATGAGGTCCAAGCGTCTGTCCCGTCCGCTCGTGCTCGTGGCCCTGGCGGCCCTGGCCATCTTCGGCACGGGGTGCCTCGTGCAGTCCGTGACGGTGAGCCAGGAGGTGGGGGGACCGGTCGTCATCGAGGTCCAGCTCTGCCAGCAGGACGACTTCTCCGGGATGGGCAACCCGATCTCGCTCGAGTGCGACCCGGCGGCGGGCGACACGAGCTCGACGCCGTCGGTGCTCAAGACCCAGGACGTGCAGCTCATCCTCGGCCTCCAGGTGCCGGAGGGCACGACGCCGCGTGACGCGGCGCTGACCGGCGGCCTCAGCGGCCCGCTCCAGTTCACGCAGGAGGGCTCGGACCGGTTCACTGCGCAGGTCCCGCCGGTCGTCGGCCGCAAGTGGATCGCGTTCAAGACCGGGCGGCTGCTGAACGGGACGACCAACACGGCCAAGCTCACGGCGCGGCTCGACCCCCCGCCGGGTTTCGGGGGCCAGACGTTCCCGTTCACGTCGCTCGTCGCCGGCCGTCCGGTGGCCACCGACGACGAGGCGAACATGCCGCTGCCGAACCCGTTGGTGGCGATCGAGGTCCCCGCCATCGCGGGCACGTCGCTGAGCGGGACGATCCCGGTCCGCGACATCACCCTCGCGCCCGCCTCCGTCGCCCCGATCGACGCGCGGCGCGGGCAGACGGTCGCGGTGCCGTTCGTGGCCGACTACCGCGGCACGAGCGGGTCGGGGCTCCTCCCGCTGGCCGCGTCGACGACCCTTCCGGGCGCGACGGCGGCGCCGGACGTGAGCCCGCTGCAGTTCGCGAGCACCGGGACGGCGCCGCTGCGTGCCAACGTCGCGATCCCGCCGGGCGCGCCGGTCGGGCTCCACAACGTCACGCTCACGCTCCCGCTGGCCGACGGCGGGACGCGCACGGCGACCGGTCAGGTGCGGGTCCTCGCCGATCCGCCACCGCCGGCGACCACCGTGCAGCCCTCGGCGACGCCGCAGCTGACGGCCCGCCAGATCCGCAGCCTCCTCAGCGTCGTCGCGTTCCGCTCCACGCGACGCTCGACGGTGCTGCGCGACGGCCTGCGGTTCGAGCAGACGTTCCCGGGGCCCGGCACGGTCGTCTGGGAGCTGCGCACGCGCGGGTCCTCCGCACGCGCCGCGCAGGCCGGCCGCCGCCTCGCCCGGCTCACGCGCACGATCACGCGCGCGGGGAGCCAGCGCGTGACGATGCGGCTCACCCGGGCGGGGCGCCGCATCGCCAGCCGCGGCCGCCGCGCGCCGGTCGCGCTGCGCACGACGTTCACCCCGACCGGACGGGGCGCGATCACCGCGACGAAGAACCTGACCTTGCGGCGGTAGCCCGACGGTAACCGGGGCCGCGGAGGGTCGGGCCATGCGAACCCTCCGCCGTCTCCTCCTCCCAGGCGTGCTGGCCGCCGCGGCGCTCGCCGCCGCCGGCTGCTACCCGGTGATCCAGTCGGTCGACACGAGCCAGCCGGACGTCGGCGGGCCGGTGACGGTCACGGCGACGATCTGCCAGGGCAACAACACCGACAACGGCGGCGCGAACCCGTGGGGGACCGTCTGCGACCCGGCGCCCGGCGACCCCACGGCGACGCCCAACAAGCTGATCACGCTCGGCTTCCAGCTCCTCGCGGGCTATCAGGTCCCGAGCGCGGCGACCCCGGTCGACGCGCACACGAGCGGCGCCGTCGAGCAGCCGCTGCACCTGCACCAGCCGTACACCGACTACCTGACCGCGTCGTTCCCGCCGCCCGCCGGCCGCAAGTGGGTGGGGTTCGCGTCCGACGCGCTGCCGGACAGCACGTCCAACGTCGCCGACGTCGCCGCGCGCTTCACGATGCCCGAGGGCTCGGCGGCCATGCCGTACGAGATCGTCCTGCGCGGGCGTGACCTCAGCTCGCTCGACGCGGACGCGCCGGTCCTGCCCGGGCACCTGTACACGAGCACGCCGCTCGCCGGCGTCGTGCCCGAGGGCGAGGCGCCGCTGCGCGACGTGACGCTCGCGGCGGCCTCGGCCGCCCCGGTCGAGGCGCATGCCGGCCAGACCGCGTCGGTGCCGTTCGTCGCCGAGTACCGCGGCGCGTCGCCGTCGGGGCCGCTGCCGGTCACTGCCGCGACCGCGCTCCCGGGCGCCACCGCCGCGCCCGACGCGAGCCCGGTGCAGTTCGGCGCGTCCGGCACCGCCCCGCTGCGCGCGCTCGTCACCGTGCCGCAGGGCGCGCCGCTCGGCGACCACGAGGTGGCGCTGACGATCCCGCTCGCCGACGGCGGGAAGCGGACCGCCAGCGCGACGCTGCGCGTGGTCGCGCCTCCGCCCGCGGCGGCGGCCCCCACGAAGGCCGCGTCGGGCGCCGGCGCGCAGGGCGGGAAGAAGGCTGCGCGGCTGAAGCTCGGCCAGCTGGCCTTCCGCTCCACTAAGCGCGCGGTCGTGCTGCGCGACGGCCTGCGGTTCACGCAGGACATCCCGGCGGCCGGGAAGGTCGTGTGGGAGCTGCGGCGCGGCACCACCCGCATCGCCCGCCTCACGCGCACGGTCACCCGCGCGGGGAAGCAGACCGCGACGCTGAAGCTCACCAAGCCGGGCAAGCGCGCCGCCCGCCGCGGGCGCCGGGCGCCAGTGACGCTGAGGACGACGCTCACCCCGGCCGGCGCCGCCGCGGTGACGCAGGTCCGCAGCCTGACCCTCGGCCGCTAGCCGAACGGCCCCGCGCGGCGCGTCATCACGGCGCGCCGCGCGGACCGCGCGGGGTATCTTCCAAGGGCTGAACCCGAGCTTGGAGACTGACCCGTAATGGCCGTCGCAACCAGCGCTTTCTACGAGAAGACCGATGAGCAGCAGGCGATCACCGAGATGGTCCGCCAGTTCACGGACGAGCAGATCATCCCGAACGCCGAGAAGTACGACCACGAGGACTCGTTCCCCGAGCCCATCGTGGAGCAGCTCAAGGAGCTGGGGCTGTTCGGCATCACGATCCCGGAGGAGTACGGCGGTCTCGGGCTCGACCTGACGACCTACGCGATGGTCGTCGAGGAGCTCTCCCGCGGCTGGATCTCGATCTCCGGCGTCATCAACACGCACTTCATCGGCACCTACCTCCTCCTGAAGTTCGGGACCGAGGAGCAGAAGCAGAAGTACCTGCCGAAGATGGCGACCGGCGAGGTGCGCGCCGCGTTCTCGCTGTCCGAGCCGGAGCTGGGCTCCGACGTGCAGGCGATCAAGACGGCCGCCAAGAAGCTCGACGACGGCAACTACGAGATCAACGGCCAGAAGATGTGGGTCACGAACGGCCTCCGTTCGACGCTCGTCTTCACGCTCGTCAAGACCGACCCGAACGCCGAGAAGCGCCACAAGGGCATGACGTGCTTCATCTGCGAGAAGGAGCCGGGCGTCAGCGAGAACACCGGCCAGTACGCCGGCCTCATCGTCCCGCCGCAGCTCAAGAAGATGGGCTACAAGGGCGTCGAGTCCACCGAGCTCGTCTTCGACGGCTACAAGACGCCGGCCGACTCGATCCTCGGCGGTGAGGAGGCGGGCCTCAACAAGGGCTTCGCGCAGATGATGGACGCGCTCGAGCTGGGCCGCGTCAACGTCGCCGCCCGCGGCGTCGGCCTCGCGCAGCGCGCCTTCGAGCTCGGCATCCGCTACGCGCAGGAGCGTAAGACGTTCGGCGTCCAGATCGCCGACCACCAGGCGATCCAGTTCAAGCTCGCCGACATGGCGACGCAGATCGAGGCCGCGCGCATGCTCGTGCTCAAGGCCGCGCGGATGAAGGACGCCGGCGTGCGCTCCGACATCGAGGCGGGCCAGGCCAAGCTGTTCGCGTCCGAGACGGGCCGCTTCTGCGCGGAGGAGTCCCTGCGGATCCACGGCGGCTACGGCTACTCGAAGGAGTACGAGATCGAGCGCATCTACCGCGACGCGCCGCTCCTGCTCATCGGCGAGGGCACGTCCGAGATCCAGCGCATGGTGATCGGCAAGAAGCTCCTCCAGCGCTACAAGATCTAGGTCTTGCGTCGGCGCCGCCCCCGCCTTCGGGCGGGGGCGCGTCTAGCCCTCCGGCCGATGTGGGCGGAGGGGCCGCGGCGGGACGATCCGCGGCATGGAGCGTCGCGCCGCCATCGTCGTGCTCGCCGTGCTGTCCGCCGTCGGGGCGGAGCTGCTCGCGGGGTACGGGGACTCGACCGGGCGGCCCGGCGAGCTGGCCTTCGCGGTCGGCTTCTTCGCGCTGCTCTACGGGTGCCCGGCGCTGCTGATCCGGGACCTCGCGCGGCGGCGCGGGCTGGGGTGGGGCGCGATCGTCCTGCTCGCGGGGGCCGCCGGGCTCGTGCAGGCGGGGCTCGTGGACCAGTCGCTGTTCGCGCGCGAGTACGGCGGCGTGCGCGGCTGGGACGAGCTGGTCGAGCCGACGTGGATCGCGCCGGTGGGGCTCAGCGCCCACGCGACGCAGTCGTTCCTCGTCGGCCACGTCGTGTTCAGCTTCTGCGCGCCGATCGCGATGGTCGAGGCGCTCTTCCCGGCGCGGGCGCGGGAGCCCTGGCTCGCGCGGCGGGGGACCGTGACGGCCGCAGTGCTCTGGCTCCTGGTCGCCGCGGCGATCCTGTCCGCGCCCGAGGGGGACGGCGCGACGCCGGCGCAACTCGCGGCGGCGGGCGTGGTGGTCGTCTCGTCGGTCGTCGTCGCGCTGCGGCTCCCGCGCCGTCGTCAGCCCGTCGGGCTGCCGCGTCCGCCGTCCGTCGCAGCGGCCGCGGCGGCGGGGTTCGCCGCCGCGACCGCCCACGCGCTGCTCCCCGCGACGTGGGCCGGCACGGCCCTTGCCCTCGCCCTCGTCGTGGTCACGGTGGTGGCGGTGCGCCGCCGCGGGTGGGACCTCCGCGCCGCCGCGGCGCTCGCCACGGGCGCGCTGGTCAGCCGCGGGCTGCTCGCGTTCACGTACTTCCCGGTGGTGGGGGAGCAGCCGGCCGCGGGCGCGAAGTACGCCCACAACGCCGTCATGCTGCTCGTGGTCGCCGCGATAGGGTGCGCGGCATGTCGAGCACCGACGCCAAGCCGCTGATCGAGAGCGCGGTCCGCCGCTTCCTCGACGAGGTGCCTGCCCTCAAGCCGATGAAGCTCGTCGTCAAGCTCGAGCTCCGCGCGCGCGGCGACGAGCAGCAGTTCCGGGTCGAGCTGCCCGACGTCAAGGTCACCAAGGACGTCGCCGCCGACGCCAAGGTCACCGTCCACATGCAGCGCGCGTTCTTCAACGAGATGGCCAAGGACGCCAAGGTCGCCGACTGGCGCGAGGCGTTCATGTACGGCCAGGCCAAGGCCTCGGGCCCGACGCAGATCCTGCAGCTCATCGAGCGCGTCGTCGACAAGCAGGAAGAGCGCAACCGCCAGCGGCGGGCGCGCCAGCACTAGACGTCGAGCAGCTCGCGGTTCAGGCCCCACACGGCGCCGACCACGAAGGCGGTGCCGACGCGGGCCGCCCGCGCGGCGCTCAGCGTGGGGTCGTCCTGCAGCCGGCGCGCGCCGTCGACGCACGCGCCGACGATCATCGCCGCGACGAGCGCCGCGGTCGCGTGCTCCCGCTGGTCGAGCCGCGCCAGCGCCCCCTCGATCAGGCCGGTCACGCGTGCGGTGACCTCCTCGTGCATCGCGGCGAGCAGGTCGGCCGCGGGCTCGTTCTCACCGCCGCCTGACAGCAGCAGCCGGTAGGCGTCCGGCCGCCGGTCGGCGTAGTCGAACCACGCGTGCACGGCGCGCTCGACGAGCACGCTGACCGGCTCTCGCTCGGCCGCGACGTACGCGGAGAACAGCTGCTCGAGGAACTCGTCCCGCTCGCGTGTCACCGCGGCGCGGTACAGGTCGGCCTTGGAGCCGAACCGGGCGTACAGCGTCGGCTTCGTGGCCCCGCACGCCTCGGCGACGGCGTCGACCGTCGTCGCCGCGTAGCCGTGGCGCGAGAAGACCGCCGTGGCGGCGTCGAGCAGCTTCTCGTCGCTGTGCTGCGGGCGCCGGCGCGCGGGCCGGTCGTTGACACTAGCTTTACTCACGAGTAAGACTAAGGGTGGTTGCTGTCCCAGCCTACGGAGAGATGGATGAGGGTCAAGAAGGTCCTGGCCGTCGCGGCGCTCGCCGCGGCCGCCTGCACGGCGCACGCCGCCGGCGCGAGCGCTGCGACGCCGTTCTACGCGATCGACCACCAGCGGATCGCCACGCCGCCCGGCGTGCAGCCCTGGCTGCCGACGTACACCGCCGACGGGCGGGCGATCGTCTTCCAGAACCAGCTCGACGGCACGACGTGGACCGTGCCCGCGAAGGGCGGGAAGGCACGCTGCATCACGTGCGGGTTCGACGATCGGCCGCAGATCCGCGGCGGCTTCACGTACGCGTTCCCCGACGGCGAGCGGCTCCTGCTCACCCACGAGCTGGGCGGCTCGCAGGGCGTCGACAGCGGGCCGGACGCGGACGCGTGGGTGCTGGAGTGCGCCCCGAGCATCGGCGACTGCCGCCGCCACACGTACCTGCCGGTCGACATGTCGCAGGACAAGGGGACGAAGTACATCGTCCAGCGCCGCACGTGGCACCTGGCGCCCGACGGCCGGCACCTCGGGTGGTCGGAGATCCGCCTCGACGGGATGATCATGGTCGTCGCGCGGCTGGAGCGGCGGGACGGGAAGTACGTCGCGACCGACCAGCGCGTGGTCAACCCCGCGGGCCCGACAGGACCTGGCGACCGCGACCCGCAGCGGTGGGAGAACGCGAACCAGCTGTACGAGCTCAAGTCGTTCACCGACGGCGGCCGGGCGATCCTCGCGGTCGCGCAGCGCTCGTTCAACGTCGACGTGCTGAAGATCGACCTCGCCACCGGTCGCACCACGCGCGTGACCAACGGCCCCGACTGGGATGAGGACGGCGGCATGTCGCCCGACGGCGCGCACGAGGTCCTCTACTCGTGGCGCACGCGCCGGCGCGTCGAGGCGCTGGGGATGATCCCGCAGCTGCGCGGCTTCACCGCGATGCCGATGGCCGCGGCCGTCCTGCCGTACTACGTCTCGACCTGGCCGGGCTTCCAGTGCGACCTCGCGCCGTGGCTGCTGCCCGGGAGCGGCGACGACGGCGGCGCGCTCGTCGGGCAGCCGCTCAACGTCTACGGCGGCGGCCTCGTGCCTGGCAACAACCTGTCCGGCGAGGCGTTCTGGAGCCCGGACAGCACGAGCGTGCTGCTCCAGGAGCGGCGGACGCAGGCGCCGCCGGCCAGCGCGAGCGAGCACGTCGGCCAGAAGGGGCTCGTGCCCAACCGCGTGCTCGTCGCCCGCATCCGCCGCGCGGCGGGCCGCCGGGCGGAGGTGCACGCCACGAAGGTCGGGGCGTGGGCGAAGACGCCGACGACGTACAGCGGGACGACCGACTCGAACCAGACCGTGACGCTGCCCGGCAAGCGCGGAGGGAGCGTGACGCTCGTCTACCAGGGCTCGCTCGCGGCGGGCAGCTGGTCGCAGACGTACGCGGGCTACAGCGAGGACGGCAGGACGTTCGTCGACGGCACGGTGAGCGTTGCCCGCACCCGCGCGGGCGTCTGGACGATCCACGCCGACGCCCGCGTTCGCGGCGCGCACACGGGCGCCCTGACCGGCGACGTGACGATCGCCGGCCCGGCGGAGGAAGGCGGCCTGCCGGTCAAGACGGGGAACCTGAAGGCGACCTACGACGGCCGGACGTCCGCGCCGCTGCCGGCGCTCGGCGCGTGCCCGGACGACCTGCCCAAGCGGACGGCGGTCACCGTGCGCGCGCGGCAGGTCGGTGGGCGCGTCGCGGTGCGCGTCACCGCGGCCATCGCGGGCGACCGGCGGCCGGTGGCGGGCGCGGTCGTGCGGCTCGGCGCGCGCCGCGCGCGGACCGACGCGCGCGGCCGCGCGGTGCTCGCCTCCGGCGGCGGCTCGGAGGTGCGGGTCGACGCCGGCGACACGTTCCTGCCCGGACGGGCGCGCGTGCGCTGAGGTGGCGGCGCCTGTGGGCCGGCGGCGGCGCGTGGCGCTAGCCGGCCCGCAGGCAGTCGCGCGCGACCGCGATGAGCGCGCGGTCGGAGAGCTCGTTGCGGAGTGTGTTCGTCACCCACGCGCGGGTGGTGCCGGAGCGCCAGGCGGCCATGCGCAGGCGGCCGGACTCGTAGTAGAGGTCGACGTCGTGGCCCTGGAGGCGGATCGTGTCGGAGGGCCTGGCGAGGACCGGCGGCGTCTGCCACTCGGTGAACATGAAGAGGAGCGAGCGGCCGCTGCCGGCGGTCGCCCACATCGCACCGGCGGGCTTGCCGTTGAGCTCGTACGAGCGGGCCGGCTCGGTCGGGCCCCAGCGGTAGCCGGCGGGGAGCGCGCTCGGGGCGCACGCCTCGACGCCGCGCAGCGACCGCGCCAGCCGCGCGCCCGCGCCGCCGTCCGGCACGAGCCGCACGCCGGCTGGTGCCTTGGACGACGACGACCGCCGCGCGCTCTTGCGCGCGGCCTTCGCCTGCCGCTGCTGCGCCTTGACGCGCGCGCCGACCCCGGCCCACTGCCGCAGCGCCGCGCGCTTCTGCCCGCGCGTCGCGACGACGTACGACGCGCCGCCGATCATCTGGCCGCTCCCGCTCAGCACGACGCGGTTGATGCGGTCCGGCGGGGTGGAGCGCAGCGCCTCGGCGAGCTTCAGCGTCTCGCCCAGCGAGTCGAGGTCGGAGGTCGTGGCCTTGGCGATCGACTCGACGAGCGAGGGGAGCGCCGTGACGTCGCTCGTCCGCGCCTGGAGCTGGCGGCCGACCTCGCGCAGGAAGAGCTGCTGGCGGGCGGCGCGGTGGAAGTCGCTGTCGCCGTGGCGGAAGCGCACGAACTGCAGCGCCTGCGTGCTCGACAGCTTCTGGTAGCCGGGGTGCACGTCGATGTCGGCGTAGTTGTTCGCCGCGGTCCCGTCGTTGACGTGCAGGTAGCGCCCGTCGACCGGCAGGTACACGCCGCCGAGCCGCTGGATCACCTCGCGGAAGCCGCCGAAGTCGACCTGCACGAAGTGGTCGACCTTCACGCCCAGCTCCTCCCGCACCGTCGCGATGAGGAGCTTCATGCCGCCGTACGAGTACGCCGCGTTGAGCTTGGCGACGCCGTGGCCGGGGATCGCGACGCGCAGGTCGCGGGGGAGCGAGAGCATCGACACCGCACCGCGCGCCGCGTCGATGCGGACGAGGAGCATCGTGTCCGAGCGGCCCTTGCCGCTCTCGCCCGCGCGCCGGTCCGAGCCGACGGCGAGGATGACCTTGGCCTTGCCCGCCGCGCCGGTCGTCAGCGCGGGCTCGATCGGGTCGGTGGGCGAGAGGTCGAGCTCCGGCGAGGCGGCCTCGACGACCTTCTCCTTCGCCCCGGCGCGGAACTCGGAGATCAGGTCGCTGGCCTGCCACACCGCGACCAGGCCGACCGCGGCCAGCACGACCGCCGTCCACATCGCGCCGAGCAGCGCGCGCTGCCACAGCGGCGTCCTGGGCGCCGGCGGCGGGGGTGCGACGGGTGCCTCCTCGAGCAGCTCGAGGCGCGCCTCGATCTCCGCCCGCGCCCGCGCGAGAGCCTCCTGGCGCTGCAGGCCGGCAGGCGGGGGCGGCGTGGTCGGGGGCGGCACGCACCCGCGTGGATCGGCACGGGCGCGCCCCGCTTGAGCCGGATCGCGGCGGCGCGACGCCGCGCGGCACCCTCAGTTAGGGTTCCCTAACAGCATGCGCATCAGCTCACGAACCCTCCTCGCCCTGCTCGCCGCGACCCTCGTCCTCGCCGGATGCGGCGACGACGGAGGCGATGGCGGCAGCGCGGACGCCGCCGCCGCCGGCGCCGAGGCCGCGTTCCCGGTCACCGTCCAGCACAAGCTCGGCACAGCGAAGATCGACGCCGAGCCCAAGCGGGTCGTCGCGCTCGACGGCCCGAGCGCCGACGCGGTGCTGGCGCTGGGCGTCACGCCGGTCGGGATGTACGAGATGACGTACCTCGAGGGCGGCATGGGCGCGTGGACGCGCGACGCGCTGACGCGGCTCGGCGGGAAGGAGCCCGAGCTGCTCGACACCGACCGCGGCTTCCCGCTGGAGAAGATCGCGGCGCTGCGGCCGGACCTGATCGTCGGCACGAACACGTACCCGCTCATCGCCGACGCGTACGACAAGCTCTCGGCCCTCGCGCCGGTCGTCGCGCACGTCGGCGCGCCCGGCGAGGACGCCTGGCAGGAGGGCGTCCGCAGCGTCGGCAAGGCGCTCGGCCGCACGGAGGAGGCCGAGAAGGCGATCGCGGACGCCGAGGCCGCCGTGGCGGACGCGAAGAAGGCCAACGCGCAGTTCGCGGGCCGGAGCGTGACGCTCTTCAACTACATCGCCACCGACGGCGTGTACGCGATCAGCTCGAACGACGACGCGTCGATGAAGTTCCTCACCGCGCTCGGGTTCTCCGGCGTGACGCCGACCCTCTCCAGGGCGCCGGACCCCGAGGGCACGCACCGCGCGCAGCTCTCGGCCGAGCGCTACCGCGACCTCGACGCCGACGTCGTGATCGGCACGACGCCGGCGGCGGGCGCGCTGAAGCAGCTGGAGCGGCAGGGGCTCTTCCAGCGCGTCCCGGCCGTCGCCGACGACCGCTACGTGACGATGGACATGGCCGAGGCGCAGGCGATGGCGTTCCCGTCCGTCCTCAGCGTGCCGTGGGCGGTGCGGGAGCTGACGCCGCGCCTGGCGGACGCGGTACCCGCCGCCTAGCCGGGCTTGACGACCATGTCGAACACGACGAGCACGAGCACGGCCAGCTCCAGCCGCGCGTAGAGGAGGAACCGGTCGGCGAGCGACCGCGACGCGTCGGTCAGCGCCGGGCCCGTCTTCTCGAGCTCGGCGCCGAGCTTCCCAGCGGCCTGGCCGGCGAGGTTGCCGCCGATGAAGCCGGCGAGGATCCACCCCGCGAGCGCGAGCGAGATCCACAGCTCCCCGAACGACAGGTCGGCGTCGACGATCATCAGGATCGCGGTGACGAGCAGGACGCCCGCGGCGGTCGGGTGCGCGCGGCTGGCCCACCAGCCCGCGGCGGGGAGGAACCCGGCCAGCCCGTCCCCACCGGTCGCCATCAGCCGGTACGAGATGACGGTGATGGCGAGCGTCGAGCCGATGTAGAACGCGGCCGACAGGATGTGCAGCGACAGCAGCAGCTCGTACCAGGTCATCCGCGCATCATCCCTGCGCGGGCGGCGGATCCCACCCGAGCCGCGCGGCGATCTCGGCGTCCGTCGGCTCGCGGCCGAGCTCGGCGCGCAGGTCGGCCGTCGCCGCCTCCTTGACGCGGAGCAGGTGGCCGCCGGCGCCGACCGCCAGCGCGCCCCCGGCCGCCGACACCAGGACGTACGCGACGCTGCCCCGCAGGCCGAGGCGCGACGGCCACCGCGCGAGGTGGCAGACGTGGGGGAACAGGAGGTTCGCGCCGAACCGCCACGCCGCGTCCGACGCGATGCGGTGGCGTGGGCGCGAGAGGATCTCGTCGAGTCGCGTGTACGAGGGCCGGTCGGCGCTCATCCCGCGCTGAAGGCTTCCACGTCCGCCACCTCGTCTGCAAGGTCAGGGAGCGTCGCGCCGTCGAACGGGTCGACGGTGACGCGGCCCGCGCGAAGGGACCAGGTGGCGACCGCGAGGCCGTCGGCGACGACCGTCGCCCGGAGCGCGCCGCCGCCGGGGAAGACGCGCTTGGCGTGCGCCGGCGGGACGGCGAAGGCGCGGTCCTTCCAGCCGAGGAGGTAGGGGTCGAACGGCGGGAGGAGCCGCGGTGGGAGCGGGGCGCCGGGCGGCGGCTCGGGGGAGGGGGCGCCGGCCGCGGCGAGCCCCGCGCGGGCGTCGCGGAGCGGGAGGCCGGCCCAGGCCGCGAGGTCGGCGTCGGTCGCCGGGGCGTGGGCGGCGAGGTAGCGGCGGGCGAGCTCCGCCAGCGCCGCGTCGCGGTCCACGCGCGCGTCGACCTCCGCGTCGCCGAGCCAGCTGCGCGCGTGCGCGTACCGGTGCTCGCCGACGACCACGATCTCCCCGCGCAGCGCGGCTGCGCCGAGCAGGTGGGGGAGCGCCTGGCCCGCGGTCGGGATGCCCGCGGCGGCGAGCCGCGCGCCCAGCTCCTCCCGGCTGAGCGGGCCGTCGCCGGCGGTCGCGCGCGCGATGAGCGCCACGGCGCGGTCGACGTCGTCCGGCGCCACGCCGAGCTGCCCGAGCCGCCGCGCGCTCCCCGTCGCCTGCCGCGGCGCGGTCAGCGCGTGCAGCCAGGCCCAGTCCTCCGCGGCGACGGCGTGGAGCGTCCCACGCAGCAGCCAGCCGATCACCACCGACCGCTCCTCCAGCGCGGCGTCGAGGCCCTCCGCCGCCGACGACCGCGCCCGCACCGCCAGCCGCGCGCTGCGCAGCTCCTGCGCCTGCACGGCCAGCAGCGACCGCACGACGTCCACCGCGGCCCGGTCGCCGCGCTCCGCCAGCCCCTGCGCCACGACCCGGCCACGCCGCACCGTCGTCTCGTCCACGCGATGATCCTAGGCGTGCTGCGCATTCGGGACTTCCGCCTGCTGCTCTTCGGCCAGGGCATCTCCGTGCTCGGCGACCGCATGATCGTCGTCGCGCTCGCGTTCGCGGTGCTCGAGGTCGGCGGCAGCGCGAGCGAGGTCGGGCTCGTGCTGGCCGCCGCGACGGTCCCGCTCATCGCGTGCGTGCTGATCGGCGGCGTCTACGCCGACCGGTTCTCGCGGCGCCGCGTGATGATCGCCGCCGACGTCTTCCGGATCGCGACGCAGGGCACGATGGCGGCGCTGCTGATCGCGGGGAGCGCGGAGGTCTGGATGCTCGCGGCCCTCGCCGGGGCCACCGGCGCCGCGACCGGCTTCTTCAACCCGGCGTCGACCGGCCTGATGCCCGAGATCGCCCCGAAGGAGCGCCTGCAGGAGGCCAACGGCCTGCGCTCCACCGTCGTCGCGGGGGCGGAGCTGACCGGCCTCGTCGTGTCCGGCGCGCTGGTCGCGGCCGCCGGCGCCGGCTGGGCGATCGCCGTCGACGCCGCCACGTTCGCCGTCAGCGCCGCGTGCATCGCCGCGATCCGCCCGCCGGTCCGCGAGACGCGCGCGCCCGCGACGTTCTTCGCCGAGCTGCGCGAGGGCTGGCACGCGGTGCGCTCACGCCGCTGGCTGTGGACGGTCCTCGTCTACTTCGCGCTGGCGAACATGCTCTGGTCGGCGTGGGCGGCGCTCGGCCCCGTGGTCGCCGACCGCGACCTGGGCGGCGCGGACACCTGGGGCCTGATCCTCGGTGGGACCGCGGTCGGCTCCCTGCTCGGCGGGCTCGTCGCGACCCGCATCCATCCGTCGCGCCCGATCGTGCACGTCGCGCTGATGGAGGGGCTGTTCGTCCTGCCGATCGCCTTCCTGGCCGCCGCCGCGCCGGTCCCGCTGCTCGTCGTGGGCACGTTCCTCGGCGGCGTCGGCCTCGTGTTCGGGATGTCGGTGTGGGAGTCGACGCTCCAGCGCCACATCCCGGGTGACCAGCTCTCGCGCGTGGCCTCGTTCGACTGGTTCGTCTCGTCGACGTTCACCCCGGTGGGGCTGGCGATCTGGGGCCCGCTCGCGGCGCTCCTCGGGACACGCGAGGCGCTGTGGCTCGCGTTCGGCCTGCTGCTCGTCTCGATCGTCGTGCTGCTCAACGTGCAGGAGATCTGGAGCGTCCGCCCGTACGCGGAGGAGCCGGCCGAGCCCGCGCCGGTGCAGCCGGCCCATCAGCGCGCCTAGCGGCGACGCGACAACTCGAGGGGGGTCATCCCGGTCGGGCCCGCGACGACCGGTCATGAGCCCGAATCCTCTACGCCTCCTCGCACGTGGCGCCCTGGCCCTGGCCATGGTCGTCGCCGCGTGGTGCATGGCGGCCCCGATCGCGTCCGCCGCGCCGGTCACCGACCTCGCCATCCAGTCCGTCGCTGACGGCACCGCGCCCTTCGACGCGTCCGGCGGCCCCGGCGCCGACACCGACGCGTCCAACTCCGAGGTCCGCTCCTACGACACCGTCCGCTACGCGTGGGCGGTCAACGTCAACAGCTCCACCGGGAGCAGCGAGACGTTCGACGAGGTCGTCTTCACCCAGACGCTCCCGGCCGGCCTGACCTGGCCGGAGGCGAACGTCCCGGTCTACTGCCGCGGCACGGGCTGGGGCATCAGCAACGCCGGTCGAACCCTGCGCTGCGTCTACACGCCGCCGGGAGGGACCGGCAACACCGGCACGACGCTCAACTTCACGCTGTCGGCGCTCGCCGGCGGTGAGCCGGACGGGACGGTCGTCACCGCCGACCCCGGCTCGACCTCGGTCACCGTCAGCTCCGGCGGCTCGGCGTCGCCCGCCGACACCGCGACGGCGCCGCCGCTCACCATCCGCTCGCGCCCGTTCCTCGACATGGTCAAGCGCACCCCGTCGGCGAGCATCGCCCCGAGCGGCGACCCGCGCGGCCCCGGCTACTACCTCAACTACACGATCGCACTGCAGGTCCCGCCGGACCGCCAGAGCACGTACGGCCGCCGCGGCTTCCTGATGCCGCAGGCCCCGGTCACCTTCACCGACGACCTGTCCGGCGTCAGCGCGGGCGCCCAGTTCGTCTCGTGCAGCGGCGCGGCGACGTGCGCCGCGGGCGCCGGCCAGACGGTCGACGTGACGTTCTCGAGCCTCCCGGCCGATCCCGCCACCGATGGCGCGGTCGCGAGCGGGACGCTGCGCGTGTTCGTGCCCAAGGCCGACGTCGACGCCGACGCCGACGGCAACCTCAACACCGTCAACACGCTGACCGACCTCCAGGCCGAGGCGCCCGCCGCGGGCGGCGGCACGGTCCCGTCGACCGGCGACCAGCTCCCCAACAACACCGTCTCGTACAACCTGATCACGGTCGGCGGCGCGGGGAACGCCGGCTTCAACAAGCGCTATCTGGCGGCCGACGGCTCGCTGCTGCCCACGCAGACGAGCGCCAACGACGGCAACGGCCAGGTCCAGAACGGCCAGACGCTGCTCTCCGAGCTGCGCATCAGCAACAACTCGGCCACCGCGCCGGTGCCCGCGCCCGCCGTCTGCGACGTGTGGGACAACACCCGCGTCCACCTGTCGGCCGACGGCCCCGGCCCGGCCGCCCACGGCGGCGCCCCCGTGTGGGCGCAGTCCGTCCCATCCGGCTGGACCGCGGGCGACGACTACGTGATCGAGTACGGCACCCAGGCCACGGTCACCGGCACCGACGCCGACCGCTGGACCGCGCTGCGCGGGCGGAGCGCCTGCACCGACGGCAGTGACACGTGGACGACCACGCCGCCGTCCGACCTGTCGATCGTCACGAAGGTCCGCGTCCGGCTGCTCGCCGACCTCCCGCCGGCCGCGGGCACGGTCGTCTTCCGCGTCAACCTCGAGATCGACCACGGCACCGATGGCGACCTGGTCGCCAACTTCCTCGGCACCCGCGTCGGCACGGCGTGGTCGGCCAGCACCTACCAGCCGTCCACCAACGCCAACAACCAGCGCGGCGACCGCGTCCGCACCAACGGCGTGACCGTCCGCGTCCGCAAGCGCGCGATCGACCCGATGGTCTCGTTCGGCTCCCCGGCGCAGATCGTCGCCGGCGGGCCGGTGCGGTTCGAGCTGACGCCGACCGTCACCGCGCTCGACATCGGCACGGGCGCGCCCGTCGCGACGGACGTCGTGGTGCGCGACCGGCTCCCGCTCGGCCTCACGTACGACGCCAGCAAGCCGACCACGCCCGGCGCGATCACGCCGGTGGTGACGACCGACGGCAGCGGCCGGCAGGTCCTCACGTGGACGATCCCGACGATGACGAAGGGGAGCGAGCCCACGCTGACGTTCTGGGCCAGCTCCGCCGCGACGGCGATCGGCAACCGCGTCAACGAGGTGATCGTCGACAGCCGCGAGGACGTCGGCGGCCTGGACGCGTTCCCCGGCACGCCGGGCGCCGACCAGCACTACTCGACCCAGACGGTGACGCTCCAGTCGCCGGGCGGCGTGCGGATCTCCAAGGCCGCGCTGCAGAGCGTCGTCGAGCCGCTCGACGCGCTCGCGTTCCGGATCGACTACGCGAACCTGACCGCGACGACCGCCGCGAACGTCGACATCATCGACGTGCTGCCGTTCGCCGGTGACGGGACGCCCGTCGGCGCGATCCCGGGCCGCACGCCCGCGACCGACCGCCACGGCACGCTGCCGATCGCCGAGGTCGAGGTGAGCGCGGGGGAGACCGTGCGCTACACCGACGCGCCGGCCGCCGCCGTGTACCCCTCGAGCGACCCGGCGACCACCGTCGACGCCGACTACGGCCGCCTGCCGGCCGGCAAGAGCTGGTGCCTGCCGGCGGACTTCGGCACGGCCGGCTGCCCGGACGAGCTGGCGGACGCGACCGCGTACCGCGTGAGCCGCGCGTCGCTGCCGAGCGGCGAGAGCGGCTCGATCACGCTGCGGCTCGCGCCGAAGGGCAACCGCTCGGGCGACGTGTACTCCAACACCGCCGCGATCCGCTACGGCAGCGGCAACCTGGGCGCGCTGTCGAACGTGGCCACCAGCCGGGTCGTCGCCAGCACGATCGGCGACCTCGTGTGGGAGGACCGCGACCGCGACGGCACGCAGGACGCCGGTGAGCCGCCGCTCGCCGACGTGCGCGTGACGCTGTCGGGCAAGGACAAGCACGACCGGGACATCGCGGTCGAGACGCGCACGGACGCCGACGGGCACTACCGGTTCACGTCGTCCTCGCAGGCCGGCCAGGACGCCGGCGTGGTGGACCTCGTCAGCGGCACGTACACGGTGACCTTCCACCGTGACGGCCTGCCGGAGGGCACGGAGTTCACGGTCCCGAACGCGGGGGCCGCGACCGACGCGACCGACTCGGACGCCGACCCGGACACGGGCCGCGCGTCGGCGACGATGCCCGACCCGGCGCCGACCGGCGTGGACGGGGAGGACCTGACGGTCGACGCGGGCATCGTGCTCGGCACGCCCGCGCCGCCGACCCCGCCGACCACCCCGGAGGAGCCCAAGCCGCAGCCGCAGACGCCGCAGCCCACGCCGCCGGCGACGCCGGACGGGGCGAACGACACGGGCGTGCTGCCGGCGAGCGGCACCGTGGCCCGGCCGGCCGCGCGCCTGGCCGTGTCCAAGCGCGCCGGGAAGACGACGGTCGTCGCGGGCCGCAGCGTGCGGTACACGATCGTCGTCCGCAACACGGGCGGCACCACCGCCCGCGGCGTCGAGGTGTGCGACACGCCGGGCGCGGGCCTCACGCTCGGGAAGGTGCCGCGCGGCGCCCGGCTGAGCGGCGGCCGGCTGTGCTGGCGGGTCGGCGACCTGAAGGCCGGTGCGCGCCGCACGCTCACCGTGACGATGCGGACCGTCCGCGCGGACCGCGAGCGGCGGCTGACCAACACCGTCCGCGCGACCGCGCGCGGCGTGGCGGCGGCGCAGGCCACCGCGCGGGTCCGCGCGACGGCCTCGCCCGACAGCGGCGTCCTTCCGGCGGCCGGGGTCACCGGGTGACCCGGAGCCGCCGCACGAGCCTGGTCGCGGTGGCGTGTGCCACCGCGGCCGGGGGAGCCGCCCCGACCCTCCCTGCCGGGGCGGCCGCCTCTACCACCCCGGTCGGGGCGGCATCTGCCGCCCCGGCCGGCGGCGGGGCCGACAACCTCGCCCGCGTCATCGCCACCACCGAGGCCCGCAGCGCGCCCGGCGCGCGGGCCGGCCGGCGACTCGCCGTCCTGAAGCCGCTCGCGCCGCTCGGCGGCGGCGCCACGCAGCTGCGCGTCGTCGGCCGCCGCACCGTCGGCGACCGCACGTACCTGCGCGTGCTGCTGCCCCAGCGCCCCAACGAGGTCAAGGGCTGGATCCCCGCCGACCGCGTGCAGACCGCCCGCACCCGCTACGCGGTGCTCGTCGACCGCCGCGCGCGCCGTCTCACGGTCACGCTTGGCGGGCGGCGCGTGCTGATGACGCGCGTCGTCGTCGGCGCGCCCGCGAGCCCGACGCCGGCGGGCCGCTTCGCCATCTCGGAGGAGCTGCCGGGCCGCGCCGACGCCTTCACGGGCCGCTGGGTGCTGCCGATCACCGCGTTCTCCGGGACCTACCGCCAGTTCGCGGGCGGTCCGGGCCGCGTGGCGATCCACGGCCGCGGGGGCGCCAGCCTGCGCGATCCGCTCGGCACGGCCGCCTCCCACGGGTGCATCCGGGTCAGCAACGCGACGGTGGCGTGGCTCGCCCGGACGCTGCAGCCCGGCGTCCCCGTGACGATCCGGTGACCGGTGCATCGCATGGGAACTGGAACCGCGCCGTGCCATACTGGCCCGCCGATGGGACGTGCGCGGGGGAGCCACGTGTCCGCCGCGCAGGATGCGCAGAGGACGCTGGCCCAGGACTACGAGCGCCTGAAGGGCGAAACGCTCCGGACGGTGTCCGGGAAGCTGCGCGGCAGCTCGTTGTCCGTGCCCGAAGCCGACCTGGAGGGCTACTACAACCAGGCCTGGCACGCGCTGTACGACAGGATGGTCGCCGGGGTGGAGATCACCTCGACGGTCGGCTTCCTGGTCGAGGTCTCGTACCGCCGCGCGCTGGATGACGTCCGACGTATGCGCCCGGGCGACCATCAGGACGTCGACGCCGCCGAGCACGCCGTGGCCGAGGACGATCTCGTCGACCGCCTCGACGACCGCCGCCGCCTGCGCGAGCTGGTCGAAGGGCTGCGCAGCGAGCTCGGCGAGCGCGAGCGGATCGCGGCGAGCCTCTGCTACCTGCACGGCTACACGCGGCCGCAGGCGGCCGAGCTCATGGGGCTGCGGCCGTCGCGCATGAAGAAGGTGATGGACGAGGTCTCCAAGACGCTCGGCCGCCTGACGCGCGAGATCGAGGCGGGGACGCGCTGCGATGCGCGCGTCTCGACCACCAAGGCCTACGCGCTCGGCCTGCTCGACCCGGACGGCCCGCGGTACCGCGAGGCGCGCGCCCACATCGACGCCTGCTCGGGCTGCCGCGTGGACGTGCTGCGGATGCGCGGTCTCGCCGTCGTGGCGCCGGCGCCGCTGCTGCCGTGGGGCCTCGCGATCGCCGCCGGCGGCGGGGCTGCCGGTGGGGGAGCGGACGCCGTGCGGCCGCGCCGCCGGCCCCGGCGACCGTCGCGCTCCACCGCCACCGCGGGCGTTGCTGCGGCCGTGGCCGTCGTCGCTGCGTCGGCGTGGGGGCTGAGCGGCGGGGAGGACCCGCCCGACCGTGCCGTCGTGGCGCCGCCGCCGGTCGCGACGGCCGGAGCGGGTGGGAGCGCCGCCACGCCTGCCGCGCCGCAGCAGGACGCGTCGGAGCGCGCCGCGGAGCCGGCGAAGGGCGAGGCCAAGCCGACGAAGGCGAAGAAGCCGCGCGCGGCCGCGAAGCGCAAGGCGAAGGCCCGTGCCGCCGCCGCCCCGGTGACGCCCGAGCCCGTGGCGACGACGCCGGTGGCGACGCCCGAGCCCGCGCCCGTCACCCCGGCGCCCGCGCCGACGCCCGAGCCGGAGCCCGCCTCCGCGCCCGCCGCGACGGCCGCGGTCGACGAGTCGGGCACGCAGGAGTTCGGGGTGGAGCGATGAGCGCCGTACGCCTCGCGCTGGCCGCGCTCGCGGCCACGCTGCTCCTCCCGGCGCTCGCCCCGGCGCCCGCGAGCGCCGGCTCCTACACGGTCTGGTCGTGTCGCGGCCCGGCCGGGGAGCCGCTCACCGGCGCCGCGTGGGTGCCGTACGGGACCGCGACCAGCCCCGGCTCACGCGTCGACTCGTGCGCGACCGGCGGCGCGCTGACGGTGGCGCTCACCGCGGCGTCCGCCGACCGGCAGCCCGGCGCCGAGACCGGCTTCCGCCTCCTGCTCCCGCAGACCGTCACCCCGCTGCGCTACCGCGTCGAGATGGCGGCCCGCGCGACCTCGGCCAGCATGCCGCCCACGCACTACGACCTCGGCCTCGGCGTGGGGTCGGAGTCGCTGGACGCGGGCGTCGGCACCGAGTGCACGACGCTGACGTCGGACTGCACGTTCGGGACGTTCGCCGAGCCGCTCGCGCCGGCCAACGTCGTCACCGACACGCTCGCGCCCGGCGACGTGCTGCGCTTCAAGGCGATCTGCCACAGCACGATGCCGTGCACGCCGGGCGCCGGCGACCCGCCGGTGCTGGGGCAGCTCTTCCGCGCCGCCGTCGAGCTCGACGACCCCGCCGCGCCGCAGGTCGGCGCCGTCAGCGGATCGATCGCGGCGGCAGGCGCCGTCGGCGGCGTCCGCTCCGTCGTCGCCGACGCGACCGACGTGGGCGGCGGCGTGCACCGCACCGAGCTGCTCGTCGACGGCGCCGTGCGCGACGCCCGCGACGGCACCGGCCGGTGCGCCAGCCCGTACACCGCGGCGCAGCCCTGCCCGGACGCCGGGCGCGCCGCGTTCGACCTCGACACGCGGCAGCTGGCCGACGGCCCGCACACCGTCGTCGTGCGGGCGATCGACGCGGGCGGCAACGCCTCCGAGTCCGCCCCGCTCAGCGTCATGGTCGACAACCGGCCGCCCGCGCCGGTCGTCGTGACGGTGCCCGGCCCGCCGCAGGCGCCCGCCGGCGGCGCGCCGCCGTCGCTCGACGGCGCGCGGCTCGTGCTGCCCACGCGCCGCTCGGCCACCGCCGGCACGCGGGTGAGCGGCACGCTGCTCGGGGCCGACGGCGGTCCGCGCGCCGGCGTGAGCGTCCGCTTCGAGCGCCGGCCCTTCGGCGGCGACGCCGACGACTGGGAGCCGATCGGCACGCCGGCCGTCACCGGCGCCGACGGCCGCTTCCGGCTGCCGGTCGTCCGCGAGTCGGGCGAGGTGCGCGCGGTCGCCGGCAGCGCCGAGACGGCCACGACGGTCGCGTTCGTCGCCCCGCTGAAGGTGCGCGCCCGCGCTGCGGACCGGACGCTGCGCAACGGCTCGAGGTTCACGCTGAACGCCACGGTCAGCGGCGACGGCGGGGCGTTCGCCGGCCGCGAGGCGCTCGTGCAGTCCCGCGTCGAGGGGCGCTGGCGCACGGTCGACTCCGCGCGGGTCGCGGCGAGCGGCAAGGTCCGCTGGACCTACCGCTTCACGTCCACGCGCAGGACCGCGCGGTACCGCTTCCGCATCGTCCTGGCGAAGGTCCCGCGGCTCCCGTGGTCGCAGGTCCGCAGCGGCGTGGTGACCGTGCTCGTCCGGGGGCGGTGAGCGTGCGCGCGCAGCGCCTGCTCGCCGCCGCGCTCGTGGCGGCGTGCACCGCTCTGGCGGCGCTCGCGCCGGCGGCGCACGCCGACCGCGCGTTCACCCAGCGCTTCGGCGAGAACCTCCGCGGCGACATCACGCTCGCGGCGAACACGTCGGTCACGTGCGCCCCGAGCGTGGCCGACTGCGCCGCGCGCCAGGCCGGCACGGCCGCCAGCAACGACAACGGCGGCTTCCTGCCCGCGTTCGTCGACGTCGACGGCGACGTGACGACGTTCGCCTCCTCGCAGGCCGACCTCACGGTCCCGGCCGGCGCGACCGTCCGGTTCGCCGGGCTCTACTGGGGCGGCCGCCCGCGCCTGCAGCCGACCGGCGGGACGATCGCGGTGACGCCGGCGCAGTTCGGCGAGGTCAAGCTCCGCCCGCCCGGCGCGGCCGCCTACCAGCCGATCACCGCCTCGCAGGTCGACCAGGTCGTCTTCGGCACCAACGGCAACGAGAACTGGCAGGGGTTCGCGGACGTGACGTCGATCGTCCAGGCCGCCGGCTCGGGCACCTACACGGTCGCCGACCTGCAGATCGAGGGCGTCCGCAACACGACGAACGGGTCGTGGGGCGGCTGGACGCTCGTCGTCGCCTACGCGGACGCCACCCAGCCGTACCGCAACCTCGCGGTCTTCGACGGCCTCCGGCCCGTGCAATCGGGCGGCTCGACCGTCGACATCCCGCTCAGCGGCTTCGAGACGCCGCCCGCGCCGGCCGACGTGCGGACGACGATCGGCTTCATGACGTACGAGGGCGACCGGGGGAGCACCGGCGACAGCGCGCGGCTCATCCAGGGCGCGACGCAGACGGTGCTGACCGACGCGGCGACGCCGGCGAACAACTTCTTCAACAGCGCGATCGCGCGCGGCGGCGTCGACGTGGGGGACCGGCTCCCCGCCTACCCGAACCAGATCGGCTACGACAGCAAGCTGCTGCGGACGACGAACGTGCTGCAGAACAGCACGACGTCCGCGACGATCCGCGTCTCGACGGGCGGCGACGGCATCGCGCCGGGCATGATCTCGGCGGCGACGGACCTGTTCACGCCGCGCGTCGACGTCGTCAAGACCGTGCGCAACGTCGACCGCCCCGGCCAGCCGCCGGCGCCGGGGGAGACGCTCGAGTACGAGCTGCAGTCGAGCAACGCGCCGACGACCGCCGCGGACCCCGTCGACACCGCCGAGGCGCTCGTGCTCGAGGACGCGATCCCCGCGAACACGACCTACGTGCCCGGCTCGCTCACGGTCACCGCCGGCCCGGGCGCGCCCTCGACGCCGACCGACGGCGCTGGGGACGACGCCGCCGAGCACGACGCCGGCGCGAACCGCGTGCGCTTCCGCCTCGGCAGCGGCGCGACCGCCGGGACGGGCGGGAGCCTCGCGCCGGGCGCCGCGACCACCGTGCGCTTCCGCGTGCGGGTCGGCAGCGGCGTCGCCGACGGCACCCAGATCGCCAACGACGCGACGGTCGACGTGCGCGGCGCCTCCAGCGGCATCGTCGAGCAGGAGCGCTCCAACACGGTGACGTCGACCGTCGTCGTGCCCGCGGACCTCGCGCTCACCAAGACCGGGCCGGCCGAGGTGGAGCCGGGCGCGCCGGTGAGCTGGACGCTCACGCTCCGCAACGACGGCGACGCCACGAGCGGCGCCGCGACCGTCGTCGACGACGTGCCCGCCGCGTACACCGGCGTCGCGACGACGACGCCCGGGTGCACGGTCGCGGGGAACCAGGTGACCTGCGCCGCCGGCCCGCTGGCGCCGGGTGCGTCGGCGCCGATCGCGATCACCGCGAACGCCCCGGCCACGACCGGGACGTGCGCGACGAACACCGCGACGGTCACGGCGGCCGGCGACGGCGACGCCTCGAACGACAGCGCGTCGGCCGAGACGTGCACGCGCGCCGCGCAGGCGGACGTGCGGATCGCGAAGACCGTCATGACGAGCACCGTCCGCCCCGGCCAGCCGGTCGGCTACACGCTCACCGTGTCCAACCACGGCCCGGACGCCGCGCAGGCCGTCACCGTGACCGACTCCGCCACGCCGCAGGTGCCGCTGACGTCCGCGACGCCGAGCCAGGGCACGTGCGCGACGCCGAGCAGCTGCGCGCTGGGGACGGTCGCCGCCGGGCAGGTCGTGACGATCGCCGTGGCCGCCACCGCGACGGTGCCGGGGACCTTCGGGAACACCGCGCGCGTCACGACCACGACGCCCGACCCCGACCCGTCGAACGACGTCGACAGCGCGAACGTCGTGGTGCAGCCGGAGGCCGACCTGCGCCTCGCCATGGCCGTCAGCGCCACGACGGTGTCGGCGGGCGACGCGTTCACCTACACCATCGCGGTCACCAACGACGGGCCGTCGACCGCGCCCGACGCCGTGGTCACCGACGCCCTGCCCGCGGGCGTCCGGCTCGTCTCCGCGCAGACCACGCGCGGCACGTGCACGGACGCCGACCCGGTCGTCTGCCGGCTCGGCGACCTCCCGGCCGGCGCGTCGGTGACGATCACGCTCCGCGCCACCGCGACCGTGGACGGCGCGCCGGTCAACACCGCGGTGGCGGCGAGCGCGGCGCACGACCCCGACCCCGCGAACAACCAGGACAGCACGCCCCTGACGGCCAAGCCGCGCGCGGACGTGACGCTCACCAAGACCGCCGCCAGCGACGTCGCGGCGCTCGGCGGGGCGGTCGTCTACACGCTCGTCGCCCGCAACGACGGCCCGAGCGCGGCGCCCGGCGTCGTCGTGACCGACCAGCTCCCCGACGGCCTGACGCTCGAGTCCGTCGCGACCACCGCGGGCACCTGCACCGGCGCTCCGGCGGTCGTCTGCCGCGTCGGCACGCTCGGGAAGGGCGAGCACGCGACGATCACGCTGACCGCGCGCGCCGGCAAGACCGGCCGCGCCGCCAACACCGCCAGCGTGACGAGCGAGGTGCCCGACGCCGACGCGGACGACAACGTCCCGACCGCGGCCGTCGAGATCACCGAGCACGCCGACCTCGCGATCGCCAAGACCGCCAGCGCGGCGTCGGCCGAGCGCGGCGACACGGTGATCTACCGCGTCGAGGTCACGAACCGCGGGCCCGGCCCGGCGGCGAACGTCGTGATGACCGACGTCGTGCCCGCCGGGATGCGGGTCGCGTCGGTCGAGCCCTCGGCGGGCACGTGCTCCGGCACGCAGACCGTGACGTGCGCGCTCGGCGATCTGCCGGGCGGCGCGACCGCGGTCATCCGCATCGCCACCGTCGCCGAGCAGCCGGGCTCCACCCGCAACGTCGCGACGGTGACGAGCCCGACCCGCGACCCGCAGGCCGCCAGCAACCGGAGCGAGACCGCGCTCACGACGAGCTCCGCGGACCTCGCGATCCGCAAGACCGCCTCGCAGCGCAAGGCCGTCAGGCTGGGGGACACGCTCACCTACACGATCACCGTGACCAACTCTGGCGCCGCGCGGGCCCGGGGCGTCGTCGTCACGGACCCGACGCCGGCGGCGCTCGACGTCACCTCGGCCAAGGCGAGCGCGGGGACGTGCGAGGTCGGCCGCCGCGCGGTCGTCTGCCGCCTGGGCGACGTCCCCGGACGCACGACGCGGAAGGTCGTCGTGACCGCGCGGGCCGCCCGGCCCGGCACGGTCCGCAACGCCGCCAGCGTCGCCGCGCAGACGCCGAGCGACCCGGTGGCGGCCAACGACGTCGCGTCCGCGAGCGTGCGCGTCCAGCCGCGCCAGGCGAAGGTGTCGCTGCGCAAGACCGCTTCGCGCGACGCGGCCCGGCCCGGCGAGCTCGTCCGGTACGCGCTGACGGTGCGCAACCGCGGCGGGCAGACGGCGCACGGGGTCCGCGTCTGCGACGAGCTCCCGCGCGGGCTGGCGTTCGTCCGCCACCCGGGCGCGAAGCTGCGCGCCGGCAGCGCGTGCTGGACGGTGAAGACGCTCGCGCCGGGCAAGAGCCGGCGGTTCTCGGTCGTCGCGCGCGTGCTCGCGGGCGCCTCCGGGCGGCTGACGAACGTCGCGCGCATCAGCGGCACGAACGTCGTCGCGGGCCGCGCGGCGGCGGGCCTGCGCCGGGTCGGCGGGGCCGACCGTGCGGGCGGCGTGACGGGCTAGGCGTCGGGCTGCTCGGCGGGGCACCAGTACGTGGTGCGCCCGCCGACGGTCTCGCGCCGCAGCTCGGCGCCGCACGACGGGCAGACCCCGCCGCGCACGCGCGCTGGGATCAGCCGGCCGGTGTGGACGCCGCCCTTCGCGATCGCGTCGCGGTTGGCCGCGCGGACGTGCTTGCGCAGGGTGTCCAGCTCGTCGTCCGACAGCGAGCCCGCGGGCCGCACGGGTGAGAGCCCGGCGCGCCACAGCGCCTCGTCCGCGAGCAGGTTGCCGACGCCCGCGATCACGCCCTGGTCCATGATGCGCGCCTTCAGCGGCGCGTCGCCGCGGCCCACGCGCGCGCGGAACTCGTCGCGCGACACCAGCGCCGCGTCCGGGCCCAGCGTCGACAGGTCCGGGTCGAGCCGCACCCGCCCGAGCCGCCGCTTGTCGCGCAGCGTCAGACGCCCGCCGTCCTCGAACTCGAGCGTGAAGCGGTCCCACACCGGATGGCGGGTCGGGCCGCCGACGTACGGCGCGGGGTCCCCGGCGAACGCGTCGTCGACCACGATCTGGCCGGCCATCCCGAGGTGGAGGCCGAGGTCGGGGCCGTCGTCGCCGGTCTCGACCCACATCGACTTGCCGATCCGCTGCGCGCTGGTCAGCGACCGGCCGATCAGCGCGGTGGAGATCTCCCCCGGCGCGTGGGGACGGCAGACGTAGGTGTCGGTGTCGTCGACCGCGACGATCCGCCGCCCGAGCGCACGCTCGGCGATCAGCGACCGTGCGCGCTCCACCTCGGGCAGCTCGGGCACGGCTCCGAGACTACGACCGGCGCGCGGCCAGGAACGCGCCGAGCACCGCCGCGCTCCCGCGCCCGAGCGTCACCGGCGGCAGGTGCGGATCGAACCAGCCGACCTCGCTGATCTCGATCGGGTCGTACGCCTCGCGCGCGCCCGCGGGCATCCGCGCCGCGAAGTACGAGAGGTGCTCGTGCTTGAAGTCCCAGTCGCCGTCGACCGCGCCGACCGCCTCCACCGCGACGTCGAGCCCGACCTCCTCGCGCAGCTCGCGCGCCGCCGCGACGGGCGTCGGCTCGCCCCGCTGGATCCACCCGCCGGGGAAGTCCCACCGCGCCCGGTCGCCGTACGTGTGGCGGATGAGCAGCACGCGACCGGTGTCGTCGGACACGACGATCATCACGCCCCGCACCTCGGGGCGCCGCACGAGCGCGTAGAGCTGGAGGCCCCGGTACGCGACGCGGTAGCCGAGGCGGAGCAGCGCCGCCGACCGGGGCCGGCGGCGCAGCGATCCGAGCAGCAGCTCAGGAGGCGTCGGCCGCCACCTCGAGCCCGGCGGCCCGGCCGGCCTGCGCGATGCGCTCGGCCATCTTGCGGTTCGCCTCGTCGATCATCTCGCCGTCGAACATCGCGGCGCCGCGGCCGCCCGCGTCCGCCGCCTCGGCGTACGCGGCCAGCATCTTCTCCGCCCGCGAGTACTCCTCGACCGACGGCGTGAAGACCTCGTTCACCGTCGCGATCTGCGCCGGGTGGATCGTCCACTTGCCGTCGAGGCCGAGCGCGCGGGCCAGGCGGGCGCGCGTGCGCAGGCCCTCCTCGTCCTTGAACGCCGCGTACGGCCCGTCGATCGCCTGGATGCCGGCGGCGCGCGCCGCGACGACCAGCCGCGAGTACAGGTAGTTCAGGTGGTCGCCGGGATAGCCCTCGGGCGTCCCGCCGATCGTCGTGATCGGGATGCCGATCGCCGCGCTGTAGTCGCCCGGGCCGAAGATCAGCGTCTCCATCCGCGGCGACGCGGTGGCGATCTGCTCGCACGCGATCAGGCCCTTGGCGTCCTCGATCTGCGCCTCGATGCCGATCCGCCCGACCTCCCAGCCCTTCGCCAGCTCGATCTGGGTCAGGAGCTTGTCGGTCATCTCGACGTCGCCGGGCGTCTGGACCTTCGGCAGCATCACCGCGTGGATCCGCTGCCCGGCGTGCTCGACCACGTCGATGAGGTCGCGGTAGTAGTACGGCGTGTCGGTGCCGTTGACGCGGTAGACGACGGTCATCCGCTCGGGGAACTCGAGGCTGTTGAGCGCCTCGATCACCTTCCCGCGCGCGGCCTCCTTCTCGGACTGCGCGACGGCGTCCTCGAGGTCGAGGAAGACCTGGTCGGCGTCGAGCCCGGGGGCCTTGCTCAGGAACTTCTCGTTGGAGCCCGGGACCGCGTGGCAGGTGCGCCGCGGACGCTGGTGCTGGGTGCTCACGCAGCCGACCCCGAGAAGCCGTACGCCTCGGCCAGGTCGGCGTCCTTGCGCGCGAGCATCTCGGCCAGGTCGACCATGACCTTCGACTGCTTCCAGGTCGCGTCGTCCTGCATCTTGCCGTCGATCATGTGCACGCCGCGGCCGTCCGGGATCGCCTCGATGACCTTCTTCGCCCACGCGACCTCCTCCGGGTCGGGGGAGAAGACCTTCTTCGCGATGCCGATCTGGACCGGGTGCAGCGACCACGTGCCGACGCAGCCGAGGATGAACGCGGCGCGGAACTGCGCCTCGCAACCGACGGTGTCCTTGATGTCGCCGTACGGGCCGTAGAACGGGAGGATGCCGGCGGCCGTGCACGCGTCCACCATGCGGGCGAGCGTGTAGTGCCAGGGGTCCTGCATGTACGACGTGCGCGGATCGGTGACCTCGGCGCCCGGCGCCGGGTCCTCGATCGTGCGGTAGCCCGGGTGGCCGCCGCCGACGCGCGTGGTCTTCATGCGGCGCGACGCGGCCAGGTCCGCCGGGCCGAGCGACATGCCCTGCATGCGCGGCGAGGCGTTCGCGATCTCCTCCACGCGGGCGACGCCGCGGCCGGTCTCCAGCAGCGCGTGCACGAGGATCGGGCGCGTGACGCCGTGCTTGGCCTCGAGCTGCGCGAGCAGCCGGTCGACGTAGTGGATGTCCTCCGGCCCCTCGACCTTCGGGACCATGATCACGTCGAGCTTGTTGCCGATGTTCGCGACCAGCTCGGTGAGGTCGTCGAGCACCCACGGCGACTCGAGCGAGTTGCACCGCGTCCACAGCTGCGTGTCGCCCAGGTCGAGCTCGGCGCCGACCTTGATCAGCCCCGCGCGCGCGGCCTCCTTGCGGTCGGCCGGGACGGCGTCCTCGAGGTTCCCGAGGAGGATGTCCACCGTCGGTGCGATGTCCGGCGCCTTGGCGACCATCTTCTCGTTCGAGAAGTCGAGGAAGTGGATCATCCGGGACGGGAGGACCGGGATCTCACGGAGCGGTTCAGGTGCGTCGATGGCGAGCGGCTTGAAGAAGTCACGTGCGTGGCGCATGAGGCTCCTGACACTACGCAAAGTTGGCTTGACACCGCGTTGATCCGCGGGTCAACGAGCTCCTCAGTACGGCGCGCGGAGGCCCGTGAACATCGGGTAGCGGGCCGGGTCGCGGGTGAGGAGGTCGGCGCCGAGGCGCTGCGCGGTGGCCGCCACGACGTAGTCCACGGAGGGGATCGCGTCGCCGTAGCGCAAGGCCAGGTCCGCCGCTGCGTTGGCGATCTCGTGGTCCACCGCGATCCAGTCCAGCAGCAGGTCGACCGCCTCGACGGCGGGCCGCGCGCTCTCGCCGAGGCCGCGGCGCAGCTCGATCCGCGTCAGCACGCTGCCGGTCAGGCGCCGGCCGGACGCCAGCGCGTCGTCGAACGCGCGCGTGGCACCCGGGTTCGCGCGCAGGTGGTCGAGGAGCAGCGTGGTGTCCACGACGTAGGTCACAGGCGGCCCTCCTGGTCGCCGTCGAGGAACGCCGCGTCACGGGCCGCGGCGCCGTTGCCGTCGAGCGCGCCGGCCGTCTCGTGGAGCAGCCGCCGCTTCTCCTCCAACGACAGGTCCGCGCCATAAGCTCGGTCCACGGCCCTGCGGACCAGCTCCGCGAGCGACGCGCCTGTACGTTCCGACTCCCTCCGGAGACGCTCGTACTGCCGGTCGGCCAACGTGATCTGCATCCGATGGGCCATGATGTAACCCTACATCGCCCTACAGCGAAGGAGCCCGCTGAAACGATGAGCACTACCACTGACGGATTCACGACCGACCAGGCCGAGCGCGAGGCGTCCGGCGGACACCAGTACGGCCGCTACTTCGAGGAGTTCGAGGAGGGCGCGGTCTACAAGCACTGGCCCGCGAAGACGGTCACCGAGGGGGACGACCACCTCTTCTGCCTCCTGACGATGAACCACCACCCGCTGCACATCAACGACGTGTACGCGTCGCAGTCGCAGCAGGGCAAGAACGTCGTCGTCGGCCCGTACGTCTACTCGCTCGCCCTGGGCATGTCCGTCTCGGACATCTCCGGCAAGGCGATCGCGAACCTCGCGACGGAGTCCCTGTCGCACCCGAACCCGGTCTTCCACGGCGACACGCTGTTCGCCGAGACGGAGGTCCTGGAGAAGAAGGCGTCGCGCTCGAAGCCCGATCGCGGCACGGTCAAGGTCCACACCCGGGTCCTGAACCAGGACGGCACCCTCGTGGCGGAGTTCAAGCGCCTCGTGCTGGTGCCCAAGAAGAACCCCGGTTCCTGATTAGATGCCCGGATTCGGAGCAACTCTGGGAGTGAGACCGTGAGCACCACGACTGTCCCGACCACGCACGCCAAGCTGCTCGCCTGGGTCGACGAGATGGCCCAGCTCACGCAGCCGGTAGACGTGCACTGGTGCGACGGCTCGGCGGAGGAGTACGACGCGCTCTGCAAGCTGCTCGTGGAGCACGGGACGTTCCGCAGGCTCTCGGACGCCAAGCGGCCGAACAGCTACCTGGCGTGGTCGGATCCCAGCGACGTGGCCCGCGTCGAGGACCGCACGTTCATCTGCTCCGAGAAGCAGGAGGACGCCGGCCCGACGAACAACTGGGAGGACCCGCAGAAGATGCGGGCGACCCTCGAGCCGCTGTTCAAGGGCTCGATGAAGGGCCGCACGATGTACGTGATCCCGTTCTCGATGGGCCCGCTGGGCTCGGACAAGAGCGAGATCGGCGTCCAGGTCACCGACTCGGCGTACGTCGCGGTGTCGATGCGGATCATGACCCGCATGGGCAAGAAGGCCCTGGACGTGCTCGGCGCGGACGGCGACTTCGTCCCGTGCGTCCACACGATCGGCGCGCCCCTGGAGGAGGGGGCGGCGGACGTCGCGTGGCCGACCAACGCGGACACGAAGTACATCGTCCACTACCCCGAGACGCGCGAGATCTGGTCGTACGGCTCGGGCTACGGCGGCAACGCGCTGCTGGGCAAGAAGTGCCTGGCGCTCCGGATCGCCTCGGTCATCGCCCGCGACGAGGGCTGGATGGCCGAGCACATGCTCATCCTCAAGCTCACCTCGCCGGAGGGCAAGGTCAAGTTCATCACCGGCGCGTTCCCGAGCGCGTGCGGCAAGACGAACCTGGCGATGCTCATCCCGTCGATCGAGGGCTGGAAGGTCGAGACGGTCGGCGACGACATCGCGTGGATGAAGTTCGGCGACGACGGCCGGCTCTACGCGATCAACCCCGAAGCCGGCCTGTTCGGCGTCGCCCCGGGCACGGGTCACGACACGAACGAGAACGCCATCGAGGCGGTCAAGTCGAACGCCATCTTCACCAACTGCGCGCTCACCGACGACGGTGACGTGTGGTGGGAGGGGCTCACCGACGACCCGCCGGCGCACGCCATCGACTGGCACGGCCAGGACTGGACGCCGGAGAGCGACCATCCGGCCGCGCACCCGAACGCCCGGTTCACCGTCTCCGCCGCGCAGGCGCCGACGATGGCGCCGGAGTGGGAGGACCCGACCGGCGTCCCGATCGACGCGTTCCTGTTCGGCGGCCGCCGTGCGACGGCGGTGCCGCTCGTGCGGGAGTCGTTCGACTGGAACCACGGCGTGTTCCTCGGCGCGACGATGTCGTCGGAGATGACGGCGGCGGCCTTCGGCACCGTCGGTCAGCTCCGGTTCGACCCGTTCGCCATGCTGCCGTTCTGCGGCTACAACATGGCCGACTACTTCCAGCACTGGCTGGACATCGGCGCCAAGGGCGACAGCGCGAAGCTCCCGAAGATCTTCTACGTCAACTGGTTCCGCAAGGACGACGACGGGAAGTTCCTCTGGCCGGGCTTCGGCGAGAACTCGCGCGTCCTCGAGTGGGTCTTCCGCCGCTGCGACGGCGAGGGCCAGGCGGTCGAGACGCCGATCGGCCTCGTGCCGGCGGAGGACGACCTCGACCTCGAGGGCCTCTCGCTCTCCGACGACGCGCTCCACCAGCTCCTGACGGTGGATCCGGAGTCGGTCAAGGCCGAGCTCCCGCAGGTCAAGGAGCACCTCGCCAAGTTCGGCGAGCGGCTGCCCGCGGAGATCACGCGGCAGCTCGACGCGCTGGAGGATCGCCTCCACGCCTGACGCGTCTGCCTGACGGCGCGCTCGCCCGCTGGGGTCAGGGGGCGAGCGCGTCCAGGCGCGCCCACAGCGCATGCCGCGCACGGTCGAAGACCGTCGGGTCGTGCAGCAGCTGGTAGCCGTGCGTCACGGCTGAGCCGAGCGCGTCCAGCTCGAACTCGATCTGCGCCGGATCGGCCTGGGGATCGAGGTCGCCCGCCTCCTGCGCCTTGCGGATCTCCGCCGTCAGGAAGCGGTGCCAGCTCGTCTTCTGCGCGATGAGCGCGTCGCGGACCGGGGTGGAGGGACGGCTCTCGAACTCCGTCCACACGGTGGTGAAGAAGCAGCCGCCGTTGAACACCTCGCCGCGGTAGTAGGCGAGCCAGCCGTCGAGCACCTGCTCCAGCCGGGCGCGGCCGCGGGGCATGTCGCGCGACGGCTCGATGACGTGCGCGGAGAACTTGCGTGTCGCGGCCTCGATCGTCGCGAGCTGCAGCTCCTCCTTGGAGCCGAAGTGGGCGAACAGCCCGCTCTTGCTCATGCCCAGCTCCGTGGCCAGGCGCCCGATCGTGAGGCCCTCGAGGCCCTCGACGGAGGCGAGGTCGGCGGCGCGGTCGAGGATCGACTCGCGTGTCCGCTTGCCCTTCACCTTGCGGCCGTCGGTCTCGGATACCGGGCTCATTCCGACCGGAAAAGTAGCACGACCGTTCGTCCATCTGATACAAAGCACGACCGATCGTGCTTTTTTCTTCCTCGGACATAGCCACCAGCACCACCGCCACCGCGCCCGTCGCCTCGCGCCGCGCGCGTCCCGCCACCGCCTCCGTCGCCCTCGGGGTGGCGTCCGGCGCGGCGTTCCTCGCCCTCCTCGACGCCACCGTGGCGAACCTCGCGGTCGCCGACCTGCAGGGCGAGTTCGCCGGCGCGTCGGTGACCGACGCGACGTGGGTGATCACGCTCTACGCGGTCGCGTTCGCGGCGCTGCTGGCTCCGGCCGGGCGGCTCGCGGACGTCGTTGGGCGGCGCCGCCTGCTCGTCTGGGGCGTCGGCGGCTTCACGCTCTTCTCGGTCGCGTGCGCTGCGGCGCCGTCGCTGGGCGTCCTGCTCGTCGCGCGGGCGCTGCAGGGCGTGTCCGCGGCGGTGATGATCCCGGCCTCGCTGGCCGTCGTGCTGGCCGACACGCCGCCCGAGCGCCGTGCCGCGGCGATCGGAGCCTGGAGCGCGGCCGGCGCGCTGGCGGCCGCGGCCGGGCCGGCGCTCGGCGGTGTGCTGGTCGACACGCTCGGGTGGCGCTCGCTCTTCCTCGTGACCGTGCCGTTCTCCGCGGCGATCCTCGTCGGCGCGCGGTACCTGCCGGCCGCCGCGCCGCGGGACGGCGCGCGGCTCCCGGACGCGCTTGGGACCCTGCTGCTCGGCGCGGGCGTCGGCCTGGCGGCGCTCGGCATCACGCAGGCGTCGGAGTGGTCGTGGGGCGACGGGCGGACCGTCGCATGCCTCGGGGTCGCGGCGCTGCTCGTGGTCGGGGCGCTCGTGCGGTCGCAGACGCACGCGACGCCGGCGATCGACATCGACCTGTGGCGCACGCGGCGGTTCGCGCTCGCCAACGTCGGGTCGCTGCTCTACGGCACCGCGCTCTTCCCGTGGTTGCTGCTCGGCGTGCTCGTGCTGACGGGCGTGTGGGGCTACACGCCGCTCGAGGCTGGGCTGGCGATGACGCCGGGCGCGATCGTCGCAGCGATCGTGGCGCTGCGGGCAGGGCCGCTGGTCGCACGGTTCGGGCCGGGGCCCGTCGTGCTCGTCGGCGCCGTCGTGCTCGCGGTGGCCGGCGCGATCCCCGCGCTGTGGCTGCCGGAGGACCCGGCGTTCCTCGCGTTCTGGCTCCCGCTCGCACTGCCGATCGGCATCGGCACGGGGGCGATCACGACGGGCATCTCGACGGCCGCCGCGCTGAGCGTGCCGCCCGCGCAGTTCGCGGCGGGCACCGGGCTCAACCAGACGGCGCGGCAGGTGGGCGGCGCGCTCGGCGTCGCGGCGCTGGCGGCGTTGCTGGCCGATGCGGGCGGCGATCCCGCCCCGTACCTCGACGTCTACTGGTTCGTGACGATCGCGACGGCGGGTGTCGCGGTCGTGGGCGCCCTGCTCGTGCGGGAGGCGCGGCGATGACCCCGCGCGACATCGCCGGCGCGGTCGCCGTCGCGTTCGAGCACGACCCCTACGTGCGGCCCGACGACGAGCTGGCGGCGATGGTCGCCGGCCATCCGTGGCGGCGCCTGGTGGTCATGGGCGACAGCGTCGCGGAGGGTGTGCGGGAGCCGTCGCCCGGCTGGCGCGACCTGTCGTGGACGGACCGGATCGTCGCGGCGCTCGGGAGCGTGTCGGAGGTCAACCTCGGGCGGCGCAACCTGCTTGCGCGGGAGGTCCGCGAGCAGCAGCTCGCCGCGGCGGTGGCGTCCCAGCCCGACCTCGTGATCCTGTCCGCGGGCGGCAACGACGCGATGCGTCGCGGGTTCGACCCTGACGCGGTCGAGGCCGAGCTCGACGCGATGGTCGGGCCGCTGCGCGCGGCGGGCGCGGACGTCGTGCTGATCGAGTTCATGGACATGACGAAGGCCGGGCTCGTGCCCGCCGAGCACGTCCCGCTCTTCGACGCGGGCATGCGCGTCCTCGCCGGCGTCGTCCGCTCGGTCGCCGAGCGCCACGACGCGCTGCTCGTGGCGATGCGCGGGCACCCGGCGTGCGCCAACCCGGCCCTCTACGCCTCCGACCGCATCCACCTCACCGCCCACGGCCACGCGGTGGTCGCGACGGAGACGGTCAAGGTGCTCCGCGCCGCCCTCGACCGCTGACCCTGCCGCCGCGCGCCCCTCGCCCCGGGGCGCGCGGCGGCGAGCTACGATGGTTGAGGTTTGCAACTTTCTCGCATCACCGCGCTCTTCCGCCCCTACCGGGCGCGGCTGGGCGCGGTGCTCGCGCTGATCATCCTGTCGGCCGGGCTCGGGATGGTGTCGCCGTTCCTCCTCAAGGAGGTGCTCGACGACGCGATCCCCAACGCGGACACGACGCTGCTCGCGTGGCTGGTCGGCGGGATGGTCGCCGTCGCGATCGCCACCGGCGTGATCGGGGTGGGGCAGACGTGGCTGTCCAACGTCGTCGGGCAGCGCGTGATGCACGACCTGCGCGCGGACGTCTACCGCCACCTGCAGCGGATGTCGCTCGCGTTCTTCACGCGCACGCGCACGGGCGAGGTGCAGTCGCGCATCGCGAACGACATCGGCGGCGTGCAGAACGTCGTCACGTCGACCGCCACCTCGATCGTCTCCAACGTCACCACGGTGCTCGCGACGATCGCGGCGATGGTGCTGCTGGACTGGCGGCTGGCGCTCTTCAGCCTGATCCTGCTGCCGTTCTTCGTCTACCTGACGCGGCGTGTCGGGCGCGAGCGCAAGCGCATCGCGTCGGTGCGGCAGGGGCGGATGGCCGACATGAGCTCGCTCGTCGAGGAGTCGCTCAGCGTCAGCGGCATCCTGCTCGGCAAGACGATGGGCCGCGCGCCCGACCTCGCCGACCGCTTCACGCGCGAGTCGGCCGAGCTGGCCGACCTCGAGGTCCTCTCTCGCATGGCCGGCCGCTGGCGGATGGCGACCGTGCAGATGTCGTTCGCGATCATGCCGGCGCTCGTCTACCTGTTCGCCGGGATGGCGATCTCGAGCGGGAGCGACTCGATCTCGCTGGGCACCCTCGTCGCGTTCACGACGCTCCAGACGCGGCTCTTCTTCCCGATCGGCCAGCTGCTCAACGTCAGCGTCGACGTGCAGACGTCGCTCGCGCTGTTCGAGCGGATCTTCGAGTACCTGGACCTGGACGTCGACATCGCCGAGCGCCCGGGCGCGCGGGACCTCGACGAGCCGGTGCGGGGCGAGGTCGCGTTCGAGGACGTCGCCTTCGCCTATGGCGAGGACGCAACCATCCTGCGCGGCATCGACCTCGTCGTCGAGCCCGGCACGACGACCGCGATCGTGGGCGAGACGGGCTCCGGCAAGACGACGCTCGCCTACCTCGTCGCGCGCCTGTACGACCCGACCCGCGGCCGCGTGACGATCGACGGCGTCGACGTGCGCGACCTGACGTTCGCGTCGCTGGCCCGCACGGTCGGGCTCGTCTCGCAGGAGACGTACCTCTTCCACGCGTCGGTTCGGGAGAACCTGCGCTTCGCCCGCCCCGAGGCGACCGACGCGGAGATCGAGGAGGCGGCGCGCTCGGCCCGCATCCACGACTTCATCGCGTCGCTGCCGGAGGGCTACGACACGGTCGTGGGGGAGCGCGGGTACCGGTTCAGCGGCGGCGAGAAGCAGCGCATCGCGATCGCCCGCACGATCCTCCGCAACCCGCCGATCCTGCTGCTCGACGAGGCGACGAGCGCCCTCGACAACGAGACCGAGCGCGCGGTGCAGATCGCGCTCGACGACCTCGCCGAGGGGCGCACGACGATCGCCATCGCGCACCGCCTCTCGACCGTCCGCGACGCCGACCAGATCGTCGTCCTCGCCGACGGCGAGATCGCCGAGCGCGGCACGTACGACGAGCTCGTCGAGCGCGGCGGGCGCTTCGCCGAGCTGGCCGCCCTCAGCGGCTGAGCTTCAGCCGGCGCGAGGCCGTCACCCGGCGATCGGCCGCGTCGGTCCCCACGACCTTCAGCGTCACCGTCCCGGCGCGGAGCTTGCGCCGCACCACGAGCGAGATCCGCTGCGGGCCGGGCGCGAGCGTCGCGAGCTTCTTCGAGGCGAGCGTCTTGCCGCCGCGGACGACGGAGATCGTCACGTTCGTGAGGAAGGCGGAGGTGCGCATCGAGATGTCGAGCGTGCCGATCCGGTTGGCGTCCGACGCGCTGCCCAGACGCTTCTTGGGGAGCGTCAGCTTCGCGCGCGCGATCGCGTTCTTCGCCGTGGCGCTCGACGCGACGGACTTGGCCGGCTTGGACGAGCTCGACGTCGCCGCCACGGGTGCGGCGGCGCCCGGTGCGGGCGCGGCAGGTGCGGGCGCGGGCGGGTCGTCGGCGGTGGAGAGCGCGGACGCGTGCTGCTCGATCCACGGGCGCAGCGCGTCGCCGCCCGCCTCGCCGTAGACGCCGTACTGCGTCGGGAACGCGCAGCCCAGGCCGTACGAGACGGTGCCGACGAGCAGCCAGCCGCCGCCGTGGTTGACCATCAGCGGCCCGCCGGAGTCGCCCTGGCACGAGTCCTTGCCGCCGAGCAGGTGGCCCGCGCAGATCGCGGTCGGCGCGTCGGGCCGGCCGATCAGCAGCCCGGTGATGCCGTACGCCAGTGCGCAGTCGTCGTCGGCCACCAGCGGCACGTCCGCCTCGTAGAGCTCGTCCGGGACGTCCGGCGCGCCGAAGAACTGCGTGCCCCAGCCGATCACGATCGCCGCGTTCCCGGCGGCGTACTGGTTCGACGTCGCGACGGCGATGGGGGAGCCGAGCGTCGACGGGCTCGCGAGCTTGACCAGCGCGACGTCGGAGCCGTCGCCGCCGCTCGCGTCGTAGTTCGGGTGCTCGAGGATCTGCGTCGCGGCGATCCGCTCGCCGCCCACGCTGCGCTGCTTCGTCCCCAGCAGGAACCGGAACTGCCCCGCCGGCTCCGTCCCGCCGTCCTCGGCGTCCACGCAGTGCGCCGCGGTCAGCACGACGTCCAGCCGGATCAGCGACCCGCCGCACCGGAACGCCCACTCGGCGTCGCTCGGCGCCTTGAACTCCATCCCGGCCATGTGCGGCCAGTCGCGGGTCGTCTTCGTCCCGCCGACGATGGCGGACGCGGTGGCGGGCACGGTCGCCAGGAGGACGACCGCGATGACGGGTGGGAGCAGCCGGCGCATGTTCAGCACAACGCCAGGAGGCTCCCACCCTTGCGCGTCAGATGCGCCAGTTCAGAGGCAGCTCGGGCGGTAGGCGGGATCCGCCGGGCCGGTGCGGCCGAGGGCGTTGAGGATCCAGCGCACCGCGAGGGGGTCGTAGATGATCCCGAGGTGCTCGACCGGCCGCAGCGGGCAGCGGTCCTGCAGGGCGACGTTCGTCACCTCGGCCGGGCCGGACAGGTAGCCGGAGGTGTACGGGATGACGACCTCGTCGTAGCGCGTGGTGACGTTGGTGTAGTCGATCGGCTCGGGCGCCTCGGGTGGCGCGTTGAGGCGCTGCATGAACGCCGAGCCGGCCAGCTGCTCCAGGCACGCGGGGCAGATGACGCCGGCGGGCACAGCGAGCGGCTGCACCGTTCCGTGGTTGGAGGGCGCGAGGCCGACGATGTCCTCCGTCTGCTCCAGTAGGCCACGGAACTTCGCCACGTACCGGGGGAGCATCCCGCCCTGCGAGTGGCCGACGAACGAGACCTTCGCCGCGCCCGTCCGCGCCAGCACGTCCCGCGCGAACGCGGCGAGCTTGTCGGCCGACTCGTCCATCGGCGCGGTGCCGCGCCGCACGAGGTCGAGGGCGAACAGGCAGTAGCCCTCGGCCTTCAGCCGCGGCGCGATCAGGTTCCAGCTGATCGTCATGTCCGCGAACGTCCCGTGGACGAGGATCACGGGCGTCGGGTGCGCGGTCGACCGGCACGAGTAGTCGTTCGTCCCCGGCGGCGGGATGCCGGGTGACTGGGCGGCCGCGGTGGCGCTGGAACCCAGCAGCGCGACGGCGGCGGTGGCGAGCAGCACGGACAGAGAACGACGCATGTCCGGAAGGGTCCGGCATCGCGGCGCGCCCCGCGCCGCTTGCGGGGTACGTGGGAGGCTCTAGTGGCGCTCGTCGCCGGTGGCCGCCGGCGGGCGGGACTCCTCGGCCAGCGAGGTGATCGTGAGCGAGCCGCGCGCCGCGTCCTCGAGGACCGAGGTCGCCTCGTCGAGGTCGCGCGCGTAGAGCTCGACCAGCAGGTGGACGACGATCTTGTCGTCCTCGTGCTTGTGGAAGCGCACGTGGGTGAAGAACTCGCGCGTGCCGTGGTCGCCGAACGCGGCGTAGCTCAGGGCGTCGCCGGCCTCCGGACCGCTGCACGTCTCGACGTCGTCGGCGTCGACCGTCACGGTGACCGACGCGACCCACGGTGTGCCGGCGATCATCCGCTCCCACCGGTCCTCGATGGGCTGCACGCGCCCGTCGACGAACCCGAGGTGCGGCTGGTCGTGCATGCACTCCAGGCACTGCACGATCGCCTCCTGCATCTCGTCGACGACCTCCGATCGCTCCCCCGTGTCGGGGTCGATCTTGTGGATGCCCTCGTAGTGGACCTGGACCTCGAGATCCTGCGACCAGCAGCGGTAGCAGCGAAGCCAGGCGGGCGTGGTCTCCGTCGACATGGTTCGAGTCTATTGGCGACACTCTGCCGCGTGACCACCGTGCTGTACGAGGCCGAGCGGGGCGTCGCGACGCTCACGCTGAACCGGCCCGACCGCCTCAACGCGATCACCGAGGAGCTGATCGCCGACCTCGACACCGCGCTGCGGCGCGCGTGGGCCGACGGCGACGTCCGGGTGATCCGCCTGCGTGGCGCCGGGCGCGCGTTCTGCGCCGGCTACGACATCGGCTGGGGCGCCGAGTGGATGGAGGCGGCCGAGGGCGACAAGCCGTGGGATCCGATGGCCGACCTCGCCGGCATCGGCCGCTTCGTCGACGCCTACAAGCAGCTGTGGGACTCGCCCAAGCCCGTCGTCGCGCAGGTCCACGGCTACTGCGTCGGCGGGGGAACGGACTTCGCGCTGTGCTCGGACCTGATCGTGTGCGCCGAGGACTGCCGCATCGGCTACCCGCCGGCGCGCGTGTGGGGCTCGCCGACGACCGCGATGTGGACGTACCGGCTCGGGCTGGAGCGCTCCAAGCGCCTGCTGCTGACCGGCGACGCGCTCGACGGACGGCGCGCGGTCGAGTGGGGGCTGGCGAGCGAGGCGGCGCCGGAGGCGGAGCTGGACGAGGCCGCGCTCGCGCTCGCGCAGCGGGTCGCGCAGCTGCCGGCGAACCAGCTGCGGATGATGAAGCTGCTCGTCAACCAGACGATCGAGGCGATGGGCCTGCGCCAGACGCAGCTGCTCGGGACGATGCTCGACGGCGCCGCCCGCCACACGCCCGAGGGCGTCGACTTCACGCGCCGCGCGATGGACGACGTGCGGGGCGCGGTGCGCGAGCGCGACGCGCCGTTTGGCGACTACGGCGAAGGGCCGCGGACGGCGTGATCGGCGCGGTCCTGGCCGGCGGCCGCGGCGCGCGCCTCGGCGGCGCCGGTAAGGCCACGGTGGAGCTGGCGGGGCGGCCGCTGGTCGAGCACGCGATCGCCGCGCTGCGCGGCGCCGGCCTCGACGAGGTGGTCGTGGTCGCCAAGCCCGAGACGCCGCTCCCCGAGCGCATCACCGCGCCCTTCTGGCCCGACGAGGACGACGACCACCACCCGCGCCACGGCATCGTCAGCGCCCTGCGCTACGCCGAGCCCGGCCCCGCGCTCGTGCTCGCGGTCGACCTCCCGCTCGTCCCCCGCGACGTCCTCGTCGCCCTCCGCGACGCCGGCGCGCTGGCCCGTGACCCCGGCGGCCGCCTCCAACCCCTCTGCGGCGTCTACCCGCCGTCCGCGCTCGCCGCCCTCGAGCAGGCCCCGCCCGACGAGCCCCTCACGCGCACGGTCGAGCGCCTCGAGCTCCCCACGTTCGACGTTCCCGCGGGAACGCTCCTCAACGTCAACACCCCCGACGACCTCGCGGCCGCGGAGGCGGTGCTGGCCGCGCGCTAGCCGCCGATGGCGGACATCGTGCGGGCCGGCTGGACGAAGCCCGGCTCGTTGACGCGGTGCTTGAGCTCCTTGCGCCAGACGGCGTCGCGGATGAGCTGCTCGAGGTCGGCGTCGGTGGCGCCCGCGCGCAGCGGCGCGCGGAGGTCCGTCTCGTTGACGGAGAAGAGGCAGGTGCGGAGCTTGCCGTCGGCGGTGAGGCGGATGCGGTCGCAGTCGCCGCAGAAGGGCTCGCTGACGGGGTTGATGAAGCCGATGCGGCCCTGCCCGTCGGCGAAGCGGTAGACGCGGGCGGTGGCGTGGGGCTCGCGGGGCTCCGGCTCGAGCGGGTGCACCGCGTCGATCGCCGCGCGGATCTCCTCGCCGGTGAGCACCTTGTCCATGTCCCACGCGTGGTCGGCGTCGAGCGGCATGAACTCGATGAACCGCACCTCGTACGGGTGGGTGCGGGCGAACTCGGCGAACGGCACGACCTCGTTCTCCGTGAAGCCGCGCAGCCCGACGGCGTTGATCTTGATCGTGTGCTCCGCCCCGGCGACGTGGGCCAGGGCGTCGAGCCCGCCGAGCACGCGGGGGAGCGCGTCGCGGCGCGTCATCTCGAAGAAGCGGTCGCGCTGCAGCGAGTCGATCGACACGTTGAACCGCTTCACGCCCGCGTCGATCAGCGCGGCCGCGTCGCGCTCGAGCAGGTAGCCGTTCGTCGTGATCGCCAGGTCGTCGACGAGCGGGGCGAGCATCCCCGCCAGCTGCGGGAAGTCGCGCCGCACCAGCGGCTCGCCGCCGGTCAGCCGGACCGAGTGGACGCCCATCCGCGCGCACAGCGCGACGAGCCGCTCGATCTCCTCGAAGCTCAGCACCTCCGAGCGCTCCAGCCACGGCAGGCCCTCGGCGGGCATGCAGTACTGGCAGCGGAAGTTGCAGCGGTCGGTGACCGAGAGCCGCAGGTCCCCGATGACCCGGCCGTGCCCGTCGCGGAGGGGCTCGACTGCCATGCGCACGAGCCTACCGGCCGCGTCCACCGTGCACCTCGTGGGTTCCAAGGATGAGGAGCGACCGCCGCGGCGGCGAGGAGGGGGCGGTACCTCGCCACCGCAGCGGTGCTCCCTGGGAGCCGTTCTGTCCGTGACCGCGCCGGCTCCGGTGGGGGAAGATGTGACCGGGAGGCGAGGTGGGCGGCTCATGTGAGGTATCGCGCAAAGAGCGCAGATCCACACTCAGCCGATCGGTCAGAGATCCGGTTGATCGGGATGGCGGCGGTGCGCCACCGCCATCGCGACGTGTCACCGGGGTGCGGCCCCGCGGGGGGAGCCGGGCCGCACCCGTTGGCGACGAGGGAGCGTCAGCCGGTCACGCCACCGGCGCGGGCCTGCGCTCCCAGGACCTGGACGGCTGCCGTGTCGGTCGCCGTGCGGGCCTTGGCCCCACGGGCGCCCGGCGCGCTCGCCGTCGCGATGTTGACCTTGCGCCCGCCGGAGCCGCTCAGGGCCCGGGCCTCGATCGTGAACGCCCGGCTCTTCTTGGCGCCGAGGCTCGCGATCGTCCAGCAGTACTTGCCGCTGGAGAGCCTGGCCCGCGGGGTGGAGGAGACGTAGACCAGCCCGGACGGCAGGTCGTCGCACACCCGCACGCCGGTGAGCGCGAACGCGCTGGTGTTCGTCACCTTGATCCGGTACGACACCGTGCTCCCGGCGGCGACCGTCCGGCGGTCGGCGACCTTCGTGATCGCCAGCCGGCCACGCACGTTCGTGATCGCGCCGTCGATGTTGTCGTCCGTCTTCGGGTCGGGCTGGTCACCCGTGACGCTGGCGCTGTTGCGCAGCGTCCCGGCGGCCATCGGCTGCGCGACGACCGTGATCGTCGCCCTGGCGCCCGGCGCCAGCGTCCCGAGGTCGCACGTGATCGGCACCTTCGTGCCGCACTTGCCGACCGTCGTCTTCACCGAGCGGACCCGGATCGGGAGGCTCGGCGTGTCGATGACCTGCACGCCCGTGGAGGCGCCCGGGCCCTTGTTCGTCACCCGCAGCGTGTAGGTGATCGTGCCCGACGTGACGGTCGACCGGTTGGAGGTCTTCTCGATCGCCAGGTCGGCCTCCGGGTCCTTCGGTCCGGGGTTCGAGGGCGTCTCCTCGTCGTCGGTGTTGTCCTTCGGGTCCGGGTCCTTGGTCGGCGACTCGACCGACGCCGAGTCCTTCAGCGTGCCGGCGTGGTCGGCCCGCGCGGAGACGAGCACCTGCATCGTCCCGCCCGCCTCGACCGTGCCGACGTTGCAGGTGACCTTCGCGGCGGTCACGGTGCAGCTGCCCTGGCTGGCCTTGGCGGAGACGAGCGTCAGACCGGTCGCCGCGGTGTCGGTGACGACGACCTTCTGGGCGTCGCTGGGCCCGTCGTTCTTGACGACCAGCGTGTAGAACAGCTGCTCGCCGACCGTGACGGACGCGACCGACGGGACCTTGTCGATCGACAGGTCCGCCTCGGGGCTCGGCGGCACGTCGCCGGTGCTGGTGTTGTTGCCCGGGTCCGGGTCCTTCGTGTCGCTGTCGACCTTGGCGGTGTTGGCCACGCGGTCGGTGACGGACGCCGCCGCACGGGCGGTGATCTCGAACGTCCGCGACTCGCCCGGCGCCAGCGACGCGACCGTGCAGGTGACCGTGCCGTCGGCGTTCGTGCAGCCCTCGGTGCTCGAGACGTAGCTCAGGCCCTTGGGCAGCGGGTCGGTGGCCTTGACGTTCTTCGCGACGCTCGGGCCGTTGTTGGTGACGACCAGCTGGTACTTGATCGTGCGGCCCGGGACGACCGTGTCGGACAGCGCGCGCTTGACGATCGACAGGTCGGCCTGCGGCTCGACGGGCACGGTCGTCGTGGACGTGTTGTCCGACGGGTCCGGGTCGGGCAGGTCGCTGCCGACGGTCGCGGTGTTGGTGAGCGTGCCCGCCGCCATGTCGGCCGCGAGCGTCGCCGTGACCTGGAAGGTCCGCGACTCACCGACGCCGAGCGTGCCGGCCGCGCAGCTCACGGTCGACCCGGTCGCCGCGCACTCCGGCGACGAGGAGCGGAAGGTGAGGCCCGCCGGCAGCGGGTCGGAGACGCGCACGTTCGGCGCGGCGTCCGGGCCGTCGTTGCGGACGACGAGCTCGTACGTGATCTCGGCGCCCGGGATCGCCGGGGTGCTGAGCGCCCGCTTGGCGATCGAGACGTCCGCCGCCCGGAACGTGACGGTCGTGGTGCCGGGCGGGTTGAGGCCGTTGGGGACGATGTTGTCCGGGCCGTTGGTGTACGTCCCGGCGACGGTCGCGGTCACGTCGACCGCCACCGTGCACGCGGCCTCGCCGGCGTTGAGGTCACCCGCGACGCCGATCGACGTCGCGCCGGCGGCGGCCGTGACCGTGCCGTTGGCGCACGTGGTCGACGCGTTCGGCGTGTCGGCGACGCGCAGGTTGGCCGGCAGGTTGTCGGTGAACGACCAGCCCGGCTTGGCCGCCAGCTCGGACGTGTTGGTGATCGTGAACGTCAGCCGCGACGTCTGCCCGAGCTCCCGCACGGTGGGGCTGAACGCCTTGTCGAGCTGCGGCGTCGCGTCGAGGACGCGGATGTTGTCGAACGCGGCGTCGTTGCCGGTGCCGCTGCCCTGCGCGTTGCGCATGCGGATGCCGAGCTCGGAGCCGGTGAACAGGACCGCGCGGTTGCCGGCGAAGCTGCCGGTCAGGTAGTCCTTGGCCGGGTTCGTGCCCACCGGGGGCACCGTGATCGTGCGCGCCCGCGGATCGGCGCACGGCTCGATCGGCGTCGTGAACGTCGGGATCTCCGTCGCGCCGTCGACGAGGTAGAACTCGTACAGCGCGTGGTTGGCGTGGCAGTTCGTCTCGGTCGCGTCGACCGAGAACGTCAGGTAGCGGCCGTTGGTCGGCAGCGGGATCGGCGAGGTCGTCTCGAACTGGATCAGATCGGCGCCCGGGTTGCCCTCGGTCATCGCCGTCACCGCGTGGTTGACGGCCGGGTTGGCCATCCCGCGCAGGTTGCCCAGCGCCCACGCCATCTGCCGCACGTTGCCGTAGTCGACGGCCAGCGCGCACCCGCTGGCGCCCTGGGCGGCGTCGGGGGAGGCGAACTCGAGGATCACGCCGTTGCAGTTGATGAGCCACGGGGCGTCGGCCCGGTACGTCGTGCCGGACGCGCCGGTGTAGGCGGTCAGCGGCACGGGCGTGGCCGCGACGCCGTTCTCGAACGGCTCGTCGTAGGCGACGACCGGCGCCTGCGGCGTGCCTGGCGTGCCGGGCGCGGCGACCGCCGTGCCGGCTCCCACCGTGAACACGGCGAGCAGCGCGAGGCCGAGCCCTACGGCCCTCGACCTGAGTTTGAACATGCGAACCTCCGGATGAGCGCAGGCGCCGTCACGGCGGGGGTGACCGCGCCGCGCTCGCGCCGTGGCCCCCCGACCGTGACGATGCCCCCTGCCTTGGGGATGTGGTGCACGGCGTGCGTACGCGCCGTCCTGCCTTGCGCCGCCTCCGTCCCGTGAGAGGTCGGGTTCGTGCCCGTCGTTCCGGTGAGCGGCTTGGAGCGCGGCCACCGTAGCCGTCGGCCTGGGTCACCGGAAAGGGCGAGGGCCGAAGATCGACCGGATGAACATGAGTCAGCGCCGCCGGCGCGCTTGGCGCGCTGCCGCTGCGACACGTGGCGCGCAGGCGTCAGGCCTGCTCACCGATGGGCAGGTTCGCGCAGGCTTCGCGCCCGTCACGCGGCGTCTCATACGGATGACGCGCACCATCGCCCCAAGCGCGCTATGGCGGGCCCAGAGAGCGGTGATTTCATCCGGATGAAACCGGGGGGAGCGTCGGGCCCCGGCGATAAACATGGGACGACGACGTCCCGAGCGGGTCGGGCACGTCGCACTTCGCCAGCAGGGGCAGATGTGGCAGTGATGAGCAGAACAGAGGTGGTTCAGGTCTCGCAGTTCGACGCGCCGGTGGTCCTCGCCAAGATCACGCCGCCGCGGGTGCGGCCGAACGCCTTGGTGCGGGACCGGGTCGCGGAGCTGGTGGCGCACGCCGCCGGGGAGCCGCTCACGCTGGTCACCGCCTCGGCCGGCTGGGGCAAGACCACGACGCTCGCGCTGTGGGCACGGACGGCGACGATGCCGGTCGCGTGGCTGACGCTCGACGCGGGCGACGACGAGCCGCGGCGGCTGTGGGAGCACCTGATCGCCGCGCTGGACCGCGTGGTGCCCGGGGCGCTGCAGGCGGCGCGGTTCGCGCTGCGCGGCGGTGCGGGGCTCGTCGACAGCGTCGTGCCGCTCGTCGTCAACGCGCTCGAGCAGCACGCGGGCGACGGCCTGGCGATCGTCATCGACGACTACCACCACGTCGTCGACCCCGCGGGGCACCGGGCGCTGCTCGCCTTCCTCGACACCGCGCCGCCCTGCGCGCACGTCGTCATCGCGAGCCGCACGGTCCCGCCGCTGCGCCTGAGCCGCCGCCGCGCCGCGGGCGCGGTCGTGCTCGGCGTGCGCGAGCTCGCGTTCACGCGGGAGGAGTCGGCGGCGCTGCTGCGCGACCGCCTGCGGCTCCGGCTCGACGCCGCGGAGCTCGAGCGGGTGGACGCGCGCGTCGCCGGGTGGCCGGCGGGGCTCGCGTTCGTGGCGACGACGCTGGCCGAGGCGAACGGCCGCAGCGTCTCGGAGGCGCTCGGCAGCGCGGGAGCGCTGATGGAGGAGTACCTGGTCGAGGAGGTGCTCGACCAGCTCCCGGCCGACCTGCGCGAGCTGCTCGTGCGTACCGCGATCGTGGTCGAGCTGGACGCCTCGCTGTGCGAGACGATCGCCGGCATCCCGGGCGCCCGTGAGCTGCTGGCCGACGCACGGCGGGCGAACCTGCTGCTGCCGGTCGAGCGCGACGACCCGCACCACGTCGCGCGGTACCGCTGCCATCCGGTGCTCGCCGAGGTGCTGCGCAGCGAGCTGGACGCCCGGCCGCCCGCCGTCGTCGCGCAGCTGCACCTGCGGGCCGCGCGGTGGTTCGCGCAGGCGGGGCACGCCGAGCGCGCCATCACCCACGCGAGCCTGGCGGGCGACGGCGAGCTGGCCGCGCGGGTGCTGCACGACGCCGCGCCGCGCATGCTCGGCCACGGCCGTCACGAGACCGTCCGCCGCCTGATCGACGCGATGCCCGCGGACCGCGGCGCGTTCGGGCCGTTCACCGCCGCGGCGCGGCTCTACACGCTCCAGCTCGACGGCGCCGAGCCGTCGCTGGTCTACGAGCGCTGGCAGGAGATGGACGACGCCCGCGACGCGCCCGGCGTCGCGCGGATCGCCGACGCCGCGCGCGTGTGGCCGTTCTTCGGGCGGATCGGCGAGGGGGTGCGCTTCGGCTGGGGCGCCTACGAGGAGCTGCGCGCCGCGCCGCCGGAGCTGCGCCACTCGCTCGCCGGCCAGCTCGGCCTGGTGCTCTTCTTCGCGGGCGACCCGGCAGCGGGCCAGGCGATCGTCGAGCGGCACCTGGACGCGATGGTCTACCCGCTCAGCAAGAGCTGGGCGTGGGCGACGCTGGCGCTGTGCGCCGCGCAGGAGGGCGACGGCGACGCGGCGCGCAGCCACGCCGACCGCGCCGTCGCGCTCGCGCACCGGCACAAGCGCGGCGAGCAGCTCGCGTTCTCGATCGCGTTCCAGGCCCAGGCCGACGCCCTGCGCCTGTGCGGGCGCCTCGACGCCGCGCGCCACGTCCTCGACCACCTGGAGGCGGTGACCGGCCGCCATCCCGGCTCGATCCACCACGCGCTCACGCTCATCCTCCGCGCGGAGGTCCACCTCGCCCGCCACGAGCGCGTCGAGGCCCGCCGCGCGGTGGCGCACGGGCGGCGGCTGCTCGGCCAGTTCCCCGACGTCGGCATCCTGGAGCAGCGGGCGGCCGCGGTGGAGGCGCTCCTCGAACGCCGCGCCGACGACACGCTCGTCGGCAGCACGCCGACCGCGGCCGAGCAGCGCGTCCTGGAGCTGCTGGCCCGCGGCCTGACGCTCGAGGCGATCGCGGGCGAGCTGTTCGTCACCATCCACACGATCAAGAGCCACACCCGCCGGCTCTACCGCCGGCTCGGCGCCACCAACCGCGGCGAGGCGATCGCCGCCGCCCGCCGGCGCGGACTGCTGTAGGCGGCGCCGACCGGCACGATCCGGCCGGCCGGCGCGTACGCTCCGGGGCGATGTCCCGCGCCCGCGTCCGCCTGCTCGCCGCCGTCCTGCTCGCCACCGCCACCGCCTCCATCGTCGCCGCGTGCGGAGGGGAGGACGAGGAGGCCGCCGTCCGCGAGACGCTCGACGCGTTCGTCCAGGGAACCGAGCAGAAGGACTACCAGCGCCTGTGCGACGACGTGTTCGCCACCAAACTGGTGCAGGAGGTCGCGAAGGTGCTGCCGTGCGAGGCCGCGCTGAGCCGCTCGGACCTGGGCGAGGCGAAGGACCCGAAGATCGAGGTCCGCAGCGTCGAGGTCGACGGCGCGACCGCGACCGCGAGGGTGCGCTCGTCCGCCGCCAACCAGAAGCCGTCCGAGGACACGGTCCGCCTCGTCAAGGAGGACGACGGCTGGCGGATCGTGGCGCTCGCCAGCTAGGCGGTCACGCCGCCGCCGCGCTCCCGGCCGCCGCGCGCAGCGTGCCTTCGAAGTCGCACTTGGCGATCGGCCCGATGCACGGCGACGTCACGCCGGCATCGACGTAGCGCCGCACGCCTGCGCGCACGTCGTCGCCGGTGCCGACCGCCGTCAGCGCGCGCAGGAAGCGGTCGGAGATCGCCGCCGGCATCGCCTCCGCGTCGCCCGCGGCCGCGTCGAACGCCTCGATCTCCTCGCCGAAGCCGCTGCGCTCGATCATCGCGCGGTAGAAGGGGAGCCCGAAGTAGGGGATGAGCGCCTGGCGCTGCACGGCGTACGCGACGTCGGGCGTGTCGGTGGCGGCGGACGGCACCGCGGTCACCACGTCGAACCCGTCGAGCGTCTTGCCCGCCTTCTCGCGGCCGGCGCGCAGCTCGGGGATCACCACGTCGCGGATGTACTCCGGCACGCAGAGCCAGAGGATCACGCCGTCGGCGACCTCGCCCGCCAGCCGCAGCATCTTCGGCGACAGCCCCGCGAGGTAGATCCGCACGTCGGCCGGCGGCTCCATCCCGAGCAGCATCCCGGTCTGCCACTTCTCGCCGCGCGGCGGCGCCTCGCCCGCGAGGATCGCGCGCACGATCGCGACGTACTCGCGCATCTCCGCGACGGGCCTCTCGATCGTCTGCCCGTGCCAGCCCTCGACGATCGGCCGGTGCGAGACGCCGAGGCCGAGGTTCAGCCGCCCGCCGCTGATCTCGTCGATCGTCGCGGCCTCCTGCGCCATCGTCGCCGGCGTGCGCGTGTAGATCGGCACGACGCCCGGCCCGAGCCGGACGCGCGCGGTGTGCGCCGCGTAGTGGGTGATGACGGTCAGCGAGTCGCGCGCGTTGATGTGCGTGACGTACGCCGACTCGTAGCCGAGCTCGTCGGCGAGCTTGACGCGGTCGACGGCCTGGTCGAGCGTGCGCCCGACCGACACGAAGCATCCGAGGCCCATGGGGCCGTCAGCCTGCCACGGTCGGCGCGACTTCGCGCAGCCGTGCGGCCGCGCCCTCGCTGTGCGGCGCCACGACGTCGGCGCACAGCTCCAGCGTGCGGGCCAGGCGGTCGAGCGGGAAGTCGCGCGCGGCGAGCACGCGCGCGAGCCACGCGACCTGCTCGTCGAGCTTCACCGTCCCGGCGGTGTCGAGGATCGCCCACTGCAGCAGGTACTGCGCGTCGTGCGTGCACCATGCGCGCCACACCGCGGGCTCGTAGCGCTCGTCCTCGTCCGGGTAGGCGTCCGCGTAGCGCTCGGTCACCTGCTGGGCGAGCGAGAGCAGCGCGATCCCCTCTGCCTCCGTCGGCGCCGCGGCGCCGGACGGCGGATCGGTGCGGCGGCGGCTGGGCGCGGCGTCGCTCACCGGGCGACCACGTGGAGGTGCTCGAGCCGCTCGAGCTTGATCGCCGCGTCCAGGTCGGGGTCGATCCGGTCGTGGCTGACCTGGTGCTCGCGGCTCTTCATGTAGGTCTTGAAGCAGTCGCGGTCACGCCAGCGGCTGACCATCGTCAGCTCACCGGGGTCGCGGTCGTTCTGCCAGACCTCGAGGTCGACGAAGCCGTCGAACGCGTCGACCAGGCCGGCGCGGGCGCGGAACGCGGTCACCAGCTCGTCGGCGCGCTCGGCCGGGACGCGCAGGCGCGAGAGGGAGACGTACACGCGTCGGACGCTAGCGCTCGCCGAGCGCGGACGTCGGCGCCTGCTCGGCCGCGACGACCCGCGTCACGGTCTGCGCGCGGGCGAGCTCGAGGCCGACCGCGACGGCGCCGTCGCGCAGCGCCCGGTCGCCCAGGTGGGCCTGCTCGATCCGGGGCGCGGCCGGGAGCAGCGCGGCGGCCGCCTCGCGCACGCCGGGCAGCAGCAGGTCGCCGTTGGCGCCGATGCCGCCGCCGAGCAGGACGAGCTCGACGTCGACCACGGCGCAGACCGCGGCCACGCACGCCGCGATCCGCCGCGCGGTCACCGCGACGACCTCGCGCCCGAGCGCGTCGCCGCGCCGCGCGCCGTCGAACAGGGCCTGCACGTCGAACGGCGGCCCGAGCCGCGTCGCGAGGGCGGGGTCGGCGGACAGCTCCTCGGCCAGCGCGACGATCGCGCGGCTGGACAGCCGCGCCTCCATCGGCCCGCCCTGCGCGGGCGCCGCCGCCGCGGCGCCGTCGCCGTCGCCGACGGGCAGGAAGCCGATCTCCCCGGCGGCGCCCCGCGCGCCGCGGTGGAGCCGTCCGTCGAGCACGATCCCGGCGCCGAGACCGGACCCGACCGACAGGTACGCGAACGACGCGGCGCCGCGGCCGCCGCCGTGCGCGGCCTCGCCGAGTGCCGCGAGGTTGACGTCGTTCTCGACCTGGACCGGCATCTGGAGCGCGTCGCTGAGCACGGCCTCGGCCAGCACGCCCTCCCAGCCTTGGATGTTCGGCGCGGCCTCGATGTGGCCGGTCGCCGGATCGACGACGCCGGGGGAGCCGACGACCGCCAGCGCGGTGCGCGCGGCGCGATCCCCCAGCGCCGCACGGACGCTGCGCATGACGGAGAGCACCTCGTCGACGTGCGGGCGCTCGAGCCGCAGGGTCAGCTCCTCGAGCGCGGCGCCGTCGAGGTCGGCGAGCACGGCGCGGACGTACCGGGCGCCGATGTCGACGCCGAGGACGAGGACGGCGTCGGGGACGTGCTCGTAGAGCGAGGCGCTCGGGCCGCGCCGGCCCGTGGTCCGGCCGTACTCGCGGACGAGCCCGGCGTCCTCCAGCGACCGCAGCGCGCCGCCGACGGTCGGCTTCGAGAGCCCGGTGCGCTGCGCGAGATCCGCCCGCGACGCCGGCCCGTGGGCACGCACGGTCTCGAGGACCGTCGCGACGTTGCGTTCGCGGATGGCGGTGCTGGTGCCGTAGCTGGGGGACACGAGCCCCGACAATAGGGAAGCGCGTTGTCGGTTCGCAAGAGGTTCGGCAAACGCTTGACGCCGGTCGGTCGACGGGTTTAGGCTGTCAATAGAAAATCGCCTTGCCAGTTTCAGTTGACACCCCACTCGTCCTCGGCGTCGACCTCGGCGGCACGAACCTCCGCGTCGCGCTCGCCGGCCCGGACGGCCTGCCGATCGCCGAGGGCAGCGTCCCGACCGCGGCGTCATCGGCGCGCGACCTCGTGACGCGGCTGTCCGCGGCCGCCCGCGACGTCGCCGCGACCGCCGGCGTGGCGTGGGCGCGCGTCGGCGCCGCCGGCATCGGCGTGCCCGGTGTCGCCGACGGGAGCACGCTCCTGCACGCGCCGAACCTCCCGTCGTTCGACGGCCTCGCGCTCGACGCGGCGCTGCGCGCCGAGCTGGGCGTCCCCGTGGCGGTCGACAACGACGTCAACGTGGCCGCGCTCGCCGAGCACCGCCACGGCGCGGCGGCCGGCGCCGACGACTTCGTCCTCGTCGCCGTCGGCACCGGGATCGGCATGGGCATCGTGGCCGGCGGGGCGCTCCAGCGCGGCGCCCGCGGCGCGGCCGGCGAGATCGGCCTGCTCCCGCTCGGCACCGATCCGTTCGACCCCGCCAACCAGGTGCACGGCGCGCTCGAGGAGGCCGTGGGCGGCGTCGGCATCGTCCGCCGCTACGTCGAGCGGGGCGGGGACCCGGAGACGGACGCCCAGGACGTGTACGCCCGCGCCGAGGCCGGCGACGCCGCCGCGCTGGCCGTCGTCGACGAGCAGGCCCGCTCGCTGGCGCTCGCGGTCGTCGCCGTCCACGCCCTGCTCGATCCCTCCGTCGTCGTCTTCGGCGGCGGCATCGGGACGCGTCCGGACGTGCTGTCGCGCGTCGAGGCGATCCTCCCGCGGCTCACCCGCCACGCGCCGCCGCTCGTCCCCAGCCGCCTCGGCACACGCGCCGGCCTGATCGGCGCCGCCCAGCTTGCGGCCGACCTCGCCCGGGAGACCGCCGATGTCTGACGCGCTCCGCGTCGACGACGCCGCCGCGCTCGCCTGGCTGCGCCGTGCGGTCGGCACCCCGAGCGTGACCGGCGACGAGGCCGCGTTCGCCGCGCTGGTCGCCGACGAGCTGCGGGCCGTCGGAGCCGACGAGGTCCACGTCGAGGAGGCCGCGCCCGGCCGCCCGGTCGTGTGGAGCGTCCACCGCGGGACCGGCGGCGGCCGCAGCCTCCTGCTCGCCGGCCACCTCGACACCGTCCGCGCGACCGGCTGGGCCGAACGCTGGGCGGGGACCGAGCGCGAGGACCCGTTCGGCGCCGTCATCGCCGACGGCGCGGTGTGGGGGCGGGGCGTCGGCGATCTCAAGGGCGGGATCGCGACGGCCATGGCCGCCCTCCGCACGTTGCACGCGGCCGGCGCACGGCCCGCGGGGGACGTCGTCACCGCCTGGGTGTCGGACGAGGAGAGCGGCGAGCCGGGGCTCGGCCGGTCGATCGGCATGCGCCTGGTCGCCGAGCGGATCGCCGCCGGGGCCATCCCGCGCGCCGACGCCGCGATCTACGTCGAGCCCACGCGCCTCGAGGTCCTCGTGGCGCAGATCGGCTTCCTGATCGCCGACGTCGAGGTCGCGGGGCGCAGCGCCTACTTCGCTCGGCCGGAGGAGGGCGTGGACGCCCTGCGCGCCGGCCACCGGGTGCTGAGCGAGCTGTGGGCGCACGCCGACGAGCTGGCGGCCCGCGCGCCGCACCCGCACGTCGGGCGGCCCGCGCTGCTGGTCACCGACGTGACGTCCGGCGGGTACATCGCGGTGCCCGGCAGCTTCCGGCTGAGCCTCATCCGGACCCTGCTGCCCGGTGACGACCTCGACGCGGCCGCGGCCGCGATCGAGGCGGCGGTCCAGCGTGGCGTCGCCGGCACCGGCACGACCGCGTCCGTCGCGTTCCCCGCCGGGCGCGACCACGCCGTCGGCGGGCTCCCGTTCGAGACGCCGGCCGACACGCCGTTCGTGACGGCGCTCGTCGAGGCCGTCCGCGCCGTCGCGCCCGACCGCGCCCGCGTCTCGGGCGCCCCGTTCTGGTCCGAGGGGTCGTTCCTGGCCGCCCTCGGCATCCCCTGCGTCTACTGGGCGCCGGGGGACATCGCGCTCTGCCACACCGCCGAGGAGCACGTCGCGGTGGAGGAGCTCCTCGCCGCGGCGAGGTGCCTGTCGCAGTTCATCGCCGGCCACTGCGGTGCCGGCAGCCACGGAGGAGGAGGAACTCCATGCACGCCCGCCGTCTGATCGCGACCCTCGTCGCGGTCGCCATCCTGCCGACGGTCGCCGCCTGCGGCGACTCCGGCGACGACTCCAGCGCCGCCGGCGACTCCGGCGGCGACGCGGTGAAGATCACCGCGTCGAAGACGCTCGGCGAGACGCAGGGCCCGGCCGGTGAGAAGGCCACGCCGACCAGCGACCTGCAGCTCAGCGCCGACGAGATCGAGAAGCTCAAGTCCGACGACCACACCGTCGCGCTCGTGTGGCACCAGTCGTCCGACTTCGTCACCGCGGTCAGCGGCGGCGCGAAGGACCGCCTGGAGGAGCTCGGCATCGACGTCGTCGCCGAGACCAACGCGAACTTCGACGCCGCCAAGCAGAAGAGCGACGTCGAGACGGTCCTGGCCAAGAAGCCCGACGTCCTGCTCACGCTGCCGGTCGACCCGGTCGCCACGAAGGCGGCCTACGCCGAGGCGAACCGCAAGGGCACGAAGATCGTCCTGCTCTCGAACGTCCCGCAGGGCTTCCAGCACGGCAAGGACTACGTCTCGCTGCTCACCGACGACCTGTACCAGATGGGCAAGCAGGCCGCCGACGCGCTCGCCGCCCACATCGGCGGCAAGGGCAAGATCGCCTACTTCTTCCACGACGCCGAGTACTACGTGACCAACCAGCGCGACCAGGCGTTCAAGCAGACGATCGAGCAGAACTACCCCGACATCGAGATCGTCGCCGAGCAGGGCATCGCCGACCCGAACAAGGCCGAGGAGCAGGCGTCGGCCATCCTCACCCAGAACCCGGGCCTGGACGGGGCGTACGTGACGTTCTCCCAGCCGCCGGCCGAGGGCGTGCTGAGCGCGCTGCGCAACGCCGGCAACACGGACGCCAAGCTCGTCTCGCTCGACCTCGACGAGCCGCTGGCCGTCGACATGGCGCGCGACGGCAACGTCGCGGCGCTCATCTCCGACAAGGCGAACGAGCTCGGCGCGGCGATGGCGACCGCGGCCGCCTACGGCATCCTCGGCAAGGAGGCGCCGGCGTTCGTCGTCGCGCCCGCGATCACGGTGACGAAGGACACCATCGAGCAGGGCTACCGCGAGTCGCTCGGCGCGGACGCGCCGAAGGCCGTCAAGGACGCCCTCCGCTAACGCACCGCCATGGGCACGCCGAAGTCCATCGCCGACCCCCAGGCGCCGCGCGCCGGGACCGCCGAGGCGGCCCCGGCGTGGTGGCGGGGCCTGGACCCGCGCGCGTACGTGGTGTACGTCGCGTTCCTGCTGATCCTCGTGTTCTTCGCGGTGACCCTGTCCGACGACGGGTTCCTGACGTCGGACAACCTGCTCAACATCGCGCGGCAGACCGCGCCGATCAGCGTCATGGCGGTCGGGCTGGTCTTCGTCCTCAGCGCCGGCGAGATCGACCTGTCGATCGGGTCGATCGTCGCCCTCTCCGCGCTCGTCGGCGCGGTGGTGCTGCGCGACGTCGGCCTCGTCGCGGGCATCGCGGCCGGCCTCGGCGTCGGGTTCGCCGTGGGCCTGGTCAACGGGCTGTTCACGACGCTCCTGCGGCTGCCGTCGTTCCTCGTGACGCTGGCGACGATGGGGCTCGTCGCCGGCCTGGCGCGGACGATCACCGACCTCAAGGCGGTCGCGATCACCGACCAGACCTTCGTCGACCTCTTCGGCTCGGGCGACCTGGGGCCGATCCCGGGCCTGGTGGTGTGGACGGCCGTCGTCGTGGCGATCGGCCACGTCGCCTACCGCTCCTGGCGGTTCGGCGCGCACGTGCTGGCCACCGGCGACAACGTGGCGGCCGCGCGCGTGACCGGCATCCGCGTGACGCGCGTGAAGATCGCGGTGCTGACGCTGAGCGGCACGCTCGCCGGCCTGGCCGGGCTGCTCTTCGCGGGCCGCGTGCAGGCCGCGAACTACACGATGGGCGAGAACACGCTCATGATCGTCATCGCCGCGGTGGTGATCGGCGGCACGCGCCTCTTCGGCGGCAGCGGGAGCGTCGTCGGCGCGCTCGTCGGCTCGCTGATCATGGGCATGCTCAACAACGGGCTCATCCTCATGGGCCTGTCGTCCAGCGAGCAGCTGATCGCCCAGGGCGTGCTGCTGCTGCTCGCGATCTCCCTCACCCTCCGAGAGCCGAAGGGCTGACCCGATGTTCCTCGACGTCCTGCGCCGGCGGAACCCCGCCTTCCTGGAGGCCGCGGTCGCGCTCCACCAGGCGGGCGAGCTGCCGGCCAACAGCTACGCGCTCGACCTCGACGCGGTCGGCGCGAACGCCGCGGCGCTGAAGGCCGAGGGCGACCGCCTCGGCCTCGAGGTGCTCGCGATGACCAAGCAGGTCGGCCGCGCGCCGGGCTTCCTCGCCGCGCTGCGCGCGGCCGGCATCTCGGCCGGCGTCGCCGTCGACATGGAGGACGCCCGCGCGCTCGCCGCCGGAGGGTTGGAGGTCGGGCACGTCGGCCACCTCGTGCAGGTGCCGCGGGCCGAGGCCTCCGCTGCGGCCGCGCTGCGGCCGGCGAGCTGGACGGTCTTCAGCGACGACAAGGCCCGCGAAGCGGCCGCCGCCGCGGCGGCCGCGGGGCGCGAGCAGGCGCTGCTGGCCCGCATCCACGCGCCGGGCGACACGTTCTACCCCGGCCACGAGGGCGGGTTCGACGCGGCCGACGTCGTCGCGGTCGCCGAGCGGCTCGACGCGCTCGACGGCGCGCGCTTCGCCGGCGTCACGACGTTCCCGGCGCAGCTCTACGACGCGGATGCGCAGGAGGTGCGGCCGACGCCGAACCTCGCGACGCTCGCCCGCGCCGCCGCCGCGCTGCGGGACGCGGGCGTCCCCGACGTAGGCGTCAACGCGCCGGGGACGACGTCGACGGTGACCCTCGCCGCACTGGCCGACGCGGGCGCCACGCAGGTCGAGCCGGGGCACGGGCTGACCGGCACGACGCCGCTGCACGCGGTCCGCGACCTCGTCGAGCTGCCCGCCGCCTGCTACGTGACCGAGGTGTCGCACCGGCACGCCGGCCGCGCCTACGCGTTCGGCGGCGGCCTGTACGTCGACCCGGTCTTCGGGGACTACGAGGTCCACGCGCTGCTGGCCCCGGGAGCGCTGGCCGATGCCGAGCTCGTCCCGGCCGAGATCCCGCCGCCCGCCGCCATCGACTACTACGCGCAGCTCGACGCGCCGTCGGCGCCTGCGGGCGCGACCGTCGTGTTCGGCTTCCGCATCCAGGCGTTCGTGACGCGCGCGTACGTCGCCGGGATCGCGGGCGTCGCCGAAGGCCGGCCGCGGCTGGCCGGCCTGTGGACCCCGGACGGAAGGGAGGCCAGGTGGCCGCTGTGACCCAGGAGGCGCCCGCGGGGACGCCGCTCGTGCGGCTCGACCGGGTGCGCAAGGAGTTCGGCGCGGTCGTCGCGCTCCAGGAGCTCTCGCTCGACGTGCACGCGGGCGAGGTCGTGGCGCTGGTCGGCGACAACGGCGCCGGCAAGTCCACGCTCGTGAAGATGATCGCGGGCGTGCACGAGCCGAGCGCGGGCCAGATCGTCCTCGACGGCGAGCCCGTCAAGCTCGCCAGCCCGGCGGAGTCGCGCCGGCACGGCATCGAGTGCGTCTTCCAGGACCTGGCGCTGGTCGACGACCAGCCGGTCTACATGAACATGTTCCTCGGCCGCGAGCTCGTCAAGGGGCCGCTGCGGCGGCTCGACCGCGGCCGGATGGCCGCCGAGACGCAGGCGCTGCTCGACGAGCTCGACGTGCGCATCCCGAGCCCGAAGGCGACGATCCGCGCGCTGTCGGGCGGCCAGCGGCAGGGCGTCGCGATCGGCCGGGCGACGCACTGGGCGCAGCGGCTCGTGCTGATGGACGAGCCGACCGCCGCGCTCGGCGTGCAGGAGACCAGCCGCGTCGAGGACACGATCCTGCGGCTCAAGGAGCGCGGGCTCGCGGTGCTGATCGTCTCGCACAGCCTCGACCAGGTGTTCCGGATCTCGGACCGCATCTGCGTGCTGCGCCGCGGCGTGCAGATCGGCGTGCGCCGGACGAGCGAGACGGACGGCGACGAGATCGTGAGCATGATCACCGGGCTGCGCACCTCGTGACCGGCGGCGCCACGCTCCTGGAGGCCGAGATCCGCGAGCAGCCGGAGGCCGTCGGGCGGCTGCTCGCGTCCGGCGCCGCACGGCAAGCGGCCGGCGCGCTCTCCGGTCGCCCGCTCGACTACGCGATCGTCGCGGCGCGCGGGACGTCGGACAACGCCGCGCGCTATGCGCAGTACCTGCTCGGCGTGCGGCTCGGCCTCCCGGTCGCGCTCGCCGCGCCGTCACTGGGAACGATGTACGACGCGCCCGCGGTGCCGCCGGGGGCGCGGGCGCTCGTCGTCGGCATCTCGCAGTCGGGGCGCTCGCCGGACGTCGTCGGGGTGCTCGCGTCCGCGCGGGAGGCCGGCGCGGCGTCGGTCGCGATCACCAACGACGCCGGCTCGCCGCTGGCGCAGAGCGCCGACGTGGTGATCGAGCTGGGCGCCGGGCCGGAGCGCTCGGTCGCGGCGACGAAGACCTACACGACGTCGCTGGTCGCGCTGGCCGCGCTCGCGGTCGAGCTCGGTCCCGACCGGGAGGCCGGCCGGCGCGCGCTCGACGCCCTGCCCGGCGCCATCGGCGCCGCAGTCGACCGAGGGTTCGCCGACGCGCCGGGGCTCGACGCGCTGACGCGGCTGGATCACCTCGTCACGGTCGGACGCGGCTTCAACTACGCGACCGCGATGGAGGTCGCGCTCAAGGTCCGCGAGCTGACCGGCGTCGTCGCCGAGGGCTTCTCGCCGCCCGACCTCCAGCACGGGCCGATCGCCGCGGTCGGCGGGCGCACCGCGGCGCTGCTCGTCGCGCCGACCGGGCGGGTGCGAGCGTCGGTCATGGCGTGCGGTGAGGCGCTGCAGGCTCGCGGCGCCCACGTGGCCGAGCTGTCCGACGCGCCCGACGCGGCGCTGCGCCTGCCGTCCGGGGCCGCGGAGTGGGTCAGCCCGGTGGTCGCCGTCGTGCCCGGCCAGGTGCTCGCGCTGCGTCAGGCGGCGCTGCGTGGGCGCACGATCGACGCCCCGCCCGGGCTCACCAAGGTCACCGAGACGCGCTGAGGTCGCTCAGGCGGCCGGCCGCGCTACGTGCCCGCGCCCGACTCCGGTCCGCGGTAGAGGATCAGGCCGACGATCGCGCCCATGAAGGCGATCGAGCCGAACGTGAGGGCGGTGCCGAGGTTCGTCGCACCGAGGAGGGCGGCGATGGCGGTGGCGGCCACGAAGGCGCCGAAGCAGATGGCGAGGTCGCGGAGCATCGAGGTGCCCGCCACGGTACCGGCTACCGCGTCAGGACCAGGAACTTCGCCGTCGTCTCCGTGGCGCCGCCCGGGCCAGACGTGCGGACCGTCAGGACGTAGGTGCCCGGCTGGAGGCGCTTGCCGCCGGTGAGCTTGGTGAGCGGGACGCGGGTCGTCCCGGCGGGCAGCGCGAGCGGCTGCGTGCGGACGGTGCTCCACCGCTGAACGGTGCGCGTCGCGGTCCCGCGACCGAACGCGATGCACGCCCGGCGCGCCTTGGAGGTCGTGGCGCGGCGCAGGGTGGTCGTGACCGTCGCGTCCGCGGGCACCGTGACCGAGAACGACTGGGCCGACGTCGCGCGGGCGCAGCGGGTCCGCGTGGCGATGCGAGCGGGGGCCGGCGGCCCGGGCGTGGTGGCGGCCGCGGGCGTCGCGATCGGGGCGGGCGTGGGCGTCGCGGTGGGCACGACCGGCGTGGGCGCCGGCACGGACGGCGTCTCGTCCGGGTCGGTCACCGGCGGGTCCGGCACGACCGGCGGCGCGATCGTCACCCGTGTCACCGGGGACAGCGTGCTGCTGCCCTTGGCGCGGACAGCCAGGTCGTGCGTGCCCGGGGTCAGCTCGACCGTCGCGCTCCACGTGTCGTCCGGCTCGGCGAGGACGGTGGTGAGCACCGTGTCGCCTGACACGACCTCGACCTCCGTGTCCGCCGGCGCCGTGCCGCTGAGCTGCACCTCGTCGCCGACGACCTTCGCCTCGGAGATGGCGGGCGGCGTCGTGAGCCGCAGCACGAGGTGGATCGTGCTCTCGCTCTGGATGTTGTAGTCCGAGAGCGTGCGGCCGTCCTCGAGCTGCTTGCCCGCGAAGATCAGCCGCTGGTTCTCCGGCGGGATGCCCTCCTTGTCCTGGATCTTGGCCTTGACGTTCTCGATCGAGTCGGAGGGCTCGACGTCGAGCGTGATGGTCTTGCCGGTGAGGGTCTTGACGAAGATCTGCATCGCCAGCGCGCTTGCAGGCGCGACGGCGAGGAGGGCGAGGGCGAGGACGATGGCGGAAACGAGACGGCGCACCCCCGGTTAATCGGCAGCAAGCGCCTTCTCCTCCAGCCGCTGGACGAGCGTCGCCACGTCAAGTCCGGGATCCTGCTCGGCGAGGAACCGCAGCGCGGGGCGCCGGCCGCCCAGCGCGCGCAGCCCGCGCTCGCCGTGCTCGACGACGTAGTCGGCCAGCGCGGACGTGCGGCGCGCCTCGGTGCGGCGGGCGGGCAGATCGAGCGCGTCGCGGTGCGCGTCGATGGCGGCGACGAGGTCGTCGATGCCGGTGGTGGGGGCGATGCTCGACACCGCCACGACCTTCTTCTCCCGCTCGCCCAACGAGCGCAGCGACGCGGACAGATCCCGGCGCGCCCGCAGCGCGATGTCGCCCAGGTCGGCCTTGGTCACGACGAGCACGTCGGGCACCTCCATGATCCCCGACTTGATGAACTGCAGCGCGTCGCCGGAGCCGGGCTGCACGACGACCGCGACGGTGTCCGCGACCTCCGCCACCTCGGTCTCCGACTGGCCGACGCCGACGGTCTCGATCACCACGACGTCGAACGCCGCGCACAGCGCCTGCGCGGCCGCGCGCGTCGCGGGGGCCAGCCCGCCCAGCCGCCCGCCCGCGGCGGTGGAGCGGATGAGCACGCCCTCGTCGGCGGGGTCGAACTCGATCCGCGCGCGGTCGCCGAGCAGCGAGCCGCCGGAGCGCTTGGACGACGGGTCCACGGCCAGCACCGCGACGGTCCGCCCGTCCGCCCGCCACGCCCGAACGAGCGCGGACAGCAGCGACGACTTGCCGGCGCCCGGCGGACCGGTGAGGCCGACGAGGTGGCCGCGCGGCTCGGCTCCGATGGCCGCGGGGGAGACCTCGCGCAGCAGCGCGTGGACCTCCTCCGTCCGCGTCTTCGACTCGACCAGGTTGAGCGCGGCCGGGGCCGCGCTCAGATCGCCCTCGCGCAGCCGCCGGCCGAGATCCGCTCCAGCCGTCACGCGGAGGCGGCCACTCCGTTGCGCTCGGCCACCAGCTCGACGATGTCGCGCATGATCTTCGTCAGGTCGAAGTCCTTCGGCGTGTAGACGCCGGCGACGCCCGCCTCCTTGAGCGGCTTGACGTCGGCCTCCGGGATGATCCCGCCGACGACGACCGGCACGTCCTCCAGGCCCTTCTCGCGCAGCGCCGCGATCACGTCCGGGATCAGCTCCTTGTGCGAGCCGGACAGGATCGAGAGGCCGACGACGTGGACGCCCTCCTGCAGCGCGCTCGCCGCGATCTGCGCGGGGGTGAGCCGGATGCCCTCGTAGACGACGTCCATGCCCGCGTCGCGCGCGCGGACGGCGATCTGCTCGGCGCCGTTGGAGTGGCCGTCCAGGCCGGGCTTGCCGACGAGGATCTTCAGCCGCCGGCCGAGCGCCTCGCTGACCTGCTCGACCTCCTCGCGGACGGCCTCGATGAGGTCGCCGGGGACCTCGGAGCCCGCCGCCTCGCCGACGCCGGTCGGCGCGCGGTAGGAGCCGAAGACGTCGCGCAGCGCCTGCGCCCACTCGCCGGTCGTGACGCCCGCGCGGGCGGCGGCGATCGTCGCCTCCATCAGGTTCTCGTCCGTGTCCGCAGTGGCCCGCAGCGCGGCGAGCGCCTCGTCCGCCGCGGCCTGGTCGCGCTGCGCGCGCCACTGCTGCACGGCCTCGCGCTGGTGCGCCTCGGTGGCCGGATCGACGGTCATGATCCCGCCCTCGGCGTCCGCGGTCAGGGGCGACGGCTCGGTCGACTCGAACTTGTTCAGGCCGACGACCGTCTGCTCGCCCGCCTCGATGCGGCGGATGCGCTCGCGGTGCGAGTCGACGAGCTGGCCCTTCATGTACGACACGGCCTCGACCGCGCCGCCGTGCTCGGCCACGACCGCCATCTCCGCGCGGGCGCCCTCGACGAGCTCGGCCACGAGGCCCTCCATGACCTTCGAGCCCTCGAAGATGTCGGGGTACTCGAGGATGTCGGTCTCGTACGCGAGCACCTGCTGGATGCGGAGCGCCCACTGCTGGTCCCACGGGCGCGGGAGGCCGAGCGCCTCGTTCCACGCGGGGAGCTGCACCGCGCGGGCGCGCGCGTCGCGACCGAGCGTGACGGCCAGCGCCTCGAGCACGATGCGCTGGACGTTGTTCTCCGGCTGCTGCTCGGTGAGGCCGAGCGAGTTGACCTGCACGCCGTAGCGGAAGCGCAGGTGCTTGGGGTCCTCGACGCCGTAGCGCTCGCGGCCCAGCTCCTGCCACAGCTGGCCCATCGCCCGGAGCTTGGCGTGCTCCTCGACGAACCGGACGCCGGCGTTGACGAAGAACGAGATGCGCCCGAAGACCGGCCCCATCAGCTCCTGGTCGACGCGCTCGCGGACCGCGTCCAGCACCGCGATCGCGTTGGACATCGAGTACGCGATCTCCTGGACCGGGGTCGCGCCCGCCTCCTGGAGGTGGTACGAGCAGATGTTGATCGGGTTCCACTTCGGGATGTTGGTGACCGTGTAGGCGACCATGTCCGCGATGAGCCGCATCGACGGCCCGGGCGGGAACGCGTAGGTCCCGCGCGCGAGGAACTCCTTGATGATGTCGTTCTGGGTGGTGCCGGCGAGCTGGTTCTGCTCGACGCCCTGCTCCTCCGCCGCGACGATGTAGAGCGCGAGCAGCCAGGCCGCCGTCGCGTTGATCGTCATCGACGTGTTCATCTGGTCGAGCGGGATGCCCTCCATCAGCTGCTTCATGTCGCCGCGGTGGGCGACCGGCACGCCGACCTTCCCGACCTCGCCCCGGGCGAGCTCGTGGTCGGGGTCGTAGCCCGTCTGCGTCGGCAGGTCGAAGGCCACCGAGAGGCCCGTCTGGCCCTTGGCGAGGTTGCGGCGGTACAGCTCGTTGGACTTCGCGGCCGTGGAGTGGCCCGCGTAGGTCCGCATCATCCAAGGCCGGTCGGCCTTGTCCAGGCGCACGGTCATGTGTGGATCGTATGGCGAACTCGTTGCGAATGCGGCGTCTCCCGTTTCTACTACGATGCATAGCGTTAGGGGGTGAGCGGAGAACTGAGCGACGCGACAGCGCTGATCCACCTCGCGAAAGCCGACGCGTTCGCCGAAGCCGCGAAGATCGTGGGACCGCTTCTCGTCACCCCGATCGTCTGGGAGGAAGCCGTGGTGAACGGTCGCCGGAACGGCTACGCGGACGCCGAGCTGATCGACGCCGCGCGCGAGGCGGGGGACGTCACGGTGGCGGAGGTCCACGAGGGCGTGGCACGACACCGCGACCGCCTCGTCTACGAGGCCGGTCTCGGCGCCGGGGAGAGCGAGACGCTCGCGCTCGCGGTCGCGACCACTCGGCGAGCGATCGTCGACGACCGCGCGGCGCGCCGCGCCGCGTCACGGCTGGGCGTCGCGGCCATCCCCACCGTCGAGCTCGCGTTGCTCGGACGGGCCCGTGGTGTCATCGCACGCACGGAGGCCCGCGCACTCCTCCACCGCCTGGCCGTGGTCGCCCCATTGCGGGCGGCATCGATGCAGGACTACGAGCGAGCGCTCGAGGAGATGACCGATGGCCACTGAGCAGATCAACCTCCGGCTCGATGCGGCGCTCATCGCACGTCTCGAGGCGCTCGCCGCCGAGGAGGCGATCGACCGCGCGACGCTCGTGCGCAGGCTGCTCGTCGAGGGCGTTCGCCGCACGGTGCTCGAGCGTGCGCTCGCGAAGCACCGGGCCGGCCGGTGGTCCGCTGGGCGCGTCGCGCAGGAGACGGGCCTCTCGATCTGGGAGGTGCTCGACCACGCCGCGGTGACGGAACCCGATGGCGCGGCGGCCGCGACGGTCGGCGAACGGCTCGCGGCCTTCACTGTGGCGCGGGGCACGGCGCTCGACGACCTTCCGCCGCGCGAGGGCCGGATCCTCGTGGTCGGGTTCCGCGTGGCGCCCGACTCGGCAGCGGCCGGGCACTACCTCCAAGGGCCGCTCGGCCGCCGCCTCTGGTCGCGGCTGGTGCGCGCCGAGCTCCTCCGCGATCCGGTCCCTGGCCGCGAGGACGAGGCGCTGACCGCGGAGGGCCACGGCATCACCGTGCTGGCGACCGGACCGGGGCCTCTCGACAAGGCGTCGGCCTCGGAGCTGGCGAGCGGTCGGGCAGCGCTGGCGGCGAAGGTCGCCGCCTGGCGACCGGCGCTTGTCGTGTTCCTCCTCAAGCGGGCGGCAGCGGCCGCGCTGGACGACCCCGGCGTCCGGCCCGGCGCCGGTGAGGCGCTGGGCGGCGTGCCGACGTTCCTCTTGCCGAACCCATATGCGCCGGCGGAAGAGACGGACGCCGCGATCGCCGAGCTGCGGGAGGTCGCGGGCCGCCTCGCGCCGCCGACGTGGCAGGATCGGCGCCGATGACGAAGCCGCCGCTGTCCGAGCGCGTTCGCGACTCGCTCAAGCTCCGCATGCTCGACCTCAACGACCGGCTGCGCGGGCGCGGCGACCGGCTCGTGCCGCCGCGGCGGCTGGACTTCGTCGGGCACTCGGACTTCGTCGCGACCGGGGACGAGTTCCTCACGCACTTCGTCGAGCTGGCGGGGCTGCAGCCCGACGAGCACGTGCTCGACGTCGGGTGCGGGATCGGGCGGATGGCGCGCCCGCTGGCGGGCTACCTCAGCTCGTCCGGCTCGTACGACGGGTTCGACGTCAACCGCGACGGCATCGGGTGGTGCCGGCGCCGGTACGCCAAGCACAAGAACTTCCACTTCCAGGTCGCCGACCTCTACAACCGCCGCTACAACCCGCAGGGCGCGTACGCGGCGAAGGAGTACCGCTTCCCGTACGACGACGCGCGGTTCGACCTCGTCATCCAGACCTCGGTCCTCACGCACCTGCTGGAGGAGGAGGCCGACCACTACCTGGCCGAGACCGCGCGGGTGCTCAAGCCGGGCGGGCGGGGCCTCATCACCGCCTTCCTCCTCGACGACGACTCGCGCGCGGCGGTCCGGGCGGGGGAGGCGACCCTCGCGTTCCTCGACCCCGACGCGCACGTGGCGGTCATCAGCGACGAGGTCCCCGAGGACGCGGTCGCGTACGACACCGGGTGGCTGGCCGAGCGGCTGGCGGCCCACGGGCTCACGCTGCGCTCCACGCATCCGGGCACGTGGCGCGGCATCGAGGACGGGACGAGCTTCCAGGACCTCGTCGTGGTCGAGCGGGCGACCCCGGAGAGCCAGAACGGGCACGTCCCGTCAGACTCCGACGCGTGAAGCTGATCGACACGAAGCACCTGGGGCGCGAGCGGGTCATCGGCGCGTTCCTGCTCGACGGCGCCCTGATCGACTCGGGCCCGTCGACGGTGCACGACACGCTGGTCGCCGAGCTGGGGGAGGAGCGCCCGGAGCGGCTGCTCGTGACCCACATCCACCTCGACCACTCCGGCGGCGCCGGCAAGCTCGTCGAGCGCTGGCCCGACCTGGAGGTCTGGGTCCACGAGCGCGGGGCGCGCCATCTCGCCGACCCGTCGAAGCTCGTGGCCTCCGCGTCGCGGCTCTACGGCGACCAGATGGAGCGCCTGTGGGGCGAGATCGTCCCGGTGCCGCAGGAGAACATCCGCGTGCTGACCGGCGGCGAGACGATCGGCGCCTGGCGCGTCGCGTACACGCCCGGGCACGCCTCCCACCACGTCTCCTACCTGCACGAGCCGACCGGCACCGCGTTCTGCGGCGACACCGCGGGCGTGCGGATCGCGCCGGACGGGCCCATCCTCGCGCCGACCCCGCCGCCGGACATCGACCTCGAGGCGTGGCCGCGCTCGATCGACGCCATCGCCGCGTGGAACCCGACGGCGATCGCCGTGACCCACTTCGGCCTGTGGGACGAGCCGCAGGAGCACCTGGCCGGGCTGCGCGAGCAGCTGGCCAAGCAGGTCGAGTGGGCGCGGACGGCCGCGTCGGGCGAGGAGTTCGCCGCGCGCGTGCGGGAGGATCTCGCGTCGCGCACGTCGCCGGATACCGCGCAGGCCTACGAGCAGGGCATGCCTCCCGACCACCTGTACCCGGGCTTGGAGCGAGCGCTGTCGCGGGTATCCTCCGCCCAGACATGACCCAGACCATCGAGCTTCCGCGCACCAGCGGACCGGACTCGGGGCTCGGCGGTGCCTGGCGCGTGATCGTCCTCAACGACGACCACAACACCTTCGATCACGTCGCCCACTGCCTCGCCCGGTTCATCCCGGGTGTCTCCCTCGACTCCGGCTACGCGATCGCCGACAAGATCCACAACTCGGGCCAGGCCGTCGTGTGGTCGGGCCACCAGGAGCAGGCCGAGCTCTACTGGGAGCAGCTCCGCGACGCGGGGCTCACGATGGCCCCGCTCGAGCGCGGGTGACGACTGAGCGTCAGCGCTCTGACGAGGGACCTGTCACAGTTCCAGACGTGGAGCGCGTGCTCGATCACGGAGGCCACACTGGCGGGAGCGCCGACCGGGAGCGGATGCTCCTGCGCCGGTACCACGAGCATGGGGACACCCGTGCGCGGGACACCCTGGCGGAGGAGATGCTGCCGCTCGCGCGGGCGCTCGCCGGCCGCTACGCGGGCCGCGGCGAGCCGCTCGACGACCTCGTCCAGGTCGCCTGCGTCGGCATCATGAAGGCGATCGAGGGGTTCGACCTCTCGCGCGAGGTGCGGTTCTCCTCGTACGCCACGCCGACGGTGCTCGGCGAGATCAAGCGCCACTTCCGCGACAAGACGTGGGCCGTGCGCGTCCCGCGCGGCACGCAGGAGCTGCAGCTGAAGGTCGCCAAGGCGCGCGACGAGCTGACCAACCAGCTCGGCCGCTCGCCCACGGTGCAGGAGCTCGCGAACGCGATCGACGCGCCGTTCGAGGAGGTCCTGTCGACGATCCAGAGCGCCGACGCGCGGCGCGCGCGGTCGTTCGACGAGCCGATCGGCGAGGACGCCACGCTGGCGGACTCGATCGGGTCGAGCGACCCGGAGCTGGGGCGCGCGGAGATCCGCGTGCTGATCGACGGCGCGCTCGACGTGCTGACGGCGCGCGACCGGGAGATCCTGCGGCTGCGCTTCGAGGAGGACCTCACGCAGACCGAGATCTCGCGGCACATCGGGGTGTCGCAGATGCAGGTCTCGCGGCTCATCCGGCAGGCGCTCGCGCGGCTGCGGATGAACATCGAGCGGTCCGACCGGGCCGTCGACGCGGCCTGAGCGGCGCGCGGGCGCGCCGCGCGGCTACCAGTCGGCGCTCGTCGTGACCGGCGGGCGCGGCACGGGGACGACCTTCGCGTCCTGCAGGCGGTGCTCGGACGGCGCGGTCTTGGGCGGGGTCGGGGTCGGGGTCGCGGCGGGGGTGGGGGACGAAGCCATGTTCTCCATGTTCCTCAGGGACGTCGAAGCTCCTGTGCAGGAACCCCTGAGGCGCATCAAGGTTTCGTGAAGGGATCGTGAGGGTGGATACGGTCGGACGTAGCCATGCCGCTTCGCCGCCCGCCACTGGGGTTCGGGATCCTCGCCGCGGTCGCCTCGATCGCGCTGACGACCGCGATCGTCTACCCGCTCAAGACCGTCGCCGCGGCGATCTCGCTCGGCGTCGTCTACCTGCTCGCGGTGCTGCTCGTGGCGGCCTTCTGGGGCGTCTGGCTCGGCGTGGCGACGGCGGTGGGGAGCGCGCTGGCGTTCAACTTCTTCCACATCGAGCCGACCGGCCGCTTCACGATCGCCGACGGGGAGAACTGGGTCGCGCTCGCGGTGCTCGTCGTCGCCTCGGTGGTCGTGTCGTGGCTGGCCGAGGCGGCGCGGACGCGGGCGCTGGAGGCCGAGCAGCGACGGCGGGAAGCCGACCTGGCGGCCGAGATGGCGCGCATCCTGCTGCGCGGCGACGACCTCAGCTCCGCCCTGCCGGTCGCGGCCGCGCGCCTGTCGGCCGCCCTCGAGCTCCCCTCGGCGGCCATCACCACCTCGCCGTCGTCCGGCGACGACCGGCGCCTGGCGTTCCCGCTCCGCGACGGGTCGTCGCAGCTCGGCACGCTGCTGGTGCCGTCCGACCTCCCCGAGCCGGTCCTCCGCCGGCTGCAAGAGCGCGTCGTGCCGTCGCTCGAGGCGCTCCTCGCGGCAGCCCTCGAACGCGAGGCGCTGCTCGCCGACACCGTCGAGACCCGCGCGCTCCGCCGCTCCGACGTGCTGAAGACCGCGCTGCTGCGCGCGGTCTCGCACGACCTGCGCACGCCGCTGACCGCGATCCTCACGTCGGTCGAGCCGCTCTCCTCCGACACGCTCTCGCCGGAGGACCGCCGCGAGCTCGCCGCGGGCGTGGGGGAGGAGGCGTCGCGGCTCGCGCGGCTCATCGACCAGCTCCTCGACCTGTCGCGGCTGGAGGCCCACGCGGCCGAGCCGCGCGTCGACTGGTGCTCGGTCGACGAGGTGCTGCGGGTCGCGATGGACGACCTCGGCGCCCGCGGGTCGTTCACGGTCGCGATCGCCGACGACCTGCCGCTCGTGCGCGCCGACGCCGCCCAGCTCGAGCGGGCGTTCGCGAACCTGCTGGAGAACAGCGTCCGCCACGGCGCGGGTCACCCGGTCAGCGTCCGCGCGCGGGAGGTCAACGGGCGCGTGCTCGTGCGGATCGTCGACCGCGGCCCGGGCATCCCGCCGGCGCAGCTCGGCCGCGTCTTCGAGCCGTTCTACCGCTCCGGCACCGACGCCACGGGCCACCGCGGCAGCGGCCTCGGGCTCGCGATCGCGCGCGGGTTCGTCGAGGTGAACGGCGGGCGCCTGTGGGCCGAGTCGCTGCCCGGGCAGGGGACGAGCTTCGTCGTCGAGCTGCCGCTGACGCCCGCGCCGGCCGCCGCCGCGCCGGAGCCGACCGCCGCATGAGCGAGCGCCAGCGGGTGCTCGTCGTCGACGACGAGCCGCAGATCCTCCGTGCGCTGCGCATCGTCCTGCGGGACGCGGGCTTCGACGTGCTGCCGGCGGCGACGGTGCAGGAGGCCCTGGACGCCGCCGCGCTCCAGGCCCCGGACGCGGCGATCGTCGACCTCGTCCTGCCCGACGGCGACGGCATCGGCGTCACGCGCTCCCTGCGCGAGTGGTCCGGCGCGCCGATCCTCGTGCTCAGCGCGGTGGGGGACGAGGAGCAGAAGGTGCGCGCGCTGGAGGCCGGCGCGGACGACTACGTCACCAAGCCCTTCTCGCCGCGCGAGCTCGTCGCCCGCCTGCGCGCCGCGCTGCGCCGCGCCCAGCCCGAGCGCGACGACCCCGTCCTGCGCGCCGACGGCCTCGCGCTCGACCTCGCGGCCCACACCGTCGAGGTCGCCGGCGCGCCCGTGCACCTCACGCCGATCGAGTTCCGCCTCCTGACGGCGCTGATGCGCAACCGCGGACGGCTGCTGACGCACCGCGCGCTCCTCACCGAGGTCTGGGGCCTCGCCTACGCCGACGACGTCGCGACCCTCCGCACCCACCTCGCGAACCTCCGCCGCAAGCTCGGCCCCGCCGCCGCCCTCATCCGCACCGAGCCCGGCGTCGGATACCGCTTCGCCGCCTGACGATCGACGTGTTGGTCCCGGTATGCGGGACCAAGACGTCGATCGCCTTCACGGGCCTTGACGGGATCTTGATGGTCTCGCGCGAATGCGTGATGTCCGCCTGACACGCGCGGCGGAGAGTCGGGGCATGGACCTGATCTCCCTTGCGCTCGGCCTCGCGGCGTTCGCGCTGTTCCTCGCCCTGATCGAGGGGCTGGAGGCGGTATGAGCGCGCTCGACGGTGTGGTGCTCGCGATCTCGGGCCTCGTGGCGATCTACCTGCTCTACGCGCTGCTGCGCGGTGAGGAGCTCTAGATGACCGCCGCTGGATGGATCCAGATCGCCCTCTTCATCGCGGTGCTCACCGCGCTCACGCCGCTGCTCGGCGGCTACCTCGCTCGCGTCTTCAACCGCGAGCCGGTCGCGCTCGACCGCGTGCTGGGGCCGCTCGAGCGCGGCATCTACCGCGTCCTGGGCAGCGCCACGCAGGCCGAGCAGGACTGGAAGCGGTACGCACGCTCGATCCTCGTCTTCAACCTCGCCGGGTTCCTCGCGCTCTACGCGATCCTGCGCACGCAGACGCTCCACCCGTTCAACCCGCAGGGGCTGAGCAGCCCGGCGTGGGACCTGAGCTTCAACACCGCCGCGTCGTTCGTCACCAACACGAACTGGCAGTACTACGCGGGCGAGACCACCCTCACGTACTTCAGCCAGATGGCCGGGCTGGCGGTGCAGAACTTCCTCAGCGCGGCGGTCGGCATCGCGGTCGTCGCCGCGGTCATCCGCGGGTTCGCGCGCCGCAGCACGAGCGACCTCGGCAACGCGTACGTCGATCTCACGCGCGTGACGCTCTACGTGCTGCTGCCGATCAGCGTCGTCGCCGCGCTCTTCCTCGTCAGCCAGGGCGCGATCCAGAACCTCGACGCCTACAGGACCGTCGACACGCTGGTCGGCGGCACCGAGCAGACCCTGGCGATGGGCCCCGCGGCCAGCCAGGAGGCGATCAAGATGCTCGGCACGAACGGCGGCGGCTTCTTCAACGTCAACGCGTCGATGCCGTTCTCCAACCCGAGCGGCCTGACGAACGTCGTGCTGATGCTGCTGATCCTGCTCATCCCGGCGGCGCTCACGAACACGTTCGGCCGGATGGTCGGCAGCCGCCGCCAGGGCTGGGCGATCTACGCCGCGATGTCGGTCATGTTCATCGCCGGCGTCGTGATCGTGTACGTCGCCGAGTCGCACGGCACGCCCGCGATGCACGCGGCCGGGCTCGACGGCGCGAACCTCGAGGGCAAGGAGACCCGGTTCGGGATCGGCTCCTCGAGCCTCTTCGCGGTCGTCACCACGGTGGCGAGCTGCGGCGCGGTGAACGCCGCGATGGAGTCGCTCACCGGCATCGGCGGGGCGATCCCGCTCGCGAACATGATGACCGGCGAGGTGATCTTCGGCGGCGTCGGCTCCGGCCTGTACGGGATGCTGCTCTTCGTCCTGCTCGCCGTGTTCCTGGCGGGCCTGATGGTCGGCCGCACGCCCGAGTACCTGGGCAAGAAGATCGGCGCGCGCGAGATCAAGCTCGTCGCGGTCGGAACGCTCGCGGTGCCGCTGATCGTGCTCGCCCTGACGGCGGTCGCGATCGCCACGACGTACGGGCGCGCCTCGATCTTCGACACCGGCCCTCAGGGCTTCAGCGAGACGCTCTACGCGTACACGTCGCAGGCGAACAACAACGGCTCGGCGTTCGCCGGCTACACCGGCGTGACGTTCGCGAACGTCGTCGGCGGGCTCGCGATGCTCTTCGGGCGCTTCCTCCCGATGATCGCCGCGCTCGCGGTCGCCGGCGCGCTCGGCAGCAAGCGGGTCACCCCTGCGGGCCCGGGCACGATGCGCACCGACACGCCGACGTTCGTCGTCCTGCTGATCGGCAGCGTGATCCTCGTCGCGCTCCTCACCTTCGTCCCCGCGCTCCTCCTCGGACCGATCGCGCAGGGCCTCACCGACCACCTCTTCTAGGAGCATCGCATGCTCAAGGACCTCAAGGCGGCCGTCGTCGCGGTGCTCGTCTTCACCGTGCTCTGCGGCCTCGCCTACCCGCTCGCCATCACCGGCGCCGCGCAGGTGATCATGCCCGGCAAGGCCAACGGCTCGCTCGTCCGCGACGCCGGCGGCAAGACCGTCGGCTCGCGCCTGATCGGCCAGGACTTCAGCGGCCGCGACGACCTCTTCCAGTCGCGCCCGTCCGTCACCGGCTACAGCGCCTCTGCGACGTACTTCAACAACCGCGGGCCGAACCAGGCGACCCTGGCGGTGCAGCAGCGGCGGTTCGCGCTCGACTACGCCGAGCGCGAGGGGATCGCCGTCCGCGACGTCCCCGCCGACGCCGCGACCACCAGCGCCTCGGGCGTCGACCCGCAGATCAGCGTCGAGAACGCGCGGATCCAGGCGCGGCGGGTGTCGCGTGAGTCGGGCATCCCGCTCGACCGCGTGAACGCGCTGATCGACGACCACACCGACGGCCGCGGCCTCGGCGTGTTCGGCGAGCCCGGCGTGAACGTGCTCGAGCTCAACCTGGCCGTGGAGGCCGCGCGATGAACGTCCAGTGGAGCGCCGTCCTGACCGAGGCCGCGCGCAAGCTCGACCCCCGCATCATGGCCCGCAACCCGGTCATGTTCGTGGTGGAGATCGCCGCGGTGCTCGCGACGGTCCTGATCGTCGCCGGCGACGGCGACCAGCCCGCCTGGTTCACCGCGACCGTCGCGCTGTGGCTGTGGCTGACCGTGCTCTTCGGCAACCTCGCGGAGGCCGTCGCCGAGGGGCGCGGCAAGGCGCAGGCCGCGACGCTCCGCGCGATGCGCACCACCACCACGGCGCGCATGACGGACGGCAGCGTGCGCGCTGCCAGCGACCTGCGCCGCGGCGACACGGTGGTCGTCGAGGCCGGTGACGTGATCCCCGGCGACGGCACGGTCGTCGAGGGCATCGCGAGCGTCGACGAGTCCGCGATCACCGGGGAGTCCGCGCCGGTCATCCGCGAGGCGGGCGGCGACCGCTCCGCCGTGACGGGCGGCACGAGGGTGCTGAGCGACCGCATCGTGGTCGAGATCACGCAGGAGCCGGGGCAGTCGTTCCTGGACCGGATGATCGGCCTCGTCGAGGGCGCCGCCCGGCGCAAGACCCCGAACGAGATCGCGCTGGGCATCCTGCTCAGCGGCCTGACGCTGATCTTCCTCACCGTCGTCGTCGCGCTGCGCCCGTTCGCCGACTTCGCCGGCACGGACGCGTCGACCGCGACGCTCATCGCCCTCCTCGTGGCGCTCATCCCGACGACGATCGGCGCGCTGCTCAGCGCGATCGGCATCGCGGGCATGGACCGCCTCGTGCGCCGCAACGTGCTCGCGCTCAGCGGCCGCGCGGTGGAGGCGTCCGGCGACGTGGACGTGCTGCTGCTCGACAAGACGGGCACGATCACGCTCGGCAACCGCCAGGCCGCGAAGTTCATCCCGATGCCGGGCGTGAGCGAGGGCGACCTGGCGGAGGCGGCGCAGCTCTCCTCGCTGGCCGACGAGACGCCCGAGGGCCGCTCGATCGTCGTGCTCGCCAAGCAGTACGGGCTGCGTGAGCGGGAGCTGGCGGCGGGCGAGGCGAGCTTCGTGCCCTTCACCGCCCAGACGCGGATGAGCGGCGTCGACGTGAACGGCACCCGCCTGCGCAAGGGTGCCGGCGACGCGGTGCTGCGCTGGGTCGAGGCCGAGGGCGGCCAAGCGCCGCCGGAGCTGCGCACGGAGCTCGACCGCATCGGCCGCGAGGGCGGCACGCCGCTCGCCGTCGCCCGCGACGAGCAGGTGCTCGGCGTGATCGAGCTGCGCGACGTGGTCAAGGAGGGCATGAAGGCCCGGTTCGACCAGCTCCGCGCGATGGGCATCCGCACCGTCATGGTCACCGGCGACAACCGGCTGACCGCGGAGGCGATCGCCAAGGAGGCCGGCGTCGACGACTTCCTGGCCGAGGCGACGCCCGAGCGCAAGCTCGAGCTGATCCGCGCCGAGCAGGAGCAGGGCCGGCTGGTCGCGATGACCGGCGACGGCACGAACGACGCGCCCGCGCTCGCGCAGGCCGACGTCGGCGTGGCGATGAACACGGGCACCCAGGCCGCGCGCGAGGCGGGGAACATGGTCGACCTGGACTCCAACCCGACGAAGCTCATCGAGATCGTCGAGGTCGGCAAGCAGCTCCTGATCACCCGCGGGGCGCTGACGACGTTCTCGATCGCCAACGACGTCGCGAAGTACTTCGCGATCCTCCCGGCGATCTTCGCGTTCACGTACGCCACGGCCCCCGGCGAGCGCGGCCCGCTCGACGACCTGAACGTCATGGGGCTCGGGACGCCCGAGTCGGCGATCATCTCCGCGATCGTGTTCAACGCGCTCGTCATCCCGGCGCTCGTGCCGCTGGCCCTGCGGGGCGTGAAGTACAAGCCGGTGGGCGCGACCGCGCTGCTGCGGCGCAACCTGCTGATCTACGGGCTCGGCGGCCTCGTCGCGCCGTTCGTCGGGATCAAGCTGATCGACCTCGTCGTCCACAACCTCCTGGGGGCGTAGGCGCAGGCAGGTGCGTGAGCGCGGCCACTACAAGGTCTTCCTCGGCATGGCGGCCGGGGTCGGGAAGACGTACCGGATGCTCCAGGAGGGCCACGCGGCCGCCGCCGACGGCCGCGACGTGGTGATCGGCGTCGTCGAGACCCACGGGCGCGCGGAGACGGCGGCGCTCGTCGAAGGGCTGGAGCTGGTGCCGCGGCGGTCGGTCGACTACCGCGGCACCGCGCTGTCCGAGATGGACCTCCCGGCGCTGCTGGCCCGGGCGCCCGAGCTGTGCCTGGTCGACGAGCTCGCCCACACCAACGCGCCCGGCGTCGAGCACCTCAAGCGCTACGAGGACATCGCCGACCTGCTCGCGGCCGGCATCGACGTGCACGCGACGGTCAACGTCCAGCACCTCGAGTCGCTCAACGACAGCGTCCACGAGCTGACCGGCGTGCGCGTGCGGGAGACCGTGCCGGACGCGGAGCTGGGGCTGGCCGACGAGGTCGTGCTGATCGACCTGACGCCCGAGGCGCTCATCCAGCGCCTGCGCGAGGGGCGCGTCTACCCGCAGGCGCGCGTGCCCGCGGCGCTCGGCGGGTTCTTCAAGATCGAGAACCTGCAGGCGCTGCGGGAGGTCGCGCTGCGGCAGGTCGCCGAGGACGTCGAGGCCAAGCGGCTGGTCCGCGCGTCGCTCGACGCGCGCGAGGAGCGCCTGTTCGGCGGCGGCCCGGCCGACGCGCCGAAGGCGATCGCCGAGCGGCTGCTGGCGCTGGCCAAGCTCGATGCCAGCTCCGAGCGCGTGGTCCGGCGCGCCTGGCGCTCGGCGCAGCGGCTCTCCACCGACCTCGACATCCTCGTCGTGCGCCCGCCGGGGGAGGGGACGGCCGCCGAGCGCGAGCAGCTCGAGAGCCTGCGCCGCATCGCCGCCGTGCTCGGCGCGACGCTGCTCGTGGAGGAGGGCGACGACGTGGCCGCCGTCGCCGTCCGCGTCGCCCGCGAGCGCGGCACGACCTACGTCTTCCTCGGCAGCCCGACGCCGCGCCGCGGCCTCGGCCGGCTCGCCGAGCCGCTCCCGCTCCGCCTCGCGCGCGAGCTGCCCGCGGTCGACGTCCGGCTGGTGTCGGACCGCGGCGCCTCGGGTTGAGCGACAGGAGCGGCGGCGCGCCAGCCGGAGGGGTCGGTGGTGGAGTCGTGAGCGATTCGCTCAAGCCGCTGAGCAGAGGCGCCGACACGGACGGGGTGACTGCAGCTCACCGGATCGCGGTGCAGTGCTGGAACGTGGCCGTCGCCGGCGGCTTCGTCGCGCTGCTCGTGCTGTCCGGCCACGAGGTCGGGCTCGGGTTCGACGCGGTCGCCGCGCAGTGGGTCCAGTCGGCGCTCTGCCTGCTGATCGCGGGCCGCGCCGGCCTCCACGCGTGGCGAGCGCGCAGCGCGGCGTCGGGACTGCTGGCCGGCGGGACGCTCGCGTGGGCGCTCGGCTCCGTGTACTTCACGGTCGCCCTCACCGCCGATCCGACGCCGTCGTTCCCGTCGCCCGCCGACGCGCTGTGGCTCCTGTGCCCGGTGCTCGTGTACGCCGGAGCGGTGCTCGTCATCCGCACGCACGTCGCCGGCCGCGACGCCGCGCTGTGGCTCGACGGCCTCGTCGCGTCGCTCGTCGCCGCCGCGGTGGGCGCGGCGATCGTCGTCCCGATCGTGGACCGCGGGAGCCTGGACACGCTCGCCGTCGCGACCAACGTCGCGTACCCGCTGCTCGACGTGCTGCTGCTCGGGGTCGTCGCCGGCGGCTGGGCGCTCACCCGCGCGCAGGCGTCGACGACGTGGCGCTGGCTCGCCGCCGGCATCGTCGTGCTCACGGTCACCGACGTCGAGTTCATGCTCGTCGTCGCGACGGACAACTTCGTGGTCGGCGGCATCGACGACCTGGGCTGGCCACTGGCACTGCTCTGCTTCGGCCGCGCCGCGCGCGCCGCCGCGCAGGTCGCGGTCCCCGCCCGCCGCCGGGTCGTCGTCCGCGGCGTCCCGGCCGTCGCGTTCCTCTGCGCCGCCGTCGCGGTGGCGCTGCTCCTCTTCGACCACTGGGTCCGGCTCGACGCCGTGACGATCGTCCTCGCCGGTGTCGCGGTCCTCCTCGCCGCCCTGCGCACCGCGCTGACCCTGCGCGCCAACGCCCGGCTGCTCGACACCGAGCGCCAGGCGCTCACCGACGAGCTGACCGGCCTGGGCAACCGCCGCCGCCTGCTGCGTGACCTCGGCCGCGCGAAGGTCGCGACGCTCGCGCTGTTCGACCTCGACGGCTTCAAGACCTACAACGACGCCTACGGCCATCCCGCCGGCGACGCGCTGCTCAGCGCGCTCGGCGCCCGGCTGGCCGACGCGACCCGCGGCCACGGCCGCGCGTACCGGCTCGGCGGCGACGAGTTCTGCGTGGTCGTTGACGCGGTCGGCGTCGACCATGCGCTGGTGCTCGACCGCGCGCTCGAGGCGCTCAAGCAGGAGGGCGACGGCTTCGCGGTCGGCGCGTCGTACGGCACGGTCAAGGTGCCGGAGGAGGCCGTGCGGCCCGAGGACGCGCTCCAGCTCGCCGACACGCGCATGTACGCGCAGAAGGACGCGCGCCGCTCCTCGACCCGCCGCCAGAGCCGCGACCTGCTGCTCCAGCTCCTGCACGAGCAGCAGCCAGACCTGGAGGAGCACTCCGGCGACGTCGGCGACCTCGTCGCGGCGGTCGGCGCGCGGCTCGGGCTCGACGAGGAGGCGCTCGACCACGCGCGCCACGCCGCCGAGCTGCACGACGTCGGGAAGGTCGCGATCCCCGCGTCGATCCTGCGCAAGCCCGGTCCGCTCGACGACGAGGAGTGGGCGCTGATGAAGCGCCACACGGTCATCGGCGAGCGCATCCTCGCCGCGGTGCCCGCGCTGGTGCCGGTCGGGCGGATCGTCCGCGCGACGCACGAGCGGTGGGACGGCGGCGGCTACCCGGACGGCCTGCGCGGTGAGCAGATCCCGCTCGCGGCGCGCGTCATCGCCGTGTGCGACACGTTCCACGCGATCACCACCGACCGCCCGTACCGCACGGGCAAGCCCGACGCCGACGCGCTGGCCGAGCTGCGCCGCTGCGCCGGCACGCAGTTCGACCCGGCCGTCGTCGAGGCGTTCGCGCAGGAGCTGGCGGCGGACGGCGCGCCGGGCGACCCCGACGCGCCGCGCCCGGACGGCGCGCACGCGCAGATCGCCCCGACCGTCGCGCCGATGCGCGTCGCGCCCGCGGGCGCCGTGGCCAGCGCCGCGGCGGGGGAGCTCGCCCAGCTCGCGCAGCTGCGCGGCCTGCTCCAGGTCACCGAGCTGGCGCGCCACGGCGCGGACGTCAGCGAGGTGCTGGAGGCCGTCGGCCGCACGATCTCGACGTCGCTCGGCTTCCGCGTCGTCTCGATCAACCTCCTGCGCCCCGCGTGGGACGACTTCGTCTGCACCGCGGTCGAGGGGCCTGAGGAGGTCCGCGAGTTGCTGCTCGGCAAGGCCCGCAACGCCGCGTCGTGGGAGCCGTTCCTCGCGCCGCGCTTCGCCCGCGGCCGCACCTTCTTCGTCCGCGCCGGCGAGGTCGAGTTCGAGGACGACGAGGACGAGGCGTGGCACGTCCCGGACATCGAGGCGCGCGACGACGACCCGAACGCCTGGCACCCCGACGACGTCCTGTTCGTCCCGCTCCGCGCGACCGACGGCGCGATCGTCGGGATGGTCAGCGTCGACGAGCCCGTCTGGGGCCGGCGCCCGACCGACGCCGAGCTCGAGGTCCTCGCCGCCGTCTGCGACCACGCGGCGCTCGCGGTCGACGCGGCCCGCACCCGCGCTGACGACCGCGCCTGGCGCGGCACCCGGGAGGCCGGCGCGCGCCTGGCCGCCAGGCTCGGCGCCGCGCCCGACGCGCCCGCGGCCGCCGCCGCTCTGCGCGACGCGGTCCGCGACACGCTCGGGTTCGCGGTCGCCGACGTCGAGCTGGTCGACGGCCCGGCGACGGCCGACGCGCTGGAGGAGCAGCTCGCCGCCGGGCTCGCGGAGGCCGGCACCGTCCTGCTCGCAGGCCCGGCCGCCCAGCGCGTCCGCGAGCGCCGGCTGCTCACGAGCGGCGACCGCAACGGCCGCGGCCCGCGCGCCTGGCAGGACCACCTGCTGGCCGTGCCGGTCCGCGGGCCGGGCGACGCGCTGCTCGCCGTCCTGTGGGTGAGCGGCCCGGCGGACCGGCTGCTCCCCTCGGACTCGGCGCGCAGCGCGCTGCGGTGGCTGGCGGCGCAGGCCGCGGTCGCGCTCGCCCAGCTCGGCAGCGGCTCAGCGCTGCCGGACCTGCACGTCGCCTGAGCCGGTCTCGACGTCGATGCTGTGCCGCGCGTCCGGGTCCTGGCGGACCTGCACGTCCTCCTCGCCCGAGCCGGTCTCGGTCCGCACGCGATAGGCCGCGTCCGGGACGACGAGGCCCACGTCGCCCGAGCCGGTCTTGGTGAAGATCGAGCGCGGCGGCGTCCCGTCGGCGACGCTCAGGTCGATGTCGCCCGACCCGCTTCGGGTCTCGATCGCCCGCGCGCGGAGCGGGTCACCGGTCACCTCGCCGGAGCCGGTGCGGACGTCGATCGTCGCCACGTCGACGTCGGCCAGGTCGATGTCGCCGGAGCCGGTCTCCGCGTCGAGGTCGCCGCCGCTCAGGTTCGTGATCGAGATCTCGCCCGAGCCGGTCTCGAGCGTGGCGTCGCCCTCCATGCCGTCGACCTCGATGTCGCCCGAGCCGGTGCGCAGCTCGACCGGCACGCCGCGCGGGACGAACAGGACGTGCTCGGAGCCGCAGGCGTTGGAGACCCAGCCGGGGCACTCGCTCGAGACGACCAGCCGGCCGTTCTCGTTGCGGATGTCGACGTCCGGCCCTCCGAGCAGGCCGCTCCACTCCTTCGTCTCCAGCACGGTGTCGCGGCCGCTGCCGGGACGCACGGTGATCTCGCCCGAGTCGGTCTCGAGCTGCACCGTCCGCACCGCGCCGAGCGAGCGGGTGGAGGACGTCTCGTCCTTGGCGAGCTCGTCGAGGCCCAGCAGCGCCGTCCACGCGACCGTGAAGAACGCCAGCAGCGCGAGGAGGATGAGCCCGGCGTTGCGCAGGCTCGGCGGCGTGGTGTACGGCGGGGGCTGCTGCTCCTTGCCGGGGGCCGGCGGGGCGGGCTCGGTCTGGGTCGCCATGGCGGTCACACTCCGAGGTAGGTCAGGACGGCGAGCACGCGGCGGTGCAGCACGTCGGACTGGGGCAGGTCGAGCTTGCGGAAGACGGCGGCGCTGTGCTTCTCCACCGCCCGCGTCGTGACGCCGAGGCGGTCGGCGATCGCGACGTTGGCGTGGCCCTCGGCCATCAGGGCGAGCACCTCGCGCTCGCGGCGCGTCAGCTCGCCGAGACGGTCGACGCCGGCGGGGCGCTGGACCATCAGCAGCTGCGAGACGACCTCGGGGTCGAGCGCCGTGCCGCCCTGCGCGACGCGCCGGGCCGCGTCGATGAACTCGTCCACGTCCGCGACGCGCTCCTTGAGCAGGTAGCCGACGCCCTCGGTGCCGCTCGCGAGCAGCTCCGATGCGTAGCGCTGCTCGACGTACTGGCTGAAGATGAGGATCCCCATTCGGTCCCCGCCCACCCCGGAGCGGCGGATCGCGAGCGCCGCGCGCACGCCCTCGTCGCTCTGGTTCGGCGGCATCCGCACGTCCACGATCGCGAGGTCGGGGCGGTGCTGGGCGACCGCGTCCTCCAGCGACGGCCCGTCGCCGACCAGCCCGACGACCTCCTCACCGGCGTCGGTGAGCAGCGAGGCGAGCCCCTCGCGCAGGAGGACCTGGTCCTCGGCGATGACGACGCGCATGTCAGGCCTCCTGACGCGCGGTGGGGGCGGGGAAGACGGCACTGATCGTCGTGCCGTTGCCGGGCGGGGAGGTGACGAGCAGCTCCCCGTCGAGCGCCTCGACGCGCTGGCGCAGGCCCGCGAGGCCGCCGCCGGCGTCGTCGACCGCGCCGCCCGCTCCGTCGTCGGCGACGGTCACGAGCAGCCGGCCGGCATCGTCGTACTTGACGTCGACCAGGGCGCGCTGGGCGCCGGAGTGCTTGCCGACGTTGGTCAGTGCCTCGGCGACCACGAAGTACGCGGCGGTCTCGACGGCCACGCCCGGCCGCGTCGGGACGTCGACCTCGACGGCGACGGGAACCGGGCAGCGGCCGGCCAGGCCGGAGATCGCCGCCTCCAGGCCGCGGTCGGTGAGGATCGACGGGTGGATGCCGCGGACGAGGTCGCGCAGCTCGGCCATCGCGTTCTTGGACTCCTCGAAGGCGCGGTCGATCAGCGGCGCCGCCGCCTCGGGGTCGGTCCGCAGCTTCTGCCGCGCGCGCCCGAGCTCCATCGCGACGTACGCGAGCCGGTGCTGCGCGCCGTCGTGCAGATCGCGCTCGATCCGGCGCAGCGTCTGGTCGGCGGACTCGACGGCGCCCGCGCGGGTGGTCTGGAGCGTCTCGACCCGGTGCTCGAGCTCCTCCCGGCCGTCGGGACCGAGCAGCGCGGCGGCGACCGCCCCGGCCGCGACCCCGAGCGCCTCGGCGAGCAGCGCCGCGATGGCGAGCATGATCAGGCCGCCGAAGGGAGCGGCGACGAGCGCCCACACGGGCAGGTCGCCGAGGTCCGAGCCGTCCGCGACGAGCGGGGCGGCGATCGGCGTGCCGAGCAGCCCGAACGCGAGCGCCCAGGCGGCGGTGGTGACCGCGGCGCCGATCACCGAGACGGGGATCGTGAGCAGCGTCCAGCCCAGCTCCTTCCACGTCGCACGGGTGCGGACGTGGGCGCCGACCTTGTTGAGCAGGCCAGGGCCCTTGGGCGGCTTGAGCGACGGCTTGGCGATCGGGGCGCCGAGCACGAGGGCGGCACGATCGCGCTCCAGGACGGCGACCGAGCGCCACCCGAACATGGTGAGCGCCAGGATCGGCAGGCCGATCAGGAAGACGGGGAGGAGCCCCACGCCGAGCGCGAGCCCGGTCGGGAGGACGACCGCGACGACCGTGGCGACGATCGTGCCGCCGTAGAAGTACGTCGTCGCGAGGAGGGAGCGGCGGAGGTGGACTGCGAGCACGACCAGGACACTAAGCCCCGGTCCGGCACCTCACGTTGGAGGAATCCAGCGTCCGCGGGGTGGTGCTGCCACCACCCCGCGATCGTGGAAGCTCGTCAGCCCGCCTGGACCTCGCCGGTCGCCGCGACCGGCTCGCCCGACTCGGTCGTCTCGCGCTCGCCCGCGGCGGCGCCGGTCTGCGCCTCCTCGGTGTCGTAGCCGAGCTCGCCCGTGGCCGTGCTGTCCGCCCACTGGTACAGGAGCGGGACCTGGTAGTACGAGCTGTTCAGCGCGCGGAAGCGGCTGAACTCCGGCCCGTACCAGAAGAGCTCGAACTGCTTCTTGTCCTCGAACGCGAGGACCTGCAGGAACTTGTACCGGTCGTCGCGGTAGCGGAAGACCGTGTAGCTCGTCGCCCCGTGGCGCAGGGCCACCGGCGAGAACTCGTTCAGCGCCTGCTCGAGCTTGTCGGCACGCAACCCCGTCGCGTACCAGGGGATGTGGACACTGCCTGCCATGTCTTAGGCACCAACCTCTGCCCGGATCGCGCCGGGCCCGTCTTCGGTCTTGCCCTCGCCTTCCTTCTCGGCTCCGACCAGGATCGAGATCTTGCCGAGGTGCTTGTTCTCGTGCATGAGCTGGTGCGCCTTGGCGACGTCCTCGAAGGGCATCGTCTTCCAGAGTACGGGCTGGATCTGCCCGGTCTCGATCAGGTGGTTGGCCTTGAGGCACTCCCACGCGTTCGCGAAGTGCGAGCCGACGATCTCCTTCTGGCGCATCCAGAGGTAGCGGACGTCGAAGTCGAGCTGGTAGCCGGACGTCGCGCCGCAGATCACGACCTTGCCGAACGGCTTCACGCAGAGCACGGACGTGGGGAACGTCGCCTTGCCGACGTGCTCGAAGACCACGTCCGGCGGGCTGCCGAAGATCTCCTTGACGCGCTTGGAGAACGCGCGCGAGACCTTGAAGCGCTCCTTCTCCTCCTCGGGCGTCTCGTTGCCCGTGCGCATCATGCCCTTGAACTCGTTGCGGTCGATGTAGTCGACCGCGCCGAGGCGCTTGACGAGCTCGCCCTTCTCAGCGCTGGAGACGACGCCGATCGACTCGGCGCCCGCCGCCTTCGCGAGCTGGATCGCGAAGACGCCCAGACCGCCCGCGGCGCCCCAGACCAGGACCTTGTCGCCGGCCTGGATCCGCGCGCGCTCCATGAGCATCCGGTACGCGGTGAAGTACGTGAGGCCGTAGGACGCGGCCTCCTCCCAGGTGAGGTTCTTCGGCTTGGGGAGGAGCTGCTGCGCCTGGACCTTCGTGAACTGCGCGAAGGAGCCCCAGGTGGTCTCGTAGCCCCAGATCCGCTGTGACGGCGCGGCCATCGGGTCGAGGCCGTGGACCTCGGGATCCTCGTACGAGGCCTGGTTGCAGTGGATGACGACCTCGTCGCCGACGTTCCACCGGGTGACGCCCTCGCCGACCTTCCACACGATGCCGGACGCGTCCGAGCCGCCGATGTGGTGGCCGTACTCGGGGTGGTCGCCGGAGCGGAAGATGGAGATCGGCTGCCCGAGCGCCGCCCAGACGTTGTTGAAGTTGACGCCCGCCGCCATGACGCGGACGATCACTTCGAACGCGCCAGGCTCCGGTACCTCGATCTCCTCCACCTGGAACGCGTCGAGCGGTTCGCCCTCGCGCTCCTGCCGGATGACCCATGCTGCCATGGTCTTGGGCAGCTCGCCCGGCTCGGTGTCGATGCTGGAGACTTGACTGAGATCAACGGCCACTGGTTTCGTGTCCTTCTTCGCTGAGCGAGGAGTGGGCGCAGACCTTACCCAGCCAGGCGCCGCGAGGGCCCCGCCACGCGCGGCGCCGGGCCGCTACGGCTGCAGGAGGTCGTTCTGCGCGGACGGGCGCTCGTCGCCCACGCGCAGGCGGGTGTCCGCGATCGAACGGCGGTCGACCGCGACGCGGTACGTGCCGGTCTTCAGGTCGGCCTTCAGGGACGCGGTGTCGCCCGGGTTGATCGGGCCCGAGCTCTGGGCGATGCCGGGCTCGTCGCCGCCGATCTCGTCCGTCTCGAGCGTGACCTCGCGGGCCGCGTCGGTCTGGTTGGTGACGATGAGCGTGATCGGGCCCGCGCCGAAGGAGCGGGGCGATACGGACACACGCTCGTCGCTGATGGCCGCGCTGATCACGATGGGAGCCGGCGGGCGCGGCTCGTTCGCGTAGTCGTCGTCCTCGCTGCCGCATCCGGCGATCAGCAGCGCCGCCCCGGCGACCGTCAATGCTCGATGGATCTTCCGCATCCTCTCCACGCGCGCGGGCCTTCGAAGCCCGCGACCCGGGCGAACCCTACTGAACACACGCGTCCATGCGCGACACGGACGCTCCACCTTCCGGGACGACGGTGTCCATGTCGTCCGAACCCGACCCGTACAAGTGTTCGCATGGACCTGCTGGACCACCCGCTCGCGACGGCCGAGTTCCTGGTCGTCGACACGGAGACGAACGGGAAGGCCGGCGACCTCTGCGAGCTGACCGAGATCGGCGCGGTGCTCGTCGGCGGGGGCGAGCTGCACGACCGGTGGGAGACGCTCGTGGGCGTCCGCGCGCCGCTGTCGCGCGGCATCCAGCGCTTCACCGGCATCACGCAGCAGATGGTCGACGAGGCGCCGGCGGCCGAGCTCGTCCTGCCCGACCTGCTCGAGCAGCTCGACGGGCGCGTGCTGGTCGGGCACAACGTCGCGTTCGACAAGCGCGTCCTCGCGCAGGCGTGCGAGCGCGCTGAGCTGGAGTGGCCCTCGCCGCCGTCGATCTGCACGGTGGCGCTCGCGCGCCGGTTCGCGCCGCTCGTCTCGCAGCGCAAGCTCTCGCTGCTGGCGCCCGCGCTCGGGATCGACGTCGAGGTCTCGCACCGCGCGCTGGCCGACGCGGAGACGACCGCGCGGGTGCTGTGCGCGCTCCTGCCCAAGCTGTGCGCGAACGCGATGACGATCCGCGACGCGCTCCAGGCGATCCGCCCGTCCAAGCGCAAGACGCAGCGGCCGAAGCTCAAGAAGCCGGCGGTGCTGGAGCGGCCCGACCTCAAGGACCTGCCGGACACGCCCGGCGTCTACATCTTCCGCAACGAGTCCGGCCAGCCGCTCTACGTCGGCAAGTCGGTGAAGCTGCGCACGCGCGCGCGGGCGCACTTCGCGCCGTCCAACGAGGGCGGCGACTGGCAGACGCAGGCGGCGATCGTCGATCACCGCGCGACGCAGTCCGAGCTCGGCGCGCTCGTGCTCGAGAACCGCCTCATCAAGGCGCTGCGCCCGCCCGGCAACGTCAAGCTCAAGCACAACGACCGCTACGTCTACCTGCGCTGCCGGTTCGACATCGCGTACCCGGTGCTGGAGATCGCGCCCGAGCCCGCCGCCGGGCACGCGGTCAACGTCGGGCCGCTGTCGTCGCGCTCGGCGGCGATCGAGCTCAAGGAGCAGCTCGACTCGCTCTTCGGCCTGCGCCACTGCCAGCGCTCGCTGCCGCGCCGGTACTCGCCGTCGATCTACGGCCAGATGGGCAAGTGCCTCTCGCCGTGCCTCGGCGACCTCGATCCGAACCTGTACCGCCGGCGCCTGGACGAGGCGCTCGCGCTGTTCACCGGCGATGGTGACGGCGGAGCGGCGCTGCTCCGGCACGTGGACGGCCAGATGCGCGCGGCGTCGGCGTCCAGGCAGTACGAGCGCGCGGCGTGGCTGCGGCGCAGGCGCAAACGGCTGAGCGTGCTGCTGGAGCGGCTCGGCCCGCTCGTGCGCGCGGCGCACACGCACCCGCGGATGTTCGTGGTGCCCGGGCCCGAGGGTGCCGACGTCTTCTGGCTGGTCGGCGGCCGGGTGGCGGACTGGGGCGCCGCCGGGCCGGACGTGGTGGAGCGGACCGAGCGCGCGCTGGCCGCGCGCGTGGAGCCGTACGTCCCGCCGGACGAGGTCGACGAGCTGCGGATCGTGTCCACCTGGGTCGCCGCGAAGGAGCCTGCGACGCTGGAGCTGGCGCGGTGGCCGGGAGCGCACGCGATCGAGCGGTTCGTCTCCCGCGCGAGCGGGGACATGAGCATCGCTGTGAGCGCTCGACGAATGTCTGATTCCGGTTCAGCGCTCCAGCACTCCACAATCTGAGCGCCGGCTGACGCGGCCTGGACGGATCCAGGCGCGGGCCGGCACCCCGGAGAAGACGAGGATCACGGATGAACCAGGGCCACGGCGACCCGCCGGCGGACGTGCGAGCGTTCCTGCCGCGACCGGGCGAACCCGTCCAGCAGTACGCGGAGCGTCTCCGTGCGCTGCACCGTGATCTCACGCTCGTGCTCGAAGCGGTCGAGCGCGGACTGGCGACAGCGAGGCGGATCGAGGGGGAGGAGGTGCCCGCGTCGGAGCCGGACGCGGGTGAGGAGCCCCCTCGCTGGCGCCGCTCGGAGGCGCCGCGCGCGGAGGACGAGCCGCGCGCGGCCGCCCCGGGGGACGTCGAGATCCGCTCGGACGTGCCCGACGAGCTCGCCGACCCGTGGGACGAGGGGCCCGTCGAGATCCACCCCGTCGCCGCGCAGCCGCCCGCCGAGGCCTCGGACGACGTCGCGCGCACCCGCTCGCCCCGCCCGGCGGTCCCCCGCATCGAGGTACGGCCCGCGCCGTCCGGCGAGCGCCGCCGCGACGACGCCGACACGCGCCGGCCCGAGCCGGTGGACGCACCCGCGCCCGCGCCCGCGGACGCCCGCGCGCGCGAGGAACCGCCGCGCCCTGCCCGATTCCCGCCGCGACCGTCCGCCGCGGCGACCTCGGGCGCGGCGCGCGAGCCGGAATGGGTGGAGGGCGAGCACGGCGCCGCGCCGCACGCCGCCGCCTCCGCGCCGGTTGCCTCCCCACGGCACGCCCTCCCCGCGGCGCCCGCGCCCTCCCCGCTCTCACCCCTCGTGGTCGGCGGCCTGGTCGCCGGCTGGGTGACGGCGGTCGCGCTGCTGCTGGCGCTGCTGCTCGGCTAGGAGAAGGGCAGCTCGACGACCGTCGCGGTCGTCCCGCCGTCCGGCTCGCCGACCGCCAGCGTCGCGCCCGGCTCGGCCTCGCGACGCACGAGCGCCAGTGCGATCGTTCCCCCGAGCCGCTCGGACTCGACGACCGTGCCGAGCCGCCCGACGACCTTCTCGCCCAGACGCAGCTCGTCGCCCGTCGACGCGGGGCCGGACAGCCGCAGCCCGCGCAGGTGGCGGTTCGGCTTGCCCTTGTAGAAGAGGCGCGCGACGGTCTCCTGGCCGACGTAGCACCCCTTCGTGAAGCTCACGGCGCGGTCGTTCAGGCCGGCCTCCTGCGGGATCGTCGCGTCGTCGAGCTCGACCCCGTACCGCGGCCGGCCCTGCTCCACGCGCACGACCTCCGCGGCGGCCTCGGACACCCGCACGGCGCCCGCCTCCTCCAGCGCGCCGACGACGGCGACCGTGTCCTCGGCGAGGCAGAGCACGTCGACGCCGACGTCCGTGACGATCAGGCGCACGTCGCGCCCGCCCAGGACCGCCGGCACGTGCGTGTGCTCGGGGGCGTCGGCGGGGAGCTCCGCGGCGCCGGCGAGCACCTCGCGCACGCGCGGGCCGACCAGCGACAGCAGCCCGCGCTGGAGCGTGCGCTTGTGCAGCTCGACGTCGAACCCGACCTTGTAGCGGCGGATCATGTCGAACAGCGCCTGCAGCGCGACGCGCTCGGTGTCGAGGAGCACGCCCTCGTCGCCGGCGTCCAGGACCCGGACGTCGCCGAGCATCTTGCCCTTGTGCGTGAGGAACGCGGCGTAGACGCCCTCGCCGGGGGACAGCTTCTCGATCTCGTTCGTCACCTGGCCGTTGAGGAACGCCTTGGCGTCCGGGCCGGTGAGGGCGAGCTTGCCGCGCTCGGAGCGGTCCACGAGCGCGCAGCCCTCGACGAGCACCTGGTGCTCGGAGGACGCTGACACGGTGACTGCCACGAGGTCGAGGGTACTGTTCATGGGAGCATGGCCCTCGCCGACACCTTCAACGAGATCGTCGGGTCCCTCCCGGACGACTGGACGGACCTCGAGCTCGACCTGCGCATCCACGACGAGACCCGCTACGTCGAGGCCTCGACGTACCTCGTCGTCGTCAACGCCCAGCCGTACTCCAAGCACGACTGGCACTGGCGGATCCTCGTCGCCCACCGCTTCGGCCACGCCGCGGCCGTCCCGGCGGTCCACGCCACGCTGAAGATGCTCGACGACGTCGAGATCAGCGGCGAGCTCGCCGTCCGCGGCGTCCGCGAGGGCCGCGCCGAGGTCGTCCCGATGTGGGGCCGCCCCGAGTCGGTGCGGCAGGAGTTCCGCAAGATCCGCGCGCAGTAGGGCGGCTCAAGCCGCCCGGCTGACGGCCGATCAGCGCGGGGTGCATGCCGCATCGCCGCCCCGCGCTCCTCACCCTCCTCACCGTCCTTCTCGTGACCCTCGCCGCCGCGCCGGCCGCGCACGCGTTCCGGCTCCCGCTGAGCCTCGGGCCGCAGGCGAACAACCCCGCCGAGACGCTCGCGCACCTGCCGATGGACGCGCCGGAGTACGACGGCGCGCGGCGCTGCGACCCGAAGGCCAAGCAGGGCGTCGTGCGGCTGACGACGTGGCTGCAGCGCAACGCGCGCGGCCAGTTCTGGGGTTCGTACCGCTGTGAGAAGTGGGGCAGGGGCCAGGCGTCGCTGCACGCCGAGAACCGCGCCATCGACTGGCACCTGAACGCGTTCGACGCGACCGACTCCCGCGCGGCGCGCAAGCTCATCCGGCTCCTCCTCGCGCCCGACTCGACCGGCGCGCCGCACGCGCTCGCGCGCCGGATGGGGATCGAGGAGCTCATCTGGGACTGCTCGTACTGGGGCGCGGGGATGGACCAGTTCCGCCCGTACTCCGCGTGCCTGAACAAGCACGGCGACGTGCGCCGGCGCGTCAACCGCACGATCGCCCACCGCGACCACATCCACATCGGGATGAGCAAGCGCGGGGCGGCCGGGCGGACCAGCTTCTGGCGCCGTTAGCGCGGCAACTCACCCGATCGGTGGGTTCTGCGGAGGAGGCGCGCAGCTCCCCGCTCCGATGGGGTATCCCCGACGGAGATGCCCCGCTTCGCACGCCTCCCCCTGATCGCCCTCGCCGTGGTGCTGCTCACCGCCACCGCCGTCGCCTACGCCGGCACCAAGCGCGGGACCTCGAGAGCCGACACGCTCGTCGGCACCGACCAGCGCGACCGCCTCTACGGCTTCGGCAACCGCGACACGATCTCCGGCCGCGCGGGGGACGACCTCCTCGACGGCGGCTCGAACCGCGACAAGATCGACGGCGAAGACGGCAACGACACGATCCGCGGCGACCAAGGCACCGACACGATCGTCGGCGGCCCGGGCAACGACAGCATCGACGCGGCGAGCGGCAACGACGACATCGACGCTGGCGACGGCGACGACAGCGCGTTCGGCGGCCCCAACGCCGACCGGCTCCGCGGTGGGCTCGGCAACGACATCGTCGAGGGCCAGACCGGCTCGGACCAGATCGACGGCGGCGACGGCAACGACGCGATCGAGGGCGGCAGCGGCAGCGACCGGCTGTTCGGCTCCGCGGGCTTCGACCGCCTCGGCGGCGGCGCGGCGCAGGACCAGATGTCCGGCGGCGACGGCAACGACCTGATGGCGGGCAACACCGGCGACGACACGATCGACGGCGGCCTTGGCAACGACACTGCGATCGGCGACAGCGGCAACGACGTCGTCGGCGGCGGTGCGAACGACGACCGGCTCGACGGCGGCGACGGCGACGACCGCGTCGACGGCGGCGAGGGCAACGACTTCGTGGTGGAGGAGCGCTTCGGCGACGACATCTCCATCGCCGGCGGCCCGGGTGACGACTACGTCCACTCCAACCGCGGCCGCGACAAGCTCGCCGACGGCGGCCCCGGTAACGACGTCGTGCTCGGCGGCTCGGGCCCCGACCGCGTCGAGGGCGGCGAGGGCAACGACATCCTCCTCGGCGGCACCTCGCCCGACGACCTGTTCGGCGGGCCCGGCGACGACCAGATCTACGGCGGCACCGCGCCCGACGACATCGACTGCGGCGAGGGCAACGACGTCGCGTACGTCGAGGGCGGCTACGAGGCGCAGGGCCGCGGGCCGAACACGATCACCGGCTGCGAGCAGGTGATCCAGACCGACCCGAGCGCGGCGCCGGGCAACGAGGCGTTCGACGGGCTCAACGGCGGGTTCCACCCGGGCAAGGCCGCGGGCGGCGAGGAGGGCCTGCGCATCCTCGACGACATCGCCAAGAAGCAGGAGTCGCGCCGGCGCGTCGGCGACAACGGCGCGGACATGTTCAACGGCAACGACGAGCCGGAGATCCTGATCGGCAACGGCGGCGGCGACCTGATGCGCGGCAACGGCGGCGACGACGACCTCGACGGAGGCCCCGGCAACGACCGGATGCTCGGCGGCGCGGGCCTCGACCTGCTCTTCGGCCGCACCGGCGACGACGAGATCCACGGCGACGACGGCGACGACGAGATGACCGGCGACCGCGGTGACGACGAGCTGTACGGCGGCAACGGCAACGACACGATCGCCGGCGGCTTCGGCGTCGATCGCGTCTTCGGCGGCAGCGGCAACGACCGCATCGCGGTCAACGGCGGCTCGCGCGACGTCGTCGACTGCGGCCCGGGCTTCGACCGCGTCAGCCGCGACCGGCGCGACCGCACGCGCAACTGCGAGGTCGTGGAATAGCGGCCGCTAGGCCGCCACGGCGGCAGGGCTGAGCTGGCGGCGGCGCGTCGTCGCCAGCAGCGTCCCGAGCGCGATCGCGGCGACCGCCTGGAGGAACGGCCCGCGCGCGGTCTGCTCGGCAAGCACCCCGCCGAGCGCCGCGCCGCCCGCCAGCCCGCCGCCGATCGCGCACGACGTCCACGAGTAGGTCTCGGTCAGCGTGCCGGGCGGGGCGAGGTCGCCGATCAGCGCCATCGCGCCGGTGAGCGACGGCGCGATGAGGCCTCCGGCGAGGAAGAGGAGTGGCGCGAGCACGAGCGGCTCGGTCGTGACGAGCAGCATCGCGTGCGCGGCGGTGAGGACCGCGAACTGCGCCGCGAGCGCCCGCGGCGGGTCCGTGGGCTTGGGCCGGCGCGCGACGACGAGGCCGCCGACCATCGAGCCGGTCGCCCAGACGCCGAGGAGCACGCCCGCGATCCCGCGCGCGTCGGCGGCCTCGGCGATCGCGGCGACGCCGACCTCGATCGACCCGAAGCCGACCCCCATCCCGAAGAGCACGAGGAGCATCGTCCGCACGGGCGCCGCGCTGAGCGGCCCGAGGAAGCTGTGGTGCTCGCGCGCCGCGCCCCGCCACGCGCGGACGATCGGCCGCGTCACGTACAGCGCGACGCCGGCGAGCAGGATCACGGCGCTCACCAGCAGCGCGAGCCGGCTGTTCCACGTCCCCAGCCCGCCGGCGAGCACGGCCGGCCCGAGCGCGTACGTGGCCTCGACCCCCGCCGAGTGCAGCGCGAAGACCCGGTGGCGGTCGTCGGGGTCGAGCTCCGTCGTCCAGATCGCCCGCACGTTCGACCCGCCCGGCGGCATCGCGAGGCCGGTCAGCAGCGCAAGGACGACGATCGCGCCCGTCGGCGCGCTGTCGGGCAGGACGGCGATGGCGACGAGCAGCGCCACGACCGCGACCGTCATCCCGACCATCAGCGGGACCTGGCCGTGGCGGTCCATCAGCCGGCCCACGACGGGCGCGCTCACCGCGAGGCCGAGCGCGAACGCGGCGGACGCCAGGCCGGCGATCGCGAACCGGTCGGTGAGGTGCTCGACGTGCAGGAGGAGCAGCAGGCCGAGGCCCGTCACCGGGATCGTCCCCAGCAGCGAGCCGGCCAGCGGCCCGGGCACGCCGGGCGTCCGGAGCACGGCGCGCAGCGACACGGCTACCCGGCGCTGTTGGCGAAGCGGGGGTTGAACGCCTGGTCGACGTCCGGCGCCTCGTCGACCAGGCCGAACTCCACGACCCACGCCGACCACGCGTCCAGCCGCTCCTTGTCGAGCATCCCGAAGCGCGGCACGCCGGACGTGAACGCGGGGGAGACGGCGCGCAGCTCCTTCATGACCTGCGCGCGGTCGGTGCCCTTGACGCGGCTGACGAGCGCCTCGACGCCAGACTCCGGGTCGGTCAGCGCTTCGTCGTAGCCCCGGCGCAGCGAGGTGACGAGGCCCTGGACGAGGTCGGGCGAGTCCTGGATGGTCGTGGCGAGCGCGCAGATCACGAGCTCGGGGTACGCGGGCGCCCCGTAGCGGTCGACGCGGAACTCGCGGACGCCCGGCAGCTCCTCCTCGGCGGCGAGGCCCTCGGCGTTCCAGAAGGCGGTGACGGCGTCGACCTTGCCGCTGACCAGCGAGGGCACCGCCGTGAAGCCGATGTTCGTCTTCTCGACCTTGGCGGGGTCGGCGTCCGAGCCGCGCAGGACGGACTCGAGGACCGCGTCGTCGCTCGGCAGCCCGGCCACGCCCGCGCGCCTGCCCTCGAGGTCCTTCGGCGTCTTGATGCCCGGCCGGGCGAGGACGGCGGCCAGCGGGCGCTGCACGATCGCCATCACGCCGACGATGTCCGCGCCCTTCGCGCGGGCGAGCGCGAGGTCGCTGATCGAGAGGATCGCGAAGTCCGCCCGGCCGGCCTGCAGCAGCCGCACCGAGTCGGTCGTCTCGGACGGCGGGCGCACGCGGAGGTTGACCTGCTCGGCCCCGTCGTAGTCGCGCGCCAGCGCCGTGTAGATGCCCGTATGGACCGCGTTCGGCGTGAAGTCGAGCACGAGCGAGGCATCGTCGGTGCCGCTGCTGGACTCGCTGCCGCAGGCGGCGAGGAGCAGGGTCGAGGCGACGGCGGCGAGGAGGGCGAGGGGGCGGGTTGTCACCGCGCGAGCATAGGCGCGCGGCAGACGCATGCGGCGTCATACACTCCGCCCGAGTGCGCCGCCGCGTCACCTTCTCGCGCAACGTCACGCTGTCGCTCTCGCGGACCTGCGTGTCGCACTGCAAGTACTGCGCCTTCCAGACGCACCAGCCGCACCTCCACGAGCCGGACGAGGTCCTGCGGCTGCTCGACGGCGCCGCGCGCCGCAACGTCAAGGAGCTGCTCGTCCTCACGGGCGACGATCCCGATCACCATCCGGGCGTCCGCAAGAAGCTCGCCGAGCTGGGGTTCGAGGACTTCGTCGCCTACGTCGTGTGGTGCTGCGAGCAGGGTCTGGAGCGGGGGCTCCTCCCGCACACGAACCTCGGCGCGCTGGCCAAGGACGACCTCGCCCGCCTGCGCGAGGTCACCGCGTCGCAGGGGCTGATGGTCGAGTCGACGCGGCCGGACCTGGTCGCGCACCAGGGCTCGCCGACCAAGGATCCGGCGCTGCGCCTGGCGACCGTGCGCGCCGCGGGGGAGCTGCGGATCCCGTTCACGTCCGGGATCCTCGTGGGGATCGGCGAGACGGCGGCGGACCGGCTGGAGGCGCTCGAGGCGCTCGCCGCGCTGCACCGCGAGCACGGGCACCTGCAGGAGGTGATCCTCCAGAACTTCGTCCCGCACCGGAAGTACTACGGCGAGGAGCCGGCGGAGATCGCCTCCGCCGCCGCCGAGGCGTACTGGAAGTCGGGCCTCCACACCGGCCCGGACGTCCCCGCGCCGGCGTGGGCGTCGCCGGTGAGCCTGGACGACATGGTCGGGCTCGTCCGCGACGCGCGCGAGATCCTCGGCCCGGACGTCGGCATCCAGGTCCCGCCGAACCTGTCGGACTGGTGGCCGCAGCTCGTGGCCGCGGGCGCGACCGACCTCGGCGGCCTGTCGCAGAACGGCGACCACATCTCGCCCGAGCACCCGTTCCCGTCGCCGCACCAGGTCCGCAAGACGCTCCAGAAGGACGGCGTCGCGCTGACCGAGCGGCTGTGCGTCTACCCGCAGTACATCGACCCGGAGTGGGTCGCGCAGGGCGTGCTGGACGTGGTCAAGCTCAAGTACTGGTCGTTCATCCCGCGGCGCGGCAGCGGCCGGACCGACGCCCCGTTCGCGATCAGGCAAGACCTCGTCGGCCCGGCGACCGAGAAGGCGCGCGACGGCGGCGCGCTGTCGGCCGAGGAGCTCACCGCGATGTTCGCGTCCACCGACGCCGGGGCGATCGAGGGCATGCGGCAGGCCGCGGACGAGCTGCGCGCCGAGCTGGCGGGGGAGACCGTCACGTTCGTCGTCAACCGCAACATCAACGTGTCGAACGTCTGCGTCGTCGGGTGCGCGTTCTGCGGGTTCGGGCAGGGCAAGCGCTCGCCCGACGCCTACCAGCACGACGAGGCGGAGTTCCGCTCCCGCATCCAGGACGCCGTCGCGTACGGCGCGACGGAGCTGTGCATCCAGTCGGGCATCCACCCGGACTGGACGATGGACGACTACCTGCGCTACCTGCGGATCGCGAAGGACGAGGCGCCGCACCTGCACCTGCACGCGTACTCGCCGATGGAGATCGCGCACATCTGCGACATCTCCGGGCTGCCGCCGGCCGACGTGTTCGCGGCGCTGCAGGACGCCGGCCTGGGCTCCACGCCGGGCACCGCGGCCGAGGTGCTCCACGACGGCGTGCGCGAGCGGATCTCCCCGAACAAGCTGCCGGTCGCGCGGTGGGTCGAGATCATCGAGGCGTCGCACCGCGCGGGCCTGCGCTCCACCGCGACGGTGATGTTCGGCCACATCGAGGAGCCGTGGGAGCTGGCCGAGCACCTGCGGGTCGTGCGCGAGCTGCAGGAGCGGACGGGCGGCTTCACGGAGTTCGTGCCGCTCTCGTTCATCCCGTTCATGACCCTGCTCGGGCGCACGCACGGCGTCGAGGAGATCTCGCGCGAGGAGAACCTCAAGCACACCGCGGTCTTCCGCCTCGCGCTCGGCAAGACCGTGTCGTCCCTTCAGGCGTCGTGGGTGAAGATGGGCCTCGACGCCGCCACGGAGGCGCTCCGCTGGGGCGTCAACGACCTCGGCGGCACGTTGATGGAGGAGTCGATCAGCCGGCTTGCGGGCTCCTACCACGGCGTCAAGCTCGACCCGCCCGAGCTGATCGCCGCGGCCCACCGCGCCGGCCGCCCCGCGGCCGAGCGCACCACGCTCTACGACCTGCGCCGCACCTACCCGCTCCCGCTCGCGGCCTAAGGGGGAACCGGCGCGCCGGCCGCGCCGTTCTGACACGCTGCCGTCTCAGTAGGACACGGACGTGTGCGTGAGGGGGAGCCGATGAGGCAGTGGGTCACGGGGTTGGTCATGGCGGTCGCGGTGGCGCTGGCGCTGCCGGCGGCTGCGCCGGCGCAGGACGCCGCGCAGTTCGGCCTGGCTGAGGCCGAGACCGGTCGCATCGGGTCCTCGAACGCCGGCGCGCACCCGACGGTGTGGTCGCGCTTCAAGTTCAAGACGAACTGGCTGGGCCTCCCGCTCGGGACACCCCAGCGCGTCGCGGTGGACATGCCGTACGGGCTCGTGGGCGACCCGAGCGTCATCCCGCACTGCTCGATGGAGGACTTCAAGGCGCACGCCTGCGCGCCGCAGTCGCAGGTCGGCGTGGCGGACCCGCAGGCCGTCGTGCTCGGCCAGCGCACGAACCGGCCGATCTACGTCCTCGAGCACGACGGCGGGGCGGGCACCGCGCTGTTCGGCATCGACGTCGACCCCGTCCTCAACGTCTTCTCGTACTACCGGATCTACGTCCGGCCCGACGGCGGTCTGCGCCAGATGACCGACCCGCTGCCCCAGCAGCCGACGCCGCTCATCTCCAACAAGCTGACGCTGTGGGGCGTGCCGGCCGACGAGAACCGCTGCAACCCGGAGCATCCGGAGTACGGCGGGCCGCTCAGCACGCCGTACGGCTACGCGTGCGGGAACGACGCCGATTGGGAGCGCAAGCCGTTCATGACCTCCCCGACCGACTGCACCGTGACGCCGAGCTCCCTGATCCGCGCGTGGTCCTACGAGGGCGGCTACGACGAGCGGCGCGTGTTCCAGCAGCACCCGCCGCTCGACTGCGAGAACGTCCCGTTCGAGCCCTCGGTCCGCGTCGCCCCGACCAACCCGTCGTCCGACGGCGTCAGCGGCATCACGGTCGACCTGGACGTCGCCCAGAACGAGGACCCCGACGGCCGCGGCGCCTCCCACGTCAAGCACGTCGCGATGACGCTGCCCGAGGGCGTCTCGATCAACCCGGGCGCGGCGGTCGGGCTGGAGACGTGCCCTGACGCGGCGTTCGGCAAGGGCGCGGACGGCGCCCCGACCTGCTCGGCGGCGTCCAAGGTCGGCACGGTGCGGATCACGTCGCCGCTGCTCGACGACCCGCTCACCGGCGACGTCTTCATGGGCGCCGAGCAGCCGGGCGCGCGGTTCCGCCTGTTCGTCTACGCGCACGGCCACAACGCCGAGGTCAAGCTGATCGGCACGCTGCGGCCGGACGCGCGCACCGGGCAGATCACCGCGATCTTCCGCGGCGCGCCGCCGCTGCCGTTCTCGAACTTCCACCTCGAGTTCCGCGGCGGTGAGCGCGGCGTTCTCGCGATGCCGGTCTCGTGTGGGACGAAGACCGCGAGCGCGGCGATGACGCCCTACCGCGGCGGCGCGGACGTCGTGCCGACCGCCTCGTTCGACGTCGCGGACTGCCCGGCGCCCACGCCGTTCGGGCCGGGCGTCGAGGCGAGCGTCACGTCGACCCAGGCCGGTGCCCACGCGCCGCTGACGATGACGTTCACCAAGCCCGACAAGCACGACGCGCTCGCGGGCCTGAGCGTCGACCTGCCGCCCGGGCTGCTCGCGAAGGTCCGCGGCGTGCCGAAGTGCGGCGACGCCGACGCCAGCGCGGGCACGTGCCCGGAGGCGACCCAGGTCGGCTGGGCGCGCACGTCGTCCGGGCCGGGCGGGGCGCCGCTCACGCTCGACGGCAAGGTCTTCTTCACCGGCCCGTACAAGGGCGCGCCGTACGGGCTCGCGGTCGCGGTGCCGGCGAAGGCCGGGCCGTACGACCTCGGCGTCGTCGTGGTGCGCCAGGCGCTGCACGTCGACCCGACCGACGCGCACGTCACGGTCGTCAGCGACCCGCTCCCGACCATCCTCGAGGGCGTCCCCCTGCGGCTGCAGCGCATCCAGGTGACGGTCGACCGGCCGGGCTTCACGCTGAACCCGACGTCGTGCGCGCCGCTCAGCTTCCGCGCGAGCCTGACCGCGGTCGGCGGGGCGCTCGCGTCGCCGGCGGCGCCGTTCCAGGCCACCGGCTGCGAGCAGCTCCCGCTCAAGCCGAAGCTGGCGATGTCGCTCACCGGCCGCAACGAGCTGACCGACGGCAAGCACCCGGGCGTGAACGCGTCGCTGACGCAGGCGGCGGGGGAGAGCGGTCTGCGGAAGGTCTCGGTGACGCTGCCGCTGTCGCTCGCGCTCGACCCCGACAACGCGCAGGCGCTGTGCGAGTACGAGGCCGGCCAGCGCGTCGCGTGCCCCGCGTCGTCGATCGTCGGCCACGCGACCGCCGAGTCGCCCGCGCTCAACGCGCCGATCTCCGGCCCGGTCTACTTCGTCAAGCACGTCCGCATCGGCGCGAGCGGGCGGCCGATCCGCACGCTGCCGACGCTGCTGGTGACGCTCCGCGGCGAGATCGCGCTGAACCTGCGCGCGACGACGGCGGTCGAGAAGGACCGGCTGGTGACGACGTTCGAGCCGCTGCCCGACGCGCCGATCTCGAAGTTCGACCTCAAGATCGCCGGCGGCAAGCACGGCATCCTCGCGGCGGTCGAGGACGTGTGCGCCAAGCGCCAGGTCGCGAGCGCGGTGTTCGACGGGCACAGCGGCAAGCGGTTCGCGTCGCGGCCGGCGATCGCGCTGCCGTGCGGGATGCGGGTCGCGTCGCGGACGTGGTCCTCGCGCGCGGTCACGCTGCGGCTCAGCGGCGCGCAGCCGGGCCTGCTCGTGGTGACCGGCAGCGGCGTCAAGCGCACCACGCGGACGCTGCGTGAGGCGGGGACGGCGACCGTGCGGGTGCCGCTGACGGCGAAGGGCCGGCGGGCGCTCGCCCGCAAGCGCGGCGCGGTGAAGCTGCGGGTCGCGTTCACGCCGAAGGGCGCGACCGCGGCGCGCGTGACGAAGACGACCGTCAAGCGCGCGCACCGCGCGAAGGTCAAGCGGAAGCGCGGCTAGCGCCAGCTCGGGCGGCTCGCGGGCGCCGACTTGCCTCCGGGCGTCAGGCATCCGCCGCGCCCGTCCGAGCCGTGCGCGCAGAAGTAGCGGATGACCTCGCAGTTGCGCACGCGGAAGCGGCTGACGAGCCGGATGCGCGCGGTGTCGCGGCCCGGGCCGCAGTCGATCGTGCCCTTGCCGTAGAACGCCCACACGAGGTCGCTCCCCGGCCCGGCCTCGACCCGCGTCGTGCCGTGCGACGGGTAGATCCAGTCGTCGCCGCCCTCGCCGAGCAGCGTGTCGCGCTGCGCGCCGTTGTTGTTGTGCGGATCCCAGTCGCCCCACAGGACGTCCTCGCCGGGCCCGCCGCTGAGGTGGTCGGAGCCGTGGTGCCCGAGCAGCTCGTCGTTGTCCGGGCCGCCCGCGCGCGTGTGGTCCTCGCTGTCGGTGACCTTCCACAGCACGCCCGTGATCGCGGGCCACCCGGCGTGCGAGACCTTCTCCCCGCCGCCGGGCGTGCGCCGCCCGTTCCCCGGCCCGCACTGCTCGCCTGGCGCGAGGCCGGCGCACAGCTCGTACCCCGGTTCGTCCTCCTCATGGTCCGCCGCGGCGGGAGCTGCGGCGGCGGTCAGGGCGAGCAGGGCGAGGAGGAGCAGGGGGAAGCAGCGCACCTCCAGGTAGTCGGCAGGTCGGCGTCAGGGTGTTGGCAGCGGCTCCGGCTTGCCGGCCTCGTACAGCCAGTCGGTGAAGAACGCGTCGAGGTCGCGGCCGGCGATCCGCTCGGCCAGCGCCGTGAAGTCGGCGGTGGTGACGACGCCGTAGCGGTTCTCGGCGTACCAGGCGCGGAGGATCGCGAGGAACGTCGCGTCGCCGACGATCTGGCGCAGGCCCTCGAGCGTCATCGCGCCGCGCGTGTACGTCGCCTGGTGGAAGAGCTGCTCGGCCGTCGGGCGCGCGGGCGGGACCGTCCACAGCTGGCTGGTCGCCGGGCGCGCGTAGTTGGCCGCGAACTGCTGGGCGGTCGACGGGGCGCCGTCGTGGCGGGCCGACCAGTCCCACTCCGCCCAGGTCGCGAAGCCCTCGTTGAGCCAGATGTCGACCCACTCCTTCGGCGTCACCGCGTTGCCGAACCACTGGTGCGCGATCTCGTGCGCGACGGTGTCCGCGGCCGGCGGGCGGTCGTAGTTGGAGATCGACTGCGACTCCAGCGCGTACCCGACGAAGTCCGCCCGGTCGACGGCCGCGCCGACGAACGAGAACGGGTACGGCCCGAACCGCTCGGCGAAGCTCCCCACGATCTGCGGCTCGCGCGCGAGTGACGCCGCGACCGCGCTCTTCTCCGCCGGCGTGAACGCGCTGTCGACCGCGTCGAGGACCCGCACGCCGCCCGGCGCGACCCCGCGCTTGACGTCGAACCTCCCCATCGTCGCGGTGGCCAGGTAGCTCGACATCGGCCGCGTCTCGCGCCAGTGCCACAGCGTCCGGCCGAACGCGGTCAGGTTCCCGACGAGCGCGCCGTTGCCGACCACCGTCACGCCCGCCGGCACGGTCGTCCACACGTCGTACGCCGCCTTGTCGCGCGGCGTGTTGTTGTTGGGGAACCAGGCCTGCGACCCGATCGGCTCGCCGACCACGAACGCCCCGTCGTCGGTCGGGAACCAGCCCTCCTGCGACCCGTCGGGATCGGTGATCGGCCCCGGCGTGCCGTCGTAGCTGACGGTCACCACGAACGGCAGCCCGCGGTGCAGCGCCCGCCGCGGCGTGACGATCAGCTTGGTGCCCTCGCGGCGGAACGTGGCGGGGAGCGCGTTCACCCGCACGCCGCGCACGGTCAGCCCCTCGAGGTCGAGGCTGAAGTCCGACAGCGCCTGCGTCGCGCGCGCGGTCATCGTCGCGGTCGCGTCGAGGGCGTCGGTCGCCGGGTCGTACCGCAGGTTCAGCGCGTAGTGGAGCGCGTCATAGCCGCCGTTGCCGATCTGGGGGAACAGCGGATCGCCGATCGAGCGGGCGCCCGACGTCGGCGTGGTGGGCGTGGCCGCGGGTGCGGCGGAGGCGGCGAGCCCGAGCGCCAGGCTCGCCGCCACCGCGGCCGCGGTGCGTCGTACGGGGAGGGCCATCCCCGGACCCTCTCACCGCACCACGCACCGGTACATGGACCGTCGGGCCGACCTACCGCAGCCGGAACCCGACCAGGCTCGCGTCGTGATCGGACGACGCGTATGGATCCGGGTCGTACAGCGCGTCGAACCCGTCGTACTGCTCGGGCCCGGCCTCGTCGGTGTTGATGTGCCACTCGGTCGCGCCGGTCGCCTTGCGGGCCAGCGAGCGGCTCGCGAGCGCGTGGTCGAGCACGCCCTGCTTGCCGTCGAACACGTACGAGTAGCGGCCGAGCCCGCCGAACCGCCCGTGCAGGTTCGTCAGCCCGCCGCGCTCCAGCGTGCGGATCGGGTCCTCGCGGCTGTACGCGTTGAGGTCGCCGACCACGAGGACGTCGTCGTCGCCCGTGGCCTCACGGAGGTGCTCGATGAACTCGAGCAGCGCCTGCGCCTGCTCGACGCGCGTGGCGTTGTAGCAGGACTGGCCGTCGCCCTGGTCGAGGTCGCCGCCCGTCGCGGAGCCGCATCCCTTCGACTTGAAGTGGTTGGCGATCACCGTGAACGTGTCGCCGCCCGGCCCGCGGTAGGTCTGCGCGATCGGCACGCGCGCGATCCCGATGAACCGCTCATCGTTGAACGCGACCGGCGCGCCGACCCGCTGCACCTTCGCGGGCTGGTAGATCTGCGCGACGCGGATCTCGTCGGTGTTGCCGAACGGCTGCGGCACCGGCGACTTGGCCCACTTGGCGTGGCCCGCGTCCGCGTTGAGCGCGGCGACGAGGCGGTCGAGCGCCGCGTCCGGGTCGTTGCCCAGCGACGGCTCGTCGGTCGTGTCCTGGATCTCCTGCAGCCCCAGGACCGCCGCGTCCTGGCCGTTGATCGCCGCCACGAGCTTGGCCTCCTGCTGCGCGAGCTCCTCCGGGCTGTCGGCGCCGCGGTCCTCGCTCCGCCCGAAGGTCAGGAAGTAGTTGAGGACGTTGAACGAGCCGGCCTTGAGGTTGCCGCCCACGCTCGCGGGCCTGGCGGGGCGCGGGTTGCGCCCGGTGTCGAAGGCGACGCGGCCGGTCGGCTGGACGCGGAAGGCGTCGAAGTCGACGTGCAGGACGCCCTCCAGCGGCGTGGTGAGCCGGTCGCCGCGGCGGCGTGGCTCGGCGTCGGACGTGAAGAGCGTCGGGCTCAGGTTCGTGGACGAGCGCCCGTCGTCGAGCACGATCGTCGCGTCGGCGTTGAGCTGATCCGCCGCGCGCGCCAGGCGGCCGGGCGGCAGGATCTCCGTCGGCTGCACGAGCCGGCCGAGGCTGCTGAGCAGGACCTCGCCGAAGCGCAGGTTGTAGAGGTCGGTGACCGTCAGCCGGTCGGTGGAGCGGACGCGCATCGACTCCAGCCGCTCCAGGCTGGTGCGGGAGCGGGGGAGGTCGAGCTCCTGCGCCCGCGGGAGCGGCGCGCCGGTGCCGCACGGGGTGACGGTGACGTTCGTCAGCTCGGTCAGCGTCTCGGTGTGGGCGTCCTCGCGCTTGAACTCCACGACGTCGCCGCGCACGCGAACCGTGTCGCCGGCGGCGGGCTGCTGGGCCGCGACGGGGGCGTAGACGAAGATCGCGTCGCTCGTGCGGCGGTCGCCGTCGCCGGCCGGGTCCTGGAGGAAGAAGCCGCTCAGGCCGGGGAACGAGCCGACGACGACGCCCTTCGTGCTCACGCGGGTCCCGGCGCTCGGGCTCGTCGCGCCCGTGCCCTGGATCGCCGGGATGGCGGTCGTCGGGTCCTCGCAGCGGCCGGCGGTCTCGAAGCCGATGGCGTCGTCGAGGCCGTCGGCGGTGCGGATGGTCAGCGCGCAGAGCGCCTCGCGGGGGAGCGCGCTGACCGGATCGACGCGCCACTGCGTCTTCTCGCCGGACGCCATGAAGGGCTGCACGGCGTCCCCGCACGTGAGCGCGAACTGCGGCTCGGCGACGTCCTCGGAGAACGTGACGGTGATGTCGGTGTCCTCGGGCACGCCGCGCGCGCCGTCCTCGGGCGTGGTGCCCGTGACGGTCGGGGGCCGGTCGCCGCCGCACGGCGCGAGCGGGCTGGCGGTCGTGCGCGGGCTCGGCTCGGCGCTGGTGAAGTCCGCGGCGTTGTCGTCGGTGTCGGTGCAGCCGCCGGTGGTGCGCGTGGCGGCGGTGGCGTTGGTCGTCGCGGGCGCCGCGGCGGAGCCCTCGTAGAAGTTCGCGGTGCCGTAGCCGACGAGGTCGACGATCCGTGCGCGCTGGTCGGCGTCGCAGGGGAGCGAGCCGCCGTTGCAGCCCAGCGACTGCGCGCCGTCGGCGAGCGCGACCTTGCCGCCGGTGCCCGAGAGGTTCAGCCCGCCGGTCGCGTCGGCGGCCGGGAGCGGCTGCCCGTTCCCCGCGCCGGGCGCGAGCTGGACGAGGAACGCCTGCCCGGGCTGGAGCGTCGCGTCCGGCAGCGCGACGGCCTGGAAGGCGCCGGTGCCGGTCGCGCTGGCGTACTGCACCGAGCGCCCGTTCGTGGTCACGGGCGTGTCGCCGCGGTTGAACAGCTCGACGTAGTCGTGCGTGTACGCGGCGCCGCTGTTCCCTCCGCCCCCGTACGCCTGGGCGATCACGAGGTCGGCGGGGGCGGCCTGCGCCGTGGCGGGCACGGCGGCTGCGGCGGCTGCGAGCGCGAGGCTCAGGGCTGTGCGTCGGATCATCGCTCCGGGGACGTTCGCGGAGCTTCCCTGCCGCCAGGTTGCCCGTCCGTGAACGGGCGATGATGCCCTACTCGACGCGCTGGCGGAGCACGCTGGCGCCAGGCAGCTCGTCCTCGGTGCCCCGCGCGACCGCGGTCGCGACCTCGTGCTCGCTGGTGCGCGCGCCGTCGTAGACGATGACCAGCGCCTCGTCGCCAGGCCGGAGGTACGTGGAGGCGCCGAGCGGCGTGTAGCGCGTGGCGCCGATCCCGACGAGGACGCGCTCGGGTCGACCGGCGCGGGCGAGGAGCGCCCCGACGTCCTCCAGCGGCGTGTCGGGCGCGCCCTGCTGGTGGTTCAGGCGGTCGGCGATCCAGTCCAGCAGCCGCGTGCCGTAGTACGAGTAGCCGGGGAGCGGCGAGTCGACGCCGTACGCCTCCGCGCGGCCGTCACGCCGCAGGAAGCTCGCCAGGCGGAGCGTCCGCGTCGCGCCGTCCGCCTCGATCTCCTCGACCGGGACGAACCGCTCGGCCACGCCCTTCGACGCCGCGCCCCAGTTCTTCTTGACGCTGATCTTCGGCGCGCCGGGGCGGCGGATCGAGCAGTCGTCGAACGCGCCGATCGCCACCGGCCGCAGCGCCTGCACCGCGCGGTCTTCGCCGTACACCACGTCCGCGAGCAGCCCGACCTCCGGCTCGATCTGGAGGTTCACCGGCTCCGGCGCGTCCGCCGGCCACGCGATCGTGTCGTGGCTGAGCGGGAACGTCCCGAGGAACGTGTCGGCGCCCGGCACGTACCAGGGGAAGATCCCCTTCGGGGCCTCTGGGGTCGCGGCGGTCACGGACGTGAAGTCCGCAGCCTCCCCGGCCTGCTCGAGGTGCCCGGCGAAGTTCCCGGCCACCCCGAAGCCGAGCACCCCGCGCAGATCGTCGAGCTCCAGCTGCATCGCGGCGCGGGAGCCTACGTGAACAGGTCGTCCGCGCGCGCCCGAACCAGCGGCCCGACCCCCGGGCCGTCGCCGTCGAGGAGGTGGCGGTCGAGGCCGCGGACGACGACCGCGGGCTCGCGCGCGGCCTTGCCGGCGCGGGCGAGGTCGGCGGCGGAGGCGGCCTCGTCGGCGATCGCGATCACCGACGCGCGCAGCTCGCGGCCGTGCGCGTCGACGCTCCCGCGGAAGTCCTCCAGCGGCGCGAGCCCCGCGACCCCGATCGCCACGTCGGCCTGGCCGGTGCGCCAGGCCCGGCCGAAGGAGTCGGCGATCACGACGCCGCAGCGCACGCCGAGCGCGGCCCGCAGCACCCGCGCGCTCGCGTCGGGGTCGACCGGCAGGAGCACGACCGAGCCGTCCGCCACGTTCGACGCGTCGACGCCCGCGTTCGCGCACACGAAGCCGTGGTGGGTGCGGCAGATCAGCACGCCGCGCTCCGCGCGCACGACCTCCGCCGACTCGCGCAGGACGACCTCGACGTGGCGTGGGTCGTCCTTCCCCAGCGCCGCCGCCAGCTCGACCGCGCGCGGCGACGGCGTGACCGACGTGAGCGCGACGACCCGCCCCTCGGCCTTCGACACGATCTTGTGGGCGAGCACCACGACGTCACCCTCCTGGACGTGCGGCCGCAGCAGCGCCGCCAGGTCGTCGCCCGCCGCGACCTCCGGGATCCCGGGGATCGCCGCCGCGGAGATCACGCCGCGCGCGTGCGCTCGACCTGCGCGAGGTCGTCGAGCGTGTCGACGTCGTGCGCGAACGCGACGCGATCCTCCACCACGCACGGCACGCCCGCCTCCAGCGCGAGCCTCGCGTGCCGCTCCCGCGATCCCGGCCCGAACGCGGGCGCGAGCGCCGCCGGCGGCGTCAGGAGCAGGCCGTTCGTCCCCGTCCCGTGGCGGTCCGCGAGCACGACCACGCCCGGTTCGTCCACCGCGTGCGCCCGCAGCAGCTCGTCGACGTCGGCGCTCGTCATCAGCGGGCAGTCGCCGGCGACGAGCAGGACCCGCAGCGCGCCCAGCTCCACCGCCCGAGCGACCCCGAGCGACGCGGCGGCCGAGTGGCCGAGCAGCCCGGGCTCGTGCACGACCTCGGCGCCCACGCGCCGGGCCAGCGCACCCGCCTCGAGGTCGGACGTCACGACGAGCACGTGGTCGACCTGCACCGCCGCGCACACCGCGTCGAGCACGCCGCTCGCCATCGCCCGCATCAGCTCGCCGCGGTCGTCGCGCTCCAGCCGCTGCTTGGCGTTCGCGAACCGCTTGATCGGAAGGACCGCGACGGTGGTCACGGGTCGGACTGTAGGGCGAGCGCGAAGGCCAGCACGTCCCGCGCGACCCGCTCGCGCTCCTGCGGCGTCGACAGGAGCGTCGGCGCGCGCAGCGCCGGGACCGGCAGCGCGACGTCCTCGTCGGTCACGAGCCCGTCGAGCAGCCCGCCGTACACCTCCGCGATCCCGCCCGCGTCGCACGGCACCCCGCGCCACTCCAGGAAGGCGCGCGTCGGGCCCTTGAGCACCTCGCCCGCGACGATCGGCGACACTGCGACGACGGGCGCCGCGGCCTCCCGCAGCGCGTCCGCGATACCCGGCACGGCCAGGATCGGCCCGATCGAGATGACCGGGTTCGACGGCCCGATCACGATCGCCCGCGCCCGTCGCAGCGCCTCCAGCACCTCCGGCGACGGCCGTGCCTCCGACGCGCCGTCGAACCGCACGTCCTCGACCGGCCCGTCCGCGCGCTCGCGGATCATGAACTCCTGGAAGGGGAACCAGGTCCCGCGCACCTTGACCGCGGTCCGCACCGGCCGGTCGCTCATCGGCAGCACCGTCGCGGGGACGCCGAGCCGCCGCGCGAGCCCGCGCACGCACTCGGTCAGCCGGGCGCCGGACGCGAGCTCCTCCGCGCGCTGCAGGCAGATCGCGAGGTCGCGGTCGCCGAGGTTGAACCAGACGTCCTCGCCGATCGCGCGCAGGCCGTCCATCGTCGCGAACGTGTCGTCGCGCAGGCCCCAGCCGCGCTCGTCGATCAGGTCCGCGAGCCAGAACGTGACGAGGTCCGGGTCGGGGGAGACGTGGCTGCGGTAGATCTCGACGTCGTCGCCGGTGTTGGCGATCACGACGAGCTCGTCGCCGACGACGTCCTGCATCCCGCGGGCGAGCTTGGCGCCGCCGGTGCCCCCGGCGAGCACGACGACGGTGGAGCGGTCGGGCATCGGCGGGCGACTGTAGCCTGCCGCAGATGGAGGCAGCGATCGGCGCCGAGCGCACCAGCGAGTTCACGGTCGAGGGGCTCCTGCTCACCGACGTGGGCGGGACGATCCCGACGAAGGTCCTCTCGACGCCCGGGATGATCGCGATGATGGAGCGCAACGCGGCCATGCTCGCGCTCGAGCACCTCCCCGACGGCCAGGCCACGGTCGGCTTCGAGGTCTGCATCAAGCACGTCGCGGGCGCCTTCGAGGGCGCGTCGTGCGTGGCGCACGCGCGCGTGCGCGAGGTCGCGGACGGGCGCAAGTGGCGGTTCGACGTGGAGGTGCGCGAGGGCGAGCGGGTCCTCGGCGTCGGCACGCACGAGCGGCGGGTCGTGCAGGGGGCCTCGGCCGCGTGACCGACACCGTCCGCATCCGCGAGGTCGGGCCGCGCGACGGGTTCCAGAACGAGCCCGAGATCATCCCGACCGACGCGAAGATCGAGCTGATCGACGGGCTCGCGCGGACGGGCCTGACGCGGCTCGAGGTGACCTCGTTCGTCCGCCCGGACGTCATCCCGCAGCTGGCAGATGCGCAGGAGGTGCTGCGCGGGATCGACGTGCCGCCCGGCGTCGCGCGGACGGTGCTCATCCCCAACGAGCGCGGGCTGGAGAATGCGCTCGCCGTCCGGGACCGCTTCGAGGAGGTCAACGTCTTCCTCAGCGCGTCCGAGACGCACAACCGCAAGAACGTCAACCGCTCCGTCGACGAGTCGCTCGCCGCGCTGGAGCGCGTCATCCCGCGCGCCCGGGAGGCCGGGCTGCGCGCCGAGGCCGTCATCGCGACGTCGTTCGGCTGCCCGTACGAGGGCCACGTCCCGCCCGCGCGCGTGTTCGAGATCGCCGCGCGGCTGATCGAGGCGGGCGCGGAGGAGATCGGGTTCGGCGACACGACCGGCATGGCGAACCCGGTGCAGGTGCGGTCGTTCTTCGGCGAGGCGCGCCGGGTGCTCGGCGACGAGGTCGAGCTGACCGCGCACTTCCACAACACCCGCGGGCAGGGCCTGGCGAACGTGCTCGCGGCGCTGGACGCCGGCTGCCGCTCGTTCGAGTCGTCGTTCGGGGAGCTGGGCGGCTGCCCGGTCCCCGCGGGCGCGACCGGCAACATCGCCACCGAGGACCTCGTCTCGATGCTGCACGAGATGGGCCTGGCGACGGGCGTGGATCTCGTCGCCCTGGTCGCGGTCGCGCGGCACGCGCAGGAGATCCTCGGCCGCCCGCTCGGCTCCCACACGCTGACGGCCGGGCCGATCGACTGGCGCGAATGAGCGTCGCGCGGGACATCGCGGCGCTCGCTTCGATGGACCGCGGTTCGGCGAGCGCGGGGGAGAAGGCGGCGGCGCAGTGGGCGTTCGGCCGCTTGCAGGAGGCGGGCATCGAGGACGTCGCGCTCGAGCCGTACCGGTGGCCGCGCACGTACGCGTGGACGCACCTGCTGCACCTCGCGGGCGGCCTCCTGCCCCGCCTGTCGCACCGCGCGGCCGCGGCGGCGGTCTACGAGCTGGCGGTGTCCGGACGCCTCGACCTCCTGCCGCGCGTCCTCCCGTCCGGCCACGGCCTCAACTGCGTCGCGCGCATCCCGGCGCGGGGGCGGGTGGAGCGGACGTTCGTGCTCGTCGCGCACCTCGACGCGCAGCGCTCCGGCCTCGTCTGGCACCCGCGCCTCATCTCCACCGGGACCTCCACCCGCCGCCGGGCGCAGGCGCCGGCGGGCCTGGCCGCCGCCCTCGCGATCCTCGCCGGCCGCCGCGCGCCCCTGGCCGCGATCGCCGCGCTCCTGCTCGACACCGCGCTGCGACCTCCGGTGCCGGGCGCCAACGACAACGCCTCGGGCGTCGCGGCCGTGCTCGAGTGCGCGCGCCGGCTCGCGGCCGATCCCCTCGACGGGTGCGAGGTGCTCGTCGCGCTGGTCGGGGCGGAGGAGTCGGGGATGGGCGGGATGCGCGCCTTCCTCGCCGAGCACCCGCTGGAGCCCGCGCGGTCGTTCGTGCTGGGGCTCGACACGGTGGGGAGCGGCGTGCCCGTCGTCGCGCGGGCGGAGGGCACCGTGCTCTCGCACCGCTACCGCGCGGCCGACCTCGCGCTGGTCGACCGCGGCGCGCACGCCGCCGGCTTCGACGCCCCCGAGCGCTGGCGCATCGGCGCGTGGACCGACCCCGTCCTGGCCCGCTTCGCGGGCGTTCCCGCGGCCTCGCTGCTGTCGGTCGGTGCCGACGGCGCCTACACGCACTACCACCGCATGTCCGACCTCCCCGAGCACGTCGACCACGACTGCGTCGCGCGCTGCGTGGCGATCGCGGAAGGCACCGCGCGGTTGTTCGCCTGCGGCTGACCGGCCGCCGGACCGTCACCTGATCACCTGGATCTCGGGGTGGGTGGCGAGGAGGGTCTGCGTGAAGACGAAGTTGAAGGCCGCGATGCCGAGGAGCGAGATCACGACGGCCTGGTTGACCGCGCGGCCGACGCCCTCCGCGCCGCCGCTCGCAGTCATGCCCTTGTAGCAGCAGACGATGGCGACGATCGCGCCGAAGCCGGTGCACTTGACCACCGAGCCCCACAGGTCGGTGGTGCTCGCGTTGGTGAAGAAGGTGGCCCAGAACGGGCCGAGCGGCGCGCCGTAGACGAGCGTCGCGATGATGCCGCCGAACACGCCCCAGATGAGGGCGAAGACGTCGAGCAGGCCGGTGAGGATGACGAGCGCCAGGAAGCGCGGGACCACGAGGTTCTTGACCGGGTCGACGCCGAGGACCTGCAGCGCGTCGAGCTCCTCGCGGATCTTGCGCGCGCCGAGGTCGGCGGTGATCGCGGTGCCGGCGACGCCCGAGACGATGATCGCGGTGATGAGCGGCGCGAACTCGCGGATCGAGGCGAGCACGAAGATGCCGCCGAGGCGGTCGAGCGCGCCGAACAGCACGAGGAAGTTCGCGCCCTGCAGCCCCGGCGCGCCGTAGCCCGCGCACACCGTGCTGACCAGCAGCGGGAACCAGCACAGCTTCAGCGCGAAGAGGAACTGGCTGACGAACTCGCCGCCCCACGGGAACGGCGGCCGGACGGCCGCGACCAGCGTCTTGCCGGTGAGGACGACGACGTCGCCGATCTCCTCCGCCGCCTGTCCGAGCCGTGCCGCCGCGTGCGCCATGCGGCGGAGAGTACTAGAGAACTAGAACTCTAGATCACTAGCGCTCTCCGGTACCGTGGCGGCGGATGGCTGAGGCGTGGCTGCGTGACGCGGGGATCGGGCTGGACCGGGCGTTGGAGGCGCCGGTCGGGCTGCAGCTCGCGTGGGGGCTGCGGGCGGCGATCGGCGCGGGCCGGCTCGTGCCCGGCGAGCGGCTCCCCGGCGCGCGGGAGCTCGCCGACGCGCTGGGCGTGAACGTCAACACCGTGCGCTCGGTCATCGGGCGGCTGGTCGACGACGGGCTGCTGGACGTGCGTCACGGCGCGGGCACGTACGTCGCGAGCGCGCCGCGGTCGTCGGGTGCGCCGGCCGAGCTCGTCGAGCGCGCGCGCCGGGCCGCGCTGGACGAGGGCGTCGACCCGCGCGAGCTGGCCGCTGCCCTCTACGCCGGCGGTGCGGAGCGGCCGCGGGCCGGCACCGCCGCCGCCCGCCGCCGCGAGCTGCGGGCGGAGATCGCGGTGCTCGAGCGCGTCCTCGCCGACCTGCAGGAGCGCCACAACCTCGTCCCCGCCGCCACCGCGCCCGCACCCGCCGCCGGCCCGCGCCTCCTCGACATCGACGCGCTCCTCGACGCGCGCGACGACGTCGCGCGCCGCATCGCGGAGGTCGCGGCAGCGACGCTCCCGCCGGAGCTGCGCGAGGGCGACGCGCCGGCGAAGGCCGCGAAGCCGCGCGCGACCACCGCTCCCGCTCCCCGCACCCGCCCCGCGACCGCCTGACCGCCGGTCGCTCGGGACGGCGGTCGCCGGCGCGCGCGCCCGACCCCCTGGCACCCCCCGAGGTCCCCGCACGACCGGGGATCACCCGATGACGCGCGACCGCGCGCCGGACACGCTGCGGCGCATGCTCCCGATGACCCGCTCCCTCCTCGCCGCCGGCGCGCTCGTCAGCGCGGCCGTCGCGCTGGCCGCGCCCGGCGCCGCGCAGGCGACGATCTACGAGGCCGAGTACGAAGCCGACCTCGAGCTGACCGCGACGTACGCCCACCGCTACTTCATGGAGAAGCTCAACCCCGAGTACCAGAAGGAGGTGGTCTGGGATGCGGGCACGACGGTCCGCGCGACGATCCCGCACATCCTCTTCCGCGACGGCAAGCTCATGACGCCCAAGCGGACCGGCGGCGCCACGCAGACCGCCGACGGCACCGTCTCGCTCGCCGACCGCTGGTGGGACGAGGCCAACCAGCGCACCGTGCGTCGCAAGCTCGACTGCGCCGCGGCGCCGATGGACCACCCGGGCCAGGCGCAGCTGGTCGACGGCGGCCACGGGCCGGACGGGCAGAGCTTCCGCGTGCGGTTCGCGGAGGTGCTGCCGATGGGTGTGGAGGACTGCGTCGGCGATGCGCCGACGCCGGACGGGTTCGACCTGGGCGGGCTCCAGTCGTACCGGCGCCCGGTCGGCGAGGCGATGCTCGACGCCGCCTTCACGCTCCCGGGCGAGACGATCGGGATGGGGCAGATCATCCAGGTCGTCCACGCGGCGGCGTTCCAGAAGACCCCGGCCTTCTGCCCCGACAAGCGCGAGAGCGACATCGAGAACACGCAGGCGTGCACGTTCGACTGGCACGCGAAGATCACGTTCCGCAAGGTCGGCGAGCACCACTTCTACGAGCAGTGGCCGGACGACGTGCCGCGCGGTGGGGAGCAGCCGGCCCCGCCGCCCGTCCCCGCGCCGCAGGGCCCGACGGCCCCCGGCACCACTGGTCCCACCAGTCGCGCGACTGGTTCGACCAGCGGCCAGCGCGTCGTGGCCCCGAAGCGCGTCGTCGTCCACCCGAGCGGCCGCAGGCTCACGTTCGCCGCCGTCTGCCCGGCCGGGTGCAGCGGCACCGCGAAGATCAAGGGCGCGGGCGGGAGGGGGCTCGCGACCCGCAGCTTCCGCGTGAAGGCGGGTGCGCGGACGGTCTCGGTCGCCGTGCCGCGCAGCGTGGTGAAGCGCGCGCGGAGCGTCGTGGTGACGCTCACGCCGAAGGGCGCGAAGGCGGTCACGAGCACGGTGGCGCTCCGGCGCTGAGGCCGGGGCCGCGCGGACCCCACATCTCTGGGAGGGGACCGCGCGCCCGGCGGACCCCCGATGCCCGCGCGCGCCGCCGGCGCGAGCATCGCCGCCATGCTCTCCCGACGACTCCTGCCGAGCGCCGCGTCCGCCGGCGCGGCGCTCGCGCTGATCCCCGCAACCACCTCCGCGCAGGGCCCGATCTACGAGGCCGAGTACCGCGTCGACGTCGACGTCATGGCGACGTGGAAGTACGCGCGCTTCGAGGAGCGCGGCACCGACTGGCAGCACGAGACCGACCTCGCTGCGACCGCCCGGCTCACCGGCACGATCGAGAACGTCCTGTTCCGCAACGGCGCGCTCGTCACCGCGAACATGGGGCTCGTCGACCAGCACCTGCAGACCAGCGGCTTCCTGGAGGAGCGGGTCTGGAGCGAGCAGCTCCACACGTGGGTCAAGGACCGCGACCGCTGCGCCGGCGACCACCGGTCGGGGATCGGCTCGAGCCGGCTCGAGGTCGACCCGGCCGCGCCGCCCGCGCCCGGCGGCGGCCAACGCGTCGTCCTGCGCATCGCCGACGCCGCGGGCGGCTCGCTGGACTGCGACGGGACCGACCGGCAGATCGAGCTCGCCAGGCCCGCGGCGCAGCTCGGCGACGGCCTCTTCGACGCGCGGTTCCACCTGCCCGCCGAGGCGCTCGGGATGGGGAAGATCATCCAGAACGTCGCCTCGACGGCGCCGCAGAGCAGCCCCGCGTTCTGCCCGCACGAGGACGACTGGACGTACCGGTGTGAGTTCGCCTGGAGCGGCACCGTGACGTTCACCCGCACGCACGAGGAGCAGTTCCCCGGCAGCCCGCAGCCCGGCCCGGCCACGCCGCCGCCCGGCCCGCCGATCAACGCCGAGGGGCTCCGCACGGCCGTCGAGGACTACGTCAACCAGCCCAAGCCGAAGCCGATCAACGCCGAGGGCCTGACCGCCGCCGTCGAGCGGTACGTCAACGGCGACCTCAAGCTGACTCCAGGATGCGCGACCGCGTGCTCGGGCACCGCCGCGCTCCTCATCGGCGGCGCCCGCAAGCCCGCCGCGACCGTGAAGTTCCGCGCGAAGGCGGGGCAGAAGACGGTCAGGCTGAGGCTGAGGCCGGCGGCCCGGCGCGCGGTGAAGCGGGCGAGGAAGGCGAGGCTCGTGGTGACCACGAGGCCGCACGGCGGCGGCAAGGCGACCAAGCGCACGCTGCCGGTGAAGGGCTAACGCCTAGATTCCCGTCCCATGGCTGAGATCAAGCGGGTCGGCGTCGTCGGCGCCGGCCTGATGGGACACGGGATCGCTCAGGTGGCCGCGGAGGCGGGCTACGACGTCGTCCTCAGGGACGTCGAGCAGCGCTTCGTCGACAAGGGCATCGCGAGCATCGAGAAGCTGCTCGCGAAGGCGGTCGAGAAGGGCAAGACCACGCAGGAGGAGGCCGACGCGGCGCGCCAGCGCATCACCGGCACCACCGAGCTGGAGACCCTCGCGGACCGCGACATCATCGTCGAGGCGATCCCCGAGGTCCTCGACCTCAAGCGCGCGCTGTGGAGCGAGCTCGACGGCATCGCCAAGGCGGACACGATCTTCGCGACGAACACGTCCGCGCTGAGCGTCGTCGACCAGGCCGCCGCGACCCAGCGCCCCGACCGTTTCGTCGGCCTGCACTTCTTCAGCCCCGTCCAGCGGATGGCGCTCGTCGAGGTCGTCCGCGCGATCACCACGTCCGACGAGACGATGGCGGCCGCCGAGCAGTGGGTCACCGGCATCAAGAAGCAGCCGATCCCCACCCGCGACACCGCCGGCTTCGTCGTCAACCGCCTGCTCGTCCCGTACATGGCCGACGCGATCCGCGCGCTGGAGGAGGGCGTCGGCACGGCGGACCAGATCGACGCGGCGATGAAGGCGGGCGCCGGCCACCCGGTCGGGCCACTGATGCTCAACGACCTCGTCGGCCTCGACACGCTCCTGAAGACGTGCGAGAACATGTACGAGGAGCTGCGCAACGAGCGGTTCGCGCCGCCGCCCACGCTCCGCAAGCTCGTCGCCGCCGGCTGGTTCGGCCGCAAGACCGGCAAGGGCTTCTACGACTGGTCCGGCGACGCGCCGGTCCCCAACGCCGCCGCCGCGCGATAGCTCCTCGGGGGGTTCCCCGATGTGGAGCGGGCGTGTGCCGAGAAGGATCGGCACATGCCCCTCCGGAGAACCCTGACGGCCGCCGCAGCCGCAGCCGCCGCCGCGTGCGCGACCGCCGGCGCACCCGCCGCGCACGCCACCCCGATCACCGAGACCACGTACGCCGTCACGGCCGAGGTCAAGCTCACCTACGGCCACTCGTCGCTGCGCGTGTCCGGCCCCGGCACGAGCAGCGAGCGCATCACGGACGCCACCGTGACGATGAAGACCACGATCGACGACGTGCTCTTCCGCAACGGCAAACTGCGCAACCCGGGCCAGTGGGGCCTCGGCGACGCGACGACGACCGGCAGCGGCAAGCGGGTCGAGAAGTGGCTCGACGAGCGCAACGACCCGCAGACCCGGACGTACACCTGCACACCGATCCCCGAGTCCTCGCTCGGCCGCGCGATCATCGACGACAACCCCGACATGCTCGAGCCGCTCGGGCCGGGGGAGCGGCTGACCATGCGCCTGGCGGAGGGCCTGCGGCTGGACATGCCCTGCCCGGGGACCGACCCGATCGGCCTGATGCTCGACGGCTCCGAGCCGTTCGGCCAGGGCCTGCTCGACACCGACTTCGACCTGCCCGGCGAGGCGATCGGGATGGGGACGATCATCCAGCTCGTCCACTCGACGCCCGCCCAGGAGGCCAAGGAGCGCTGCCCGGGCCTCGACGACAGCACGACGCGGTGCACGCTCTCCTGGGAGGGCACGATCCGGTTCGACCGCACCGCGCAGCACACGTTCGACGACGGCACCGCGCCGCCCGTCCAGCCGCCGGTGCCGCCGCTGCGCCCGGACGAGCTCGCGCCGCTCGTCCCGCCGACGGATGACAGCGACCTGCTCGCGCCGCTCGTCCCGGCCAAGACCGCGTCGCTGAAGGGCAGCACGCTGCGGTTCCGCGCGGGCTGCGCGGCCGGGTGCAGCGGGACGCTGTCCGTGGCGAGCGGGAGCGCGAAGGCCTCCGGCCATGTCGCGAAGGCGTCCAAGCCCGTCGTCGTGAAGTTCACCGTCAAGCCGGGGAAGACCGCCCGCACGATCAGCGTGAAGCTGCCCGCGAAGGTGCGCGCGGCGCTCCGCAAGGCCAAGCGGCCCGCGGTGAAGGTGACGCTCAAGCCGAAGGGCCGGGGCGCCAAGGCCGTCACCAAGACGCTGACGGTCAAGCGCGCGAAGTAGGAGCGAGCCGGCGCGCGACGGACGCTGCGCGTGTAGCGTCCGCCGCGTGCCTGCCGCCGACGACCGCCTCCTCTCCCTCGCCGCCCTGCTTGCCGCAGGCGCCGTCCTCGTCGCATGCCTGCGCATGGGGGACGCCTGGAGCGAGGCGGCGCTGCTCGTCGTCTCCGGTACGGCCGCCGTCGTGCTGCTGGGCGCGGCGCTGCGCGCGGGGGCCGACGGCGAGGCGGGTGGGCCGTCGGCGCGCACCTCGGTCCTGCTGCTCGCCGGGCTGGCCGTGTGGTTCCTCGCGGCGTACTCCCTGCTCGCGGTCCTCGCGCCGAAGGACCCGTTCACCGGCGAGCGCTCGATCATCGCGATCTTCGGCCTGGTGACGCTCGCCGCCGCGGCCGGCGCCTGGCGCACGGGCTCCGCGGCGGCGCTGCTGATCGCGGCGCTCGGGTTCGGCGGCGGCGCGGTCGCGGTGCTCGCGTGGCTCGCCTCGCCCGACGACGCCGACGCCTACTCCGCGGTGCTGGTGGGGCTCGCGCTCCTGTTCGCGGTCGCCGCGAGCCGTGTCCGCACCCGGCCGCGCCACCGTGACGTGCTCGTCGACGCCGCCGGCGTCTCCCTCGCGGCGATCGGGTACGCGGGCGGCGCCCTCTACACCCTCTACGGCTACAACACCGAGCTCGCGTGGGGGTGGGAGGCGGTCCTCCTGGCCGGCGGCCTCGGTCTCGCCGTCTACGCCGCGCACACCCGTGCGCCCGGCCCGGCCCTGGTGTCCGTCCTGGTGCTGGCCCTGTTCGTCAGCTCCGCGATGCTCGTGAGCGATCCCGGCACGGACACGTCCATCGACGACGGCTACATCGTCGTCGACGGCGAGGCCGCCGGGGACGCGACGCTGCTCGGGTGGCCGCTCGCGCTGGCCGTCCTCGCCCTCGTCGCGGCCGTCGCCGCGATCGCCCGTGGGCGCCGCACGTAGCGACCGTCGCTAGAGTCGCGCTGCGTATGGCAGAGACGGTCGGGTCGGATCTGCGCGACGCCATCGAGCGCGCGCGACTCGGCGGCCCTGAGCGCCACCGCGCGAAGGCCGCCGAGCAGGGCAAGCTCCCCGTGCGTGAGCGCATCGCGCTGCTGGTCGACGAGGGCTCGTTCCTCGAGGACGCGCAGCTGGCGAACTGGGAGCAGGACGGGCTGGGCGCAGACGGCGTGGTCACCGGGGTGGCGCACGTCGCGGGCCGCCCGATCGCCGTGATGGCCAACGACCCCACGGTGAAGGCCGGCTCCTGGGGGCCCAAGACGGTCGAGAAGATCATCCGCATCCAGGAGCGCGCGCTGTCCACGCGCATCCCGATGGTCTACCTCGTCGACTCCGCGGGCGCGCGGATCACCGAGCAGGTCCAGATGTTCCCCGGCCGCCGCGGCGCCGGGAAGATCTTCCACACCGAGGTCAAGCTGAGCGGCCTGGTCCCGCAGATCTGCGTGCTGTTCGGGCCGAGCGCCGCCGGCGGCGCGTACATCCCCGCGTTCTGCGACGTCGTGATCATGCGCGACCGCAACGCGTCGATGTACCTCGGCTCGCCGCGGATGGCCGAGATGGTCATCGGCGAGAAGGTGACGCTGGAGGAGATGGGCGGCGCCCGCATGCACACGGGCGTGAGCGGGTGCGGCACGCAGCTCGTCAAGACCGACGAGGAGGGCATCGCGCTGGCGCGCCGCTGGCTCTCCTACTTCCCGACGAACTGCTTCGAGGAGCCGCCGGTGGCCGCGCCCGCGCCGCCGGCCTCCGACACGCCGATCCGCGACCTGATCCCCGCGGACGAGAACAAGCCGTTCGACATCAAGCTGCTGATCGACAGCCTCGTCGACGCGGACTCGTTCCTCGAGGTCCATCCGCGCTGGGCGAAGGAGCTCGTCGTCGGGTTCGCGCGCCTGGACGGCAAGGCGGTCGGCATCGTCGCCAACCAGCCCAAGCAGAAGGGCGGCGTGCTGTTCGTCGACTCCGCCGACAAGGCCGCGCACTTCATCTGGCTGTGCAACGCGTTCGGGCTGCCGCTGCTCTTCCTCGCCGACGTGCCGGGCTTCATGATCGGCACCGCGGTGGAGCGCCAGGGGATCATCCGCCACGGCGCGAAGATGATCGCGGCCGTGTCCGAGGCGACCGTGCCGAAGCTCTCCGTCATCGTGCGGAAGGCCTACGGGGCTGGGCTCTACGCGATGGCCGGGCCGGCGTTCGACCCCGACGCGTGCATCGCGCTGCCGTCCGCCTCGATCGCGGTCATGGGCCCGCAGGCCGCCGTCAACGCGGTCTTCTACAACCAGATCCAGGCGATCGAGGACCCCGACGCTCGCGCGGCGAAGGTCGAGGAGCTGCGGGCCGAGTACGCGGCCGACATCGACATCCTGCACCTGGCGTCCGAGCTCGTCGTCGACGCCGTGATCCAGCCTGAGGACCTGCGCGAGGACCTCATCCGCCGGTTCGCGGTCGCCGCCGGCAAGTCACGCGACTGGCCGGCGAAGGTCAACCCGGTCCACCCGGTCTGACCCACGCCGGCCGTCCACGCGGCGGCCGTCAGAGCCGCCGCACCACCTGGAGCGTCTGCTCGTACGGCGTGCCGGGCCCGTCCGCCGTGGCCGCGACGAACGCGAAGTCGTCGGGCCCGACGTAGCCGCGGTCCGGCACGTAGATCGGCGGCCAGCTCGGGTGGGCGATGATCACCGTGCCGTGCTTGGGTGCCCGGGCGAGGGAGTACAGGACCGGCCCGTCGTCGGACGTGCAGTGCGGGTCGATCACGCGCGGACGGTTGCGGAGCACGCGCAGGTCCGGCGTCGGCGCGCAGTCCGGCGGCGGGGCGCCGTTGTCGGTGACCGTGACGTCGATCGTGCGCGGCTCGGAGGTCGCGCGCCCGTCGCTGGCGGTGTAGGTGAACCGGTCGGGGCCCTCGTAGCCGCGGGCCGCGCGGTACTCGAGCACCGGCCGCCCGTCGACCTGGATGCCGCGCGCCGTCCCGTGCTCCGGCGGGGTGGGGAAGGCGAACGTGTACGGGTCGCCCTCCGGGTCCTCGCAGAGGAAGCCGACCGTCGTCGGCCAGCCCGCGCTGGCCCAGATCGGCAGGTCGAAGCACGTGGGGGCGGTGTTCACGTCGTCGGTGACGATCTCGACCGGGATCACCGGGACCGGCACCTCGGTACGGCCGTCGCTCGCCAGCAGGTCGATCGCGTCGCTGCCGGTGTACAGCGGGCCGGTCGTGTACCTCAGCACCGTGGTGTCCGGTGCGGCGTCCGGCGGGTGCGTCAGCGCGACCGTCCCGTGCACCGGCCCGCCGCCGGGCGCGAGGCGCACCGTCACCGGATCGCCGTCACGGTCGAAGCAGGTGACCGCCCGCTCGCTCGTGCGGTTCGGCCGCGTGCGGATCGGGTGCGTGTCGTAGCAGAGCGGCGCATGGTTGCTGGCCGGGTCGATGACGATCGTCGCCTCGGCCGGCGCGCCGGAGCCGCTCGGGCTGGTGGCCCGGTAGGCGAACGTGTCCGTGCCGACGAACCCCGGCTCGGGGGTGTACCGCAGGAGCGAGCCCTCCTCGCCGTACGGCTGCTCGACCGTGCCGTGCTCGGCCGGGCGGACGAGCTGGTAGGTGACCGGGCCGTCGGGCGACGACTGCGAGCACGAGCCGTACAGGTCCAGCGGCTGGTCGCCCCGGGTCTGGACCTCGATGGGCTCGCAGCGCGGCGGCTCGGCGTGCGCCGTCGCCGCGGGCAGCCCAACCCCCGACACGGCAGCGAGCAGCGCGATGGACAGCAGACGGTGACCTCTCACGGCGCCTCCCCAGGCGTGTGGCAGGGCTCCAGGTCGCCCCGCGTGTGTGGGCATCGCACCGGTTTCCGGCGTAGTTGTCCATCGGCCATCCGTCCACGGCCGGCCGCCGCCCGGTCAGCGCGGGTCGCGCGGCGGGTCGGCCAGCTCCGCGAGGATCTCGGTGACCTGCTGCTGCGCCAGCCGCTCCAGCTCCGCCCCGCGCGACAGGGCGTCGTAGGCGTCCGTGGTCCGGCCGGCCTCCCGCAGGCAGGTGGCGACCGCCTCGAGGATCATGGCGCTCGCCTGGGGGACCCGGTCGCCGAGCCGCGCGACCGCGCGCTCCCCCGACTCGTGCGCCTGGTCGGTATGGCCGAGCGCGAGCAGCGCCTGGACCTGCAGCCGGGTCGCGACCCCGAACAGGTAGGGGTGCGGCTCGCCGTGGGCGGCCTCCAACAGCTCCAGCGCGCGCTCGGCGTCGAGCAGCGCGTCGCCGGGCCGGTCGGTGCGCAGCCGCAGCTCCGAGCGCGTGCAGTGCAGGACCCCAAGCGCGAACGCGTTGTGCGGGGCGAGCTCCTCGGCGATGGCCATCCCCTGGTCGAGCTCGACCTCCGCGTCGTCGGACTCGCCGTTGACCATCAGCCAGTGCGCGATGTCGTTGCGGGAGATCGCGATCTGCCAGTGGTCGCCCGCGGCGATCGAGAGGCGGAGCAGCTCGTACAGCTCGGCCACGAACCCCGGCGCCTCCAGGTTGCCGAGCACCAGGCACGCGCCGCGGCGGGCGAAGATGCGCATCTCGCGGGTGGCGAGCCGCTCGCCGAGGTCGATCGTCAGCCATGCCTGGCGCAGCGCGTCGTTGTGGGCGCCGGCGAAGAAGCTGACCTGCGACTTGAGCGCAGCGACCTCGAGCCGGGCCGCGTCGCTGTCCGCGCGCTCGGCCAGGCGCTCGGCGTCGTGCGCGTGGCGGAAGGCGTCGCGCAGGTCGCCGCGGTTGAGCGCGATGAGCCCGTGGACGACGTGCGCGCGGGCGCCGAGGTGGTCGTCGCCGAGCGTGCCGGCGGCTGCCTGGGCCTGCGTCGCGAGCGCTGCGGCGTGGGAGGGGACCTCCCAGTGGTCGTGTCGCGCCTCGTCGAGCGCCGCGGCAGCGCGGACGGCGTCCCAGCCGGTCGTCTCGTCGGTCAGCGTGCCCATCGGAGGTCCTATCGACCCGGGAGCTTCGCAGGTTGAACGGCCTACGTGGGACGGACGCGCCGACGCGCGCGGCGGTGGTCGAGGAACGTGCCGGCAAGGACGAGCAGGCTGACCGCGAGGGCGATGACGAGCATCTGCGGCGTCACCCAGTTCGGCAGGCCGTCGGCGCGCCACTCGGCGTCGGGCTGGCCGCCGCAGTCCATCCAGCCGGAGGCGCCGGTCTCGGGGCACGCGACGGTCCACTCGGTGCCCAGGCCGACGACGGCCGTGCCCACCAGGAGCGCCGCGACGCACGCGATCGTGAACCGGACGCTCGCGCCCGGAACGGTCCCGGGGTCGTCCTCCGCAGGGGGCATGCCCTGGAGGTTCCCCCGTGCACGTCACGGCGGTGTGGAGATCCTGTGGACCTAGCCGCGGGCCGGCGGGTGCTCGCCGACGAAGCTCGCGACGACGAACGCGACCTGCCCGGCCGGGATCGTCAGCCGCACGCTCCACGCGCCGCCCAGCTCCTGCCGGAACGAGAACGGGAGCCCCGCGGTGCTCAGCGTCTCCTCGTGCCGCGTCGCCAGCTCGTACCCGCTCGCCCCCTCGTACGTCACGTCGACGCCGAACCGCTCGTCGTCGAGCGGCCAGATCGTGACGCGATCGGGCTTGTGGGCCAGAGGTGCGAGCGACGTGGTCGGCACGGGCGGACGTTGTAGCACGCCTTGCGCAAAGCGGCACGCGGTGCATGTCGGTTCCCGACGGACGTTCGACGCGGCGGCTTACACGAGCGCGGTCACGCCCCAGCCTGCCCAGACCAGGCCGAGAACGGCGAAGACGGCGAAGGTGAAGAGGCGCATGCCGAGCGTGCGGGGGTCGCCGGAGGGCCAGCGCAGCCAGGCCGGGAAGGCGCGGAGGGTGCGGGTCCACGGGTCGTCGAGGTCGTAGAGGATGCGCAGGCCGGCAAGGATCCACAGCGGCCCGCAGGCGATCGTCAGCGCGCCCGCCGGCTCGGAGACCTCCCGTCCGAGCGCGCCGGCGACCGCGAAGACCCAGCCGGTGACGAAGTAGGCGAGCGACGGGAGCGTCCACACGCCCCCGTCCCTACCCGGTCAGACGTCCCGGACGAAGGCCGGTTCGACGAGGTGCGCGCCGTGCCGGTCGCGCATCAGCGGATCGTGAACGTCTTGGTGGCCGTCGCGGTGCCGGCGGCGAGCGTGACGCGGTAGCTGCCGCGCGTGCGCAGGGCGGTGCGGGGGAGCGTGACCGCGACGCGGCCAGTGACGCGGCGGACGAGGGTGCGGGTCGTCTTCCACCTGCGGCCCGTGCGGCGCTGCACGCGGATCGTGACGCGCGCGGTCGCGCTGGTGGTGAACGTCAGCCGGGCGGCCTGGTTCGCGCGCGGGGTCTTCGGGGTGAGCGCGAGGCGCGTGAAGCGGAGCGTCGGCGCGGGCCGGCCGCCGCCGTCGTCGCTGCGGGGCGTCGTGGGCGTCGGCGTGCTCGGAGCCGGCGTACCGGGCGCCGGCGTCCCGGGCGTGCCGGGGTCCTGCGGGCCGTCCGGCTCCTCCGGCTGGCCGGGGCGGATGTCGTACGTCGCGCTCTCCAGCGCGCCCCCGCGCCGCCAGACCGCCACGCCGTTCCCCGCCGCGTCGACCGCGACCTGCGGCGCGTCGGCGCCCGTCGCCGAGATCGCCTTCGGCCCCGCCCAGCCACCGGCCGAGCGGTCGCCCGCGATCGTCCCGTCGGCGCGCTGCCACACCGCGACCGGACGGCCGGCCGGGTCGAGCGCGACATCGGGACGCGCGTACCGATCGGCGAGCGGCGCGGTCTCGAGCGCGTGCGGCGCGCCCCAGCTCCCACCGCTGCCGGCGCGCACCGCGATCTCGGGCACCGCGCGCGCGTCGTCCTCCAGCGACGGCCGCGTCCAGATCGCCGCCGCGTCGCCGCTCCCCGCCACGCTCAGCGACGGCACCGGCACGCTGCCGCCGGTCACCGACGTCGGCCCGGCGCTCACGCCGACCTCGCCGAACCCGCTCCCGTCGACGCTGCGGCCGGCCGTGACGAGCGGGTGGCCGGTCGAGCTCCCCGTGTCGTCCCACGCGGTCCGCGCCGTCCACAGCGCTGTGACCGCGCCGGTGTCGTCGGCGGCCGCGAAGACCGGCACCGGGCCCATGCTGTCGAGCGCGACCGGGGCGCCCCACGACGCCACCGACCACGCGCCGCCGGCGGGCTTGGAGGCCGAGCGCTGGCGCGGGTCGATCCCGTTCTTGGCGCTCCACACCAGCGTCAGGCGGCCGTCGGGCGACGCGGCGATCGCGGTGAAGCCCGGCTCGTTCTCGGTGAAGGTCTGCACGCCGGCCGGCCACGTCGCCTGCGCGGCGGTCCGCTCCGCCACCTGCACGATCGATCCCCGCACCCACGCCACGGCCACGCGCCCGTCCGCCCCGACGGTGGCGCTCACATCGCCCGGATCGGCCCCGGAGATGGGCGCCGGCGTGTCGAACGCGGCGCCCGCCGCGGAACGCACCGACGCCTCGAGCACCCCGCCGCGCACCCACGTGACGACCGCGCGGCCGCCGGCCCCGACGGCGAGCACGGGATCGCTCTGCGCGCCGCTGGCGGACACCGCCTGCGCGGGCGCGAAGGTGCCGTCGGCCGCGCGGTCGCTCACGTGGACGACCCCGCCCGAGCGCCACGCCACCGTCACCGCACCCGCCGGCGCGGCCGCGACCTGCGGCGCCCCGGCACCCGTCGCCGCCGGCCCGGGCAGGGGCACGGCGGTCGTCCACCCGGCGGCGTGCGCCGACGTGGCGGGCAGGAGGATCGTGAAGGCGGCGGCGGCATGGAGCATCCGGGTGGAGCGGGGCATGGCCGCCACCTTCGCCGCCGCGCGCCGGGAGCACATCGGGGGAACCCCGGAAGCTGCAGCCCCGACGCGCCGCGCCTCCGCTAGCGTCCGCGGCAATGCGAGGAGACCTGCTGTGGGAGCCGCCCGCGTCGCTGGTCGAGGGGTCGAACCTCACGGCGTTCATGCGCGCGATCGGCAAGGGCGACGCGACGTACGACGAGCTGTGGCGGTGGTCGGTCGACCACCTCGACGAGTTCTGGGCGTCGATCTGGGAGCACTTCGGCGTCGAAGGCGGCTACGACAGGGTGCTGGCGGACCGGAGCATGCCCGGCGCGCAGTGGTTCCCGGGGGCGCGCGTCAACTACGCGGGCCACCTGCTCACGCGTGACAAGCCCGGCGATCGGGTCGCGATCGTCCACCGCAGCGAGGTCCGCACCGAGACGCACGAGATCACCTGGGACCACCTGCGGCGCGGCGTGGAGGCGTGCGCGACCGGGCTGCGCAGGCTCGGCGTCGAGCCAGGCGACCGCGTCGTCGCCTACCTGCCGAACATCCCCGAGGCGATCGTCGCGTTCCTGGCCACCGCGTCGCTCGGCGCGGTGTGGTCGTCGTGCTCGCCGGACTTCGGGCCGCGCAGCGTCGTCGACCGGTTCGCGCAGATCGAACCGAAGGTGCTCATCGCCGTCGACGGCTACCGCTACGGCGGCAAGGACTTCGACCGGCGCGAGACCGTCGCCGGGCTGCGCGCGGAGATGCAGACGCTGGAGCACACGGTCCTCGTCCCGTACCTCGGCAGCGGCGAGCTCGACGGCACGATCGCGTGGGAGGACCTCCTGCGCGAGCGCGAGCCGCTGCAGGTCGAGGACGTCCCGTTCGACCACCCGCTGTGGGTGCTCTACAGCTCCGGCACGACCGGCCTGCCGAAGGCGATCGTCCACGGCCACGGCGGGATGCTGCTCGAGCACCTCAAGAAGCTCCACCTCCACCTCGACGCCCGCCAGGGCGACCGCGTCTTCTGGTTCACCACGACCGGCTGGATGATGTGGAACTTCCTCGCCGGCGTGCTGCTCACCGACGCGACGATCGTGCTCTACGACGGCAACCCCGCGGGCGAGGTGCTGTGGGAGTACGCGGCCGAGGTCGGCATCACGACGTTCGGCACCAGCGCGGCCTACATCGCGGCGTGCATGAAGCAGGGCGTCGAGCCGCAGGGCGGCGGGCGGGACCTGTCGCGGCTGCGCGCGGTCGGCTCGACCGGCTCGCCGCTGGCGCCAGAGGGCTTCCGCTGGATCTACGACCACGTCGGCGCCGACACCTGGCTGTTCAGCACCAGCGGCGGCACCGACGTCTGCACCGCGTTCGTCGGCGGCGTCCCGACGCTCCCCGTCTACGAAGGGGAACTTCAGGCCCGCGCGCTCGGCTGCAAGGTCGAGGCGTGGGACGAGGCGGGGCACCCGGTCGTCGGCGAGGTCGGCGAGCTCGTGCTGACCGAGCCGCTGCCGAGCATGCCCATCTTCTTCTGGGGCGACGAGGACGGGACGAAGCTGCGAGAGGCGTACTTCGACCACTACCCGGGCGTCTGGCGGCACGGCGACTGGGTCGAGATCACCCCGCGCGGGACCGCCGTCATCAGCGGCCGCAGCGACTCCACGATCAACCGCGGCGGCGTCCGGATGGGCACCGCGGAGATTTACCGTGCGGTGCTCGCGCTGGACGAGATCACCGACGCGCTCGTCGTCGACCTGGGCGATTACATGCCGCTGTTCGTGGTGCTGCGGGAGGGCGCGCGGCTGGACGAGGCGCTGGAGCGCGCGATCGCGCGGCGGATCCGCGAGGACTGCTCGCCGCGCCACGTGCCCAACGAGGTGCGGCAGATCGCCGAGGTGCCGCGGACGCTGTCCGGCAAGGTGCTCGAGGTGCCGGTCAAGCGCATCCTGTCCGGCGTGCCGGTGGAGAAGGCGGCGTCGCGCGACTCGCTCGCCAACCCGCGCGCGCTGGACCCGTTCGTGGCGCTCGCGGCGGAGGGCGCGTTCAGGACGCCGGCGTGACCGTGAGGTCCCGGGTCATGACCTCGTGACCCGGGATCGCGCAGTAGAGCTGCCACCGGCCCGCGGTGAGGTCGACCGTGCCGTCCTCCTGCCCGGGCGTGTCGCCGGTGTCGATCGCCTTCGGCGCGACGAGGTCGACGACCTCGCGCGCGGGCGCGGCGGGGGCGAGGCCGCGGGCGTAGAGGTTGTGGTGCGCCTGGTCGGTGTTGAGGTAGCGGACGATCACGCGGCCCGCGCGGATGCACTCGCGGGAGAGGTCGAGCCGGAAGCCGAGCGTCGTGTCCTCGCGGGCGAACGCGCCGAGCCACATCGAGTCGTCCTCGCACACGGGCGTGGCGGGCGGCTCGGCGGTGGGGGTGGAGGGCGTGGTGGGCGTCCCGGCGGCGGGAGCGGCGGGCGTGCCGGCGGCGGGCGCGGGGGTGGGGAACCAGGGCCGCGGCACGTTGGCGGGCGCGGTCGTCGCGGGCGCGGAGGTGCGCGGCTTCGAGGACGTCGTCTTCTTCTTCGACTTCGTCACGCGACAGACGCGCTTCTTCACGGCTTTGCGGTGCTTGGTCTTCTTCTTGACGACCTTCGTCACGCAGCTGCGCTTGTTCTGCGGAGACTTCGCGGAGCCCGCGGCGTGCGCGGACGTGACGGGTGCGGCCGCCGCAAGGAGCAGCGCGACCGCGGCGAGGAGCGCGAGGACGCGGCGCATCACGCCTTCACCACCGCGTAGCGCGCGACCTTCGCGGCGTCGGGGAGCACGTCGGCCGCCGCGGCACCGCCGAGGAAGCCCTCGATCAGCGACGCGTAGACGCCGCGGAAGTCGGAGGTGGCGAGCAGGTTGCCCTGCTTGTCGAGCGTCGTCAGGCCGGGGAACTCGCCGACCATCTTCCCGCTCGCGCGCGTCCCGATCAGGAAGGCCGTGCCGGCGGCGCCGTGGTCGGTGCCCGCCGAGCCGTTCTCCTGGGGCCGGCGCCCGAACTCCGACCACAGGTGCACGAGCACCCGGTCGGCGATCCCGCGCGCCTCGATGTCGTTCTGGAACGCGACGATCGCGGCGACCGTCGCGGCGAGGTTCGTGTTGAGCGCGCGCGCCTGGTCGGAGTGCGTGTCGTAGCCGCCCTGGCCGTTGAGTGTCACCGCGCGGATCGGCAGGCCGGCGGCGAGCATCTGCGCGAGCCCGCGCAGGCGCGTCGCGACGCCGTTGTTCGCGGGGTAGCCCGTGCCGAGCCCGTCGGCGGTCAGGGACGACAGCTGCGAGCGCAGGATCGCGGCGTTCGACTGCGCCTGGCGCGCCTGGCCGGTGATGGGGTCGGCGGACGGCAGCGTCCCGAGCTTCCCGAACGACTCGAGCAGCGCGGACTTCGCGTGCGCGCTCCACACGCCGGGCGAGTCGAAGCGGTAGTCGGTCGGCGACGACGTGGCCGCGACCGCGACGCGCGACGTGGCCAGCGCCGGGGAGAGCGCGGCGTCGAGCGACAGCCCCTGGATGGCGTTGTTGGGGTCGCCGACGACGTCCAGCCAGCGGCCGAGCCAGCCGGTCCGCGCGTTGGCGTCCAGGCCGCCGGTCTCCCAGAAGTGGCGCGACGTGAAGTGGGACTGGTTCGGGCTCGCGTACCCGACCGCCGGCATGACCGTGACCTTGCCCGCGGCGTGGAGGTCGGCGAGACCCTGGGCGGCGGGCGCCCACAGCAGGCGCGAGTCCTCGGAGAACGGGGTCCCCGAGGTGACCCGCAGCGTCGGACGCAGCTGCAGGTACTTGGGATCCTCGTGCGGGGCGAGGATCGACAGCGCGTCGGCGCCGCCGCTGAGGAAGATCGAGACGAGCACCGTGTCCGGCTGGCCGCTGGCGGCCATCGCGATCGACTCCTCGAACGCGCCCGGCAGCACGCGGCCGGCGCCGTAGACGCTCAGCGCGAGGCCGGCGGACTTGAGCAGGAACGAGCGGCGCGACAGGCCGGTGCCGGCGGGGATCGGCATGCCCGGCTCGATGGCGGGCAGGCCGCCGTTGGCACGGGCGTAGTCGGCGCAGTGACGGTGGTCGTGGCTCACGAGAGGTACGCGTCGGGGCAGGTGGCGATGAGGTGGCGCAGGCCGTTCTGGCGCTCGGCGCGGATCTGGCTCTTCTGCCACTCCGGCACCACGGCGGGGACCGCGGCGGCGGCGTAGCGGGCGAGCTCGGCCCGCGTCTCCTCGGAGATCGTCGGGTTGCCCCAGAACTGAAGGGCCGCGGTCAGCGCCTCCTCCGGCGTCTCGGTCTTCGAGTACGGCTGCGACGGGTTGACGTACTGCGGGTTGAGAACCTCGTACGCGATGCCCCAGCGGCCCTTGATCGTGGCGGTGTCGAGCCAGCCCTGGTCGTTCCACCCGCTGACGTTCGGCGGGTAGAAGAGCTGCTGGCCGCACTGCTGGCCGCGCCACGCCCACGCGTCGGTCTCGATCGTGCGGCCGCGGGCGCGCAGGAGCGACGCCGTCCACACGACCGGCGGCTGCACCATCGGCGCGCCGGCGGCGTAGAAGTCGGGGTGCAGGAGGATCGCCTCCACGACGGGGCGGATCTCGAAGCCCGTGTTCCAGTAGAGGCCCTCGAGCGCGGCCTGCGTCTCCGGGCTGGGGTCGGTCGGGATGAAGTACGACCACAGCTTGCGGACGAAGAACGAGCGGTGGAACGGGTGGTTCAGGCAGAGCTTGACCGCGTCCTCCCAGCCGAAGTTGCCGCTGCGCGCGTGCGGCGTGCCGGCCCAGAGGCTCTTGACGCCGGTGTCCTGGCGCTTGGGGTCGAAGCGGAAGTTCTTGAAGCCGGTGCCGTCGACCCAGTCGGCGCGCCAGCCGGTCAGCGCGCGGGCCAGCTCGCGGACGTCGTCCTCCGTGTACGCCCCGCGGTCGGCGCCGAGCGTGAAGAGCTCCATCAGCTCGCGGGCGTAGTTCTCGTTCGGCCGCCCCTTCACGTTGTCGATGCCGTTGAGGAAGATCAGCATCGCCGGGTCGGTCGTGAGCTTCAGCGTCAGGTCCTGGAAGTTCCCGAGAGCGGCAGAACGGAGCGTTTCGTTCTGCCCGATCATGAGCCGCTGGTTGCCGACGTCGCTGTTGGAGGTCGCGAACCAGTCGTGCCACACCAGCGTCATGCGCTCGACGAGCGGGTGCTCGGAGCGGGCCATCCGGTCCAGCCACCACAGGTGGTCGTGGCCCCAGACGTTGTTGCGGTCGATCGGGTTGCCCTTCTGGTCGCGCGGCTCGGCGCCGGTGAGCGGGGCGGGGCCCGAGACCCGCGTGAGCGCCGCCACCGCGGTGCGCGCGTCGACGCCGGTGAGCGCCTCGACCTGGCCCGGGCGCGGGCCGAACCCTGCCCGGGTGAGCAGCCGCTCGGCGTCGCGGGCCGACAGCGTGCCGTGCACGGGCGTCGGCGGGGCGGGGAGCGGCTGGCGCGGCTCCTCCTGCGGGGCGCTGGGTGCGGCGGGCGCTGCCGGTGGGGCTGGGGCGGGCGCGGCCACGGCGGGGGCCGGTGCGAACTTCGCCGCGGGCGGCGCCGCGGCGGACGGCTTGGGGAGCTTCGACGCGGGCTTCTTCGCCGCGGTCGTCTTCCGCTTGGCCTTCGCGGGCGTGCAGACGCGCTTCTTCTTCCGCGTCTTCTTGTCGCGGACGACCTTGCACGTCTTCTTGGCCGCGGGCTTCTTCTTCGCCGCCGCCTTCTTCTTGCGCTTGAGGAGCCCCACCCCAGTCACTGATCGGGGCGCGACCCTAGGAGGTTGAGGGATCTCGTACGCCCGTCCAGAGCCACTCTGCACGGGTTCCGCGACGTTATCTGGAACGAAGGCGTACCGAGACGTCAGACGCGCCGGTCGAGCCCGCGGACCAGCGCCGCGGGATCGCCGCCGCTCACGGCGATCACGGCGCCGCGGGTGCGCGCCGCGGCCAGGGGCGCAGGCCCGGACGCCGGCGCGTAGCCGGCCTCCTCGGCGGCGGCGACGAGGTCGGGGTGGGCGCGCCGCACACCCGCCCGGGGCCACGCGAGCGCCTCCGCCGCGCCGTCCTCGTCCGGCCCGCCCGGCTCCAGCCACACCAGCGCGGCCCCGCGGGCAACCCGCGGCAGTGCCACCGCCCGCGCGTCCGCCGCGCCCACGAGCAGGAGGTCCACGTCCACCCGACGCGGCGGCCGCGCGTCGAGCTGGGCGAGCGCGTCGAGCGCGGCCGCGACGGCGGAGGGCGCGCCGGGGTCGGGCTTGGCCAGCGCCAGCTCCAGCAGCGACGCGGCGGCAAGCAGGCACGCGACGGTGGGGAGGAGCTGCACGGCGCCGAGCCACGTCGCCTCCACACCACCCACACGCGCGCCCGCGCACGCCGTGAGCACGACGAGCGACGAGGCGACCACGCCCGGCGTCCCCGCGCCGAGCCGGAAGAGCAGCCCGGCCGGGGTCGCGCGGGGCGTGTCGGCCGCGACCGCGAGGACGACGCGCACGCGACCGTCGGCGGCCGGCGGCGCACCGCGGTCGGCCGGCTCCAGGCCGGGTGCCGGGCTCCACACGTTCTGCGTCGCCCGCCGCGGCCACGGCCACGAGACCGCGGGGAGGCCGCTCCCCAGCTCCACCAGCGCGGCCGCAGCGACCACGCCGAGCACGGCCAGCGCGACCTCCGGCGCCGCGGTCGCCGCAACGCTCCCACCGACCGCCACCAGCGCGACGACGAGCCACACCCACGGCCACTGCGGCCGCACCCACACGGCGTCGATCCGCGTGCGCCGGTGGCGCCGCCGCAGCTCCCGCGCGACCGTGCGCGACGCACGCCGCTCCGCGTCCGAGCACGCGGGACGAGGCGAGTCCGGTTCCGTCATCGCGCCCCAGCCTTGCGGATTGGCGCAGGCAATAGCCTGCAGGCCGTGCCCGACGCCCCTGACGAGCTGGCCTTCGCCGGCGTCGCGCGCAGCCTCGAGCTGCTGCGCGCCGGCGACGTCTCCCCGCGCGAGCTCACCGAGCTCGCGCTGCGCCGCATCGAGCGGCTCGACCCGCAGCTGAACGCCTTCCGCACCGTGCTCGCCGAGCGCGCGCTCGTGGAGGCCGACCAGGCCGGCGCCCGCCTGCGCGCCGGGGACGACCGCCCGCTGCTGGGTCTCCCGATCGCGGTCAAGGACGACGTGTACGTCGCCGGCACGCCGCTCACCGTCGGCTCCAACGCCCACGCGGCCACGCCCGCCACGGCCGACTCCGAGATCGTCCGCCGCCTGCGCAGCGCGGGCGCGGTCGTCGTCGGCATCACGAACGTCCCCGAGCTGACGCTGTGGCCGTTCACCGAGACCCCGACCAACGGCTTCACCCGCAACCCGTGGGACGTGCAGCGCACGCCGGGCGGGTCGAGTGGCGGCTCGGCGGCGGCGGTCGCGGCGGGCCTCGTCCCGGCCGCCACGGCGTCGGACGGCGGCGGCTCGATCCGCATCCCCGCCGCGTGCTGCGGGCTCGTCGGCCTCAAGCCGGCGCACGACCGGATCTCCTACGCGCCGAAGGTCGACCCGTGGAACGGGCTGTCGACGCTGGGCTTCCTCGCGCGCACGACGCTCGACAGCGCGCTGATGTATGACGCGGTCGTCGGCGAGCGGTGGGCGGACGCGGCCACGCGCGAGCCCGGGCGGCTGCGCGTGGCGCTCTCGTACAAGGTCCCGCCGGGCGTGGTCGCGAAGGTCGACCCCGAGGTCCGCGCGGCGGTCGAGGACGTCGCGGCGCTGCTCCGCTCCCTCGGCCACGAGGTCATCGACCGCGACCCCGACTACGGCCCGCTGGCCAGCGCCGGGTTCAGCGCGCGGTTCCTGACGGGCGCGATGCAGGACGTCGACGCGCTCGCGCATCCCGAGCGGCTGGAGCCGCGCACGAGGCAGGTCGCGGCGCTCGGCCGGCTCGTGGGGGAGCGCGGCCTGGCGTGGGCGCGCGGGCGGCAGGCGGCGGACGCCGCGCGGGTCGGCGCGATCTTCGACGACGTCGACGTCGTCCTGCAGCCCGGGCTGGCGACCCTGCCGCCGGCCGTCGGGACGTGGACGAGCGCGGGCGCGCTGCGGACGCTGCTCGGCGTCACGCGGTTCATGCCGTTCTCGCCGGTCTGGAACCACACCGGCCACCCGGCGGCGACGTTCCCGGCGGGCGTCACGGCCGGCGGCGTCCCGCTGAGCGCGCAGGTCGCCGCGGCGCCGCACCGCGAGGACCTGCTCCTGTCGCTGCTCGGCCAGCTCGAGCGCGAGCGGCCCTGGGCGGAGCGCACGCCGGAGGTCGCAGCGTGAGCGCCCCGGCCGAGCTGCTTCCCGTCGCGGTCGACGCCGCGCGCCTGGCGGGGGAGCTGCTGCGCGAGCGGTTCCTCGCGGGCGCCGAGTCGGAGATCCACGCCAAGTCCAGTGCGACCGACCTCGCGTCCGCCGCCGACCTCGCCGCCGAGGAGGCGATCCGCGCGCTGCTGGCCGAGCGCCGCCCCGACGACGCGCTGCTCGCCGAGGAGGGCGGGGGCGATCAGGTGCTCGAGCCGGGGCGCGTGCGGTGGATCGTCGACCCCCTCGACGGCACGATCAACTTCCTCTTCCGCATCCCGCAGTGGTGCGTGTCGATCGCGTGCGAGGACGAGCGCGGGACGCTCGCCGCGGCGGTCTACGACCCGATGCGCGAGGAGCTGTTCACCGCGACGCACGGCGGGCCGGCGCTGCTGAACGGCGACGAGCTGCGCGCGCCGGCCGAGCCGCGGACGCTCGACCACGCCCTCATCGCCACCGGCTTCGCGTACGACGCGGCGCTGCGGGCGCGGCAGGCGGAGGTCGTCGCGCAGATCATCCCGCGGGCGCGCGACGTGCGCCGGATGGGCAGCGCGGCGCTCGACCTCGTCTGGCTGGCCGCCGGCCGGTACGACGCGTACTACGAGCGCAACGTGCAGCTGTGGGACGTCGCGGCGGGCCGGCTGATCGCGGAGCGCGCCGGCCTGGAGACCCGCGAGCTGGAGCCGGCGGACGGCCTTCCGTGGGGCGTCATGGCGGGCCCGCGCCCACTTCTGGACGCCTTGACCGGGTTCCGCCCCTAGCCGCTCAAGGGCCGCCCCGGACGACCGACATCCGGGGCGTGGACCCGAAGAACACAACTCCTGACGCCAAGACCGTGATCGAGGCGATCGAGGAGATCGTCGAGTCGTCCCAGGACGAGCGCGACGAGCTCCTCACCGATCTCCTCTGCCACGTCTACGGCACGCTCTCGTCGCAGAACGGCTAGGGCGCCGGCCTCCCGCGCCTAGTGCGCCGGGCGGTGCCGCACGAGCTCCGGCTCGATCACGTACGTGATGCGGTCGTCGGTGCGCGCCTTGTAGTCCTCGCCCGTGTACTTGCGGGAGAGCGCGTCGATGAGATCGCCTGCGCCCTCGTCGGTCGTCTTGACGACCTTGCCGCGGATCTCGACGTACTCGTACGGGTTGTCGCCGTTGATGACCGCGACCGTCGTGCGCGGGTCGCGATCCAGGTTGCGCGGCCACTTGCGGCCCTTCGCACTGTTGAGCAGGAGGTTGCCGTTCTCGACGCCGACCCAGATGACGGCGGTGAGGATCGAGCCGTCGGTGTTGAAGGTCGAGACCGTGGCGTAGTTCGGGGCGTCGAGGAGCGCGCGGACTTCCGGCGCGTCGAGGGAGGTCTTCGGCATCCGCTCAGGGTGCCACGCCGAGCTTCGCCCTGAGTGCTGCCGCGTCGATGCCCTGCACCCGCACCACCTTGTCGCGTGACGTGTGGCCGCGCACGACCTCGACGTCCGTCTTCGGGACGCCCGCGCGCTTGGCGACGAACGCGCACAGGGCCGCGTTCGCCTTGCCGTCGACCGGCGGGGCGGTGATGCGGATCACGACCGCGCCCGCGCGCTCGCCCACGACCTCGTCGCGCTTGGCGCGCGGCTGGAGGCGGATCGCGAGGTCGGCGTGCATTTGTGCGCATGCGAGCGTAGGCCGCGGGGGAGGTTGCGCGACATGTCCTACGAGGTGGCGATCATCGGGAGCGGGTTCTCCGGGCTGGGGACCGCGATCCGGCTCAAGCAGCAGGGCCGGGACGACTTCGTGGTCCTGGAGCGCGGCGACGACGTCGGTGGGACGTGGCACTTCAACACGTACCCCGGCTGCGCCTGCGACGTGCCCTCGCACCTCTACTCGTTCTCCTTCGCCCCGAACCCGGGCTGGTCGGAGACGTACTCGCGCCAGCCGGAGATCGGCGCCTACCTCAAGCGGGTCGCCACGGAGTTCGGGGTGCGGCCGCACGTGCGGCTGAGCACGACGGTGACCGGCGCGCGGTGGGACGACGATGCGCGCGAGTGGGTCGTGTCGACGCGCGGCGCCGACGGCTCGGGCTCCGAGGTGCGGGCGAAGGTGCTCGTCGCCGCCGCGGGTCCGCTCGCCGAGCCGAAGATCCCCGACCTGCCGGGCCTCGACGAGTTCGCGGGGGAGACGTGGCACTCGGCGCGGTGGAACCACGACTACGACCTGCGCGGCAAGCGCGTCGCGGCGATCGGGACGGGCGCGTCGTCGATCCAGTTCGTGCCCTCGATCCAGCCCGACGTGGCGGAGCTGCACGTCTTCCAGCGCACGCCGCCGTGGATCTTCCCGCACACCAACCGGCCGATCACGGAGGTGGAGCGGCGGCTGTACGAGCGCGTGCCGGCACTGCAGCGGCTCGTGCGCGGCGGGATCTACGTGGGGCGCGAGACGGCGGTGCTGGGCTTCGTGAAGAACCCGCGCATCATGAAGGTGGCCGAGGTGCTCGCCCGGCGGCACCGGGAGAAGGCGATCAGCGATCCCGAGCTGCGCCAGAAGGTCACGCCGAACTACACCATCGGCTGCAAGCGCATCCTGCCGTCGAACCGCTGGTACCCCGCGCTCGCCGAGGACAACGTCTGGCTGCACGAGGGCGGGGTGGAGCGCGTGACCGCGCGCGGCGTGGTCGGACGCGACGGCGTGGAGCGCGAGGTCGATGCGATCGTCTTCGGCACCGGCTTCCAGGTCACCGAGATGCCGGCGGCGGACTTCATCCGCGGCCGCTCGGGGCAGACGCTGAACGAGGCGTGGGGCGGCTCGCCGCGCGCGTACCTCGGCACGGCGATCCCGGGCTTCCCGAACCTCTTCTTCCTCCTCGGCCCGAACACGGGGCTGGGGCACTCGTCGATGGTCTACATGATCGAGTCGCAGATCGCGTACGTGCTCGGGGCGCTGGACGTGCTGCGACGCAACGGCGCCTCGACGCTGGAGGTGCGCCCCGAGGTGGAGCGCGCCTTCAACGAGGCGCTGTCGCGGCAGCTCGACGGGACCGTGTGGAACACGGGCTGCGCGTCGTGGTACCTCGACGACACCGGCCGCAACTCGACCCTGTGGCCCGACTGGACCTGGCGCTTCCGCCGGCGGACCGCGCGGTTCGACCCGTCGAAGTACGTCCTGGCCTAGGGCGAGTACAGGACCACGCACCCCCTTTCGCGCAGCCGCGCCGCGGTCTGCTCCCCGCCGCCGCGCAGCGGGTTCCAGCGCAGGTCGAGCTTCTCCAGCCCTTCGAGCCCTCCCAGGATCTCGTCGGGCAGGTCGGTCAGCTCGTTCGCGCGGAGGTCGAGGGTGCGCAGGCGCGTGCAGCCGGCGAGCGTGTCGGGGAGCGCGGTGAGGGCGTTGTCGCGCAGGTCGAGGTGGCGCAGCTCGCCCAGCTCGCCGATCGCCTCGGGCAGGGCGGTGATCGCGTTGCCTTCGAGGTACAGCTCGCGCAGCCGCGTGAGGTCGCCGAGGCTGTCCGGGAGCGCGGTGAGCTGCGTCCGCTGCGCGCGCAGCTCCGTGAGCTGCTCGAGCTCCCCGATCCACGCGGGGAGCGTGGTGAGCGGGTTGTCGTTGAGCCCGAGGTACGTGAGCGCGCGCATGTCGCGCACCGCCTCCGGAACGCGCTCGAGCCCGTTGTCGGCCAGGTAGAGCACCTCGAGCCTGCGCAACCGCGCGAAGCTCGCCGGCAGGTCGCGCAGCCGGTTGTGCGCGATGTCGAGCGTGTGCAGCTCCGCCAGCTCCCCGATCGTCTCGGGCAGCTCCTCCAGCGGCGTCCCCGCGACGTACAGCCCGCGCAGCTCCCGCAGCCGCCCGACCGCGTCCGGCAGCTCCTCCAGCGGGTTGTCGACCAGCGACAGCGACCGCAACCCGCTCCGCCCCCACACCTCGTCGGGCACCCGGCTGATGCCGGCCCGCCGCAGCGACAGCGCGCTCACCGCTTCGGCCCCACGAACTCGTCCATCAACGCCACCGACGCGCGCTTCGCAACGCTGATGTTCTTCGCGTTCATCCGCCGCCACTCGACGCCGAGCAGGTCGCACGCGTCGCAGAAGATCTGGCGGATGTCGTCCGAGACGTTGCAGAAGTTGTACCGGGGATACGCGTACTGCTTGCTCTTGACGGTGACGCGGTTCGTGCCGCGCCAGCCGTCGGAGTGGATGAGCCCGCGCAGCAGCGCGCCGGGCTCGCGGCGGACGATGTCCCACTGCCAGTCGGTGAGGGCGATGAGGCGCTCGTGCTTCCGGCCAGGCCCATGCTGCGGGAAGAAGCACGGCCACGACTTCCAGTACGCCTGCACGTTGAAGCACCCTTGCTGCGGCACGAGGCTGGCCACCTTGCCGCCCGTCACCCACCAGATGGCGGTCTGGCATTCGGCGATGATGCCCGGGTACTTCATGTCGAGCGAGACGCGGAGCGTGTAGACGCCGCGCCGGTGCGTCGAGATGCACCCGTCGCCGAGGTACAGCCCGAGCAGATACGCGTACTGCCACTCCGGCAGCGTGTCGAAGTCGTGCTCCGGATGGCCGCAGGCGGTGCAGCAACCCTCCACGCGCGCGATGCGCCGATCCGAGCGGTTACGACCGTGCCGCCACTCGCGAACGGTCGAGCGCGGGATGCCCGTCCGGCGCGCGATCGCGCAGTCGTTTAGCCCGTCGGCGACGAGCGAGCGGACCAACGCCACCTCTTCGACCGAACGCATGTTCGCATCGAATCAGGGGTGTCGGACAGAAGTACCCGGCGTGGGATTCGAACCCACAAGCTCGCAAGAGCAGCGGAGCTTGAATCCGCCGTGTATTCCAGTTCCACCAGCCGGGCAGGCGTGCGCCGCGAAAGTCTAGTTCACGCCGGCGCCGGCGCCGCCCCCGACGAGCCACCCGACGCCCGCCGCCCCCGCGACCCCTCGGGGTGCCGCTCGACCTCCACGTGCCAGTTCTGGCGGAAGCCGGACATCGAGAAGGCGATGAGAAGGACCTGGACGGGGACGAGGAGCAGCGTGACGAGGCCGAGGACGCTCGAGTCGAGCGCCGGGTCGGTGAAGCCGTCCTTGTCGCGCGCGAACCACTCGGGGCCGGAGACGGCCGCGAAGATCAGGAGGATGATCGCCAGCGCGGCCGCGACGGGGAGCAGGCCGGAGCGCCAGCGCGCGATGTAGAAGGCGACGATGAGGTAGATCGCGATGTACGCGATCTGGATCGCCTTGGCGCCCTGGAGCTTCTCCCAGCCCCCGACGGTGACGATCGTCATCAGCGCGGCGCTCACCAAGATCAGGAGCACGACGACGGCCTTGGTGGCCTTGCTCGACGCCTTGTCGCGGTTGGGGTACTCGAGGACGACGTCGGGAGATCGTGCAGCCATGGTGTGCGGGACCTTACAATCCCTGGCAACCGGTGCGCTCCACTCGCGCCGGCCCGGAGAGCGGGCGTGGTGGAACCGGTAGACACGCCGGCTTTAGGTGCCGGTGGCTTCGGCCGTGGGGGTTCGAGTCCCTCCGCCCGCACTCGCGTGCCCCTCCTGCGGGAGGGAGGGGCAGCCCGCGACGGGGCGGGAACGGGCGTCGGCGGCGGTGTGGGCGCGCCCGCAGGCGCGCCGGCAGGTCACGGCCGGTGCAGGCCCGTGGCGTTGTCGCGCGCGAGGTCGAGCAGCTCGTCGCCGCGGCCGGACAGGACGGTCCGCAGGCCCCACAGCGCGAAGCCCTTCGCCTGCTCGGGCGCGATGGTGGGCGGGAGCGCGAGCTCGTGCCGCGCGGTCATGACCTCCACCAGCGCCGGTCCGTCGACCGCGAACGCCTCGCGCAGCGCGTCGTCGAGGTCCCCGGGGCGCTCGACCCGCCGTGACCACAGTCCGACCGCGCTCGCGACCGCCGCGAGCGACGGGTTGTCCAGCTCGGTCCCGTAGTTCACGACGCCCGCGGCCTTCATCTCCAGCTCGACGAACCCGAGCGCCCCGTTCGCGAAGACCACGACCTTCACCGGCAGCGCGTGCTGGCGCAGCGTGAGGAGGTCGCCGAGGAGCATCGTCAGCCCGCCGTCGCCCGACAGCGTCACGACCTGCCGCTCCGGCGCCGCCGCCGCGACACCGATCGCCTGGGGAAGCGCGTTCGCCATCGAGCCGTGGGTGAACGAGCCGATCAGCCGCCGCCGGCCGTTCATGTCCAGGTGCCGCGCCGCCCAGATCACGGGCGTGCCGACGTCCGGGATGAACACCGCGTCTTCCGTCGCAAGTGCGGAGACTCTCCGCGCCACGAGCTCCGGCCGCACCGGCCCGGCGGCGCGGCCGTCCTCAGCGGCGTGGTCCAGCCTCGCCTGCGACTGGTTGGACATGTGGCGCAACTGGTCCAACCAGTGCGACGGCGCCGCGCGGAGGGTGAGGAGCGGGAGGAGCGCGCGCACCGTCTCCGCCACGCCGCCGACCAGCGGCGCGCGCACCGGCATCCGCCGGCCGATCACCTCGCCCCGCAGGTCGACCTGCACCACCGGCACGTCCTGCGGCAGGAACTGGCGGTACGGGAAGTCGGTCCCCAGCAGGACCAGCGCGTCGCACCCGTCGAGCGCGTGCGCGCCCGCGGTGTGGCCGAGCAGCCCGGTCATCCCGACGTCGTACGGGTTGTCGTACGCGACGTGCTCCTTGCCGCGCATCGTGTGCACGACCGGCGCCTGCAGCGCCTCCGCCAGCGCGACGAGCTCCGCGTGCGCGCCTGCGCACCCCGCGCCGGCCAGGATCGCTGGCCGCTCCGCGCGCTCGAGGATCTCCGCCGCCGCGCGCAGGTCGCGCTCCGCCGGCACCACGCTCGACGACGCGCGCACGATGGGCGGGTGCCCCGACCGCGCCCGCGCGTGCGGCACCCGCGCGAGCAGCAGGTCGCCCGGCACGACGAGCACCGCGACGCCCTGCCGCTCCACCGCGGCCCGCACGGCCATCTCGGCGATCCGCGGGAACTGCTCGGCCGACGCCGCCATCTCGCAGAAGACGCTGCACTCGCGGAACAGCTCCTGCGGATGCGTCTCCTGGAAGTAGCCGCCGCCGATCTCGGCGCTCGGGATCTGCGCGGCGATCGCGAGCACCGGCACGCGGCTGCGCTGCGCGTCGAACAGCCCGTTGATCAGGTGCAGGTTGCCCGGCCCGCAGCTGCCCGCGCAGACGGCCAGCTCGCCGGTGATCTGCGCCTCGGCCGACGCCGCGAACGCCGCGGCCTCCTCGTGCCGGACGTGGATCCAGTCGATCGTCCCGTCGCGCCGCAGCGCGTCGGTGAACCCGTTGAGCGAGTCGCCCGGCAGGCCGAAGACGCGGCCGACGCCGGCGGCGTGAAGGGTGTGGACGAGCTGCTCGGCGACCGTGCTCACCGCGCCTCCTCCAGCCGCTCGAGGAGCCCGCGGTCGGCCAGGTAGCGGACGAGCTCGGCGCGCGAGCCGACGCCGAGCTTGGCGAACACGCGCGCGAGGTGGGAGCCGACGGTTCGGGGTGAGAGGTACAGGCGCGCGCCCGCCTCGCGGTTGGTCGCGCCCTCCGCGACGACGCGGACGACCCGCAGCTCGGCCTCGGTCAGGGCGGCCCAGCCGAGTCGCGGGGCGGGCGGGCGGGGAGGGCTCACGGTCGTGCTCATGCAGCGACGATCGCGCGCCCCGCGCCTCGTCCCCATGGGCGGCGTCCCGAGGTCGGGGTAGGGCTGGCTCTACCTGCGCGCGGGGACGATCCCGAGCGCGTGGCGCGCGGTCCGCGCGGTGCCGGGCTCCAGCAGCGCGTCGATCTCCGCCAGCAGCGCGCGGTCCTTCCCCTGGGCACGCTCGTGCTGGCGCTCGTGCTCCTCCCACGACCCGACGAGGAACGTCTCGGTGTAGCGCCCCGGCTCCTCCGCGACGCGGAACAGCCGCCAGTGCCGCCCGCCCGTGCGGCGCCGCGCGCGCCGGAGCGCCACCGCGTGGGCGAGGAACGCGTCCTCGGCGCCGGCGCGCAGGCGGTAATCGACGATGACGAGCACCGGGGCGTCGGCGTCGGCGCTGACGGCGACGTCCGGGAGCGGGAGCGGCTCGGTCTCGATGCCGTCGGGCACCGCGTCGGGGAGCGCGAGGCGCCAGGTGAGCACGGCGGCTCCGACGAGCCCGGCCGCGAGGACGGCGAACGCTGTCCGCACGTCGGTCGCCTGGGCCAGCGCGCCGACGCCCAGCGACCCGAGCGCGTTCGAGCCCTGGAACGCGATCAGGTAGTACGAGATGCCGCGCGCCTTGACCCACCCGGGCATCTGCGCCTGGTACGCCGCGCCGAGCAGGCCGATGCCGAGGATCCACGCGCCGCCCGCGGCGACGAGCGCGACGATCGCGAGCGGGATGCTCGACGTCGTGCCGAGGACGGCCGCGGCCGCGGCGACGGTCAGGCACGCGAGCGCGTAGGTCGTGCGTGGCGCCATGCGGCGCTTGAGCGCGGGACCGAACGTCGCCGCCGCAAGCGCGCCGACGCCGACGCAGCCCAGCAGCAGCCCGTAGCCGGCGGAGCCCAGGCCGAGGCGGTCGCGGGCGATGATCGGCAGCAGCGCCCAGATCGCGCCCGCGAACAGGATGAACGCGGTCGACCGGACGATGAGCGCGAGGAGCAGCGGCGAGCCGGCGACGTAGCGGGCGCCGGCCTGGACCGCGGCGACGGCGTGCTCGCGGGGGAGCGCCGTGCGTCGCACCGGGAAGCGCGCCACGGCCACCGCGGCGAGGACGCCGAGGAACGAGATCGCGTTCACGCCGAAGACCGCGGCCGCGCTCGTCGCGGCGAGCAGCGCGCCGCCGAGCGCGGGGCCGACGGCACGGGCCAGGTTCTGGTTGACGGCGCCGAGCGCGATCGCGTCGGGGCGCTGGGCGGGCGGGACCAGCTCGGGCTGCAGCGTCTGCCATGTCGGTGCGCTGAGAGCGCCGCCGACCCCGATGAGGAGCAGGAGCGCGAGGAGCGTCGCCGGCGTCAGGCCCCCGGTCGCGGCGAGGGCGGCCAGTCCGCCCGCGGCGCCCAGCATGAGCAGTTGGGCGCCGAGGACGAGCCGGCGGCGGTCAACGAGGTCCCCGAGAACGCCGCTCGGCACCGCGAGCAGCAGGACGGGGAGGCTCGTCGCCGCCGGGATCGCGCCGAGGAGGACGGCGGACGAGGTGAGCGAGGTCATGACCCACTGGGCCGCGACCGTCTGCATCCACGAGCCGACGTTGCTCGTGAACTGCGCAAGCCACAGGCGGCGGAACGCGGGCGCGCGGAGCGGGGCCCAGCCGCTCGCTCCCGTCTCGTCCTCGGTCCTCATCGGGCGGGTCAGGCGGCGGCGACGGCGGTGCGGATCAGGTCCGCGACGGCCTTCGGCTGCGAGAGCGCGACGGCGTGCGACGCGCCCTCGACCTCGACCGTCGTCATGCCGGCGCGCTCGAAGCCGAACCGATGGACGTCGGGGTTGATCGTCGTGTCGGCGGTCGGGATGAGGCCGTAGGACGGCGTCGTCTTCCACGCGGCGACGGGCGCGGGCTCCTCGAACGCGGACGCGGCGAGCGGCCGCTGGCTGATCGCGAGGAAGCGCGTGACGGCCGGGACGACGTCGGCGGCGAAGACGTCGGGGAACGCGGCCGGGTCGACCGACACGTCGGTGCCGTCCTCCGCGCCCGCGATCGGGAACGGCGCGAACCGCAGGTTGGCCGCGAGCTTCGAGTCGGGGAAGCGGCCCTGCAGCTCGCCGAGGCTCTCGCCCTCGTCGAGCGCGTACGCGGCGACGTAGACCAGCCCGACGACCTGGTCGCGCGCGCCCGCCACCGTGATCACCGCGCCGCCGTACGAGTGCCCGACGAGCAGCACCGGGCCCTCGATCTGGTCGAGCACCGAGCCGAGGTAGGCCGCGTCCGACACGACGCCGCGCAGCGGCACCGGCGGCGCGAGCACGCTCAGCCCGTCGCCGGCCAGCTCGTCGTACACGCGCGCCCAGCTCGACGCGTCGGCGAAGGCGCCGTGGACGAGGACGACGGTGGGGCGGTTGGAGGGGGTCATCCGGGGAGGCTCCTTGGGGGAGAGGGGTGGATCGCCGGCGACGCTAGGCCCGCCCCGGCGCCGCGCCAACCGCCAGATGACGCAACGTGGCCGGGGGTAGGCGCCGCGCCGCTCGCGCCGCGCACCACCCGCGACTTCTCCCACCCCTTGACTTCAACCACGGTTGAAGGTGCAGGATGGTCGCATGAGCCCGCAGGACACCCTCATCCCACCGCTCGCCGGGCTGCACGCCACGCCGCCCGAGTCGCTCCCGTTCGCCCCCGACGTCGAGATCCGCGCCTACCGGATCGAGCGTCCGGGAGGAGATCTGGTGATCTACAACACTGGCACTCTCGCCACCGCGGGGTTCAGCGGGGTGAAGTGGATCTACCTCAACCACTGGCACGAGGCGATGTTCGGGCTCGACCGGGCCGTCGCCGCGCTCGGCGAGCCGCACGTGGTCGCGCACGAGGCGGACGCGGCGCAGGTCGAGCGGTGCAGCGGTGTGACGCCGGTGACGTTCGACCACCCGGCGGCGCTGGGGGAGGGGTTCGAGATCCTCCCGATCCCCGGCCACACGCCCGGCTCCACCGCGTTCCTGTGGGAGCACGACGACCACCGCGTCCTCTTCAGCGGCGATCAGCTCTTCCTGCGCGACGGCGAGTGGATCGGCGCGATGCTCGACACGAGCGACCGGGACGCGTACCTCGACAGCCTCGAGCGGCTGCGCGAGGTCGAGTTCGACGTGCTCGTCCCGTGGGCCGCCTCGAAGGGGCGGACGCCGTACACGTTCACCGACTCCCGTGACGCGCGCGCCCGCATCGACGCGGTGATCGCGCGGCTGCGCGCGGGCGAGGACAGCTAAGCGAACGCCGCGGCGGCGAGGGCGAGCAGCGCCTCGTCGCCGCCCGGCGCGCCGATCAGCGCGAGTCCGATCGGCCCGCCGCCGACCTTCCCCGCCGGCAACACCACGACAGGCGCGCCCGCCAGCCCCGCGGTCGCCTGCAGGCGCACGCACCGCACACGCCACGCGTCGAGCTCGGCGGCATCCGCGTCCCGCCGCGGCGGCGGCTCGGCGACGGCCGGCAGCGCGATCACCCCGTCGTTTCCCAGCAGCTCCACCAGCCGCGCAGTGACCCGCGCGCGCTCCGCCGACGCGGCCGCGAACCGCTCCTCCGTCACCTCCGACGCGTACGCGAACCGCGCCGCCACCCCCGCGCCCAGCGCGGGGCGCGCCGCCGACAGCCACGCCCCGTGCGCGCGCCACGCCTCCCAGCCCTGGACGTCGCGGAACGCGCCCACGTGGCTGTCCAGCCCGCCGGGCCCCGGCGCGAGCACGACCTCGTCGGTGACCGCCGGCCCCGACACCACCTCCGCCACCCGCGCGACGATGCGCGTCAGCGCCGCGGTCACGTCCGGCGCCGCCGCGGCGAACGCGTCCCGCGCGACCAGCAGGCGCTCCGGCGCCCACGCCGCCCGCTCCCCGCACAGCAGCGACCGCGCGACCCGCCGGATGACCCCTGGCCCGCGCCCGAGGATCCCGACCGTGTCGAGCGACGGGGCCAGCGGCACCACGCCCCCCAGCGACACGCGGCCGTGCGTCGGTCGCAGCGCCACGAGGCCGGTGTGCGCGGCGGGGACGCGGATCGAGCCCGCGGTGTCGGTCCCGAGCGCGAAGTCGCACAGCTCGGACGCGACGGCCACCGCGGAGCCGCTCGACGACCCGCCCGGCAGCCGCTCCGGCGCCGCGGGGTTGATCGGCGCGCCCTCGCGCGAGTCGATCCCGGTGAGCGAGAACGCGAGCTCGTCCGTCACCGACGTCCCGACCAGCCGCGCGCCCGCGGCGAGGCACCGCTCGACCGTGTCCGCGTGCGCCGTCGCGACGCCGTGCGCGTCGCCCCACTCGCGGCAGCCGGCGCCGGTCCGCTGCCCGCACACCGCCATCACGTCCTTGGCGACGAACGACAGCCCGGCCAGGAGCCCGTCCGAGCGGCCACGCGCGAGCGTGCGCGGGCCGACGACCAGCGCGCCGAACGGATCGCGCGCGTCTGCGAACGGGACAGGACGCATACGGGACGCGATCATCCCTGACCGCGCGCGCCGCCGCACTCCCGACCGAACGCAGGGCACCCGGGTTCGACGTCTCGTCGAATGGGTAGCTGTGCAGGAACAACCGGCTGGAACCCGGCGGCGGGCACGAGCTCGCCGGGTCTGTCCCACCACCGGAGGCACGTTCCCCACATGCGCATAGGACTCGTCCTGGGCGCCGGAGGGGTCGTCGGCGGCTCATGGCTGATCGGCGCCCTCGACGCCCTCGAATCCGAGACGGGATGGAGCCCGTCGGACGCGGAGATCATCTGCGGCACGTCCGCCGGCTCGGTCGTCGGCGCGCTGACCGCGCAGGGGCTGGCGCCCGCGCTGATGGCCGCGTACGTGGGCGGTGGCTCGCTCGCGCAGGTGGAGGAGCTGTCGGACCAGGGCGACCTCGCCGCCGAGCGCATGAACGAGTCCGCGTTCCGCCCGCAGCTCGCGCTTCCGCCGATCGGCCCCGGCTCGTGGCGCATGGCGATCTCGACCCTGCTCAAGCCCCGCTCCCACGCGCCGACCGCGCTGCTGAGCGGCTGGCTCCCGCGCGGGTTCATCTCGACGAAGCCGATCAGCGAGCTGGTCGAGCGCTTCGTCCCCGGCGCGTGGCCCGACCACCCGGCGTTCTGGGCCGTGACGTGCGACTACCGGACCGGCCGGCGCGAGGTCTTCGGCCGCGACGGCGCACCCGACGCCCACGTGGCCGACGCGGTCGCCGCGTCTTGCGCGATCCCCGGCTTCTACCACCCGGTCAAGATCGGTGGCCGGCGGTACGTCGACGGCGGCGTGTGCTCGGTCTCCAACCTCGATCTGCTGCGCGACGAGGAGCTCGACCTCGTCGTCTGCCTCAACCCGATGTCGTCGCTGGCGAACGTCACCCCGCGCACCCCCGCCGACCGCGTCGCCGCCCTGATGCGCCGCTCGGCCGGCCGCCGGCTGGGGGCGGAGGCGAAGAAGCTGCGCGAGCGCGGCACCGACGTGCTGATCCTCCAGCCCACCGCCGACGACCTCGCGCTGATGGGCGCGAACCTCATGGCCCGCGACCGTCGCGAGGCCGTCATCGAGCGCGCCATCCGCACCACCGCCCGCCAGCTGCGCCGCGCCCGCGGCCGCAAGGACGTCGTGGTCCCCAAGCGCACGCGCCGCGGCGGCACGCGTCGCACGACCCGCACCACCGCGCCGGCCGGCGCGCGCAAGGCGGCCTAGATCTGTTCGACGGTGCGACGATGCGGCGATGCTCCGCCGTCTCGTCGCACCGATCATCGCTGTCGCCGCGCTTCTCGCGGCACCCGCCGCCGCTTCCGCTCAGGAGCCCTCCCCGGCGCCCGAGTGCAGCGAGGGCGTGGCGGAGAGCGCGCTGGACGCCACGACGATCCTGGACGCACCGCTCGCGCGGTGGTGGGGCGAGGGCTCCGGCGAGTTCGACCTGATGACGACGTTCGTGGTCGACAAGATCTGGTGCCGCGACCTCACGGGCGACGGGGTGCGGGAGATGACGGTGAACCTCATCTGCTGCACGGTCACGTCGCCGCGGCCCGTGGTGGTGTTCGCCGTGCGAGAGGGCGAGTGGGAGGCTGTCCACGCGCTGAGCGGTCTCGGCCGGCACTGGATCTGGAGCCCGCGCATGAAGGGCCGCCAGCTCCACTTCCGCAGTCCGATCTACCGCCGCAGCGACGCGAACTGCTGCCCCTCCGGCGGCTACCGCAAGTACCGCCTCGTCTACGACCGCGGCCGCTTCCAGCTCCGCCGCGGCTAGCCGGAACGGCGCGAGCCCGCCGGGTGGCGGGCTCGCGAGCGAAGCGGGGGACGGAGGAATCGAACCTCCAGTTGCGGTTTTGGAGACCGCCGTGTTGCCACTACACCAGTCCCCCTCGGAACCGGTGCATCGGGACAGACGCCACCCGGTGCGACGAGCGATGATAGCCGCCGCGCTCCGTCCGCTTTCTCCCCGATGATGCGAACATGCGTTCGCAGGACGAGATGAGGCGCGTCCGCGCGCTGGCGCAGAGAGATCTCAGCTCCCGGCAGATCGCCGAGCTCACAGGAGTTCCGTTGTCCACCGTGGTGCGATGGCGCTCTGGCGGGAGCGCCACCTTCGGGCCTGCGGTCGAGCGTGCGCCCTGGCGCCCGGTCCACCCGCCGAGCTACGCGTACTTGCTCGGGGCGTACCTCGGTGACGGGCACATCACGGTCGGTCGACCCGGCAAGGCGTGGCTCCGTGTGTTCCTCGACGGCACTTACCCGGGCATCGTCGACGAGGTCGTCACCGCGATCACGATCACGTCGCACTGGCACAAGGTCCAGTGCTACGACGGCAAGGAGAGCCGCGTGAAGATCGTGCAGTGCGCGTGGAAGCGGTGGCCTGAGGTCTTCCCGCAGCACGGGCCGGGGCGCAAGCACGAGCGTGCGATCGTGCTGGAGCCGTGGCAGCAGGAGGTCGCGGACGCGCACCCTGACGAGCTGGTGCGCGGGCTGATCCACTCGGACGGGTGCCGGACGGTCAACCGGTTCCGGACGAAGCTCCCGAGCGGCCGGATCGCGACGTACGAGTATCCGCGCTACTTCTTCTCCAACCTGAGCCCGGAGATCCGCCAGATCTTCCGCGACGCGTGCGCGCTGCTCGGCGTCCGGACGACGATGTCGAACGCGCGGAACGTCTCCGTCTCGCACCGCCGCAGCGTCGCGATCCTGGAGGAGCTCGTCGGACCGAAGCGCTAGGCGCGAGCCGCGCGCCAGGTGAGGAGGCCCTCGTGCTCCATCCCGCGGAAGACGGTCTCGGTGACGAGGTCCGGCGGCGGGTTGCCCTCGACGACGAGGGAGCAGGGGATGCGGAGGTCCGGGTTCGGGTTGGGCCAGGTCGCGAGGCCGCCGAGGAGGACTTTCTCGTAGCGCTCGCCGAAGAGCGTCAGGTTCGTCGCGCCCGGCAGCGCCGCAGAGGGGGAGAGGACGCCGCGGAAGCCGCAGGCGCGCAGCTCGTCCGCGAGCGCCTGGCAGCCGGCGTGCTCGCCGACCGCCACCGCCGGGTCGAGGCCGCACCGCGCCCACGCGTCGAACGTCGACAGGTCCGCGATCTCCCGCTCCCGCACCAGCGCGAGCCACAGGCGCCGCCGGTACTGCTCGGCCCGCGCGCCGCCCCGCACGCCCTCCGCCCGCACGAGCTCCGCCCACGCGCCCAGCGGCTCCAGCGCGAGGTACTGCGCGTAGCCCTCGCCGCGACGGTGCCAGCGGCCGGAGGTCTGCGACGGCAGCGGCTCCCCCGCGGCGTGGTAGAGCGGCGCCCAGTCCGGCGCGACCTGCCGGTAGGCGTGCCACTCCCCGGTGACGCGCGCAGGCTCAGTCCGCCAGCTGGCCACGCAGGCCCCGCGCCAGCGCCACGAGCTCCTCGCGTGCGCCGGCGCCGCCGCCGGACAGCACCTCCAGCGGCGTCCGGCCGCCCAGCTGGTCGCGCGGCGCGTCGAACCACATCACGAGCCCGAGCGGCGTCAGCGACGCGCGCAGGTAGGTGAGCAGCTGCGCGAGCACCACGACCCGCGCCGCGTTGCGCGTCACCGGCCGCCCCGCCCGCCACGCGCCAACGGTCTTCGTCGACACGCCGAGCAACCGCGCGACGTCGCCCACCGGCACGCCTCGCAGCGTCGCGAGCACCGCGTCCGCGGCGACGCGCGGGTCGTCCAGCTCGTCGTGCTCGAGCCGGCGCGAGATACGGCGCACGACGTCGCCCATGCGCATCCGCGCGAGCTCGACCTCGCCCGCCTCGTCGACGCCGCCCGCGTCCGCCGCGATCGCCCGCCGCAGCGCGACCATGAACTCGAAGAGCTTGCGCCCGTCGTAGTCCTCTGTGCCCTGCGGGAGCGCCATCGACAGCGCGACCACGGCGTCCTCGACCTCGCCGTACCAGGCCGAGCGAGGGTCGGTGCCCGCCGCGGCGACGGCGCGCAGCGGCGGGTGCTCGAGGAGCCGCGCCAGCGCGCCGGCTCGCACCCGCAGCGCATCGGGCGCCTCGAGCGGGGTGGCCAGCGCGCTCATCCGTGGCTCCGCCGAACTTCCATCGTGGTAGGAAGTCTAACGGAGGTGGCGCTCACGCGCTCGCCTTCGCCTCCTCCAGCGAGGCCTGCAGCGCGGCCATCAGATCCGGCACCGCCTCGGGCACCTCCGGCTCCGCCGGCGCCTTGATCGTCTTGCCCTTGCGCTTCTGGTCGATCAGCTTCTGGAGCCGCTCGTTGTGGCGGTCGTCGTACCGCTTCGGATCCCAGTCGGCCGCGAGGTGCTCGATGAGCTTGACCGCCTCGTCGAGCTCCTTCTTCTTCGGCTTCTCGGACTTGCCGGGGAGCGGGAGGTCGTCCGTGTCGCGGATCTCGTCCGCGAACCGCATCGTCACGAGCGACAGCAGCCCCTCGCGGACGCGGATCGCGACGAGGTACTCCTTCGTCCGCAGCACGAACTTGCCGATCGCCGCGCGATCGGAGTCCTTCATCGCCTCGACGAGCAGCTTGTACGCGCGCAGCGGCCCGTCGCCCTCGCCGACCGGCACGAGCCAGTACGGGTGGTCGAAGAAGATGGGGTCGACCTCCTCCAGCGGCACGAACTCGCTGATGTCGATCGTGCGCGTCTTCTCCGGGGCGGCGTTGGCCAGCTCCTCGTCGGTGAGCAGCACGTAGCCGTCGCCGTCGGACCGCGGGTAGCCGCTGACGAGCTCGTCGTACTCGACCGGCTTGTCCTCCTGCTTGCAGACCCGCTGGACGCGGAGGCGCTCGCCGGTCTCGGAGTCGACCTGGTTGAAGTGCACGTCCACGTCGCGCGTGGCGGAGAAGAGCGCGACCGGGACGTTGACGAGGCCGAAGCTCAGCGACCCCCGCCACATCGAGCGCGGCACTACTTCTTCCCCTTCTTGGTCGCCTTCAGCGAGGCCTCCAGCGCGGCCATCAGGTCATCGGACGCCTCGGGCTTCTCGGGCGCGGCGATCTCGATCTCCTCGCCCGCCTCCTTCTGCTTGACGACCTCCATCACGCGCTCGCGGTACTCGTCCTCGTGCGAGGCGGGATCCCAGTCCGTGCACAGCGACTCGACGAGCGTCGCGGCCATCTTGATCTCCTTGTCGGCCGGCGGCTTCTTCGGCTCGGCGACGTCCATCTGCTTCGCGGGGACGAGCTCGCCGGAGAACCGCATCACCTGCATCCGCAGCGCGCCGTCGACCGGCCGGACGGACACGAGCTGCTCGCGCTGGCGCAGCACGACGCGGCCGATGCCCACGCGCTCGGCCTTCTCGAGCGCCGCGACGAGCAGCGCATAGGCCTCCTCGGCGCCCTTCTGCGGGGCGAGGTGGTACGGCTTGTCGTAGTAGATCGGGTCGATCTGGTCGGCGGGGACGAAGTCCTCGAGCTCGACCGCCTTGCGCGCGGGCGCGTCCGCGGCCTTGATCTCGTCGTTGGACATCAGGACGTACTCGTCGGGCGCGACCTCGAACCCCTTGGCGACACGCTCGCGGGGGACCTGCGCGCCGTCGGAGCCGACGAGCACGTGCGCGATCTCGCTCCCGTCCTTGCCGTGCAGCTCGCGGAACCGGATCTGCCGGTCCTCCAGCGCGCCGAAGACCTTGACGGGAACGGTCACGGCGCCGAACGCGACGGCACCGTTCCAGATCGATCGGGGTGCGATGGTGCGGCTCCTTCCTGGTCGTCGTCGTCCTCGTCGCCGTCCGACAGCGGGACGATCACGATGTCGTGGAGCTTCCAATGATCCCGCATGAGCTGCTCGCGGGCATCGTTGGCGCGTTGGACCACGTCGTCGCCGTCGATGGGGACCACGAACGCCTCGCCCGCGTACACGTGGCCGAGCTCGCGCAGGCGCACGCGCGCGTCCTTCACCCACGGCATCGCCATGAGGTCGTCGTGGAGCTCGGCGACGATCGGGTCCGCCTCCTCGTCGTCGTACGTGTGCGGCATGCGGTCCATGAGGTCCGCGGTCGCGGCCTTGATGTTGCGCACGCCGTCGCGGACGATGTCGAGCGAGATGAACGCGCCGGCCACCGCGTCGGCCCACCACAGGCCCAGCCCGATGCCGATGACGCCCAGCGCCGCGGCCCCCGCGGTCATCCAGTCCGCGCGGTTCATCTCCGCATCGGCGTAGAGCACCTTGTCGTGGATCTGGTCCGCGAGCTTGAGCTTCATCCGGCCGAGGATCACCGGCGGGATGCCGGTGTAGGCGAGCGCGAGGAGCATGACCCAGCCGGCCCACGGGTCGAGGTCGCCGATGACGAAGACGCCGATCGGCGGGCGCTCGGCCATGACGAGCTTCATCAGGCTGTCGAGCAGGACGTACGTGCCGAGCAGGAGCAGCGCGGCCGACGCGAGCAGGTACGCGACCGTGACCGCGCGGTGGTAGCCCCACGGGTACGTGTCGTTCGGCTTGCGGCGGCGGATGCGGTTGGCGACCAGGAACGCGATCGGCGGAAGCAGGCTGAGGATGTCCTCGACCCACGCGGCCTTCATCGCCTGCGACGAGCCGAGCGCGACGTAGACGAACGCGATCGCGGTCGCGAGGTAGGCGAGCGTGATCCACTCCAGCCGCTTGGCCTTGCGGTACGCCTCGGCCTGCTCGGGCGGCAGCTCGTGGGAGGAGGCGGTGATGTCGATGCTCACGGCCTGCCCTCCTCGTCGAGGAGCTGGATCGCGCGGTCCTTGCGGTCGAGGAGGAACCGCTCCAGCTCGACCAGGAAGGCGTTCTCGCCGGGGGAGGCGAGCATCACGTGCTCGGTGGCCTCCAGCGACTTGACCTCGCGCACGTCGAGGTCGTCCATCAGCCACTCGTCGGCGGCGACGGGCTTGCCGCGGGCGTCTGCGAGGTCGTCGACGGGCACGGGGTCCGCGTCGGTCTTGCGCTCCACCAGCGCGGTGGCGGCGCGGCCGTTCTCGGTCGCGACGCGGGTGTCCCCAGTCAGCGGTGCGCCGTCCGGGGTGCCGATCACGAGGTGGGTCGTGAGGTACGGCTTGGTGATCGCCGCCTCCTTCTTCCAGCGCGTGCGGTCGCTGATGCCGCCGATGACGACGTCGAGCTCGCGGTTGTGGAGCGCCTCGACCAGCTCCTCCTCGGTGCCCGACGTGTAGTTCACCCGAGCCCCGAGTCGGTCCGCGAACTCGCGGATCAGCGCGACCTCGACGCCCGTCGGGTCGTCGTGCTGGAGGGAGACCCAGGGCTCGGCTTCGGTGACGCCGACGCGGAGGGTGCCGCCGTCCTTGACGTCGTTCAGCGTGTTGCCGACGTCCTTGGGGAACTGGCAGGCGGCCGTGCTCGCGAGGACGGTCGCTGCGGCGATGAGGGAGACGAGCGTGCGTGGCATCCCGCCACCCGCTCTACCCCCGTCGCGCGCGCGTTAGAAACCCTCGGGATGGCGGGCGACGTAGCCCGACGTGCTGGTCATGGAGTTGATCCAGCGCGAGCCGGTCTGGCCGCGGGCGACGGTGTCGAAGCGGACGCCCGCGACGACCATGAAGACGTGGCCGGGGTTCGTGTAGATCGTGATCCACTTGCCCTTGCCCGGCTTGCCCCACTTCATCAGCGGGCCGGACGCCAGCGGGGCGTTGAGGAGGCCCGCGGCGGCGAGCGCGTAGGAGACGCTGCCGGAGCAGTCGTAGCCGTTGTCCTGCCACTTGCCGTGGCCGCCGCCCCACTTGTAGGGGGAGCGGGCGATCGTGTTGCCGGCCTCGAAGATCGCGCGAACCTCGGGCGGGGCCTCCAGCGGCGGGAGGGCGACGCCGTTCTTGAGCACCTCTGCCTTGACGAGCACGTCGTCGCCCGTGGCGGCGCCCGCGTTCAGGTCGTTGAGGTCGTCGGGCTTGGGCTCCCTGCGCTGCGACTGCTGGGTCGTGGGCGCGGGGTCCTTCGCGGGCGTGGTCTCCGCCGGCGCCTCCACCTGCTCCTCCACGGCGGGCGCGTCGCTCGTGGCGACCTGCTCCTCCGCGGCCGGCAGCTCCGTGTCGGGCGCCCAGCGCCAGGTCGCGATCTCCGCCTTGACGTTGGGCGTGGCCCCCGCCGACGCGTCGGTGTTCCCGAGCAGCGCGTAGCCGGCACCGCCCGCGAGCAGGGTCACGGACACAGCTCCAGCGGCGATCGCCTTCACGCGCACGCGACGCAAGATAGGGGACACGTTCCTGGTGATCGGCAGTTCGGTCGCGATCTCGTAACGTGGCGCCGGTGATCGTCGCGTGCGCGGTCTACGAGGACGGTGAGCGGCGGCCCGGGCAGCTGGAGCTCGAGCACGCCTGCGAGGCCGCGCAGGAGCCCGGCGCGTTCGTGTGGATCGACCTCTACGAGCCGACGCCGGACGAGTTCGCGGCGCTCAAGGACGAGTTCTCGCTCCACCCACTGGCGGTCGAGGACGCGCTCGTCGCGCACGAGCGGCCCAAGCTCGAGCGCTACGGCGACCACGGGTTCCTCGTCCTGCGGACGGCGTGCTACGACGACGCGCGGGAGGAGGTCGACTTCGGCGAGATCATGGTCTTCGCGGGGGAGTCGTTCGTCATCAGCGTGCGGCACGGACGGGCGACCGAGCTCGACGGCGTGCGCGCGGCGCTCGAGGCGAACCGGGCGAAGCTGCGCAAGGGGCCGCGGGTCGTCGTGCACGGCATCCTCGACCACGTCGTCGACGACTACGAGCCCGTGATCCGCGGGCTTCAGGAGGACATCGACGAGGTGGAGGCGGCGCTGTTCGGCAGCGGCCAGTCGGACCCGACGTCGCGCATCTACAAGCTCGGGCGCGAGGTGCTGGAGCTGTCGCGGTCGGTGACGCCGCTGGTCGAGCCGGCGCAGCTCCTGGCCGAGAACCACTGGATCCCCGGTGACGGCGAGGAGGACGCGGAGGTCCGGCGGTACTTCCGCGACGTCCTCGACCACGTCGTCAAGGATGAGCAGTGGGTCTCGTCGCAGCGGGAGCTGCTGTCGAACCTGCTCCAGGCGAACCTGACGCAGGTGACGATCGCGCAGAACGAGGACATGCGGAAGATCTCCGCGTGGGTCTCGATCGCGGCGGTGCCGACGCTGATCGCCGGCATCTACGGCATGAACTTCGAGCACATGCCCGAGCTGAAGTGGTCGCTGGGCTACCCGTTCGCGCTGTCGCTGATGGCCGCGGTGTGCTCGTTCCTGTACTGGCGGTTCAAGAAGGCGGGGTGGTTGTGAGTCTGGCGTCGCGGGTGTTCGCTCCTGATGCTCTGCGCGGCGTGGTCGCGGTGATCACGGGCGGGGGAACGGGGCTCGGCCGCGCGGCCGCCGCCGAGGTGCTGGCGTGCGGGGGATCGGTGGTGATCTGCGGCCGGCGCCCCGAGGTGCTGGACGAGGCCGTCGATCGTCTGGACTCGTCGCGCCTGCGCGCGCTGACCGCCGACATCCGGGACCCTGGGGACGCGCGGCGGGTCGTGCAGACGGCGCTGGACGAGTTCGGGCGCGTCGACGTGCTCGTGAACAACGCGGGTGGGCAGTACTTCGTGCCGGCGGAGGGGATCGCGCAGAAGGGGTGGAACGCGGTCTGGAAGCTGAACGTCGGCGGGACGATGACCATGACGCGGGCGTGCCTGGAGCTCGCTGCCCCGCGGGTCATCGTGAACGTGACGCTGTCCCCGCACCACGGGTTGGCGGGGATGACGCATTCGAGTGCGGCCCGCGCGGCGGTTGAAGGGCTGACGCGTGAGCTGTCCGCTGAGCTTGTTGAGACGACGGTGGTCGCCATCGCCGCAGGCCACTTCGAGACGGACGCCATCCGCAAGTACCCGGAGTCGCTGCGGCTCGGCGCGGGCCTGACGGTGCCGTTGGGGAGGTTGGGGCGGGAGCCCGAGCACGGCTGGCTCGTCGCGCTGTTGGCATCCCCGTTGGGTCGGCTGTTCGACGGCCGCGTCGTGACGCTCGACGGCGCCCGCGACAACTGGTACGGCCCCTGGCCACCGCCCGAGATCACCGTGGACGGCGCCGTTCCCACAGAAGCGCGTCGTCCGTCGCTAGAGTGAGTGCCGCTGGCGGGCGAAGTGTTGTGGTTGCACAGGAGCCTTCCAAGCTCTTAGGGCGGGTTCGATTCCCGTCGCCCGCTCTTCACAACACGTAGTCCGCGCAGCAAGCCACGGGGAGTGGCGCAGTCTGGTAGCGCACCCGGCTGGGGGCCGGGCGGTCGCAGGTTCAAATCCTGTCTCCCCGACTTACGGAAGGCCCGATCTGATCGGGCCTTTCGCCGTTCTGGGTGCGTTCCGCTTTCGCCGCGGGGTCCAAGACGGGGTCCAATTTGGGGCGGGGAGTTCCGCCGGCTCGCGCGACTGGGAGGGCATGCACGAGCAGCTTCCTCTCACGCCCGCCCGCCGCTTCTCCCGTCCTCCCAGTGGTGCTGAGGCGCTGCTGGTTGCCGAGGACGTCGCCGCCTGGCTCGGCGTCACCGTCGCGTGGGTGTACGCCGAGACGCGCGCCGACCGGATCCCGCACATCCGCGTCGGGCGCTACTACCGCTACCGGCCGTCGAGCATCGAGAGCTGGTTGCGGGAGCAGGAGCATCGATGAAGCGCTCCTACGGCACCGGGTCGTTGATGCAGAAGCACGGCGCCTGGTACGGACGGTGGCGGCTCCCCGATGGCCGGCGGCTCTCGCGGCGGGTGGGGCCGGTGAGGGCGCAGGGCAGCGACCTTGGCCTGACGAGGCGGGAGGCAGAGGCACAGCTCCGCAAGCTGATGCTGGCGGAGGAGGTCTCGCCGACGCCGAAGGCCGCCGCGCGCCACACGGTGGACGACGCCGCCTGTGCGCTGATTGAGCACAAGCGCGTGCAGGGCGTGAGCCGCAGCTACCTGCAGACGCTGGGGAGTGCGCAGCGCTGCCACTTCGGGCCGGAGATCGGCTCGATGGTGCTGCGCAGGGTCCACCGCCGCGACGTCGAGGCGATGAGCGCGCGGTTGTTGTCGCGAGGTCTGGCGCCGAAGACGGTCGCGGACACGCTGAAGATCCTCCACGGCGTCTTCGAGCACGCGATCGACCTGGAGTGGACCAACGACAACCCGGTCCGCCGCGCCGCCCGACCTCGCCACGTCCGAGATACGGATCCGGACCTGCGTTTCCTGACGCTCGAGGAGCTCGAGGCCGTCCTCCGAGCCATCCCGGACTCGACCGTCGTTCGTGAGCCCAAGCCGTACCGAGCGGGCCGTCGCGGCCCAGCACCGCCTCCGCCGCCCGACGTGCTCGGCCCGGTTCTCCGGATGTTGGTGCTGACCGCCGCCTTCACCGGTCTGCGGCAGGGCGAGCTGCTCGGCCTGCGGTGGCGTGACGTCGACTGGCCCGTGCAGCGCATCCGCGTCCGCCAGACCTGGCGTCGGACCGAGTTCTCAGGTCGAGGGAAGTCCGACCTCTCCACGCGTCGGTCGGTGCCGATGGCCGACCGCGTCCTCGCTGAGCTCGACGCCTGGTCCAAGCGCTCGCTCTACACCGGCGACGACGACCTGGTCTTCGCGCACCCGCAGCTCGGCACACCGCTCGACGGGGCGAAGGTCACCAAGAAGTTCCAGGACGCCTGCCGCACCGCCGGCGTCCGCGTCGTCCGCTTCCACGACCTGCACCACACCTTCGCGACCCGGCTCGCCTCGTCTGGGGCACCGCTGCGCGCGATCCAGGACTTCCTCGGCCATGCCGACGCGAAGACGACTCAGATCTACGCGCACTACGCCCCGAACGAGTTCGAGGTCGACATGGTGAACGACGCCTTCCGCCCACCGGAGCCGGCGGGCGAGCCGGGGGAGAGGGAGCCGAAACTCCCCGGCCTCTAACGCTCTCGCGCGCGGAGGCGGAACTCGAGCCGCGACGCGAGCGACCTGAGCGTCTCCGTCGCGGCCTCGATCCGCTCCAGCACCTCGGCGGCGTCCCGCTCGGTCAGATCGACCTCAGCCGCCCGCCGCTGGCGCCACTGCGCAACCTCCCGCTCGACGTGCATCCCGAGCGCCTCAGCCACCGACCGCTCCCCGAGCGACCGCCGGTACTCCGCCCACGTCTCGTCATCCACCCGCACACGAGCCGTCTGCCACACCGGCCCCTTCGCACGCCGCTCGTCCTCAACCCGCCGCCGCCCACGCTTTCCCATGCCCGCTAAGTCGCGCCGCAGGCGCGCGACCCCCGGCCGTTCCGCGCTCAGACGGAGTCGTGCGGTTCCCGCAACGGACAGGCCAGGCACACACGTGCACTGCGGTGCACGCGTACACAGCCAACGAGTTGAAGTGGCGTCGACAACGGAACTCAGCGGCAGAGTCCGGTCCAACTACGGACGTAGATGACGCGCAGCTCAACCGAGTCAAGCGCCCGGCCTCGAACGTCGAACCTGAGTCGACCCTGGTCCCACTGAACACCGATGACAGGCTGTGCGGCGCTGGAGCTCGTGGAGCTTGGTTACCGTGGGACCGTGAGCTCGTCAGCTCTGTGCATCATTGGAGACCGCGCTGCGCTCGCATGGGTGCTCACCGAAGGGCGGATGGCTTTCCCGGCCACTCGTGCGGTCGCAGCCCAGCGTCTTGGGCAGGGTGATCGTCTGTTCCTCTACACGACCCGCGGTTGCTTCCGAAACCCCGGGCGGGATCGTGGTCGCGTCATCGGCTCGGCGCTCGTACATAGCCCGGCAGAGCATCTTTCCTCGCCGATCGAGATCAGCGGGCGCCGCTATGAGCTTGGTTGTGGCATCGCCGTGGAAAGACTCGCGCCCTTCGGCTTCGGAGTTCCCCTACAGCCGCTCGCAGCGCGGCTGGACGTTTTCCCGGACGCTTCCACCTGGAGCGCGTGGATGCGACGAGCGTTGCTCTTCTTGCCGGCCGTAGACGCCAAGCTGATCGCGGACGAGCTGGCTGATGTCGCGGGGCCGCCGCTGGCTGCCCTCGACGGGTACCTCGCTGCAAGCCGCCCGCGCCAGCGGGTCTCGGTCTGACCGCTCGTGGCGGCAGGATTACGGTCGAGGTGGCGTGTGGTCACCCGAATCCCCTGAGCGAGGAGTCCCTTTGTCCGTCCGCCTGAACTGGGAGCAACGCCCGGAACAAGTCGAGCGCCTCAGTTTGCCGTTCCAGACGGTCGAGAGCATCAACGAGTCGCGCGCTACGCGCGAGCGGGATCGGGGTTCACTGCTCGGGGCGAGTCCCGCCAAAGCGGGCCGCAACCTTTTGACGTGGGGCGACAACCAGTTGGTCATGTCGAGTCTGTTGCGCGAGTACGCCGGGCGCGTGCGGCTGATCTACATCGACCCTCCGTTCGACACCGGGACCGACTTCTCGTTCCGGGTCGATGTTGGCGACGTCACGCTGACGAAGCAGCCGAGCGTGTTGGAGGAGCACGCCTACCGAGACACATGGAGCGGAGGGCGTGGGTCGTACCTCCGGATGATGTTCTCGCGGCTCGTCTTGATCCACGAGCTGCTCAGCGAGGATGGCTCCCTCTACCTGCACTGCGCGCCGAACGTGAGTCACTACCTGAAGGTCCTTTGCGACGAGGTGTTCGGCGCTGACCGATTCCGAGCAGAGATCGTCTGGAAGCGCGTCTCCGGTCACGGAGATGCCAAGAAGTGGTCACCCGTTCACGAGGTGATCCTGCACTACTCAAAGGGCGCGACATACCTGTGGAACCCGCCGCGGGAGCCACTCGATCCGGGGTACACGGGGACGAAGTACACGCATGACGACGGCGACGGCCGGGGTCCGTACCGGCTCGACAACCTCACTAGCCCGAACCCGCGCCCAAATATGACGTACGAGTGGCAGGGCTTCCCGCCGCCCCCGAAGGGCTGGCGCTACAGCCTCGCCTCGATGAACGAACTCGACGCGGATGGGCGCATCCACAAGCCGGAGGACAAGTCTAAGCGTCCGCAGCTGAAGCGCTACCTGGAGGAGAACGAGGGCCACCTCGTCGATGACGTGTGGGACGACATCCCGCCGGTCAACTCCCAAGCAGTCGAGCGCTCCGGCTATGACACCCAGAAGCCGCTCGTGCTCCTCGAGCGGATCATCGAGGCATCGAGCAACCCGGGTGATCTCGTGGCCGATCTGTTCTGCGGCTCCGGAACGACCCTCGTCGCGGCCGAGCGCCTGGACCGCCGCTGGATCGGCTGTGACCTGGGACGCTTCGCGATCCACACCACACGCAAGCGTCTCCTGGATATCCCTGACTGCAAGCCGTTTGAGATTAAGAACCTCGGCGCATACGAGCGCCAGCGCTGGCAGCTCGCCACCGGCAACGGGGCCCTCCGCAACTACCTCGACACCATCCTCGCCTTCTACCGCGCCGAGCCGGTCGAGGGCTTCCTTCACCTTCATGGCCGCAAGGATGGTCGCATGGTCCATATCGGTGCAACCGACGCCCCCGTGACGGTTGACGAATGCGAAGAGGTGATCGACGAAATGGCCGATCACGGGATCGCCGCCTGCGACGTGCTGGGCTGGGAGTGGGAGATGGGCCTGAACGACACCATCGTCGAGCGAGGCCGGCGCCGAGGCGTCGAGCTTCGACCGCGGGCCATCCCGCGCGAGGTGATGGAACGCTCGATCCAGGACGCCGACTCGGTGCGCTTCTTCGAGCTCGCGTACCTCGATCTGGACGTCCGCCGGCAAGGTCGGGAGGTCTCCGTTGTCCTCCAGGACTTTGCGATCCCAAGCGAGGAGCTGATCCCGCCAAAGGTCCGCGACCGCATCGGCAAGTGGTCCGACCTCATTGATTACTGGTCCGTGGACTTCGACTACCGCGACGACACCTTCCACAACCGCTGGCAGGCGTACCGGACCAAGGCGAGACCGATGCTCGAGACCAGGACCGACTTCCACGAGTACGACGCGCCGGGCCGATACTCGCTCGTCGTCAAGGTCATCGACATCTTCGGCAACGACACCACGAAGCTGGCCGAGGTCACGATCAAGTGACTGAGGCCACCGAGACGGTAATCGCCGGCGACCCGTTCGCCGTCCCCGCACGCCGCAAGCCAAGCGAGGGCACGCACCTCGTGAACTCGGTCCGCGCCGAAGTTGATGCGTGGCGGGCTAACGGCTACCCCGGTGCCAGCCGAACGACCCGGCGCCTGTTCGGGTACTGGTTCGATGACGAGCACCGCACCGGCGATGGCTACCCGTTCCGCTTCTACTTCTGCCAGCGCGAGGCCGTCGAGACTTTCGTCTACCTGACCGAGATCAAGCAGGTCCGCTCCTTCCTCGACCTGCTGCCCTACGCAGAGCAGGGGATCATGATCGACCCTCAGGAGACCCGCCGGCAGCGGCTCGCGGTCAAGATGGCGACCGGCTCCGGCAAGACGATGGCGATGAGCCTCTGCATCGCCTGGTCGTACTTTCACGCCACGTACGAGCCCGATTCGCCCATGACGACGACGTTCGTGGTCATCGCGCCGAACGTGATCGTGTTCGAGCGGCTCAAGACGGACTTCGCCGACGCGGCGACCTTCCGGCGCGACCCAATCATCCCGCCCGAATGGGAGGCTGACTTCGACCTCACTGTTGTGTTGCAGGACGAGCTCACACCGGTCGCTAATCGCGGCGCGCTCTATCTCACCAACGTGCAGCGGCTATACGAGACACCTTCGAGGAAGGCGGCGGCGCCGCCGAACCCAGTCGAGACCATGCTGGGTCCGCGCGTGAACCGGGACGTCAATGCGGCCGACACCGGTGCGGCGCGGCTGTTCGAGCGGATCGCCGATGCGGGGCGCGTCATGCTGCTCAACGACGAGGCCCATCACGTCTGGTCCGAGAAGCTCCAGTGGAACCAGACGATCGAGCGCCTGCACGTCGCGCTGCAGGAGCGTGCACCAGATGACGGCCGCGCTGGGGTGGTTTCGCAGATCGACTTCTCGGCGACGCCGAAGACTCAGCAGGGCACGATCTTCCGGCACGTTGTCTGTGACTACCCGCTCGCGCAAGCCGTCGCAGACGGCATCGTCAAGACGCCGCTGATCGGCGAGGTCCGCGGCGCGAGCATCGAGCTGGGTGACTCCGCCGCACAGCGGTACCGTCAGTGGCTCGACGTGGCGGTTGCGCGTTGGCGGAAGTTCAACGACGCGCTCGAGCCCGCTGGCAAGCGTCCCGTGCTCTTCGTCATGGCCGAGAACACGCAGGCCGCCGACGAGGTGGGCGACTACCTGCGCCAGCGCCCCGAGTTCTCTGGCGACCGCCTGCTCGTCATCCACACCAACGCCTCAGGCGAAATCACGAAGGCTGATCTCGACGTCGCGCGGAACGCCGCCCGAGAGGTTGACGGCCCGGACAGCCGAATCCGCTGCATCGTCAGCGTTCTGATGCTCCGTGAGGGGTGGGACGTGCGCAACGTCTGCGTCATCGTGACGTTGCGGAGCCTGACCGCGAGGGCGAAGATCCTCCCCGAGCAGGCTCTCGGTCGTGGTCTGCGGCGCATGACGCCGCCGGGCTCCGGCCACGACGAGCGCGTCGTAGTAATCGAGCACGATGCTTTCCGCGACCTTTGGAGCGCCCAACTGGACGGAGGCCTCGTCGTTGAGAAGGAGGACGCCGACAAGATCGAGGCGGGCGCGCTCACGATTTTCGCCGACGAGGCGAAGCGTCGGTTCGACATCACGATTCCGCAGCTCAGCCGCACAATCGTGCGCACGGAGACACCGCTCGGCACCCTCACCCTCGGAAGTTTCGAGGCGCCGGCGGCCCGCCTGCCGGTCCCCGACGTTGAGCCGGACGAGTACATCAAGTACCGAGGGCTCCACCTCATCGACAAGGTCGAGGTGGAGCGTGACGAATTCCTCGTCCCCTACGCCGAGGACCCGTCCGGGGTCATCACCTGGTACACCAACGCTGCGCTAAGGGCCGGAGGCGTCGCCGGCATCGCCGGGGCCTTCGCCGTTGTAGCTCCGCTCATGCGTGAGTACCTGCGCACCAGGGTCTTCTCCGTGGAGGTCGAGTTGGACGACAAAGTCGTCCTTCGTCGCCTAGCTGAGAACGATGCTCAAGCCATCGTCACGACTTCGTTCCAAAAGGCCCTGCGCGCCCTCTCAATAGGCGAGCGTGAGGCAACAATCACCGAGCACGCCGTCCGCGTGTCCGAGACGCCGGCTTTCCCATGGTCTCGGGATACCTACACCGGAGAACGCACCGTGTTCAACATCACCCCAGTGGACTCTTCGCTTGAGAAGCGGTTCGCGAAATTCCTTGACAAGGCCGAAGACGTAGCCGCCTGGGCCAAGCTCACGATGAATAGCCGCTTCGCGCTGGAGTACATCTCCTCGACCGGGGCGCTGCGCTACTACTACCCCGACTTCGTTATTCGGCTAGCGGACGACTCCTGCCTGGTGGTTGAGACCAAGGGGCTCGAGGATCCGGACGTCCCGCACAAGGACGCGCGGGCCCGCCGATGGGCACGTGACGCCAGCGCCTTGGCCGGCCGGGACTGGGGTTACGAGAAGGTTCCCCAGAAGACGTTCGACGCGTTCACCGGGAGTACTGTGGAAGCTCTTAGACGCTTCGTCGCCGCCGCAGGCGGCACGCAGGAGAAGCTCGCATGAGCCCCGCCAACGCGCAGCAGATGAACCTCCTCCAGTGGGCGGAAGACCTCGAGGCCGAGCGGGAGCAGGTCGCTTCGGTGAACGAGGCACGCCGCACGCGGCGAGGCTTCATCGTATTCGCGACCGACCCGACCGTCGGTACCGACTCACCGGCTTACCGACAGGTCTACGCGACCGAGGCGAAGACCGCCGGCCAGGCGACTGCCAAAGTGCGGCCTCTTGCCGAAGGAAAGCGACTGCGCGCTTATCTCGCTACCGGTACTTACAAGCACGAGCTCGCGGATGCTCAGTGGGTTGCGTGAGCGTGGTGCCACGGTGCGACGATGGAGTCGGGGTTCAGGCTCCACCCGAACTGGACCAGGCCAAGTTCACTTCGTACAGCTGCGTCACTCCTACTCTGCGCGGTGACAACTGAACCCCGCGTCTATCGTGACCCAGGTGCGGTCGAGCATCGGCGCGCAGCCGGGGCGGTCATTGACCCGGCTCGCAGGTTGCGTGCAGGCGAACCGTTGCGGACGGGTGTTCAGCGAGATGGCTGAGGAGCGCCATTGCTCGCTCGGGCTGCTGTTCTGCTCTGGCGAGCGTATGCGCTAGTGCAAGCGCGACCTGGCGCCCGGGATCATCCGCGGCGTACTCGAGCGCAGTAACCAAAGGCTCTGGGGCTTCGCCGCGGGTGAGAAGCAGCGCCGCCTCGGCCGCCGCTGTGGCCCGTACGACGGCCGCCTCGTCACTCAGCAGTACCACGAGCGCCGGGGCAAGCGTGGCGTGAAGTGCGGCGAGGTGCGCCGCCCAGCGGCGATGCCTCGCTGAGCCCTCGAGAAGCTCCGGCATGAGCGCGGCGGCCCGGCCATCGCCATCGGCCAACGCTGCAGCCAGATACGCCGCCTGGCCACGGATGTCGTTGTTCTCGAATGGAGTCTCAATTGGTGGGTTGTGGCGCGGGGCGACTTCGGCGACTCGGCGAAGACGGTCGCGCGCCCCGGTATCGAGGGTCGAGGCGGAGCGGGCGAGCACCGCGAGCGCCTCGCGCTTACCTGCACGGGGTACAACTTCGTCCTCCAGGAAGCTGATCAGCGCCTCAAGACCGTCAGGGTGAGGATGATGCATGACGATGACCGCCAGCGCGCGGGCAGGGTCACCTGGTCCGAAACTAAGTGTGCCCTTGCGTACACCCGTGCGGATCGAATCGAGCGAGTCGATCAGTTGCGGAACCACGGCGTGAACGACCTCTCGGTCAACTTCGTCGATCCGGCCGAGCCCGCCCAGCGCGTCGACAGAGCCGCGCTGTGCAGCTTCAACGAGCTGCGCGTGTGCGTCCTCAACATGAGGCGCAGCAAGACGCAGAATCACCCAGCGGAGCGGCGGTAGTGACGAAACGGGCATCAGCGCCCGAGCGCGAGTCTCTGTCCAGACGGTCTCAGGAAGGGCATCTAGGAGCTTCGCCCAGGCGGTCTGTGCAAGTTCGGACCAGGCAGGAGGAGCGGCGGGCAGGGTCAAGGTCGCAAGATCCGCGACGGCTTCCGACATCGGCGGTGCGAGCCCCGCTAGGGTGTCCAGCGCGACCACGTTCGGTTCGAAGGCGCGTCCCGCAGACAGTCTCAGGAGTGGTGCGGGATCGTCGAGAAGGCCGCTGAGCCACGCGAACGCGTCCGTTGCAGCCTGCTCATCGAAGACGTCGCCACCGTGCTCGATAAGGGCGAGGTCGGCGGAGAGAGTGGTTCGCGTCGCACGCTCGAGGGAGGCCCGTTTGGCTACGTCTCGGACGGCAAGTGCAGGACCGTCGTCCACAAGTCGGCGGACGGAGAGCTCGACGCCTTTCCCGTCGCCGCAAAGACGCAGCGTGTCAAGAGCTGTCGCTGCTGTATCGACCGACGTGTGACGTGTGAGTCGCAGGAACGAATCACGCCCAAGCAGAGCCGAGAGGTTTCGCCACGCGGAATGATCGCCAAGGTGGCTCGCCGCGAGCGCAGACACGTAGAGGAGATTGTTCGCCTCGTCTTGACCGCCGAGCGTCACCGATGAATCCCGCGCCCAGTCATTGAACTCCCGCTCAACGACGCTGATTGCGCCACGGTATGCCGTCTGCGTGCGCCACCATCGGGCCGCGGTGTCCGTTGCTTGGATGGCCTCGCCGATGTTCTTTTCGATCCACGGTGCAGTGTCGAATAGAAGAATCGCTGCGACTCCGCGAAGGGCGCTCGCGGTGACATCGCCTGCTGCTCCTACGTTGGCGGCCAGCAACTCAGCGGCGCGGCCGCGCGCGGCATCGACCTCACCGACATCAAGTGCCGCACGTGCCAGCTGGGTCTTCAGCCACACGTCGTCAAGCGGCAACATCTGGTCATCGGCCAGGGCCTCGTTGAGCGCCGCACAAGCGTCGGCGGGAGTGCCCTGCTCGATCGCGAAGCATGCAAGCGCAACAACCGCGGCCGCGCGTGACGGCGGGTTCGGCGCATCGTCGAACGCCGCCCGTAGCGCGGACCCATCGTCGTCCAGCATCCGTGTCGCCAACGCTCCGACGAACCGCCATGACCACTCTGTATGCGTTACGGCGTCGCGGATGCGCGGGACAGCGCCCGGAAAGCGCTCAGCGTCCCGGTCTAGCTCATTGAATCGTGCCAGCATCAAGAGGGCAATCGCCTGAGTCGGTGTGAACGGCTCCTCGCGTGCCACGTTGGGGTGCGGGGCGACAAGCCTCGGAACCACCATCGCGAACCGGAGGGCGTCGTTTGCTGTTGGCGGTTCGGCTCCGGTCCACGCGGTTCCTTCCAGCGCGAGGCCCGGGCGAGAGGTCGCTGCGACTGCCAATAGCTCGTCAAGGTGCTCGTCGTCGAGTGTGGCGCTGCGCGGCACCAAGATCTTTGCTCCCGCACCGGTGTCGACGACGGATTCGGCGGTCACGTGCACCCAGTAGGCCGTCTCGCTTTCGTCGTTGTAGAGGACGAGCAGATGCGGAACGTGGTGTGTCGTCCAGTAGTCGAAGTGAGCTTTGTCTCCCTCCGCGTACCACCAGCCCTCAGGACATTCGTCCGTTACGTCTTGGTTCGGACGCGCGAAGTAGCTGGCGCCCGCCTTCACCTGGACACCGACCACAAGGCCGAGGTCATAGCGCCGGCGATCTCGCACCTGGGCGAAAATGTCGGTGCCCAGGTCGTGTTGACCGGGTACTGGAACGGGTCCCCAGCGGAGCCTCGTCAGGTCAGCCATGACCTCGTTGACGCCGGTGCTTCCAGTCTGTTCCGTCTCAGAAGCGCGCATTGCTGATCTGCCAATCGTCGACCAGTGTCGTGGCACTGTAAGGCCGCTCTGGTCTTACGGCAATTCAAGAAGCTCGCGCATCAGGCGGCGACGAACACGAAGCTACCGGCCCGAGAAGACCGAGACATAACCAGAGACATGGATTTCGATGAGCCTCGCTCGCGGCCTAATGCGTTCGAAGCAGGTCCACGCTGTCCGTGGCTGGACCTTGGTTCGCGGTGTGCGCGCCCGCGCGAATGAACACCTTCGTACCGGGGTCCAAGTCGGGGTCCAAAGTGAGCGATTCGACCCCGTTCCGGCCGCAACTCAGGTAGTCTCAAACCACGATGAACGCTGGGATTTCAACTCAGCGGAACTCACCCAGGGGCGCTGGGGGCCGGGCGGTCGCAGGTTGAATCCTGTCTCCCGACAAGGCCCAATCTGATCGGGCCTTCGCCGTTCTGATGCCTCAGCTCACACGCCCGAAGCGTCCGAGGCTCGAGGCCGAGGGAACGACACCCGCACGTCGAGCCCACCATCGCCCGGAGCGTCGAGGTGCAGCTGCGCATCGTGCGCCGCCGCGACCCGCGCGACGATGGCCAAGCCCAGCCCGCTCCCGCGAAGCGACGAAGTGCCGTCCGCGACCCGGCCAGTGCCGCGGACGAAGGGCTCGGTGAGCGTGGGGAGGACGTCCGGAGCGACGACCGGCCCGGTGTTGCGCACGCGCAGCGCCACGTGGCCGTCGTCGGCGGTGCCGGTGTGGAGCTCGGCGCGGCCGCCCGCCGGGAGGTTGTGGCGGATGCTGTTGAGGACGAGGTTGGAGACGAGCTGGCGCACGAGGGTCGGGTCGCCGTCGGTGTCGCCTTCGCCGAGCTCGCCGATGAGCGCGACGCCGGCTGCGTCCGCTTCGGGCCGGAGCTCCTCGAGCACCTGAGCAGCCACCTCGGCCAGGTCGATCGGCACGCGGTCGACCGCCGCGCCGTGGTCGAGCGTCGAGAGCGCGAGCAGCGCCTCGACCGCCTCCGTGCCGCGGCGGTTCGTCGCGTTGAGCCGCCGCAGGACCTCGTCGACGTCGCGGCCGTCCGGGTCGGCCAGCGCCACGTCGATCACCGACCGGCTGATCGTGTACGGCGTGCGCAGCTCGTGGGAGGCGTTCGCCGCGAAGCGCCGCTGCTCGTCCATCTGGGCCTGGAGGCGGTCGAGCATCCCGTCGATCGTGTCGGCCAGCAGGCGGAACTCGTCGTGCGGACCGTCGAGGCGCACGCGGTGGTCGAGCGAGCCCTCGGTGACCCGCTGCGCGACGGCGCCGATGCGGTCGAGCGGGCGCAGCATCCGTCCGGCGAGCAGCCACCCACCGGCCAGGCCGACCACGACCAGGCCGGCGAGCACCTGCAGGGCGCGGCGGAGGAACGCGCGGAGCAGGTCGCTGCGGTCGGGGGCGAACGACCCGCCGTCGGCGGTGAGGTTGCCCTCCGGCACGAACCGCAGGACCCAGAAGAAGACCGCCATGAGCGCGACGCCGCAGACGACGACGAACGTCGCGTAGCTGAGCGCCAGGCGCAGGCGGGCGCTCACGGCTGCTCCTCCGCAGGCCCGATGCGGTACCCCGAGCCCGTCACCGTGTGGATGATCCACGGCTCGCCGAGGCGCTTGCGCAAGGACGAGATCATGATGCGGACCGCGTTGGTGAACGGGTCGGCGTTCTCGTCCCACGCCTTCTCGAGCAGCGTCTCGGCGCTCACGACCCCGCCGTCGGCCGCCATCAGCAGCTCCAGCACGGCGAACTGCTTGCGGGTCAGCGGCACGTACCGGCCGTCGCGATGGACCTCACGCCGGAACGGGTCGAGCCGCAGGTCGCCGATCTCGAGCACGGGCGGCGTCCCCTCCGGCGGGCGCCGTCCGAGCGCCCGCAGCCGCACCACCAGCTCGCGCATCTCGAACGGCTTCGTGAGGTAGTCGTCGGCGCCGAGCTCGAAGCCGCGCACCTTGTCGTCGAGCCGGTTGGCGGCGGTGAGCATGAGCACCCGCACCGGAAGGCGGTCCGCGGCGATGCGGCGGGCGACGTCGTCGCCGTGGACGACCGGGAGGTCGCGGTCGAGGACGACGGCGTCGTACGGGTGGAGCGCGAGCCGATGCAGCGCCTGCTCGCCGTCGCCGACGACGTCCGCGGTGATGGCCTCCAGACGCAGGCCGGTCTGGATCGCCTCGGCGAGGTACGGCTCGTCTTCGACGATCAGGACCCTCATGGGATCGAGCGTAGGTGCCGGGTCTATCACTGGCATATCAACCGTTGAGCGCCACGCTCGGGGGCGTCCGCGCCGCGCGCACCGCGGGCCACAGACCGGCCAGCCCGCCGACCACGACCGTCGCGCCCGCGCCGAGCGCCACCACCGTCGGAGGGAGCACGACGACCCACGCGTTCAAGCGCGAGACGACCACGGTGACGGTGGCGCCGAGCCCGACGCCGGCCGCGCCTCCGAACGCCGAGAGCGCGAGCGCCTCGGCGAGGAACTGCCGGCGGATGTGGCCGCGCGTCGCCCCGATCGCCCGCCGCAGCCCGATCTCGCGGCGCCGCTCGATGACCGCGATGACCATCGTGTTCGCGACGCCGATCCCCCCGACGAGCAGCGCGATCGATCCCAGTGCGAGCAGCAGGCCGGTGAACGCCTCGTCGGCCGCATCGACGGCCGCGAGCGCATCGGACGGGCGCGAGACCGCGACGGCACCCGGCCGCTGCGGCCGGACGGAGGGCGCGATGAGCTCCCGCACCGGCCGGACCGCGGTGTCGGCGGCGCGCGTGTAGAGGCGCGTCGGGCGGCCGGCGCCGCCGAGCGCGCGGCGGGCGGCGGGCACGCCGACGAGCGCCGCGACGTCGAGCTCCGGCGCGAGCGGGACCGGCTCCAGGATGCCGACCACGACGGCGTCGCGGCCCCCGAGCCAGACGAGCGTCCCGGGGCGCGTGACGCCCAGGCGCCGGGCGGCGGTCGCCCCGAGCACCGTCGCCGGGAGGGTCGCAGTGGCGCCGTTCAGCCACTGCCCGGCCGCGACGCGGGCGCCGACGACGCGCAGGGTCCCGAGCTCGGCCGCGGTGACGGTCAGGCCACCGGTGCGACCCGGGTCGATCGCGCGGTTGCGGTAGACGCGGACGCCCTCCAGGTCGGCGACGGTGGCCGCCGCGAGGACGTCCGGGATCCGGCGCACGCGTGCCGCGGCGTCGGCCGGGAGCGCCGTCGGCGCGCCCGGTGCCGCGGCCGGCTCGGCGGTCAGCAGGTTGGTGCCGAGCGCCGCGAGGCGGCGCTGCAGGCGCTCCTGGCTGGAGGCCGAGATGCCGACGACGGCGACCATCGCGGCGATGCCGATGGCGACGCCGAGGGCGGACAGCACCGCGCGGCCCGGACGGGTCCGCAGCCCGGAGACGCCGAGCCGCAGCAGGTCCCCGGTGCGCAGGCGCGCGGGCGGGAGCGGCGTCATCGTTCCGCCGGCTCGTCGGCGACGACGCGCCCGTCGCGGATCCGCACGCGGCGGGGGAGGACGGCGGCCAGCTCCGCGTCGTGGGTGATGACGACGATCGTGGTCCCCGCGGCGTTGAGCTCGCGCAGCAGCGCGACGACGCTCGCGCCGGACGCCGAGTCGAGGTTGCCCGTCGGCTCGTCGGCGAGCAGCAGCGGCGGGTCGCCGACCACGGCGCGCGCGATCGCGACGCGCTGGCGCTCACCGCCCGAGAGCTGGTTGGAGCGGTGCTCGACGCGGTGCGCCAGCCCGACGCGGGCCAGGGCCGCCAGCGCGCGCTCGCGCCGGCGGCGGCGCGGCAGGCCGGTGTAGAGCAGGCCGTCGGCGACGACGTCGACCGCGCGGACGCCCTCGCCGAGGTGGAACGACTGGAAGACGAAGCCGATCCGGTGGGCCCGGACCGCCGACAGCTGCGCGTCGCTGAGCGCGGCGACGTCGACCCCGTCGAGCAGGACCCGCCCGGACGTCGGCCGATCCAGCGTGCCCATCACGTTGAGCAGCGTTGACTTCCCTGACCCGCTCGGGCCCACGACGGCGACCAGCTCGCCGGCGGTCACCGCGAGGTCGACGCCGGTGAGCGCGGGTACCGGCGGCGATCCGTAGGTCCGCACGACGTCCTCGAGCACCATGTCGCCGCTCACGGCGACGGCACCACGACGCGGGTCCCCGCGGTGATGCCGCGGCCGGCGATCTCCACCCGCCCGGCGACGAACGCGCCGACCCGCACGGGCACCCGGCGCGTGTCCGCCCCGTCCGGGACCTCGACGCCGAACCGCTGCGGTCCGAGCGCGACCAGCGCGGCGACCGGCACCGTCAGGACGCCGGTCCGTGTGCGGCTGCGCAGGCGCACGGTGACCGTCGCCCGGGCGAAGGCGGCGGCCGCGTGCGGGACGCGCAGGCGGACGACCACCGGGACGACGACGGACGTGCCGGTCTCCGTCTGGCGCTGCCGCGGCGCGCCGATCCGCGTCACGCGGCCGCGGGCTTCGCCGCCGGTCGGCAGCTCGACGGTGACGCGCGCGCCCGCGCGGGCCAGGTGCTGGTCCTTCAGCGCGAGGTCGACGCGCACGACCCGCCGGGTCGCGGACGTCGCGTACAGGTCTTCGCCGGGAGCGACGACCGCGCCGAGCCGCGCCCGGCGCCGCGCCACCCGCAGGTCGTGGCGCGCGAAGAGGACGGCGGCGTGGGCCAGCCTGCCGGTCGGCCGGAGCCCGAGCGCACGCTGCCAGGCCTTGATGCCCCAGGCGGTCCACTCCGAGAAGCGGTCGTCGACGTCGCCGCGGAAGTACCCGAGGGCCGCGAGGCCCGCCTCGAGCTGCCGCACGTCCTCGCCGTCCGCCATGCCCTTCTCGAACGTCCGGTAGGCCGGCAGGGAGCCACGGAGCAGCAGGATCGGCCGCGCGTCGATCGTCGCCAGCACGTCCCCGGGGCGCAGGATCGTCCCCTCCGCCGGGAGCCACGTCACGACGCCCGCGGCCGCGGCCGCCACCGGAGCGCTCGCGGGGTAGAGGAGGGTCCCGACCGCACGGGTCTCGGCGCCCACGCGGCCCGACGTGACCGGCGCGGTGGCGAGCGCTGCCCCGGCCCGCGCCCGCGGCGCCGGCGTGCCGTCCGCGGGTACGAGCAGCGCGGCGGCGCCGACGGTGCCGGCGCCGAGGAGGACGGCCACGGCGCCGATGGTCAGCGCGCGGCGAGGCACGTGTCGATGTCCTCCTGGGTCGCGTCCTCCGGCACGATCAGCGCGCCCTGCGCCGGGTCCTCGACCTCGTAGCCCTTCTCGCGCAGGCACTCCGCCTGCTCGAGCGCCTTCTTCTCGGCCGCCGCCTCGTCGGCCTTCGAGCGGGCGACCGTGGGCGGGTCGCCGAGCTCCTTCATGCACTCAGAGGCCGAGGCGTTGATGGCGGGGGAGGACTCCTGGATGCCCTGGCCGGGCGCAGGGTCCTTGACGTCGTGGCCCTTGGAGCGCAGGCAGCCGGCGAGCTTGACGTCGTACGCGTCCCGGGCGGAGGAGAAGCTCTGCTCGCTGACCTGCTGCGGCTCCTTCTCGCCCGCGGCGGGCTCCTCGTCAGCGGCGCCGCAGGCGGTGACGGCCCCGAGGCTCGCGGTGGCGAGCGCCGCGACGGCGAGGCGACGGAAGGCACGGTGGGTGGTGGTCATGCCGCGACATCCAAGGGCGGCGGCCGTCCAACCCGTGTATGCGAATTCGCATAGGTCGCTGATACGTCAGCGGGAGCCGCGGTGGCGGGGAGGCCCGCACGGACACGGGCCTCCCGCCTCGCTCACCCCCGCAACCGACGCTCGCCCTCCTCGATCCGCACGTCGTTGATCGAGGCGAACCGCTGGGCCATGAGGCCCGAGGGCGCGAACTGCCACAGCTCGTTCCCGTAGCTGCGCCACCACTGGCCCGCCGGGTCGCGGCTCTCGTACTCGAAGCGGACGGCGATGCGGTCGGCGCCGAACGCCCACAGCTCCTTGCGCAGGCGGTAGTCGAGCTCACGCTCCCACTTGCGCTGCAGGAACGCGACGATCTCCGCGCGCCCACGGAGGAACTGGTCGCGGTTGCGCCACTCCGAGTCCTCGGTGTACGCGCGGGCGACGAGCTCCGGGTCGCGGGTGTTCCACGCGTCCTGCGCCGCGCGCACCTTCGCGCGCGCGGTCTCGGCGGTGAACGGCGGCCGGATGTCCGTGGGCTGCGGCATGGGTCAGCGCGCCGTCCGCGTCAGGAAGTCGCGGATCAGGCCGGCGATCGTGTCGAGCTCCTCCTCCAGCGCGAAGTGGCCGGTGTTGAGGAGGTGCAGCTCGGCGTCCGGCAGATCCCGCTTGAACGCCTCGGCGCCGGCCGGCCCGAAGATCTCGTCGTTCTTGCCCCAGACGAGCAGCGTGGGCGGCTGGTGCTCGCGGAAGTAGCGCTGGAAGCCGGGGTAGCCGTCGAGGTTGAACTGGTAGTCGTGGAAGAGGTCGAGCTGGACCTCGCGGTTGCCGGGCCGGTCGAGGTATTGGAAATCGAGCTCCCACGTGTCGGGGGCGATCGCCTCGGGGTCGCGCGTCCCGTGGGTCCACTGCCACTTGGTGGCCTCGTAGCTGAGGTACTCGCGCACGCTCTCCTCGTGCGCCGCGCGGTCCTTGGCGTGGGCGAACAGCCGGTCCCAGAACGGGGTGAAGCCCTCCATGTACGCGTTGCCGGACTGCGACACGATGGCCTGCACGCGGGTGGGGTGGCGCTCGGCGAGGCGCAGCCCGATCGGCGCGCCGTAGTCCTGGATGTAGATGGAGAAGCGCTCCAGGCCGATCTCGTCGACGAACGCGAGCACCACCTCGTAGAGGCGCTCGAACGTGTAGTCGAACGTCCCGCGGGGCGGGAACGAGCTCTGCCCGAAGCCGGGGTAGTCCGGCGCGACGAGGTGGAAGGCGTCGGCGAGCGCGGGGATGAGGTTGCGGAACATGTGCGAGGAGCTCGGGAAGCCGTGCAGCAGCAGGAGCGTCGGGTTCGCCGGGTCGCCGGCCTCGCGGTAGAAGACGTCGACGCCGTCGACCGTGACCGTGCGGTGCCGGGTGACCGGCGTCGTGATCGGGGTGGTGCTCATGCGGTCCCTCCTTCAGGGATCGGGTGGTGGGAAGGTCGGATCGGCGCGGGGCCGGAAGCAGCGGCGGGCGCCGGCGTCACGCGGCGCACGAGGGCGGCGGCGAGCAGCGCGAGGACGGCGGCCGTCGCGAACGCGGGCCCGTACGTGCCCGCCCGATCGCGGACGAGGCCGGCGATGGCGACCGCGAGCCCGGCGCTGGTCTGGTGGACGACGAACGAGGCGCCCAGGACCGCGCCGATCGCCCGCGCCCCGAAGCGCTGGCCCAGCGTCCCGACGATCAGCGGGATCACCACGAACGACGACGCACCGAAGAGCGCAGCGGCGATGAAGAGCGCCGCGACGGAGTCGCCCACGGCGGCCGCGAGCAGCGCGGCGGCCCGCAGCACGAGCAGCGCGCCGACGAGCCGGCGGACGTCGATGCGGGCGGCGAACGTCGAGATGCCTGCCATCGACACCGCGCTGAGCGCCGCGGCGACCGCGATCAGCGCGCCGCCGGTGGCCGGCCCGCCGCCGGCGTCCTCGGCCAGGCGCGGGAGGTGGAGCAGGGCGAGGTAGAGCGTCGCGCCGTTGACGCCGAACACGAGCGTCAGGCGCCACCAGTCGGCGTCGCGCAGCGCCTCGGCGAGCGTGGCCTGGGGGTGCGCAGCGGCGTCCGGCTCGATCGCGGCGCCGTCCGGGTGCTGGCCGACGTCCGCGGGCCGTGAGCGGAGGCCGAGCGCCGCCGCCGGTGCCACCGCGACGAGCACCACGAGCCCGAGCACGAGCGCGGCCGTCCGCGGCCCGGACGCGTCGATGAGCAGCCCCGCGAGCGGACCCAGCGTGAGCTGGCCGGCGTTGATGCCCATGAAGACGCGGGCCAGCACCTGCGCCCGGCGGCGGACGTACCAGGTGCTGATCAGCGCGCCGACGGCCATCGAGCTCGACGCGCCGAACGCCGCGCCAGCGAGCACGCCGTAGACGGCCACGAGCTGCCAGAGCTCGCGTGCGGCGGCGAGGAGGACGTACGCCGCCGCGAGCGCCGCGATCGCGCACGCGATGACGGCGCGGGCGCCGATGCGATCGACCAGGCGACCGGCGAGCGGCTGGACGAGCCCGGCGACGGCGGCGTTGAGCCCGGCGATGAGGCTCAGCTCGGTCACGCCCCAGCCCTCCTCGCGCCCGAACGGGGCGAGGAACTGGCCGGCGGCGAAGTTGAGCCCGAAGGCGGCGGTCATCACCGCGAACGCGACGACCGCGATGCGCGGTCCGAGGAAGGCGCTGGGGGTGGAGGTCATGGGCACGTGAGAGGGGTGGTGCAACCGTCAAAACGATGTTTGCCGGTTGAAGCGGAGGCCGCACCGTACCACACCGCGACCGTCAAACAGCGTTTTGATGGTTGCGACCGCTAGACTTCGACGCGTGGACCCCCGCCCGCTCACCTCCGAGCCCCTGGCGCTCGACCTCGTCGACACCGTGTGGATCGACGACGCCGGCCGCCACGACCTGCTCGACGACCCCGAGGCGTGCGCGGCGTGGGCTGCGGGGCATGGGCTCCCGTTCGGCGGGGGCGGCGCGCGGGCCAACCTCCTCCGCACCCGCGAGGCGCTCCGCGCGGTGCTCGAGCGCCCGGACGACCTGTCCTCGGCGGCGGCCGTCGACGCGGTCCTCGCGCGCGGCCGCATCCGGCTCGACCTCGCCGGCGAGACGGTCGAGGTCCCCGACGCGTGGGCCGCGTCGTGGCACGCCGCGCGCGATCTGCGGCGCCTGCTGACCGAGAACGCCGCGCGCGTCAAGCACTGCGCGAACCCCGAGTGCGTCCTGTGGTTCGAGGACACCACGCGCCCCGGCACGCGCCGCTGGTGCTCGATGACCGGCGGGTGCGGCAGCAAGCTGAAGGCCCGCCGCCACGCGCGGCGCGGCCGCGACGCCTGACCGGCCCCGAACGGCGCGCCGCGCCGCCGGGGCGGGTCGTCGGCCGGCGCGGGTCGTCAGGCCGCGCGCGCCGGGTCGGTCGCGCGGTCGCGCAGCCACCGCAGCGCCTCGGCCCAGGCGACGAGCTCGTCGAGCATCCGGTCGAGCGTGGGGAGGTGGTGGTCCGCGGGGCGGAACGTCTCCATGTCCACGAAGTCGTGGAACATCGAGAGGGCGACCTGCGTCCGGACGTCGGCGAGCTTCAGCTCGGCCACCACCTGGCGCAGGTGCTCGACGGCGCGCGTGCCGCCGTGGAGCCCGTAGCTCACGAAGCCGACGGCCTTGTCGTGCCACTCGCGGAAGACGAAGTCGAGCGCGGTCTTGAGGACGCCGGGCGCCGAGTGGTTGTACTCCGGCGTGACGAAGATGAACGCGTCGTACGCCGCGATCGTCTCCGACCAGCGCCGCGTGTGGGGCTGCTGGTAGTCGGCGCTCAGCGCCGCGGGCGCCGGCTCGTCGAGGTGCGGCAGCGCGAACTCCGCCAGGTCGACGACGTCGAACGTGGCGTCCGTACGGCGGCTGGCGTGCTCCTGCACCCATCGCGCGACGACGGGCGACTTGCGGCCCGGGCGGGTGCTTCCGGTGACGATGGCGATGCGGATCATCCGCGGTGCTCCTTCCTGGGGTTGGACTGGGGGACGGCGGTGGCGCGCCACAGCAGCAGCGCGGGGACGAGTGCCAGCAGCGACGACGCGGTCAGCCACCAGAAGGCGGTGTGGAACGCGTGCTCGGCGCCGGCCGGCAGCTCGTCGGCGACGACGACGGCGAGCAGCGCCCCGCCGAGCGCTCCGCCGAGGCGCATGACGATGTTCAGCTGGGTCGTCGCGTCGGGCAGCGCCTCCGGGCGGACGGCGGCGTAGACCGCGGTGATCACCGGCGTCATCGCGAGCGCGATCGCCATGCCGCGCACGAACAGGAGCGGCTGGAGCGTCGCGGCGCCCGCGTCGGTCGGCAGCAGCGCGAAGGGGACCGTCGAGGCGACGGTCAGGACGATCCCGCCGACGGCGACGATCCCGCCCCCGAAGCGGTCGGTCAGCGTGCCGCTCACCGGCGACATGAGCGCGGTGCCGGCGCCGAGCGTGATCAGCGACAGGCCGGTGTCCAGCACGTCGGCGTCGCGGCCGAGCTGGAAGTACAGCGGGAAGAGGAGCGCGGCGCCGAACAGCGCCGTCCCGGTGAGCAGCGCCGTGACGCTGCCCGCGGCGTACGCCGGCACCCGGTAGAGGCGCAGGTCGAGGAGCGGGTGCTCCGTGCGGCGCGCATGCGCGAGGTAGCCGAGCAGGGCGAGCACGCCTCCGGCGACGGTCGCCGCGGCGACGGGGTCGGCGATCGTCGCGGTGTCCGCGACGCGCGTCAGGCCGTACACCGCGGCGGGGAGGCCCGCGCCGACGAGCGCGAGGCCGAGCAGGTCGAGTGGCGGGGCGGCGCCTCGCGTCCCGCGCGGCACGGTCCGCAGCCCGAGAACCAGGCCGACCAGGCCGATCGGGACGTTGATGAGGAACAGCCATCGCCAGGACGCGACCTCGAGGACCAGGGCGCCCACCACGGGCCCGATCGCCGGAGCGAGGCTCACGGCGAGCCCGAGCACGCCCATCACCCGCCCGAGCCGCTCCGGGCCGGCGGCCTGCCCGAGCACGGTCTGCCCGGCAGGGACGAGCAGGCCGGCCGTCAGGCCCTGGACGACGCGCAGCGCGATCAGCGACTCGGCGTCCGGTGCGAGCGCGCACAACGCCGACGCGACGGTGAACGCCGCGAGCGCCGCCAGCCACAGCCGGCCCACGCCGACGCGGCGCCCGAGCCAGCCCGTGAGCGGCAGGCCGACCGCGAGCGCGAGGAGGTAGGCGTTGGCGACCCACTGGACCTCGCCGAGCGACGCATGCAGCTCGCGGCCGATGCTGTCGAGGCCGACGTTGACGACGGACGTGTCGAGCTGGCTGGTGAACGCGCCGAAGACGATCACGCCGCCGAGCCGCCACACCGACATGTCGCGTGCGGCCCGGCCGGCCGGCAGGCGGCGGGCACGAGAGGTCAACGAGAGCGAAGGCACGACCATCCTTTGCGTTGGGGGACCCTACGTTGGGGCACCCAATGCTAGACGGTGGCGTTGGGAGTGCCAACGCCAAGCCGATATCGTCCTTGCCGTGGACAGCGCGACCCGCCTCGTCCGGCTCGTTCCGCCCCGTCGTCTGTGGCAGCGGGCGAGCTGGCTGCTCAGCCACGCCTCGGGGCGCGCCTACCGCCTCGTCGTGCAGGAGGCCGGCGGCCCGGTCGGGCGGATGCGGTACGGCTTCCTGGCGGCGCTGGAGGAGTTCGCCCCCATCAGCCAGGCCGAGCTCGGCCGCCGGCTGGGGATCGACCGCAAGGAGGTCGCCGGCGCCATCAACGACCTCGAGGCCGCCGGGTTCGCGCGGCGCGCGCCGGACGAGGACGACCCGCGCCGCAACGCCGTCTCGATCACCACGGCCGGCAAGCGCGAGCTGCGCCGGCTCGACGCGGCGCTCGATCGCGCGCACGAGGACCTGCTCGCACCGCTGTCGCGGCGTGAGCGCGCCGAGCTCGACCGCCTGCTCCAGCGGCTCGTCGAGCACCACTTCGGCGCGCCCGCCCCGGACGGCGACTAGCTGCGCGGGGCGGCCGGCGCGCGGGTCGGGCCGCGGTGTCGGCGGGCTAGGACCGCAGGCGCTCGATGCCGTCGAGGACGAGCTCGAGCCCGAACGCGAACTCGGCGTCGTAGTCGTAGCCGCCGCCCGCGAACTCGCCCATCGCCTCGACGAGGTAGCGGTAGTCCTCCATCTGCGGCACGTGCCGGGCCTGCTCGCGCATCACCTCGGCGGTCGCGCCGTCGGCCCGCGCCGGGAGGTCGCGCTCCTGCAGCGCGAAGCCATAGACGTACGCGTCGAGGACCGAGTTCGCGTGCACCGCGTCGCGGAAGGGGAACCCCGCCTCGCGTAGGACCCCGAGCGTCGCGTCGTGCACGCGCAGGCTCTCCGGGCCGGGCCGCATCCGTCCCTCCATCGACCCGATCGCCCACGGGTGCCGGCGCATGGCGGTCCGGTGCGAGCGCGCGCGGTCGCGCATCGCCTCGCGCCACGGGGCTGTGCCCGGCGCGGCGACCTTGACCTCCCCGAACACGAGGTCGACGAGGCCGCCCAGGAGGTCCTCCTTGCTCGCCACGTGCCGGTACAACGACATCGCCTCGACGCCGAGCTGCGCGCCCAGCCGGCGCATGGTGCAGCGCTCGAGGCCCTCGCTGTCGGCGAGGGCGAGGGCGGCCCGCAGGATGCGGTCGCGGGTGAGGGGTTCGCGGTGGCTTGTGGGCGACATGCGGTTGACAGGGCTTCGGAGACAAGCGTACCTTACGGCGTAAGCTTACAGCGTAAGTCCAACGACGAAGGTCACCTCATGCCAGCTCCATCGCTCACCGACTCCGACCGCCGCGCCGCCCGCACGATCGGCGTGCTGTTCCTCCTCACGTTCGTCACCGCGATCGCCGCGTTCGCGCTGTACGGGCCGCTCCTCGACGAGCCCCGCTGGGTGCTCGGCGACGGCTCGTCGACGCAGATCCAGGTCGGCGCGCTCCTCGAGGTGCTGCTGGTGGTGACGAACGTCGGCACGGCCGTCGTCCTGTATCCCGTGCTCCGCCGCTACCAGCCGACGCTGGCCCTCGGCTGGGTCGCGTCGCGCATCGTCGAGTCGACGCTCATCGCGGTCGGGGTCGTGAGCCTGCTGTCCGTGCTCACGCTGCGCACCGAGGGCGTGGGCGCCGACGGCTCGCTCGTCACCTCGGCGCAGGCGTTCGTGGCGGCGCACGACTGGACGTTCCTGCTCGGGCCCGGCTTCTGCGTGGCGATCGGCAACGGGCTCCTGCTCGGCTACGCGATGCTGCGCTCCGGCCTGCTGCCCCGGCGCCTGGCGGTCATCGGCCTCGTCGGGGGCTCGCTGTGCCTGGTGAACGCGCTCGGCGCCCTGTTCGGCGGGTGGGAGCAGATGTCGGGCGTCGGCGGCCTGCTGAGCTTCCCCGAGATGATCTGGGAGGGCGGCGTCCTCGGCGTCTACCTGATCGTCAAGGGCTTCCGCGACCCCGCGGCGAGCGTCGCGCCTCGCGAGGGCGTCCCGATCACGGGCGGCTCGATCGTCGAAGCGGACCTTGTCCGGCCGGCGGCGCAGGGCGCCTGAGGACCTCGGACGGCTCAGCGCCGGGGCGGTCAGGCCAGCTGTGCCTGGAGGTCGCGGATCGCCGCGCCGACCGCGCCGCGCGTGAGCAGCCCCGGGCCGAGCGGGCCGGCCGAGCTCTCGCCGAGGAGCGGGAGCCGGCGGAGGGCGGCGCGAACCTCCGGGGACATCGCGTCGAGCTGCCAGCGGATCTCGTCCGCGGCGGCGTCCCCCGGCCGTGCGGGCGACGCGAGCGCGACGGCCTTGGCGGCGTAGCCGGCGGCGCCCAGCGCATGCGCGCCCATGTGGGCGACCGCTGCGGCCTGGCCGGCTGCGCGGGCGGCCGCGGCCGCGGGAGGGGTGACCTTCCGCGCGCTCCCGCCACCCTCGAAGCGGCGGCGGATCTCGTCGGCGACGTCGAGCTCGCCGCGAGCGAAGCCACGTGTGCGCGCGATCGCGTCGCGCGGGCCGGCGTCGTCATGCGCCTCGGCCTCGAAGATCGGCAGGACCCGCTCGGCGCAGTCCGCCGCCCACGCGGCGACGGTCTGGCGCTCGGCCAGGCTCAGGCTCTGAAGTGACAGCACGCGCCCGCGCGTCAGGCGAGCGCGCGCTTGAAGAGCAGCAGGTGGCCGTCCTTCTCGCCGTGGAGGGCCGTGTGCGTGAGGACCTTGACCAGCTCCCACCCTTCGGCGCCCATCTCGTTGAGGCCCTTCTCGAGGGCCTTGCGGTCGAGCTCCTCGTCCTTGCGCCCGAGGAAGCCGTGGGTGATCACCGTCGTCGTGTACTCGTAGCTCGCCATGCGCACAGCCTCTCACGCGCGCGCGGGCGCGATCTCGCGCGTCATCAGCCGAAGCGGTCCCAGGCGTGGAGGAAGGGCTCCGGGTCGAGCAGGCGCCCGGAGGCGCTGCGCAGCTCGAAGTGCAGGTGGCAGCCGACGCTGCGCGCGTTCCCCGTGTCGCCGACGTAGCCGATCTGCTGGCCGGTCCGGACGCGGTCGCCGCGCTGGACGAGCGGCCGGTCGCGCAGGTGCGAGTAGCGGTACTCGCGGCCCTCGAAGCGGTCGCGGACGACGACCTCGTGGCCGTAGAGCACCGGGTCGTACCAGCTGCGGACGACCGTCCCCGCGCGGGCCGCCACCATCCGCGTGCCGCACGCCGCGTTGACGTCGTACCCCTCGTGCGTCCGTCCGCCGTTGCGCGGCGCCCCGAAGTAGCCGATGCCGCCGCGATCCTGGTGCGGCCCGCGGATCGGGTACATGTGCCCGCGCAGGACGAACCGGCCGAGCAGCCTCCGCGTGCGGGTGCCGGGGACCACGAGCCGGACCCGGTAGCGCCCGTCGCGCGCCGCGTCGCCCCGGCCGGTCACGCCGTTCCACGCGACCCGCTGCGACGCGCCGGCGGGCACACGGCGAAGCACGATCCTCCGCGCGAGCCGGCTGCCCCGCTCGGCGACGACCTCCACGTGCACGACCGCCGCGGCCGCGTCGAGCGTGAACCGCACGCGGACCGGATCGCGGCCGAGGAAGATCTTGGCCGGGGCGACCCGGGCGGCGCTCACGGCGGGCGGCGCGGGCGGTGGGGCGTCGACGAGCATCAGCGCAGGCTAGGCCGACCGGGAGCGGACGACCGCGAGGACGCGACGGCGTCGTCCGGTCGAGCGCGAGGACCAGGAACGCCTTGCGCACGGCGCGCGAGCTGGTAGACATGCCGGCATGCGTTCGTTCCGATTCGGGCGGCCGGGCAGGGGAGCGCGGCGCGTCCTCGGTGTGGCCGTCGTGACCCCGCTGCTCGCGCTCGGGGCGAGCGTCCCCGCCGACGCCGGCACGCTGTCGGTGTCGGGCACGACGATCACCTACCAGGCCGCGCCCGGCGAGGCGAACTTCCTGACGGTGAACTGGGGGAACTCGGGCGCCGACGACTCCACGCCGACGTTCACCGATCAGGCGGCCATCACGCCGGTCGCGCCGTGCGAGTACTACGCGGGCAGCTACGAGTGCCCGTCCGCAGGGAACACCCCCCAGGTCGTCGTCCGGCTCGGGGACGGCAACGACTTCGCGGAGTCGATCAACGACAAGGCCGCCGGCCAGCGCGTCCAGCTCTTCGGCGAGGACGGCGACGACGACCTGCAGAGTGACGCGAGCTCCGACGTGCTCGACGGCGGCCGGGCAACGACACCCTCACGCCCGACGACAAGGACGCGGGCGGCGGCGACGTCGTGGTCGGCGGGCCGGGTGAGGACACGCTCCAGACCGGCAACCCGACGGGCGCGTCCGGCCCGATCGGCGTCTCCTTCGACGGCGCCGCGAACGACGGCTACCCCGGCGAGGGCGATAACTACGCGCCCGACCTGGAGGACCTCTCCGCCACCGCCGTCGCGCCGACGATCAACTTCGTGGGGAACGACGCGCGGAACGTCGTGAACCTGCGCAGCGAGTCCGCGGACACCGTGCAGGGGCTCGGCGGCGACGACCTCATCGACGGCGCGAACGGCAACGACGTGCTCGACGGCGGCGCGGGCAACGACACGATCTACGGGGGCGGCAACGACGACACGATCGTCGGCGGGCCAGGGGTCGACGCGCTCCACGGCGAGGGCTCGGGCAGCGGGCTCTACGTGTCGATCGCCGGCAGCGACCGCATCGACGCGCGCGACGGCCTGGCCGAGAACCTGAACTGCGGGCCGGGCGCCGACACCGCGATCATCGACGCGATCGACGTCGTGCCGCAGGACCCGGGCTCGCTGTGCGAGGCCGTCGACCGCGGGGCCACCCCCACGCCCGGTCCGGCGCCGGGCCTGACGGTCCGCGCCGCGACGATCCGCTCCAGCTCGCTGCGGGCACGCCGCAACCGCATCGCCGTCTCGGTCGCCTGCCCGGCCGGCGGCGCGACCTGCAAGGGCCGCGTGACCGTGCGGACGGCGGCGAAGGTGAGGGTCGGCAAGCGCCGCGCGGTCGTGACGCTCGGTAGCGCCTCCTACACCGTGAGCGCCGGCAAGCGGAAGACCGTGAACGTCAAGGTCTCGGCGAAGGGCCGCTCGCTGCTCCGCCGCAGCCGCCGGTTCCGCGCGCGCGTGACGGTCACGACGACCGGGGCGAAGGCGACCAGCCGCCTGGTCACGCTCCGCCGCTAGGTCGCCGCGCCGGGCCGCCTAGCTGGCCTCGGCCACGTCCGCCGCGCGCCGGTACGGCTCCTGCTCGCGGCGGATGAGGTCGGGGTTCGTGCCGCGCGCGTGGACGAGCTCGAGCGTGAGGAGCTGCGCCGCGAGCGCGCCGGTGAGGAGCGCGCCGGCCGCGCGGGGCAGGTCGGCGGGCGCCGGGAACGTGACGAGCGCGGAGCGCATCGACAGCTCCGCGACCGCGGCCAGCGCCTGAGCCGCGCGGGCGTCGCGCGCCGCCGACTCGTGCGCGTCGAACCGGAGGAGGACGAGGCCCGTGTCCGCGTCGGCGGCGGGGAGATGGCCGTGGAGGACCTTCTCCAGCCCGAGCGGCGTGACCGGCACGTGCGTGCCCTCCTCGATCTTCAGCGCCAGCTCGCGGGCGGTGATCTCGTCGACCCCGGAGGCGACGGCGAGGAGGCGGGGGCAGCCGGCGACCTGCGCGGCCGCGTCGGCGAGCGCGGCGCGCTGCGCGCGGACGGCGTCGATGGCGGCGCGGGTCGCGGCGATGTCCGGAGTCTCTCCGGCGAGGTGTGACGCAACTGCGGAGAAGGCGAGCAGCGGCGAGAGGTAGCCGACGGTGTGGCACCACGAGGTGTCGACCAGCGGCGTGCCAACGACGAGCGTGCCGTCCGGCAGCGACGCCTCGGCAGGCCGCGCGGTGACGAGCGCCGTCGCCGCCCCGCGCCCGGCTGCCGCCGCGATCGCCGCGAGCGTCGCCGGCGTGCCCGCCTCGTGGGAGACACCGATCAGGAGCCCGCCGTCCTGCGGCTCCAGCGAGGCCTCGAAGGCGTCGCGCGCGCGGACCGCGCCGGTGCCACCGAGCGCCTCGTCGAGCATCGCGGCGCCCGCCATCGCGGCGTGCTCGCTCGTCCCGCACCCGGCCAGCACGACCGGCGCACCCGCCTCGACCGCCGCGCGCACCTGCGCGGCCAGCGCACTGGTTGGACCAGCGGCGAGAACTGGTTCGACCAGTCCGGGCTCGGCGTCGATCATCTCCTCCATCGCCCACGGGCGACCGGAGCGCAGCTCGGGCATGTCGCTCATGCGCGCGGAGGCTACGCCCGCGCGGGCGCCCGCCTACGTCGCGGAGGCAGGCCCGGCGCGCGCCGCCCTGCCGCGGAGGCGAACCGGCGCACGCGCGCCGGCGAAGTCGTACGGTCCCCTCGGTCCTCCTGGAGTCGGAGGGCGGCACGGGGTTGGGAGGCTCGGAGTGCGGATGAGGGTTGTCGGGTCGGTGGTCGCGGTGGCGGCTGTGCTGGGGGCGGCGGCCGCGCCGGCGGCGGCGGTCGAGATCGAGGTGCTGAGCAGCCGGGCGGACCTCGTGTCCGGCGGCGACGCGCTGGTGCGGATCAGCGGCGCGGGCGCGGAGGCGGCGAAGGTCACGCTCGGCGGCACCGACGTCACGGGCCAGTTCGCCAAGCGGCAGAACGGGCACGTCGAGGCGCTCCTCACCGGCATCCCCGACGGCAAGGTCGAGCTGCGGGCGGAGACCGGTGGGACCGGCGCGCGGCTGACGCTGACCGGCCACCCGAACGGCGGCCCGCTCATCTCCGGCCCGCAGATGCAGCCGTGGATCTGCCAGGCCACCGCGCAGGACGCGCAGTGCAACGAGCCCGCCAGGTACGAGCTGCTCTACAAGGGCCGCTGGAGCAGCGAGCTGAAGCCGTACGACCCGGCCAGCCCGCCGTCGGACGTCGCCGAGACGACCACGACCGAGGGCGAGACGGTCCCGTTCGTCGTCCGCCTGGAGACCGGCTACCAGGACCGCGACCAGTACAAGATCGCGACGCTCTACGACCCGTCCCAGCCGTGGGAGCCGTGGGCCCCGCAGCGCGCGTGGAACCGGCGGCTCGTGTTCACGCACGGCGGCTCGTGCGGCACCGACAGGGGCGCCGGCGGCGCGCCCGACGTGCTCAACGCCGAGCTGCTCGGCAAGGGCTTCCTCGTCGCCTCGACGGCGCTCAACAACCTCGGCCACAACTGCAACCCGGTGCTCATCGCCGAGTCCGAGCTGATGGCCCGCGAGCGCGTGATCGAGCAGCACGGACCCGTGAAGGCGACGCTCGGCACCGGCTGCTCGGGCGGCTCGATCGCGCAGACGATGCTGGCCCACGCGTACCCGGGCTTCTACGACGGCATCACCGTCTCGTGCACGTTCGCCGACCTCTTCACGACCGGCAAGCACGCGGTCGCCGGGCACCTGTTCAAGACGTTCTTCGGCAAGCTCGACGCGAACCTCTACACGCCGATCGACCACGCGGCGGTCAACGGCTCGCCGGTCGCGACGCTCGACGACTTCCTGTTCGACCTCGCGTTCTGGCCGGCGATCGACGGCAGCGGCGGGTGCGGGAAGCTGCCCGACTCGTATCCGCGCTGGAGCCCCGAGAACCCCGGCGGCGTGCGCTGCGGCGTGCTCGACCACAACATCAACGTCCTCGGCACGGGCCGGACCGGCTACGTCGGCGTCCCGTTCGACAACGTCGGCGTGCAGTACGGCCTGAAGGCGCTGGAGCAGGGGCTGCTGACGCCCGCGAAGTTCGTGGACATCAACGCGCGGATCGGCGGCCTGGATCCGGTCACGCTCCAGCCGACGCCGCAGCGCACCGAGGCGGACCTGAGCGCGCTCGCCGCGTCCTACCGCGCGGGCTACATGGCGATCGGCAACACGCTCGACCAGACGCCGATCCTCGAGGGCCGCGGCTCCAACGAGGTCACCGCGCACGTGACGTACCCGTCGAAGGTGCTGCGCGCGCGGCTCGACGAGCAGTTCGGAAACCACGACAACCACGTCCTGTGGCAGGGCCCGTTCCCGGTCATGGGGAGCCTGAGCTTCGCGAACCGGATGGTGCTCGAGATGGACCGGTGGGTGCAGAACATCCAGGCCGACGAGCGGGGCGTGCCGCACGCGCAGAAGGTCCGCGAGGGCAAGCCGGCCGACCTCGGCGACCGGTGCGAGTACGTCGAGGGCGTCACGCGGCCCGGCACGGACTGCCCGGAGCTCGTGCGCTTCTACCCGTCGCCGTCGCAGCAGGCGGGCGAGTCGCTCAACAACGACATCCTCAAGTGCCAGCTCAAGCCGCTGCGCCGCGAGGACTACGGCGTGACGTTCACCGACGCGCAGTGGGCGAAGCTCGAGGCGGCGTTCCCGACCGGCGTGTGCGACTGGACGAAGCCCGGCGTGGGGGAGCAGCCGACCGTGCCGTGGCTGACGTTCGCCGACGGCCCGGGCGGGCGGCCGCTCGGGGACCCGCCGCGCAGTGAGCCCTACGCGGTCGGTGGCGGCGCGACGCCGGAGGGCGGCGCTCCGGGCGCGGCGCCGGTGCCGGGCACGGCGGCGAGCGGCACCGCCAAGGCGGGTGCGGCGACCCGCGCGGCGTCCAGGTCCAAGAAGGCGAAGAAGGCGCGCGTCACGATCACGCGCACGCTCCTGCGCGGCGGCCGCGTCCGCCTCGGCTGCCGCGTCACCGGCGCGACGCTCCGCACCTGCCGCATCACCGTCCACGTCCGGCGCGGCGGGATGACCCGCTGGGTGCGGACGGTGACGGTGCAGGCGGGCCGCACGGCGACGGTCCGGCTCCCGCGGACCGGCCGCTTCGAGCTCCGCGCGCAGGCGACGACCGCCGGGGGCTCGCGCCTCACGGCCAGTCGCACGATCCTCCGCGGGAGGTGAGCAACCGGCGCGGAGGCCCGTCGGGGCCTCCGCGCCGATCCTCCGCGTCACCGTGCGCGCGGAGCCCGAACCGGAGCGCGCCGGTACCGCTGCTGCGCCAACCCTCTGGCCCCGCCTCGTGCGCACGCGCGAACGCGCCGATAGCGGCTGTATGACGTCACCCGGAGCCGCTCCCACGCCTGCCGTGTCGTGGCGGTTCCTGGGGCTGCTCTTCGTCGCCTCGGGCGCCCTGGGAGCGGCGACGCTGCCGTTCGACCAGGCGCACGCGTTCGTCCGGTGGCCGATCGCGATCGTCGCCGCCGTCGCGATCGTGGCGGGGGTCGCGACCGTGGTCCTCGCGCCGCACATCCCCGAGGCGCTGCTGATCGTCGGCCTGCTCAACTGCGCCACGCTCGTCAGCACCGCGGTCGTGCTCTCCGGCGGCCCGAGCAGCCCGTACCTGATCCTCTACGCGTGGACCGGCGTCGAGGCCTGGTACTTCCTGCGGCGCCGGCTCGCGATCTGGTTCACCGCCGCGGCCGGGGTGGCGATCGGCGCGGTGCTGGTGCTGTCCGGCGACGGCGGCGTCACCGCGTGGATCATGGTCTTCGGGACGATGGTCGCGCTCGGCCTCGTGACGAGCACGCTGCGCGAGCGGGCCGACCGGCTGATCGAGGTGCTCGCCGACCGCGCGACGCGCGACATGCTCACCGGGCTGCCGAACCGGCGCGGCTACCAGGAGCGCATCGAGCAGGAGCTGGCGCTCGCCTCCGAGCACGGCACGCCGGTGACGATCGTGCTCGCCGACATCGACGAGTTCAAGCGCCTCAACGACGCGTTCGGGCACCGCTTCGGCGACCGCGCGCTGACCGAGTTCGCCGACCTGTGCCGGACCGAGCTGCGCTCGCCGGACCGGGTGAGCCGCGTCGGCGGGGAGGAGTTCGCGATCGTCCTCCCGCGCGTGGACGAGCGCGGCGCGATGGCGGTCGCCGAACGGCTGCGGCGCGCGGTCCGCTCGAACCTGCGCGCGCCGGACGGGCGGCCGCTGTCGGCATCGTTCGGCATCGCGTCGTTCCCCAAGCACGGGACCGACCCCGAGGTGCTGCTCGACCACGCCGACCAGGCGATGTACGCGGCCAAGCACCTGGGCCGCGACCGCACGGTGATCTTCTCCGACGGCCTGCTCGACGCGGTGCGCGACGACGCTCCTGCCGAGCAGCTGCAGGCCGTCCTCGTGCTCGCCGAGGCGCTCGACCTGCGCGACGTCGGCACCGCCGACCACTCGCAGACGGTCGGCCGGCTGTGCGCGGACATCGCCGAGGAGCTGGGTCTGGAGCCGCACCACGTCGAGCGCATCCGCGTCGCCGGCATCCTGCACGACGTCGGCAAGCTCGGCGTGCCCGACCACATCCTCCACAAGCCCGGCAAGCTCACCGACGCCGAGTACGACGAGATGCGCAAGCACTCCGAGCTCGGCGCGCGGATGGTCGCCGCGGCGGGGATGGACGACGTCTCGCGCTGGGTCCTCGCGCACCACGAGCGGCCCGACGGCCGCGGCTACCCGCTCGGCCTCACCGGCGGCGACATCCCGCTCGAGGCGCGCATCCTCGCGGTCGGTGACGCGTACGAGGCGATGGTCGCCGACCGCCCGTACCGCCGCGCGCCCGGCCACGACTTCGCGGTCGCCGAGCTGTGCCGCTGCCAGGGCACGCAGTTCGACCCGCGGGTCGTCGCGGCGCTCCTGCGCGCCACGGACGGCGAGACGGCCGGCGCGGGCGTGAGCGCCGCGCCGGCCTGACGCTCAGGCGGCCGCGCCGCTCACCGCCGGGCGGCCACGGCGCGCCACGCGGCCCGCTTCGACGTCGGGAGCGTGACCTGCAGCCGCACCGTCGTCGGCTTGCCCTGCGCGGGAGTGAACGTGACCGCGAGCGTCACCGTCGCGCGCTTGCGCAGCGGCTTGGCCTTGCGCTTGGACTTCGCGGCCTTGAGCGTGACGGCGACCGTCCCGGCGGCGCGCGCCGAGGCCGTGCCCTGTGCGACCGCGCGCTTGCCGACGGTCGCCTTGACCGTGACCTTCCCGGCGCCGGGGGCCGCGACGCGGGCCGCGAGCACGCCGCGGGAGGACATGCGCACCGCCGTGACGGCGAGCGCCGGGGTCGCGTCGCGCGGCACGCCGGTCCGCGGGGCGGACGTGCCGCCCGCGGGCGGTCCGCTCTGGCCGGGCGCCTGCGGGGCGGGCGGCGCGGGCGGCGGCGGGGGCGGCGGCGGCGTGGGGGAGATCGTCACCGTGAACGCCCGCGTGGTCGTCGCGCCGTGCGCGTCGGCGGCCTTGAGGTCCACCGTCGCGGTGCCCGAGCGGCCGGGGACCGGCACGACCCGCACCACCCGGGCGGCGCCGCTGCCGCTCACGGTCACCGCACCGACCAGGTCGGACGCCGAGGCGGCGGTGAGCGTGGCGCCAGCGACCGCGTCGTCGGGATCGAGGAGCGCGACCGGCACGTCGGCCGCCACGCCCTCCTCGGTCGCCGCGTCGGCGACCGTGATGCGCGGCGCGTCGTTGACCGGCGCGACGGTCAGGTCGAACGTCCGCACGGCCGTGACACCCGCGGTGTCGGTCACGGTCACCTCGACCGTCGCCGTGCCGGAGCGGTCGGCCGCCGGGGTCACGACGGCCGTCCGGTTCGCGCCGGTGCCGGTGAAGGCGACGGCGCCGAGGAGGCCGGCGTTGGCGGTCGCCCGCGCCGACAGCGTCAGCGGCTCGACGCCGTCTACGTCGGCGAGCACGAGCGGCGCGGAGACCGGCACGTCCTCGTCGGTGCTCGCGTCGGCGATCGGGTCGAGCGCCGGCGGGTCGTTGACGTTGCGCACGACGACGGCGACCGTGCCGGTGCTCACGTTGCCGTGCTGGTCCTCGACCGTGTAGGTGAACGGGTCGGGGCCCACGAAGCCCGGCGGCGGCACGTACGCGAACGTCGTGCCGTTGCGGGTCACCGTCCCGTGCGCGGGCTGCGTGTGGCCGGTCAGCGTGAACGTGTCGCCGTCCGCGTCCGCGTCGTTGGCGAGCACGTCGGGCACGGTCCCGCCCGCGGTGTCCTCGTCGACCTCGAACGCGTCGGTCGTCGCGGTCGGCGCGTGATCGTCGTCCTCGATCGTCACCGTCGCGCTCCCGTCGCCGAGCGCCGCGCCCGTGACGCTCGCGGCCTGCACCGTGAACGTCTCGCCGGGCTCGACGCGGTGGTCGCCGCGCGTGCGGAGCGGCACCGTGACCTCCTGCGTGCCGGCCGGGATGCGCACGACGGTCGGCTGGAGGACCTGCACCTCGGCGAGGTTGAGCGTGCCGGTGCCCTCGCGCTGGACGCGCACGAAGCGGCCGCGGGCGCCGATCGGCAGCCGCGCCCCGCGCGTCTCCGTGCCGCTCTGGACGGCGATCGTCGCCGCGGCCTTGGCGTCGGCGAAGGCGGCCGGCAGCGGGGCGTAGGAGACGAGCACCCACAGGTTCGCGGTCCGCTCGGGCGCCGCGTCGGTGCGGCCCCAGAGCTGCACGGCGCCGACGTCCTGGACGCTGCCGAGGTCGACCTGCCACGACGGGTCGGCCTCCTCGGTGGTGTGGATGACCGAGCCCGCGCCCCAGTCGCCGTTGGCGTTGCCGTCGTTGGCGCGGCTCGCCACGCCGCCGAGGTGGGTGGACGACTGCGTCGACGGCTTGCCCACCGCGACGTTCGCCTCCTCCAGCATCCCCTGGCTGAGGACCTGGACCTCGGCGAGGTTGATCACGGCGGCGTCGCCCTCGCGCTGCACGCGGACGTACCGGCCGCTGGCCCGCAGGGCGGCGACCGCCGGGCGGCCGTGGGCGGGGACGTGGACGGCGGCGTCAGCGGCGGCCTTGGCGGCGGCGAACGCCCGCGGCAGCGGCGTGTCGGACGCGAGCACCCACAGGTCGCCGCCGGTCGCCTCGCAGCAGCCGGTGCGGGAGTGGAGGTTCACGCTGCCGATGTCCTCGACCGCGCCCAGGTCGACCTCCCAGTACGGGTCAGGGTCGCCGGGCGCCGTGTGGATGACGGAGCCCGCGCCCCAGTCGCCGTCGAGGTTGCCGTCGACCGCGCGCGACGCCACGCCGCCGAGGTGCGTCGTGCTCTGCGTCGCGGGCTTCTCGAGCGCGAGGTTGCGCGCGTTGCCGATCGGCACCGGCTCGTAGTCGGCCAGCGGCGTCGCCGTGCCCGCGGACGTCGACACCGTGGCGGTGACGGCGCGCTCGGTGGGCCCGTCGAGCCGCAGGCGCACGGTGCCCGTCCCCGCGCCGTCGTCGCCCTCGACCACCGTGCCGTCGAGCACGCTCAGCGTCGCCTGGTCGTCGTCGGCGAGCGTCACCTTCGCGGTGCTGCGCCCGAGCGCGACCGGGCCCGTCAGACCGGTCAACGCGACGGCGATCTCCTCGTCGGCCTCGTCGGCCGCGTCGTCGACCCCCGTCACCGTGACGGTCTTGGGCGCCGTGTCGCCGTCCGCCCACGTGAGCGGGATGTCCGCGTCGCCGTCGGGGGCGAGCACGCTGGCGCCGCCGGGGGCCGTGATCGTCATGTCGGCGCCGGTCACGGTCGGGCTGCCGGTCAGGCGCACGGTGACGCCGGCCGCGCCGGTCGCGGTGCCGGTGCGGCGGACGACGATCGACGCGACGCCGCCCTTCTCGGAGATGGTGTGGGCCGCGTCGGCGAGCCCGACCGCGGCGTCCGCCTCGAACGCGCCGACGTCCGGCTTGGCGTCGCCGTTCCCGTCGCCGTCGACCGGCCGCCCGACGCCGCGCTGGTCGGTCGCCGGGCCGGTCGCGCCGGCGTCGATCGCCGGGCCGGCGGCCGCCCAGGTGGGGGTCGGGCCGCCGTTGTCGCGCAGGCCGCGCGCGTCGAGGGCCGCGTCGACGCCGACGAGGTTGTCGCCGCCGTCGGTGTAGGCGCCGTCGATCGCGGGAGCCCCGCCGGCCGTGCCGACGACCGAGCCGGCGATCGAGACCGTCCCGGCGAGGCGGTAGACGCCCGAGCCGCCGCTCGCGGTGTTGGCCGCGAGCGTGCTCGACGCGATCGCGACCGTGCCGGGGTAGGTCGTGGCGTTGCGCGTCGCCTCGGTGGTGAAGATCGCACCGCCCGCCGCGAACCCGGCGCCGCCCGGCTGGATGCTGGTGCCGGCGGGGCCGCCGACCGTCGTGTTGAGCGCGAGCGTGCTGTTGGTGACGTCGACGTGGCCGCCGTGGTTGAAGATCGCTCCGCCGAGCCCGGCGCCGCCGCCGCCGCTGCCCGCGGAGCCGGGGCTCTGCATCTGGTTCATGCGTCCCTGGCCGCCCGCGCCGCCGCCCCAGCCGCCGGCGCCCCCGGGGGCGCTCATGGCCGCGCCGCCGGTGCCGCCGCCACCGCCGCCGCCGAACCCGCCGGCCGCGCCGCGCTGGTAGAAGTTGTCCCAGCGCAGGCCGCTCGTGCCGCCGCCACCGCCGCCGCCGCCGAACCCACCGGGCGTCGCGGCGTCCGCGGGCGAGCCGCCGCCGGCCTCCCTGGTCAGGCCGCCATTGCCGCCGCCGTCGGGGGCGCCTGCGCCGAGGGTCTGGCAGCAGCTCGCCTGGCCGTCGCCGGCCACGCTGCCGCCGCCACCGCCGCCGATGTTGTCGCCCAGCGGCGCGGTGCTGCCGCCTCCGCCGCCGCGCGCGGCGTTGGCCGTCAGCGTGCTCGCGCGGACCTGCAGCGTGCCCTGGTTGAAGATCGCACCGCCGAGCCCGGCGCCGCCCCCGCCGCCGCCGTTGGCGCTCCCGCCGCCGTTGCCGCCCTGGGCGAGGCCGCCGGTCAGCGTGAGCCGCTCGAGCGTCAGCGTGCCGGACGGCGCGACGTACAGGAGGCGGAACGACGGCGCGAGCGCGGACCGCGCGAGCGTCACGCCGTCGTCGCCCGTCGGGCCGCTGACGGTGACCGGCGTGGTGATCGTGAGCGCCGTCGGGCCGAGCCCGTTGTGCGCGCCCACCTCGTCGAGCTCGATCGTCGTGCCGTGCAGGGGCGTGGCGAACGTGATCGTGTCCGCGTCCGGGTCGGCCTCCGCCGCCGCGACCGCCTCGCGCAGCGAGCAGCCGTCGGTGGGCGCCGTGCCCGCGACGCACGCGGTCGCGTCGGCCTCGTCGGCCGCGCTGGTGACCACGAACGTGGCCGCGGAGGCGCTCGCGGGCAGCGCCAGGCCCGCGGTGACGGCGGTGAGGAGCACCATCCGGCGCGCCATCCCGCGCGCGGTCTCGCCTGCTGCTCCGTCCATCGTCGTCCTGCCTCCGTGCGGTCGTCTGGGAAGTTGCGGCGTGGCGCATCTCCGGTCGCGCCACGCCGACCCGCCATCGGCCGGCGCCGGACCCCGCATGAGCGATGCACGGGAAACCAGGGGAAAGACCAGGGGAGGGCCAGGGATCGTCACGAAGCTCGCGGGCGCGCGAAGTAGGCTGCGCGCGCGATGGGCGCGACCACGACCCCCGGGCTGCTCGAGCGCGACCGCGAGCTGCGCGGGCTCGAGGCCGCCGTCGCGGCCGCGCTCGACGGGCGTGGCAGCACGGTCGTGCTCCAGGGGCCGGCCGGCATCGGCAAGACCGCGCTGCTGCGAGCGGCGGTGGATGTCGCGCGCGCGTGCGGGGCGCAGGCGGTGATCGCGCACGGCTCGGAGTTCGAGCGCGCGTTCGCCTACGGGGTCGTGCGGCAGCTCCTCGAGCCGCTCGTCGCCGAGACGCCCGAGGACGCGCGCGCCGGGCTCTTCGCCGGGGCCGCGACGCTCGCCCAGGAGACGCTCGCGCCGGGCGGCGGCCAGGGCGCGGGGGAGCGCGACACCGCGTTCGCGACGCTGCACGGCCTCTACTGGTTGTGCGTGAACCTCGCCGACCGCGCGCCGCTCGTGCTCGCGGTCGACGACCTGCAGTGGGCCGACGCCGCCTCGCTGCGCTGGCTCGCCTTCCTCGCACGGCGGATCGACGGGCTGCGCGTGCTGCTCGTCGCCACCCAGCGCACCGACGAGGCGGTCGAGCCCGAGTCGCTCGCCGACGAGCTCGTCGTCCGCCGCCTCGCCGACACCGTCCGTCCCGCCGCGCTGTCGCCCGAGGCGGTCGGCGTGCTGGTGGCGCACGAGCTGGGCGGCGCGCCCGAGGCGGCGTTCGTCACCGCCTGCCACGACGCGACGCGCGGCAACCCGCTCTTCCTGCACGAGCTCCTCGGCACGCTGCGCCAGCAGGGCGTCGCCCCCGCGGCCGGGTCGGCCGACCGCGTGCAGGAGGTCGGCCCGCGCGCGGTGGCGCGGCTCGTCCTCGCCCGGCTCGCCGGCCTGGGCCCGGAGGCGGAGCGGCTCGGGCGCGCGGCCGCGCTGGTCGGCGACGGCGGGGATCCGGAGCTGGTGGCGCAGGTCGCCGAGCTCGACGCGCCCGCGTTCCACGCCGCCGCGCACCGCCTCGCGGGGGCGGACCTCGTGGCGGTCGAGCCGCGGGTCGCGTTCGTCCATCCCGTCAGCCGCGCCGCGGTCGTCGCGGCGATCGAGCCGGAGGAGCGCGCGGCCCTGTCGCGGCGCGCCGTCGCGGTGCTGTCCGCGCGCGGGGACGTCGAGGCCGTCGCGAGCCACCTGCTGGCGGTGCCCGCCGCGGGCGACCCCGAGGCCGTGAGCGTGCTGCGCCAGGCCGCGCGCGGCGCGCTCTCCCGCGGCGCCCCGGACACCGCCGTCACGCTGCTCCAGCGCGCGCTGGCCGAGCCGCCGCCCGCCGCCGACGAGGCCGACGTGCTCTACGAGCTGGGCCTGGCCGAGCTGCGGACCCACGCGACCGCCGCGCCCGTCCACCTGCGCGCGGCGCTCGACCGCATGCCCGCCGGGGCGGCGCGCGCCGCCCGCGCCGACGACCTCGCGCACGCGCTTCACGGCCTCAACCGCTCCCGCGAGGCGTTGGAGGTGGCCGAGCAGGCGCTCGCCGAACCGGGCGACGCGGCCGGCCGCCAGCGGCTGCTCGCGCGCACCGCCGAGCTGGCGCGGTTCCTCGGCGACCACGACGCGGTCGTCGCGAGCATCGTCCGCGCCGAGGCGGAGATCACCGACCCGGGTCTGCTCGCCCGGGTCCGCGCGATCGGCGCCTACGACGCGATGCTCGCCGGGACGCCCGCGGACGAGGTCGCGGCGCGCGCCCGGCAGGCGCTGGAGGGCGGCGCGCTGGCCGAGGACACGTCGAGCGGCTCGATGCCGCTCTTCCTGGGCTGCATGGCGCTGGCCGCCGCGGGCGACGTGGCGGGCGCGACCGCCGAGCTGGAGCGGGGGATCGACACCGCGCGCCGCCGCGGCTCGATGGTCTCCTACGCCGGCAGCCTGGCCATCCGCGCGCGGCTGCGGCTGATGCGCGGCGACCTGCGCGGGGCGGAGGCCGACTGCGGCGAGATCGAGGAGCTGGGCGTCGACGGGCTCGGCCGCGACTACGGCGCGGGCTGGCTGGTCGAAAGCCTCGTCGCGCAGGGGCGGCTCGACGACGCCGACGCGCTGCTCCGCGACCGCTCGTTGACCGGCGACCTCCCGGCGCTCATCGTCTTCAACCCGGTCCTGCACGCGCGCGGGCGGCTGCGGATCGCCCAGGGGAGGCTGAGCGAGGGGCTCGCCGACGTGCTGCTGTGCGGGGAGCGGCAGGAGACGCTCGGCGCGTCGAACCCGGCCGACCTGCCGTGGCGCGGCACCGCCGCCGCGGCGCTGCACCAGCTCGGGCGGACGGACGAGGCGGCGGCGATGAGCGCCGCGCACCTCGAGGCCGCGCGCGCGTTCGGCGCGCCCGCGATCGTCGGCCGTGCTCTGCACGTGGGCGCGGCGATCGCGGGCGGCGAGGCGGGCGCGGCGTACGCGGAGGAGGCGGTCGCGCTGCTCGACCCGGAGCGCGCGCCGGTGGAGCGCGCGGAGGCGCTGCTTGGCCTCGGCCGGCTCCGCCACGCGCGCGGCGACGCCCCGGGGGCGCGGCAGGCGCTGCAGGAGGCGCGGGCGCTCGCGGAGGAGCACGAGGCCGCGCCGCTGGCCGAGGCGGCGGCGGAGGCGGCGCTCGCGGCGGGCGCCCGCCCCCGCCGCGCCCGCGCGCGCGGCGCCTCCGGGCTGACGCCGGCCGAGCGCCGGACGGCCGAGCAGGCCGCCTCGGGCCTGAGCAACCGCGAGATCGCCCAGGCCTCGTTCGTGACGGAGAAGACCGTCGAGGGCCACCTCTCCGGCGCCTACCGCAAGCTCGGCATCACGTCGCGCTCGCAGCTCGCCGCCGCGCTCGCCGCCACGGCGGACTGAGCTACAGGACGCCGTCCGGGTCGTACTTGGCCTTGATCGCCTGGACGCGGTCCGGCGGCGCGTCGCCGCCGTCGGAGGAGAAGTTCACGTACGAGCTGCCGTCCGAGCACGGGAGGAGCTCGTCGTAGAACGCCCGCGTGTACGCGATGTTCGCCTCGTCGTCGGCCGGCTGCTGCCACGTCGAGTCGATCGAGACCAGGAACTGCGCGTCGCGGGCGCCGAACGCGGTCGCGTCCGCCGCCACGCGGCCCATCGCGCCGCCGAGGTGGCGGATGATCATCAGCGTCTGGGGCGACGGCGCCTCCATCGAGCGGCGCTTGATGATCTCCAGCGCGCGGTCGGAGAGGTCGTTCGTGTAGAGCGACTTCCAGAAGTAGCGCTGGCCGTCGGCGAACAGCGGGTCGAGCGCCTGCTGCTCCTCCAGGTAGCCCGTCGGGTGCGTGAGGTCGACGAGCGGCGTCGTGATCGAGCGGAACGGCGCGCACGCCTCCTCACCCTCGGACACCGACCCCATGTGCAGGCCGGCGATGCCGACGAACGGCTGGCCGACGAGCTCCTCGGGCAGGCCCGGGATGGGCGGGATCGTCCAGACGAGCAGCGCGGTGGACAGCTCGTCCGGCGCGTCGGCGACGAGCTCGCGGTAGCGGTCGCACACCTCGTCGATCGCGTCGAGCGGGTACGTGACGAGCATGCTCAGCATCTCGTCCCGGACCGGGTGCATGCGGAGCTCGAACTCGGTCACCACGCCGACCGGCGCGCGGCCGCCGCGGAGCGCCCAGAAGAGGTCGGCGTTGACCTGCTCGCTGGCGCGCACGACCGAGCCGTCGGCCAGCACGACCTTGCAGGAGACGATGTTGTCGATCGTCATGCCGTCGCGCCGGCGCTGGTGCGAGTAGCCGCCGCCGAGCGCGAGGCCCGCGACGCCGGTCGACGAGACGACGCCGCCCGGGACCGCGAAGCCGTGCGGGACGGTCACGGCGTCGACCTCGCCCCACGTCGCGCCGGCCTGGACGGTCGCCACGGCGCGGACCGGGTCGGCGTGGACGCGCCGCATGGGCGAGAGGTCGATCACGAGCCCGTCGTCGATGACGGCGGTGCCGGCGACGTTGTGGCCGCCGCCGCGGACGGCGATCGCGAGGCCCTGCTCACGGGCGTAGGCGAGCGCCGCGACGACGTGCTCGGTCGAGGCGCAGCGGGCGATGACCGCGGGCCGGCGGTCGATGACGCCGTTCCACACGCGGCGCGCCTCGTCGTAGCCGGCGTCGCCGCGGAACAGGACGGCGTCGCCGAACCGGTCGCGGAGCGCGGCGTGGGAGTCGGAGGAGATAGCCATGGTGGCGATGCTCCGCCGCGGGAGTTACCGAAAGCTTCCCGTGGAGTTGCCGTCGCCGCCCGGGCCGCAGACCAGGGGCTTGCCCGGGCGGAAGCGCGCGCCCGGCGCGGCACCGTGTGCGCCATGAACGACTACGACCCCATCGCCGGCGCCCCGCCCTGGCGCGGCGACCCGGACCCGGCCGACCGGCTGCCCGGCGTCGAGCGGCGCCGGCGCGTGCTCGCCTCCGTCCTTCTCGCGGCCGCCGCCGTGGCGGGCGCGGCCTGCGTCGTCGCCGACGTCTGGCTGATCTGAGCCCGGCCGCCCGGTCGCCCGGCCGCCCGCCCGTCCGGCCGCCCGCTCACCGCGGCGCGAGCGCGCCCGCCAGCTCCTTGCGCGACGCGACCCCGAGCTTGCCGAACACCTTCCCCAGGTGCCACTCCACGGTGCGCGGGCTGAGGAAGAGCTGCGCGGCGATCTCCGGGTTGGTCTGGCCGCCCGCGGCGAGCTGGGCGATCTCCGACTCCTGCGCCGTGAGGTCGTCGCGCGAGGCGTGGCCGCGGCGGCGGACGGTCTCGCCGGTCGCGAGCAGCTCGCGGCGGGCGCGCTCGGCGAACCCCTCGGCGCCCACGTCGGCGAACAGCTCGTGGGCGCGGCGCAGGTGCTCGCGCGACGCCGCCCGCCGCCGCTCGCGCCGCAGCCACTCGCCGTAGACGAGGTGCGCGCGGGCGACGGCGGAGCGGACACCGGTCCGCTCCAGCCGCGCGAGCGCCTCGCGGTGGCGCGCGTCCGCGTCGTCGCCCTCGGCCAGCAGCGCGTCGCTGCGGGCCGCGAGCCCGAGCGCCCAGTCGGTGCCCGCCGCGTCGGCCAGGCGGCGCAGCCGGCGCGCGGGCGCCAGCGCCTCCTTCCGCCGGCCGCTGCGGACCGCGGCCTCGACGACCTCGGGCAGCACGAACAGCGCGAGGCCGATGTCGAGCGGGTGGCCCGACACGTCCTGCACCGCGGCGAGCGCCTCGTCGTAGCGGCCCAGGCCGTTGAGGCGCAGCGCGCTCAGCCACTCGGTCGCGATCAGCCACTGGCCCTCGCCGCGGCGCGTGACCTCGCGGCGGCGCGCGTCGATCAGCCCGAGCGCCTCGTCGTCGCGCCCGCGCCACGCGGCGAGCCACACCGCGCGGTTGAGCGACGGCGGCGCGCCGGTCGCGTCGATCACCGCGTCGGCCTCGGCGGCCAGCGACAGCGCCGCGGGCAGGTCGCCCTGCATGAGCTTCACGCTGAACCGCTCGACCAGCGCGGGCGGGAGCTGGGACAGAGCGCCGGCCGTCCGTGCGAGCGTGAGCTGCCGCTCCGACAGCACGTCCCACGCGGCCGCGTCCCCGAGCGCGCGAGCGGCGACGCACGCGAGCCGCAACCCCTGGAGCGCCGCCGGGTCGGAGCTGGGCGGCGCGGCGGCCTCGGCCGCCACCGCGGTGCGCAGCGCCGGCGCGGCCGCGGCCATGTCGTCGGTGGCGAGCAAGGCGAGCCCTGCGAGCAGGCCGTCGGGCGTGCCGGCGGCGGCGCGGGGCGCGGCCAGCACCGCCTCGGCGACGGTGTGGACCGTCCCGCCGGGCGCGAGCGAGCCGGCTGACAGCGCGGCGAGGAACGCGTCGCGGGACGTCTCGTGGGCGAGCGCCGCGTCGAGCGGGGCGAGCCGCCGCGCGGCGTGCAGCAGCAGCGCGGGCGCCTCGCGCCCGCGCGTGGAGACGTAGGCGATCTGCGCGCGCAGCAGCTCGGCCCGCGCGCGGTCGACCTCGGCGAGCGGCCCGGCCTCGGCCAGCGCCAGCATCCCCAGCGCGGCCTCCGGCGCGCCCGCCTCGTGCGTGCTCTGCGCCGCCGCCAGCGCCCGCCGCGCCCGGTCGGCCGGCTCCGGGGTCAGCTCCGCCGCGCGGCTGTGGAACGCCGCCCCGGCCGCCAGCCCGCCGCGCGCCTGCGCCCGCGCCGCCGAGCGCTCCAGCTCCGCCGCGACCTCCGCGTCCAGCCCGGCGGTCGCCAGGCCGCGGTGCCACGCGCGGCGGTCCGGATCGGTCCGCGGGTCGGTCGCCTCGGCCAGCGCCCCGTGCGCGCGCTGGCGCTCCGGCAACGAAGCGGCCTCGTACACCACGCGGCGCACGAGCGGGTGGCTGAACCGCGCGTAGCCGCTCAGCTCCACCAGCCCCGCCGCGGCCGCCGGGCCCGACGCCGCCGCGCCGACGCCGAGCAGCGCCGCCGCACGGAGCACGATCACCGGGTCACCGAGCGGGTCCGCCGCCGCCACGAGCAGCAGCAGCCGCGTGTCGTCCGGCAGCGCCGCGAGCCGCCGGGCGTAGCTCTCCTCGATCCGCCCGACCATCGCCGCGCCGCCCGGCCCGCCCGCGACGCCGAACCCGCCGGCCATCTCGGCGGGCGTCAGGCCGCGCGGCAGCTCGAGCAGCGCCAGCGGGTTGCCGCGCGTCTCGGCGACGAGCCGGTCCACGACGCGCTCGTCGAGCGGGCCCGCCACCGCCGATGCGAGGAGCGCGCGGGCGTCGGCGTCCCCGAGGCCGTGGAGCCGCAGCTCGGGCAGCCCGGCCAGCTCCTGGTCGGCGCCTGGCTCCCGCACCGCGAAGACGAGCCCGACCGGCTCCGCGGCGAGGCGCCGGGCGACGAAGCCGAGCGCCCGCGCGGACGGCCGGTCGAGCCACTGCGCGTCGTCGACGACGCACAGCAGCGGGCGCTCCTCGGCCAGGTCGGAGAGGAGCGTCAGCGCGGCGAGCCCGACGAGGAAGCCGTCCGGCGCGGCGCCGGAGCGCAGGCCGAACGCGACCTCGAGCGCCTCGGCCTGCGGGGCGGGCAGACGGCGGAGCCGGTCCAGCACGGGCGCGCAGAGCTGGTGCAGGCCCGCGTAGGCGAGCTCCATCTCCGACCCCACGGGCGTCGCGCGCGCGACCCGCAGGCCGGTCGCGCGATCGCACAGCCCGTCGAGGAGCGCGGTCTTGCCGACGCCCATCTCCCCGCGCACGACGAGCACCTGGCTGGCGCCGCCGCGCACGGTGGAGAGGAGGCCGTCGAGCTGCTCGCGCTCGCGGTCGCGCCCGCGGAGCGGCCGGTGGGGAAGGGTCGCGAGGGACATGCCGGCGACGCTCGCAGCCCGTGGCGGGCCCGACATCGCACGGCCGTGTCATGTCTTAGCCCCGGACGCTGGCGCGCCCGCTCACCGCGTGACCTCGGCGGGCACGAGCCGCAGCCGCCGCCGGCGCTGCAGCAGCGCCGCCTGCAGGACGAACCACGCACCGCCGCCCGCCGCGTAGACGCTGAGGACGTCGAGCTTGGGGTCGTCGCCGAGCGCGGTGCCGAAGTAGAACGCGCCGACGAGCACGGACAGCCCGCCCGCGATCAGCATCGGGAGCTGGCGGCCCTGCTGGGCGCGCAGCCGGCGGGCCACGAGGACCTGGGCGACGCCGGTCACCACCGCCCAGACGCCGAAGACGGCGAGCGCGTCGGCGATCGTGCCGGTGCGGCGATGGCCAGCGCGACCGCGGCGAGCGCGCTCACACCCGCGTCGAACCGGAGCAGATCGCGGGCCGCGCCCGTGCGCGTGCGCGCGTCGATGAGCGAGGCGACGAGGTCGATGAGCGGGTACAGGACGAGCAGGACGCCGGTGGTCGCCGTCAGATCGTCGGACGTCGTGGCGAACAGGACCGCCCAGACGAGGGCGGCAGCGCCGCGGATGAAGTAGAGCTGCATGGCGGCGCTCCGCTACGTGGTGGTTGCGATGGTGGACATGGGCGGACGGTGCCGCGGCCGCGGCGCCGTGCCGCCCGGGGGACTCCCTGGTCAGCCCACGGGGGCCGCCTCCTGGTCGTAGCGGTCGTGCAGGCGCCACCAGCCGTACGGCGCGGTCTGCGGGTAGCCGGGCGGCGAGTCCTCCCACTCCTCCTGCCGGCCGAGGGCGGTGATGTCGAGGAACGACCACGTCGAGCCCATCGCCTCGTCGCCGCGCGAGTTGACGAAGTACGTGCGGAAGACGTCGCCGTCGTCGTCGCGCAGGAACGCGTTGGTGCCGTGCCACTCGCCGACGCCGTGGTCGGCGTCGAAGTCGTCGGTGAGCGTGTACCACGGGATCTGCTCCCACCCGAACTGCGCCTTCAGGCGGGCGATGTCCTCCTGCGGGGCGCGGGAGACGAAGACGAGCGTGGTGTCCTTGGCGTTGAGGTGCGCGAGGTGCGCGATCTGGTCGGCGAGGAACGAGCAGCCCGGGCACCCGTGGTCGGGGAAGCCCTTGACGCCGGGCTCGAAGAAGAAGCGGTACACGACGAGCTGACGGCGGCCCGCGAACAGGTCGACGAACGACGCGCGGCCGTCCGGACCTTCGAAGCGGTAGGGCTTGGTGACGGCCAGACGCGGCATGCGGCGGCGCTCGGCGGCGAGCGCGTCACGCGCGCGCGTGAGCTCCTTCTCCTTGACGAGCAGCGCCGCGCGCGCGGCCTCCCACTCCTGGGCAGAGACGACAGGTGGAAGTTCCATGTGAGCACAGACTCCGCCTGCGGCCGCAACTCATCGCTCGCCGCGTGCGCGCGCCGCTCACCGGCGCGGGTTGTCGACGTAGAGGTAGGCGGGCTGGTCTGTGCCGGTCGGGCTGCTCTTGTCGGCGTCCTTCTCGCTGAGGTACAGGCCGATCCCGCGGACGCCGCCGCCACCGGAGACGCTGAGGGAGATCGCGACGCCGTCCGGGTCCTTGCAGCCGTTGGTGTCCTTGGCGTAGAACGAGCGCTCGGTGCCGTCGTCGAGCAGGACGCGCATCCACAGGTAGGCGCCGTCGCCGTCGCCGGGGCAGAGGTCGTTGAGGCGGCCGGTCAGCGTCGCCTTGCGCGCGGTGAACGTGACGGTGCCCCACGTGTGGGCGCGGCCGTCGGTGACCATCACGCCGGTCTTGAAGTCGAACGAGCGGGTGATGGGCGCGGCCTGGGCGGCGGGTGTGGCCGCGGCTGCGGCGAGGCCGGCAGCGGCAGCGAGCGCGGTGAGCGTGGGGGTGCGGTGCATGGCTCTCGTTCCTCCCGGTCCTACGGCGTGAAGCGCTTGTCGGCGGTGTCCGCGATCGCGTTGCGCTCGGCGTCGTACTCGTACAGGTGCAGCCGCACGTGCCTGATCGTGCGGCCGTCCGGCACGGTGATGTGGAGGTTCACGTCGACGCCCTGCGCGTTCTTGCACGTCGTCGTGTCCTTCGCCGCCACCGTCCGCTTGGCGCCGTTGTCGAGCGCCGCGATGGCCTTCAGGTACGCGCCGTGGCCGTCCGCGGGGCAGACGTCGTTGAGGCGCCCGGTCACCGTGACGCCGTAGGAGTGGAGCTCGATCTCCCCGTAGGCGTGCGCCTTGCCGGGGGAGTAGGCGGCCGCGGTCCAGAGGTCGAACGGCTTGGCGGCGGCCGGGCCGGCGCCGGCGGCGAGCAGCCCGAGCGTGAGGGCCGCGACGGTGAGCGGTCGGTGCATGGTGGACCGCTGCCTGCCCGCACAGCGAGCACGGCACGCGCGCGAGCGGCGTCTCTCATGCAAGTCTCATGCGCTCATCCGGACGCGAGGCGGGCTCGCGCCCCGGCACGGCGGCCGGGGCGCGGGCGACGCCGGGGCGTCAGCGGGCGAGCCACTCGAGCGGGAACGGCGGCTGCGCGAGCGGCTGCACCGCGAGCCGCATCAGGGCGAGCGGGTTGTCGTCGCCCGCGATGCGGTTCAGGTGCACCGTCCGGCAGGCGCGGCAGCGGTGGACGAGCTGCCACTCGCCGTCCGCGCGCGCCGTCACGCCGATCGCGTCCATGGCCGCGCCGCACTCCGCGGCGCGGTCGCCGGGCACGTCGTCGACGTGCCGGCTCCACAGGCAGGTGGGGCAGTGGTTGCGGTGCGCGGTGCCCGGGGCGTCCATGGGGACGTCGAGCCCGCAGTTGAGACATCGGAAGGTGCTCGGGCCACGGCGCCGGGCACCCATGCGCTGGTCGCGCGACAAGCGGGACCTCCAAGGGTGAGAGATGAAGAGACGGAAGACGGGGTCGCGCGAAGGGCCCGGGCGTTAGGCCGGGCGGCGCGACGTGGCGTGTTCCGTGGCGGCAGTCATCAACTCACCTGCCACCGACCGTACCAGGACGCGGCGTTTGCGTCGAGCCGCGCGGGGGGAGGGGAGGGGCGCGTGGCTCGGGAGGCCGCGCGCGAGACAGGGGAGAGAGACATGGGTCGAAGGGGACGGCTCCTGGCCGCGATCGTGGGGATCGCGGCGACGGGCGGTGCGCTCGGGGCCGGCGCGGTCATCGCCGGTGACGAGGCGAGCGACGAGGCCGCGCTGCAGAGCGCGCGGCACCCGGCAGGCGGCGACGTCGAGCGGAAGGTCGACCGGCTGCTGCGGCAGATGACGCTCGACGAGAAGCTCCAGCAGGTCACGCTGCTCAGCGACGGGCAGATCAACGACGACGAGGCCAAGAAGGGCGTCGGCGGGGTGTTCAGCCTCACCGACCCCGAGAAGATCAACCACTTCCAGAGGATCGCGGTCGAGCAGACGCGGCTGAAGATCCCGATCCTCTTCGCGTACGACACGATCCACGGCTACCGGACGATCTTCCCGATCCCGCTCGGCACCGCCGCGAGCTTCGACCCGAGCGTCGCCGCCGACGACCACCGGATCGGCGCGATGGAGTCCGCCGCGGTCGGGATCAAGCAGATCTACAGCCCGATGGTCGACGTCTCGCACGAGCCGCGCTGGGGCCGCATCTCCGAGGGCAACGGCGAGGACCCGTACCTGGGCTCCGTCATGGCCGCCGCGCGCGTGAAGGCCGCGCAGGGCGGCGACTACTCAAGGCCCGACAAGGTCGTCACGAGCGTCAAGCACATCGCCGCGTACGGCGAGCCCGAGGGCGGCCGCGACTACAACACGACCGACATGTCCGAGCGGCGCCTGCGCGACGTCTACCTGCCGCCGTTCAAGGCCGCGATCGACGCGGGCTCGGACACCGTGATGTGCTCGTTCAACGCCATCAACGGCGTCCCGGGCTGCGCGGACCGCCACATCCTCACCGACATCCTGCGCGGTGAGTGGCGGTTCGACGGGTTCACCGAGTCCGACTACACCGCGGTGGCGGAGCTGCGCGCGTGCCCGCCGAAGAACCCCGACACGGGTCCGTGCGGCCACGGCGTCGCGGCGGACGGTCCCCAGGCGGCCGCGCAGGCGCTCAACGCCGGCGTCGACCAGGAGATGGTGAGCACGAACTTCCGCGACTTCGGCCGCCAGCTCGTGCAGAACCGGCAGGTCGAGATGCGGCGCCTGGACGACGCGGTCCGCCGCATCCTGCGGATCAAGTTCCGCGCCGGCCTGTTCGACAACCCGTACGTCGACGTGGCGAAGGCGGAGGAGGCGCAGCTCGAGCCCGAGTCGCGCGCGGCCGCCCGCAACGCCGCCTCGCGCAGCGCGGTGCTGCTGAAGAACGAGGGCGCCACGCTGCCGTTCGACGCCGGCAAGTCGACCGCGGTCATCGGGCCGCTGGGCGACAACCAGCACGACATGCTCGGGCCGTGGTGGGGCCGCGGACGCGACGAGGACGTCGTGTCGCTGCTGACCGGCGTCAAGGGCCAGGCGACGGGGAGCGTGACGTTCGCCGAGGGCTGCAAGATGGTCGACGCCGACCGCTACGACCCGGCGAACGAATGCGCGTCGACCGACGGCTTCGCGGACGCGGTGGCGAAGGCCCAGGCCGCCGACCAGGTGATCCTCGCCGTGGGTGAGGTGCGCGGGCAGAGCGGCGAGGCCGAGGTCCGCTCGGACATCACGCTGCCCGGCAAGCAGCAGGCGCTGGTCGACGCGATCGTCGCCACCGGCAAGCCGGTGGCGGTCGTGGTGTTCAGCGGCCGCCCGCTCGACCTGTCGGCCGTCCACGCGAAGGCGCCGGCGATCCTCCAGGCGTGGTTCCCGGGCGTCGAGGCCGGCAACGCGCTCGCGGACGTCCTGTTCGGGAAGGTCAACCCAGGCGGCAAGCTGCCGGTGACGTTCCCGCGCAGCGTCGGCCAGGTCCCGATCTACTACAACCACGAGCCGACCGGCCGCCCGTGCGACGTGTCGCAGAAGTACAACTCGCGCTACCGCGACATCCTCAGCTGCGAGCCGCTCTACGCGTTCGGCCACGGCCTGAGCTACACGTCGTTCGCGCTGTCGAACCTGCGCCTCAGCGGCACGGCCCTCGACGCGCGACGCGGCTCGATCACGGTGTCGATCGACGTGAAGAACACCGGCTCGCGCAAGGGCGACGAGGTCCCGCAGCTCTACCTGCGCGACCCGGTCGCCTCGCTGTCCCAGCCGGTGCGCCGGCTGCGCGGCTTCGAGCGCGTGACGCTCGAGCCGGGCGAGTCGAAGACGGTGACCTGGCGGCTCGACCGCGACGACGTCGGCTTCCACGACAACACCGGCCGCTTCGTGGTGGAGCCGGGCGAGATCCAGGTCTTCGCGGGCTCCAGCTCGCAGGCCAAGGACCTCACCGCCTCCTTCACCGTCACCGGCGGGAGGTAGGATGGCCAGACCAGCGCCGCACCACTCCGGAAGGTGGTGCGGCGCCGCGCCGCTCGTGGTGACGTGTAGGGTCTTGACACCGTGTCAAGCCGGGTCGGGAGCCCGGCGGGAGCGAGCAGGGGAGGGGTCGTGGCAGGAGAGGTGCGCGCGCCGGAGCGCGGTGCGCGGTTCACGCGGCGGCGGATGATCGGGTACCTGGTCGCCGCGCCGACGCTGGTCGCCGGGGCGCGGTGGCTGGAGCCGGAGGAGGCCGCCGAGGCGCAGGTGCCGAACGTCGGCGTGACCGACGTCGCGGACCTCAGCGACGTGCTGACGCTCGCGGCGCTGCCGACGATGGGGCTGCTGAAGGTCGAGATCACGCCGGAGGGCGACGCGGCGTTCGCGCTGCCGCGGGCCGAGGTCGGGCAGGGGATCACGACGTCGACGGCGATCGTCATCGCCGACGAGCTCGACCTCCCGCTCGACCGCGTCCACGTGACGCTCGCGCCCGCGCGGCCCGAGCTGCTGTTCAACCAGCTCACCGGCGCGTCGAACACGACGTTCGCGATGTACGAGCCGCTCCGGTTCGCCGCCGCGACCGCCCGGGCGCGGCTCGTCGCCACGGCGGCGGCCAGGCTTGGCACGAGCGCCGACACGTTGCGCACCGAGGCAGGCGCGGTGGTCGCGCCGGACGGCACCCGCGTCGCGTACGCCGACCTCGCCCGGGAGGCGGCGGTGGGGCGAACGGTCGTGGCCGGCGGCGAGCCGCGGCTGAAGGACGCACGGGAGCTGCGGCTCACCGGCACCCGCGTCCCGCGCACCGACGCCCGCGCCGCCGTCACGGGCGAGAAGCAGTTCGCGATGGACCTCCAGATCCCGGACGTGACCTGCGCGATGCTGTGCCGCGCGCCCACGATCAACGCGCGCGCCCTCGCGATCGAGAACGAGGCTGAGGTGCGCGCGATGCCCGGCGTCGAGCACGTCGCGCTGATCCCGAAGACGAAGTACGTCCAGGGCGGCGTCGCGGTCTGCGCGCGCACGTTCGGCCAGTGCATCGACGCGATCCGCGCGCTGAAGGTGCGCTGGTCGGCCGGCACGGTCGATGGCAAGTCCGACGCGGACGTCGAGCGCGACCTCACGCGCGCCCTGCTCCCCCTCCCGCCGCTCGGCCTCCTTGGCAGGAAGGTGCAGGCCGACTTCACGTTCCACTTCCGGCCGGGCGACCCGCTGGAGACCAACACGGCCGTCGCCGACGTGCGCGCGGACCGCGCCGAGATCTGGTCGGCGATGAAGTCCCCGATCCACGCCCAGCAGGGCATCGCGGCGATGCTGGGCCTCCCGCAGAGCCGGGTCACCGCGCACGTCGTCGAGGGCGGCGGCTCGTTCGGGCGCCGCCTCTTCGCCGACGCCGCGTTCGAGGCCGCCGCGGTGAGCAAGGCGGTCGGGCGGCCCGTCCGCCTCCAGTGGCACCGCACCGACTCGTTCCGTCACGGGCGCGTCCACCCGATGGCCAAGAGCCGCACCCGCGCGGTGCTCACCGGGAGGACGATCACGTCGCTCGACCAGCGCCACGCCGGCGTCCAGACCGACTACACGCACGGCCTCGGCGAGCTGCTGACGAGCATGGCCTCCAAGCTCCCGCTGGTCAACTTCGCCGGCTTCAGCTCGGCGCTCTTCTACCTGACGGTCCTCAACCCGTACGACACCGGCATCGGCCAGCCGCTGCTCAGCGAGATCTACCGCCACGACACGTTCAACACGTCGAGCACCCGCAACGTCTACGGCCCCGACGTCACGACCGCGCGCGAGGTCGTGCTCGACAAGGTCGCGCGGGAGCTGCGCAAGGATCCGCTCCAGCTGCGCCTCGAGCTGGCCAAGGACGAGCGCACGAAGGCCGTGCTCGCACGCGTGAAGGCCGAGTCGGGGTGGGGCGAGCCGCTGCCGCCCGGGTTCGGCCGGGGCGTCGCGACCCACGCCGAGTACAAGGGCCGCGTCGCGTGCGTGGCGGAGATCGACTGCCGCCCGGAGACGGTGAACCGCGAGGTCCGCGACGCGCTGACCGGGCCGCGCGTCACCCGGCTCACCTACGTCGTGGACGTCGGCAAGCCGGTCAACGTCCTCGGCGTCGAGGCGCAGATCATGGGCGGCGCGCTCGACGGCATCGCCCACGCGCTCACGTTCTCCCTCCACCTGCGGGACGGCCACTTCCTCGAAGGCAGCTGGGACAACGCCTTCTACCTGCGTCAGTGGAACGTCCCGCCGCGCGTCGACGTCCACGTGCTGCCCGCGACGACCGACGAGCCCGGCGGCGTGGGGGAGCTGGGCGTCGCCGCCGCGATGGCCGCCACCGCCAACGCGTACTGGGCCGCGACCGGCGTGATGCCCACGCGGTTCCCGATCCTCCACGACCGGCCCGACCTCGGCTTCGAGCCGCAGCCGACGGTCCCGCCGCTGCCACCCCAGCGCTCCGACGGCCTCGACGTCCAGGACTGACCCATGCCCACGCACCGCTTCATCCTCAACGGCCGTCCCGTCAGCGTCGACGTCGAGAGCGACGTCCGCCTGCTGTGGGTCCTGCGCGACCTGCTCGGCGTGACCGGTCCCAAGTACGGCTGCGCCGGCGGCGTCTGCCGCGCCTGCACGTGCCACGTCAACGGCAAGGCGGTCACCGTCTGCACGGTCGAGGTCGGCCAGCTGCAGCCGACCGACGAGCTGACAACGATCGAGGGCCTCGCCGCGACGGTCCCCGGCGACGGGCTGCACCCGATGCAGGAGGCCTGGCTGGAGCAGGACGTCGCCCAGTGCGGCTACTGCCAGCCGGGGCAGATCATGAAGGCGACGGCGCTCGTCCACGAGCTGCGCGCGGAGGGCCGGGAGGTCACCGACGCCGACCTCGACGCGATCCGCAACGTGTGCCGATGCGGCACGTACCCGCGCATCCGCGAGGCGATCCGGCGCGGAGCCGCGCGCATGGCGTAGCCGAGCCGCGCAGAACGGGGCCAGGGACGCTGTGGTCGAGCAGGCACGCCACGCGCGCGCGGCCGGCGGGACCGCGGACGTCCCGGTCGGGCGCGGTCAGGTAGGTTCGCCGCCATGTCCGCTCCTGGTCCCGTCTTCCGCGCCGCCGTCGAGCGGCGCGACATCGACGCGGCCGTCGCGCTGCTGGCCGACGACGCCGTGTTCCGCAGCCCCGCGGTCTTCAAGCCGTACGAGGGGCGCGCGAAGGTCGAGACGATCCTGCGCACGGTCTTCACGGTCTTCGAGGACTTCCGCTACACCGACGAGCTGTCGGCCGAGGACGGCACGCATGCGCTGATCTTCGAGGCGCGCGTGGGGGACCGGCAGGTGCAGGGGCTCGACCTCATCCGCGCCGGCGCGGACGGGCAGATCGTCGAGTTCACCGTCATGCTGCGGCCCGCTTCGGGCCTGATGGCCGTCGCCGAACGCATGGGCGCGAAGCTCGCGGAAGCGGGCGTGGCCTGAGCGTTCTCGCCGCCCTCCGCGCCCTTCGCGCGCGCCGCACCTACGACCCCACCCGGCCGGTCACGGACGAGCAGGTCGACGCCGTCCTCGACGCGGCGCGGTGGGCGGGCAGCGCGCGCAACCGGCAGCCCTGGCGCTTCGCGGTGGTGCGCGACGCGGCGATCCGGGCCGAGCTGGCGGGGCTCGGCGCCTACGCGCACCACCTGGCGGACGCGCCCGTGGTCGTCCTGCTCGCGCTCGACCACGAGCACGGCGGGGCGGACGCGGAGTTCGACGGCGGGCGGGCGGCGCAGAACCTGCTGCTGGCGGCGGACGCGCTGGGGCTCGCGGCGTGCCCGGTCACGTTCTTCCCGGACGGGAACGTCGTGCGCGCGACCGCGATCGCGGGCCTGCCGTCACCGCCGTGGCGCGTGCGGACGGCGATCGCGCTCGGGTGGCCCGGTCCAGCGCCGCCGGCCGGGCAGCGGAGCGTGCTCCCCCGCGGCCGCCGCCCGCTCGCCGAGCTGCGTCAGGACGTCACGCCGAACGCGTAGACCGTCGTCGAGCGGAACGTCTCGCCCGGACGCAGGACGGTCGAGGGGAAGGCCGGCCGGTTGGGCGAGTCGGGCAGGTGCTGGGTCTCGAGCGCGAAGCCGTCGCTCTGGCGGTACGTGCGGCCGCTCGTCCCGACCAGCGTCCCGTCGAGGAAGTTGCCGGTGTAGAGCTGCACGCCGGGCTCAGTCGTGTGGACCGTGAGCGTGCGGCCGCTGTCGGGCTCGGCGACGTGAGCGGCCTCGCGCAGCGCGCCGGGCTCGCCGTCGATCACGTACGTGAAGTCGTAGCCGCGTGCGAGCAGGAGCTGCTCGTGCGGGGCGCGGATGCGCGCGCCGAGCGGCGTGGGCGCGGTGAAGTCGAGCGGCGTCCCCGCGACCGGCGCGAGCTGGCCCGTGGGGATGAGCGTCGCGTCGACCGGGACGTACCGCGCCGCGGCGAGGCGTGCGACGTGGCCGAGCACCGAGCCGCTGCCCTCGCCGGCGAGGTTGAAGTACGCGTGGTTCGTGAGGTTGACGACGGTCGGCGCGTCGGTCGTGGCCTCGTAGTCGAGGTGGAGCGCGGCCCCGCGCAGGCGGTAGGTCACGCTCGCGCGCAGCTCGCCCGGGAAGCCCTGGTCGCCGTCGGGGCTGACGACCGTCAGGCGCACCGCCGCGCCGTCGTCGAGCGGCTCGGCGTCCCAGACGCGGGTGTGGAAGCCGCGCGGCCCGCCGTGGAGCGTGTTCGCGTCCTGGTCGGCGGGGAGCTCGTGGCGGACGCCGTCGAGCGTGAAGGCCCCGCCGCCGATCCGGTTCGCGTAGCGGCCGACGGTCGCGCCGAGGTAGACGCTGCCGTCCGGCGAGGTCGTGTCGCGGACGTAGCCGTCGAGCTCGGCGAACCCGAGCGCGACGTTGGCGGCCGTGCCGTCGCGCCCGGGCGCCTCGAGCGTGTGGAGCGTCGCGCCGTAGGTGAGCACCGAGACGCGCACGCCCGCGCCGTCGTCGAGGACGTAGCGGTCGACCGCCGTGCCGCCGGGGGTGGTCCCGAACGGGGTGCGGGCGACGGGGGCGGCGGGCGGCGCGGTCATGGCCGACGAGGGTAGGCCCGCGTGCGCGGCGCGCCCATGCGCCGGCGCGTGGCCGCGCCGGCGCATCGGGTCGCTGCGGGCGTCAGCAGGTCTGGATGGACGAGGTGAGCGTCACCTTCGGCTTCTTCTGGCCCCACTCGGTGAACACGCGCGCCTCGAGCTTCTGCGTCGACGCGGGCGCGTAGCTGGTGGTGGCGAGGCGCAGGTCGTACGGCGCGCTGTAGCGGGTCGCGACGCGGCGCCCGTCGACGCGCCACTCGACCGAGCGCACCTTCCAGGTCGCGCTCTTCTTCATCTTCACGGTCAGGAGCGCCGGGGTGACGCGCCCGACGTCCGTGCAGGCGTCCGGCACGGTCAGCGTGAGGTCGGCGCCCTTGATCGAGCGCTTGACGTCGGCGGCGTCCGCGGCGGCAGGGAGGAGCAGCGCGGCGGCGAGGAGGAGGGGGACGATGGTGCGGAGGGAGGGCATGGGGCGAGCCTCTCCGCCCGGCCCTCGCTCGTCAGTGCCGAGTTCGTCTCAGCGGGTCTCAGCCGCCCGGCGGCGCAACGCCGTACCGTGGCGGGCGCCATGGAGCTCGACATCGACCGCGTACTTACGGACCTGCGGACCCTGCACGACCGGTTCGGGGGCGCCGGCGGCGCCCGGCGGCTGGCCTGGACGCCCGAGTGGGAGGCCGCGCGCGCGTGGCTGCGCGAGCGGCTGCTGGAGGTGGCGGGCGTCACGGTCGAGCGCGACGTCGCGGGCAACCTGTGGGCGACGCTCCCCGGGGCGCGGCCCGAGTTCGTGATCGTCGGCTCCCACATCGACGCGGTGCCCGGCGGCGGGTGGCTCGACGGCGTGCTCGGCGTGATGGGCGCGCTCGGCGTGCTGCGGGCGCTGGCGGCCGCGGGGGAGCCGCCGCCCGTGACGGTCAAGCTCGTCGACTGGGCCGACGAGGAGGGCGCGCGGTTCGGCCGCTCGCTGCTCGGCTCGTCGGCGGTCGCGGGGACGCTCGTCGCGGACGAGGTGCGGGAGCTGCGCGACCCGGACGGGGTGACGCTGACCGACGCGCTCGCCGCGTGCGGGGTGGACCTCGACGCCGCCGCCGGCGGCGAGGCCGGTCGTGCGCTCGACGGGGCGCTCGCGTACCTGGAGCTCCACGTCGAGCAGGGCCCCGTGCTGCTCGATGCGGGGCGGCTGGCGTCGGCGGTGAGCGGCACGCAGGGCGACGAGCGGTACCTGATCCGGTTCACCGGCCAGGCCGCGCACGCCGGCTCGGCGCCGATGCACCTGCGCCGCGACACGCTCGCGGCGGCGGCCACGGCGGCGCTGGCGATCCGGCAGGTCGGCATCCGCCACGGTGGCGTGACGACCGTCGGCGGGCTGGTGTCGTCCCCGGGCGTGATCACGGCGGTGGCGGGGGAGACGGAGCTGAAGCTCGACCTGCGCCATCTCGACGCGGCGACCCTCGCGACGATGCTCGACGAGTGCCTGGCGGCGTGCCGCAGCGCCGCGGCGGACTTCGACTGCACGGTGACCGAGCAGCGCGTGTTCAGCGCGGCGCCGACGCCGTTCCACCCGCACCTGGTCGAGCTCGCCGTAGAGGCGGTCGCCGGCGCGGGCGGCGGTGAGGGGCCGCCGATCCCGTCCGGGCCGCTCCACGACGCGACCGAGATCGGGCGGCTCGTGCCCACCGTGATGCTCTTCGCGCAGTCCGACCCGCCGCTCTCCCACGCGCCCAACGAGGACTCGCCCGAGGCGGCGCTGCGCCTTGCGCTCGATGCTTACGGCCGCCTGGTCGGGGGAACGCTCGCGCTGCTGGCCGATGACGCCGGCGCGCTGCGCGGATGACCGCACGTCACGTCACGCTCCTCCTCCTTACGGCCGCTCTTGCGCTGCTGGCCGCGGCGCCCGCGCCCGCCGCGGTCCGCCTGCTCACCGCGACCGGCGCGCCCGCCGGCACGCCGGTGCGCGACGACGGCACGCGCCTGCGCGCGTGGTCGGCGACCGGCGCGCACATGCTCGTCCGCCGCGACGGCCGCACGCTGCGCGTCTCCCGCGCGGGTGTGCCGCTCGGCCGGGCGCCCCAGCTCGACCGCGCCTACGCGATCGGCCCCGGCGAGCGCACCGTCGCGGCCGGCGCGGACGCGCACCGGCTCGAGCTGCGCGCGCCGGACGGCCGCGTGACCGGCACCGTCGCGCGCGAGGGGGTGTGGATCGAGCCGACGGTCGCGTGGTCGCGCGACGGCGCCCGCGTCGCGATCGGCGTCGGCTCCGGGCTGGTCGTGTCCGACACCGCGACAGGCGCCGAGCTGCTGCGCTGGCGCGGGGAGGAGCCGCTCCCGCCCCACCAGGCGTTCGCCCCCGACGGGACCGCGCTCGTCGTGGTCGACGACGAGCGCGTGGTACGGCTCGACCTCGCGACGCGCGCGGCGACCACGGTGTACGACGCGGGCCGCGACGCGTGGCTGCTCGACGCGGCGTGGAGCCCCGGCGGCGCCATCGCGGTCGCGGACGGGGCGGCCATCCACGTGCTCGGGTTCGCCGATCTCGTCCCCGGCGGCGAGGGCTTCGCGGGGCTGGGGTGGAGCGGCGACGGCACGGCGCTCGCGTACGTCGTCCAGCGGGCGCGTGACGCCTGCTCGCCCCCGCAGCAGGGCGTGGGGCTCGCACCGCCCGGCGGCGCTCCGCGCGAGCTCGTCGCGCCGGCCGACCGCGAGGTCCGCGCGCTGCTGTGGTCACCGGACGGCCGGACGCTCGCCGCCGACCTCGGGCCGGTCGCCCAGCCGGAGAAGCGCGGGCGCCGCCGACCCTGGCCGCGCACGATCCCGCGCTTCTACGGCGTAGCGACGACGGCGGGGAACGCGGCGGTGCGGCGGATCGTCGTCCGTGCCGCGCGGGCGCTGAAGGACGGAGCCCGCCGCGAGACCGTGCTCAGCCAGGTCCGCCTCGACGTCGCGGCGGCGACCGAGCGGTTCGGCGGGGTCTTCGACACCGCGGTGCGCGAGCGGCTCGGCAACGCCCTCGACGACTGGCTCGTCGCCGCGGGCTTCACGCCGGTCGCGGCGTACGACGAGATCACCTGCTGACCGGCGCGTAGGATCCGGCGCATGGTCGACCGCCTGCCCTACACCGAAGACGACGAGGCCAACGCGCTCATCGCGCAGGACCCGCTCGCGCTGCTGATCGGCTTCGCGCTCGACCAGCAGGTCACCGTCCAGAAGGCCTTCTCCGGGCCGCTCGCGCTCAAGCAGCGCCTCGGCGGGCTGGAGGCGGCGCAGATCGCGTCCGTCGACCTCGAGCCGGTCTTCCGCGAGCGTCCCGCGATCCACCGCTTCCCCGGCTCGATGGCCAAGCGCGTCCGCGAGCTGGCGGCCTACATCGACGAGACCTACGACGGCGACGCCGCGCGCGTGTGGAAGGACGCGTCGACGCCGGAGGAGCTGAAGGCGAACCTCGCCGCGCTGCCGGGCTTCGGCACGATGAAGGTCGACGCGGTCGCGACCCTGCTCGCCAAGCAGTACGGCGTCGCGATCGCCGAGCCGCTCGTCCCCGACTACCCGACGCTCGGCGCGGTCGACTCGCCCGAGGCGCTCGCGGAGTACCAGGCGAACAAGCGCGCGCAGAAGGCCGCGGCGCGCGCGGCGAAGGCGGCAGCCAAGGCCTAGGAGCGCGGGCGGCAGCGACTCGGGCCCCGGAGAAAGCCCGAGCCGCTGCAAGCTGCCCAGCTCACCGGCGCGTGTTCCAGCGCCAGCGGCAAGGCGGCGAACCATAAGCAGGGCATCAAGATGCCGGTACCGGACATTCGTCCAGGTTCCGTTCCCCTGGCGCGAGCGCGGTCATCCGCCGTCGCCGGGCGCAGTCCGTAAGGTCCGCGGCGCATGCCCCGCCTGCTCGCGCTCGCTCTCACGGCGTTCCTCCTCGCGCCCTCCACCGCCGCCGCGCAGACCTCGGCCGGGGAGGACGCGTACCGCCTCGCCCGCTCCATCGCCCTCGCCGGCCCACGCCCCGCCGCGTCCGCCGCCGAACGCCGCGCCCAGGAGCGCGTCGTCGCGCGCTTCCGCCGTGCCGGCCTGCGCCTCGCCACCGACACGTTCACCGTCCCGGGCAAGGGCCGCTCGCGCAACGTGCTCGGCATCCGCGACACGCCCGCGGACTGCCTGCAGATCCTCATGGCGCACAGCGACACGGTGCCGCCGGCGCCCGGCGCGGACGACAACGCGTCGGGCATCGCGACGCTGGCGGCGCTCGCCACGCGGCTTCCGGCCGAGCCGGCCTGCGACGTGTGGCTCGTCGCGACGGGCGCGGAGGAGCGGATCTACACGGGCCGCGACGACCACCTCGGCGCGCTCGCGCTCGTGCGCCGCGTCAAGCGCCTCGGTCGCGCGGACGACCTGCGGTTCGCGCTGTCGCTCGACGAGGTCGGGCGGGGCACGTCGTTCTGGCTCCGCTCGCCGGTCGCCGCCCCGCGCCCGCGCGTGGAGCGCGCGCTCCTCACCCGCGCCGACGCCGCGAACGTCGCCGTCCGGTGGGTCGCCGACACCGGCAGCGGCAACTCGGACCACCGCGAGTTCGAGCTGGCCGGGCTGCCCGCGATGAAGCTCGGCGTGCCCGACGACGCCTGCCGCCACACCGCGTGCGACACGGCGGGGCGGCTGCAGCGGGGCGCGTTCGACCGCGTGCTGCGCGTGGTCCGCCGAGTGGTCGCCGGATAGCCTGCATCCGCGATGTCGGAGGTGGAGAGCGTCGTCGCGCCTGAGCGGCTGCGGAAGCTCGGGAGCTGGCTGCTCAACCAGTCGGGCCTGCGCGCGCGGCGCGTCGTGGGCCAGCGGCTCGCGGAGGCGGGCGCGCGGCGGGACCAGTACCTGCTGATGCTCGCGGTCGACGACCTCGGCGCGGCGAGCCAGGCCGACCTCGGCCGGCAGATGATGATCGACCGCAGCGACATGTCCGCGCTGATCGACGAGCTGGCCGCGGCCGGGTTCCTCATGCGCGAGCGCGACGAGCAGGACCGGCGCCGCAACGTCATCCGCCTCACCGAGGCGGGCCGGCTGCGGATGGAGGAGCTGAGCGTCGTCGTGGACGCCGCGCAGGAGGAGCTCTTCGCGCCGCTGACCCGGGCCGAGCGCGAGAAGCTCGAGCGGCTCCTGCGCCGCATCGTCGAGCACCACCGCTGAGCCGCCGCTCGCGATTGGCACGGCTCCGCGCGGGGCAGGCCGCTGCCCGTGGTCAGGATCGAGACGGTCGGGACGTGGCGCGAGCTGGACGACGCGACCAGCGACGCGAGCTGGTGCCGGCACGCCGGGCACCCGCGGCCCACGCTCGTCTTCCGCGGCCTCGCACGGGCGACGTACTCGAACGTGTCCTCGCTCGCGCGGCTGGAGGGCGACTACGCGAGGCTCGAGCGGCACCTCATCCGCAACTTCCGCAAGTACGCGCACAAGGCGGCGCCGGGCCCGACGACGTGGGACTGGCTGGCGCTCGGCCAGCACCACGGCCTGCCGACGCGGCTGCTCGACTGGACGTTCTCGCCGCTGGTGGCGCTGCACTTCGCGACGGCGTCGTGGCCGGACGACGACGCGATCCTGTGGGCGGTCGACGTCGTCTCGGCGCACGAGGCGCTCCCGCCGCGGCTGGCCGAGCCGCTGGCGGAGGAGGGCTCGGTCGTGTTCACCACCGACGGCCTGGCCGACTGCGGCGTGCCGGACCTGCAGGCGCTCGACGCGCTCCAGGACGACACGCCGTTCGCGGTCTTCTTCGAGCCGCCGACGCTCGACGAGCGGATCGCCAACCAGGCCGCGGTCCTGTCGGTCCTCTCCGATCCGACGTGCCACCTCGACGACTGGCTGCGCGAGCACCCCGACGCCTGCCGCGCGTGGCGCATCCCGGCGGCGCTGAAGGCCGAGGTCCGTGAGCGCCTCGACCAGGCGCAGATCACCGAGCGCGTCCTCATGCCCGGCCTCGACGGCCTCGCGACCTGGCTGCGCCGCTACTACTCGCCGCAGTCCGCCTCGGACGAGGCGAGCGCGCAGCACGAGGGCTCGATGGCCTAGCTCCCGTCCGCCCGTGGGCCATGGCAACGCGGATCGCGAGTGAGCGCCCGGCGGGATCGGTGTGTCGTGCGTGAGGGCCGCGAGGCGCCCCTCACGGACGGCACGACGCCCGCCGGGCGCTCAAGAGCGATCGATCTCGAACCACACGTGGGTGGAGCCCGCGTGGACGCCCCAGCGGTCCGTCAGCTCCTCCACGAGGTGCAGCCCCCAGCCGCCGACGTCGGTCTTGGGCCGGTCGCGCGCGACGGGCGTGAAGCTCGATCCCTCGTTGACGACCTCGACGCGCAGCGTGCGCGGGCGCGGCGCGTCGATCTGGAGCCGCACCGAGCCCTCCGCGCCGTACTTGACGGAGTTCGTGACGAGCTCGGAGACGAGGAGCACCACGTCGGGCCGGACTGCGGGATCGATCGCGGGGCCCAGCTGCTCGACCGCGCGCCGCGCGTGGTACGGCGCGCGCGGATCGCGGGGGATGTCGACGTCCAGACTCGTCCTCATCGGCGTCACTGCTGGTGAGCCCAGCCTAGTACAGGGTTTCCGCCCGATGTCCCTGCAAAACGTGTCTCATCGCACATCGGGCGCGGGCAGGTTCTCCGGGTGAGCGGGAACGCGCGCGCTACTATCTCCGCCGCCACGCGGATGTGGTGGAATTGGTAGACACGCAGGCTTCAGGTGCCTGTGCTCGCAAGGGCGTGGAGGTTCGAGTCCTCTCATCCGCATAGCTCGCAGGGGGCGTTGCTACCCTGTCGAGCGGCCAACAGGCCGCTATCGTCTAGGGGACTAGGACGCCGCCCTCTCACGGCGGAAACCCGGGTTCGAATCCCGGTAGCGGTGCTCGATCTGACCCTCGCCTCGGCGGGGGTTTCGTCGTTCTGGAGCAGATCGCGCCACCGGTGAGCAAGTGCTGAGTTATGCTCGCCGGCGTGTCCGAGTCCACCGGGCAGAGCATGCTCGTCGACTCGACACGGTGCTGAACGTCCTGCACGGCTGGCTGGGGGAGGCGGTCGAGGTGCGCGTCGAGGTCGCCGAGCCGCCGTTCACGCTCGGCCGGATGCGCGGCGTGCTCGCCGGGGCGGACGGCATCGCGACGCCCGAGCACGACGGCGAGTACGGGTTCGCGCTCGGCACGGGCCGCGAGTTCGCCTTGCGGCGGTCGCACGCGCCCGAGGGCGTCCTCTGGCCGTACGCCGGGCGGCTCGAAGTCGCAGTGATCGACGACGCCGCGACGGCGGACACGATGGACGAGACGGTGGCCGCGCGGCTCGTGTTCTCCGGCCCGCCGCTCGGCGCGCCGCCCGCGCGCGGGTGAACGACCGGGCCGAACGCGCCTACGCAGGCGTGGTTCGGCGACCGCGGGGGTAGGCGTCCGGAACGGGACCGAACCGGTTCCGTCCCCCTACCCTGGAGACCTTGGCGCCCAACGTCGTGCATGTCCTCGAAGAGGACCCTCAGCTCGCCTCCGCGCTGGATGAAGCGGAGCTCGCCGTCGCCGCGCGGCACCTCGTGGCCGCGGAGGTGCGGCTGCCCCGTGGAGCATGGAAGGCCGACCATCCCCTGGGCGGTTCGCCTGGCGATCTGGGGTTCCTCATCCTCGACGGGTTCCTCGTCCGCGAGACCGCCGTGGGGCGGCACTCGACGGCCGAGCTGCTCGGCTCGGGGGACCTGATCCGCCCGTGGGACCACCGCGAGGACGCGGGCGGTGCGCCCGTGGACGCGGAGAGCGCGTGGCGCGCGCTGCAGCCGACGCGGCTGGCGGTGCTCGACGCCCGGTTCGCCGCGCTCTGCACCCGCCTGCCGACGATCACCGCCGAGCTGCTCAGCCGTACGCTGCGGCGCTCACGGCTGCTCGGGCTGCTGCTCGCGCTGAGCGCGATGCCCCGGCTCGATGCGCGGCTGCTCGCGCTGCTGTGGCACCTGGCCGACCGGTGGGGGAGCGTCGGGACCGAGGGCACGACCGTGCCGCTCAAGCTCACGCACGCGACGCTCGCGCAGCTCGTGGGAGCGCAGCGCCCGAGCGTGACGAGCGCGCTGCGGACGCTGGAGGACCGCCACCTCGTCCGGCGGCTGCCCGAGGGCGGCGGCTGGCTGCTGCTGGGCGACCCGCCGGGCGATCCCGAGCAGGCGCTCGCGCGGGCCCGCGTGGCGGCGTAGCGGCGGTCCGCGACCGGCTACCAGCAGGCGGCGAGGGCGACGTACGCGCCGAGCTCGACGAGCTTGTTCGTCGCGCCGTAGACGTCGCCGCTCGCGCCCCCGAACGACCGCAGCGCCGCGAGCGAGCACACCGCCATCACCGCGAGCGCCACGCCGAGCGCCGCGAAGCCCGGGCCGACGCCGCCGCACAGCAGCGCGACCGCGACCGCGACGACCGTCGTCGCCGCGACGTGCGGCCAGCGGGTCCGGAGCAGCGCTCCGGCGCCGTCGGGCTGCGCGGGCGGCAGCAGCCACGCGAGCGGCACGGTCGACCAGCGCCCGAGCACGTGGCCGACGAGCGCGGCGAGCAGGACCTCGTCGCCGTCGAGCGGCGCGAGCGTCGCGAAGGGCAGCGCGACCGCGAGCACCACCGCGAGCGCTCCGAACGTCCCGACCCGCGAGTCGCGCAGGATCTCGAGCTTCCGGGCGCGCGTCGTGTGCGCGCCGAGCGCGTCGGCGCAGTCCGCGAGGCCGTCCTCGTGGAGGCCACCGGTGACGAGGATCGCGGCCAGCAGCGCGAGGAGCGTCGCCGGGCCCGCGTCGACGCCGACCGCGTCGAGCCCGATCCGCACGCCGCCGAGCACCCCGCCGACGAGCAGCCCGACGACGGGGAACCAGAGCGACACTCCGGAGAACCGCTCGGCCGTGAGTGGCGCGGTGTCCCGCACCGGCAGCCGCGTGAGGAAGCCGACCGCGGTGCGGAGGTCAGCGACGGGGGTCACCGCGCAGCGGCGCGGGCGCGTGTCACTGGAAGCGACCGGGCTCCCACAGCGGCTCCTCGCCGCCGCGGTTCGCCCCGCGCGAGAGGATGAAGAGCAGGTCGCTCAGGCGGTTGAGGTACCGCAGGACCTCGGGGTTCGCGCCCTCGACCTCCAGCGCGCGCCGCTCGGCGCGCCGGCACACCGTCCGGCACACGTGCAGGTGCGCGGCCGCCTCGGTCCCGCCCGGGAGGAGGAACGAGCGCAGCTTCGGCAGGTCCGCGTTGACCTCGTCGCAGCGCTCCTCCAGCCACGTGACCTGCTCGGGCCGCACCCGCAGCCGCTCGCGCGCGGCAGGGTCGTCGGACTCCGGCACGGACAGGTCGGCGCCGACGTCGAACAGGTCGTTCTGCACCCGGCGCAGCCAGCCGGCATACGCGTCGGGCAGCCCCGCGGCGTGGAGCGTCACGCCGATGTGGGAGTTCAGCTCGTCCACATCGCCGTACGCCTCGATGCGCGGATGGGTCTTCGGCACCCGGCTCATGTCGCCGAGATGGGTCTCGCCCGCGTCGCCGAGACGCGTGTAGATGCGCGTGAGGTTGACGGTCACCGGCGCTAGGATTGCATGCGTCAAGGGTCGGTGGCCAAGGGAAGTCCGGTGCGAATCCGGCGCGGTCCCGCCACTGTGACCGGGAAGCGATCCGCACGCGACGACGCGAGCCACTGGGCCGAGGAGACCTGGGAAGGCGCGGTGAGCAGGGCCAGGCAAGGCCCGCCCCGGGAAGCCAGGAGACCTGCCTCCGACCAGCAAGCATCAACGCCCTCGTGGAAGCAAGGGGTGGCTCCTCGCATGAACGTCCTGTCCCGCGGCCTCACCGCCGCAGCCTGCGCCGCAGCGCTCGTCACGACCGCCGCGGCCCCCGCCGCGGCCGACACCGTGAACATCCGGATCGAGGGCGATGACGCGACCCTCGCCTCCAAGCAGCGCCTCGTCGTGCCCGCCAGCGGCACCTTCGCGATGGCCGACGGCACGCCGTGCAACTGGGACTCGATCGGCGGCGCCATCGAGACCGTGACGGGCGGCAACTGGGACCGCAAGGCGCTCACGAGCACGATCGCCGGGGAGTCGCACACGTACGCGCAGAACGACTGGTGGCACGTCTGGCAGAACCGCAAGCCGACGACCGCGGCGAACTGCGCCGTCCCGCTCGCCGACAACGACGACATCCTGATCTTCGCCCAGCGTGACGACGCGCAAGGCAACCCGACCCGGATGCCGCTGGTCGTCTCGATGATCACCGCGCCCTCGAACGGCGTCGCGGCCGAGGTGTGGGTCCAGGAGGACACGTTCACCTACAGCGACGGCGTCGTGACCAAGCCGGCGGCAGGCGTGACCGTCACCGCCGGCCCCAAGAGCGGGGTCACGGACGCCGCGGGCCGCGTCTCGTTCAGCGGCCTGCCGGACGGCGTCAACCCGATCCAGGCCACCGCGCCGAACCGAGTGCGCTCGAACGTCTTCTCGCTCATCACCAACGCCGGTCCCCAGGTCCAGCCGCCGAGCACGCCGCCGCCGACGCAGAAGGACACGACCGCGCCGCGGAGCAAGATCGTGGGTCTGGCGAAGCGCGTCTCGGCCGCCAAGGCGCCCAGGCTCCTCAAGGGCACGGTCACCGAGGCCGGCGGGATCCGCTCGGTCAAGCTCCGTCTCACCCGCACCAGCGGCGGCAAGTGCTACGCGTGGAGCGCCAAGCGGGAGCGGTTCATCCGCCGCCCGAAGTGCGGCGCGAGCAGCGGCTGGTGGTGGAGCGTCGGCGACAAGGCCGACTGGGAGTACCAGCTCCCGGCCAAGCTCCCGAAGGGCCGCTACGTGCTCGACGTGAAGGCCACCGACCGCAGCTACAACCGTGACGAGGAGCGCCGGACCGGCGAGAACCGTGCCGTCTTCGAGGTTCGCTAGCACCGCCTTCGCGGCGTTCGGTGCGGTGCTGGCCCTGGCCGGCACCGCACAGGCCGCGTCCCCGCGCGTGGAGGCGCTGGTCGTCGGCCGCGACGGCTGGAGCGTCGGCCCGCAGCAGGTGAGCGTCGGGGCGCTCACGGTCGGCTCGTGCCGGCTCCAGGCGGGGCTGCCGATCGGCGTGCTGCGCGCGCTGCGCCTGCCGTTCACCGTCGAGGGCTCGTGCCGCGCGCTGTACGTCGACCAGGTCCGCGGCGACCGCGAGCGCGGCGCCGCCGGCTGGGTCTACAAGGTCGGCCGCCGCGTCCCGGGCCGCGCCGCCAGCGATCCCGCCGGCGCGCTGCGTTCCGGCCAGCGCGTCACCTGGTTCTGGTGCAAGCGCGCCGGCGCGTGCGGGCGGACGCTGGCGACCAGCGGGCGCTCGGCCAACGGCCGCCTGACGGTGACCGTGACCGGCTACGACGACTACGGCCGCGGGACCCGCGTCGCCGGCGCGACGGTGATCGTCCGCCGCGTCGGGACGAGCACGCGCCAGACGTACCGGACGGGGAGCGACGGCACCGTGACGGTGCGCGTCGCGCCGGGCAGCCGCTACCGGATCGACAGCCGCCGCGCCGGGCTCGTGCGCGGCTTCCCCACGGAGGTGCGCGCACGATGACGCGGAAGTCCCTGAGCGTCGCGGTCGCGGCCACGATCGCCCTCGCCACCGGCTGCGGCCCGGGCACCGGCGCGGACGAGCCCGCGAGCGTCAAGCTCACCATCACCGACGGCTTCGGCGCCGAGACGATCCTCGAGCAGCCGTCCCCGAAGGTCGAGGGCGACGACACCGTGATGCGCCTGCTCGAGCGCAACGCCGAGGTCAAGAAGCGCTACGGCGGCGGCTTCGTGCAGTCGATCAACGGCGTCACCGGCGGGCGCGAGGGCGGCCGCCCCGTCGACTGGTTCTACTTCGTCAACGGCATCCTCGAGGACGAGGGCGCCGCGTCGACCGACGTGCGCGGCGGCGACCGCATCTGGTGGGACCGCCACGACTGGGGCGCGGCCAACACCACGCCCGCGGTGGTCGGCTCGTTCCCCGAGCCGTTCGTGTCCGGCATGGACGGCAAGAAGTTCTCGACGCGCATCGAGTGCGACGAGGGCATCCGCGACGCGTGCGACACGGTGCAGGACAAGTTCGGCGAGCTCGGCCTCGTGGTCGGCAAGTCACGCCCGGGCACCGAGGGCGGGTTCGAGAACCTGCGCGTGCTCGTCGGGCGCTGGCCGGCGCTGCGGGGCGACCGCTCGCTCGTGCGGCTCGAGGACGGCCCGAAGGCGAGCGGCGTGTACGCGCGCATCTCCGAGGACGGCAAGAAGATCACCGCGCTCGACGCGCGCGGCGAGGTCGCGCAGGAGCTCGGCCCGGGCACCGGCCTGATCGCCGCGACGCGGTGGCGCGAGGACGCTCCGACCTGGGTGGTGACCGGCACCGACGACGCGGGCATCCGCGCGGCCGCGGCGGCGTTCGACGAGAGCGCGCTGGCCGAGAAGTTCGCGCTCGCGGTCTCGCCCGAGGGCCAGGGCGTGCCGCTGCCGGTGCCGGACGACGCGACCGAGGGCGCGGGCGCGGGGTGACCTACGAGCGCCGCTCCAGCCCGCTCCACGCGGCTCGCGCCGCGGTGGCCGCGGCCTGGGCGCTGGCGCTCGTCACGTTCGCCCTGCTCACCGAGCACCCGCTCGTCCTCGCCACCCTCCTGGCGGTCTGCGTCGCCGCGGCGGCCGGCGCCCACGTCGGCCGCCGCGTGCTCGGGATGGCCAAGTACGCGCTCCCGTTCGCGGTGCTGATCGCGCTCGTCAACCCGCTCGTCTCGCGCGAGGGCCTGACAGTGGTCTGGCGGTTCGGCGACGTGCCGCCGTTCGGCGAGATCGACGTCACGCGCGAGGCGCTCGTCTACGGCGCGCTGCTCGGCCTCCGCGCGCTCGTGATCCTCTTCGGCGCCGCGCTCTTCACCGCGACGGTCGACCCCGACAGCCTGCTGAGGCTGTTCCGCCGCGTGAGTCTGCGGAGCGCGCTGACCGCCGCGCTGGCGGTGCGGCTCGTGCCGGTGCTGGCGCGCGACGGGCGGCGGCTGGCTGAGGCCGGGCGCTGCCGCCTCGACGAGCCCGGCCGCGTCGCGGTCATGCGCGCGGTCGCGTCGGGCGCGCTGGACCGCGCCGCCGACGTCGCCGCGACGCTCGAGGTGCGCGGCTACGGCACGCACGGGCCGTCGCCGTCGGCGCTGCGCGAGCCGTGGTCGCGCCACGACACCGCCTTCGCCCTGTCCGCGGCCGCGATCCTCGCGCTGGCGGTCGGCGCCGAGCTGCTGGGCATCGGGGGCGTGACCGCGTACCCGCTGACCGAGGTCGACGGGGGCGCCGGCGTCGTCGCGCTGTGCGGGCTGACCGCGCTCGCCGCGCTGCTGCCCTTCGCCGGCCGCCGGGGGATCGAGCGCTGAGCGGCATGCTCGAGTTCGACCGCGTCACCTACACGTACCCCGGCGCGGACACGCCGGCGCTCGACGACGTCTCGTTCGTCGTCGAGCCGGGCGAGTTCGTCGTCGTGGCGGGCCTGAGCGCCTCGGGCAAGTCGACCGTCGTCCGCGCCGCCGCCGGCCTGGTCCCGCACTTCCACGGCGGGGAGTTCGGCGGGCGCGTCGTCACCGGCGGGCTCGACACGCGCGACCACGGGCCGTCCGAGCTGAGCGCCGTCGCCGGCACGCTGCTGCAGGACCCGGAGACGCAGGTCGTCCTCAACACCGTCCGCTCCGAGCTGGCCTTCCCGCTGGAGAACCGCGGCCACGGCGCGGCGAGCGTCGCGCGTGGGGTGGAGGAGGCGGCGCTCGCGCTCGGCATCGCGCACCTGCTCGACCGGCCCACGCACGAGCTGTCCGGCGGGGAGCTGCAGCGGGTGGCCCTGGCCGCCGCGCTGGCCGGGCGCCCGCGCCTCGTGCTCCTCGACGAGCCGACCTCGCAGCTCGACCCGGTCGCGGGCGACGAGCTGATCTGGCTGCTGCGGCGGCTCAACGAGGAGTGGGGGACGTCGATCGTGCTCGTCGAGCACCGGCTGGAGCGGTGCCTGGCCGCCGCCGACCGCGTGCTCGCCTTCGACCGCGGGCGCTTGGCCTGCGACGCCGGGCCGCGCGACTTCCTGGCCTGGGCCGCGGACAACGCGCCCGCGCTCCAGACGCCGGCCGCGCGCCTGCTCACGCGCGCGGGGCTGCGGCCGCCGCCGGCCGGGGTGAAGGACGCGCGCGCGACGCTGCGCGCCCACGGCCTGCTGGAGACCTCCGCGCCGCGCCGCGGGACCGAGGAGCGGCGCGCGCGCCCGCGCAAGGCCGGCACCGGCGCCGGCCGGCTGCTCGGGCGCCTGCGGACCACCCGCGCCGGGGAGCCGCCCGCGCTCGCGCTCCACGGCGTCTGGCACGAGCTGCACGGCGGCCGCGCGGTGCTGCGCGGCATCGACCTGCAGCTCAAGCCCGGCGAGCGCGTCGCGCTGATGGGCCGCAACGGCGCGGGCAAGTCGACGCTGCTGCGCCATGCGGCGGGTCTCCTGCAGCCCACGCGCGGGAGCGTGCGCGCGAGCGGGCGCGTGGCCCTGCTCCTCCAGCACCCCGGCGACTACCTCCTGCACGACCGCGTGGGGGACGAGGCGCCGTCCGACGCCCTCGCGGCGGTCGGGCTCGACCACCTCGACCCCGAGCGCAACCCGCGCGACCTGTCCGGCGGCGAGCGCCAGCGGCTCGCGCTGGCCGTCGTGCTGGGCGCGGGCGAGCAGCCGCCGGTCGTGTGCCTCGACGAGCCGACCCGCGGGCTGGACCGCGGCGCCAAGGGCGACCTCGCCGACCGGCTGCGGTCCCTCTCGCTCGAAGGCTCGGCGGTGCTCGTCGCCGTCCACGACCCCGAGTTCGCCGCGTCGTTCGCCGACCGCGTGGTGCTGCTCGCCGACGGGCGCGTGATCGCCGACGGCAAGACCGCCGACGTGCTGACCGGCGGCTGGTACTTCGCCACCGAGACGGCGAGGATCGTCGAGGGCGCCCTGCTTCCCGAGGAGGGCGCCGCGATCCTCCGCAACCGCATGACCCTGGAGGTCCCCGAGGCATGACCTGGCAGCTCGCGTCGCTCGCGATCCTGGCCGCCGCGCTCGCCGCCGGCTTCGGCTGGTACGAGCGCCAGCACCCGACGGCGAAGGTGCTCGCGCTCGTCGCGACGCTGGCCGCGCTCGCCGCGCTGGGCCGCCTGGCGTTCGCGCCGCTGCCGTCGGTCAAGCCGACGACCGACATCGTGCTCCTCTCCGGCTACGTCCTCGGCGGCGCGCCGGGCTTCATCGTCGGCGCGGTCGCCGCGCTGGCCTCGAACTTCTTCTTCGGTCAAGGCCCGTTCACGCCGTGGCAGATGGTCGGCTGGGGCGCGGTCGGGCTCGCGGGCGCGGGGCTCGCGGCGGTCTTCGGGCGGGAGCTGGGCCGCTGGTCGCTGGCCGCCGCGTGCGCGGTCGCGGGGCTGCTCTTCGGCATGTTCATGGACTTCCACCTGTGGGTGACCTACACCGGCCACAGCACGGGGGAGCTGGGCGTGATCCTCGGCCAGGGCGTGCCGTTCAACGTCGCGCACGCGCTGGGGAACGTCGCGTTCTGCCTCGCGTTCGGCCCGGTGCTCGTGCGCGCGCTGCGCCGGTTCCGTGCGCGGTTCGAGATCACCTGGCGCCCGGTGCCCATCGCCGGCGCGGCGGTCGCCGCGGCGCTGCTCCTCCCGCTCGCAGCCTCCACTGAGGCCGCGCGTGCGGCGACGCCGGTCGAGTACCTCCAGGCCGCGCAGACGCCCGACGGTGGCTACGCGGACGCGAAGGGTGGCGAGCAGGCCGACCCGATCGCCTCCGGCTGGGCCGTGGTCGGGCTCGCCGCCGCGGGCGTCGACCCCGGCCCCAAGGCGGCCGCGTACGCCGCCGCCGAGGCGGAGAAGGTCACCGACGTCGGCGACCTCGAGCGCGTCATCCTCGCGCTGCGCGCGACCGGCCAGGAGGTCAAGCCGACGCTCGCCCGGCTCACCCGCAAGCAGGAGCGCAACGGCTCCTACGAGCAGCTCGTCAACCGGACCGCGTTCGCCGTGCTGGCCTACCGCGCCGCCGGCCGCGCCGCGCCGAAGAGGACGCTCGCGTGGCTGCGCGCGCAGCAGAACGAGGACGGCGGCTGGAGCGTCGCGGGCAAGGGCGGCCCGAGCGGCATCGACGACACCGCGGCCGTGATGCAGGCCCTCGGCCGCTCGAAGGCCACGAAGCGCGCCGCGGCGTGGCTCGCCAAGCGCCAAGGCGAGGACGGCGGCTTCCCGCTCACGCCCGGCGAGCCGTCCAACGCCCAGTCGACCGCGTTCGCCGTCCAGGCCTTCCTCGCCGCCGGCCGCGACCCGTCCAAGGTCCGCCGCGGCGGGTCGCGCTCCCCGCTCGCCTATCTGCGCTCCCTCCAGCAGGCCGACGGCTCGGTCCGCTACTCGCGCACCAGCGACCAGACGCCGACGTGGGTGACGGCACAGGCGTTGGCCGCGATGGAGAAGCGTGTGCTTCCGGTCACACCACGGCGGCAAAACACCCTGAAACGGGTCGACCTTCACCAGTTTCGCGAGTTCACCGCGCTGTTACTAGCCGCATTTGTGTAGCGTCCCGCGCCTCGTGAAGGTCGGAGTCCCTAGAGAAACCCTGGAGAACGAGCGCCGGGTCGCGCTCGTTCCGGAGGTCGTCAAGCGGCTTGCGGCGAAGGAGATCGGCGTCGTCGTCGAGTCCGGAGCCGGAGCCGGTGCGCTCCTCCCTGATGAGCTGTTCACCGAGGCGGGAGCCGAGATCGGCGACCCCTGGAAGGCCGACGTGGTGGCGAAGGTCGGTGCCCCCACGCCGGAGGAGATCGCGAAGCTGGGGGAGGGGTCGATCCTGATCGGCTTCCTCGCGCCCCTCACGCAGCCGGAGACGGCCCAGGCGCTGGCGGACAAGGGAGTCACCGCCTTCGCCATGGAGTCGATCCCGCGCATCACGCGTGCGCAGGCGATGGACGCGCTGTCCTCGCAGGCGAACATCGGCGGCTACCGCGCGGCGCTGCTCGCGGCGACGTCGCTGCAGCGCCTCTTCCCGATGCTGATGACCGCGGCGGGCACGATCCGCCCCGCGAACGTGCTGGTCCTGGGCGTCGGCGTCGCCGGCCTGCAGGCCATCGCGACCGCGCGCCGCCTCGGCGCGCAGGTCACCGGCTACGACGTGCGGCCCGAGGTCGCCGAGCAGGTGCAGTCGCTCGGCGCCAAGTGGCTCGACGTGGGCGTGGACGCGGCCGGCGAAGGCGGCTACGCGCGCGAGCTCACCGACGAGGAGAAGGCCAAGCAGCAGCAGGGCCTGCAGGACGCGATCGCCAAGTTCGACGCGGTGATCACCACGGCGAACGTGCCGGGGCGGAGGGCCCCGGTGCTGGTCACCGCGGCGGCCGTCGAGTCGATGAAGCCCGGCAGCGTCATCATCGACATGGCCGGAGAGTCGGGCGGCAACTGCGAGCTGTCGGAGGCGGGCGAGAGCGTCGTCAAGCACGACGTCACGATCGTCGCGCCGCTCAACCTGCCGTCGCAGATGGCCGAGCACGCGTCGCAGCTGTACGCGCGCAACGTCCTCTCGCTGCTGGAGCTGTTCGTCGGCGACGACGGCGAGATCGCGCTCGACTTCGAGGACGAGATCATCGCCGGCGCCTGCGTGACCAAGAAGAAGGAGGCCGCGGCATGACCGTCGTGACCGAGCTGGCCATCGTGGTGCTCGCCGGCTTCCTGGGCTTCCAGCTCATCTCGAAGGTCCCGAACACCCTGCACACGCCGCTGATGTCGGGCACGAACGCCATCCACGGCATCGTCGTCCTCGGCGGCCTGCTGGTCATCGGGCCGGCGGACGGGTTCCTGACCCAGTTCATCCTCGTCATCGCGATCGCCTTCGGCACGATCAACGTGGTCGGCGGCTTCCTGGTGACGGACCGGATGCTCGAGATGTTCAAGAAGAAGGACTGAGCGCACGATGATCCTCGCTTCGTTCCTTCAGGATCCTGACTTCATCACGATCCTCTACGTCGTCGCGTTCAGCCTCTTCGTCATCGGCATCCAGGGGCTGACCGGGCCGTCCACCGCCGTCCGCGGCAACCGCATCGCGGCGGTCGGCATGGCCATCGCGGTGGTCGCGACGCTCCTCTACGAGGGCGTCGGCGACTGGGGCCTGATCGCCCTCGGCGTCGCACTCGGCACGGCGGTCGGCATCCCGGCCGCGCGCAACGTGAAGATGACCGCGATGCCGCAGATGGTGGCGCTGTTCAACGGCGTCGGCGGCGGTGCGATCGCGCTGATCGCGTGGGCCGAGTTCCGCGAGCACCACGGGGACCTGACCGACCTCGAGTTCGGCATCCCGCTCGTGTTCGCGGCGATCATCGGCTCGATCTCGTTCTGGGGCTCGAACATCGCGTTCGCCAAGCTCCAGGAGCTGATCAGCGGCAAGCCGGTGAAGATCCCCGGCGGCGTCTTCCTCAACGGCTTCCTGCTGCTCGTCGCCATCGGCGCGGGCGTCGCGCTGCTGGCCGGCGAGACGTCGGAGGGCCTGTTCCTCCTGCTGCTCGTGGCGGCGGCGATCGTCGGCAACACGTTCGTGCTGCCGATCGGCGGCGCGGACATGCCGGTCGTCATCTCGACGCTCAACGCGTTCACGGGCCTGTCCGCGGCCGCCGCGGGCATGGCGCTCGACAACATCGCGCTGATCGTCGCGGGCATGATCGTCGGCGCGTCCGGCACGATCCTCACCCAGCAGATGGCCGAGGCCATGAACCGGACGATCGTGTCCGTGCTCATGGGCGGCTTCGGCGGCGACGCTCCGGCGGCCGCCGGACCGGGTGGCGGGGAGACCGGCGGGACCGTGCGGTCCACGTCCGCCGCGGACGCCGCGATCCAGATGGCGTACGCGCGGCAGGTCGTCGTCGTGCCGGGCTACGGCATGGCGGTCGCCCAGGCGCAGCACGCCGTCCGGGAGCTGTCGAAGGCGCTCGAGGCGCGCGGGGTGGAGGTCAAGTTCGGCATCCACCCGGTCGCCGGCCGCATGCCGGGGCACATGAACGTGCTCCTGGCCGAGGCGGACGTGCCCTACGACCAGCTCAAGGAGATGGAGGAGATCAACGGGGAGTTCGGCCGCACCGACGTGACGCTCGTCATCGGCGCGAACGACGTCACGAACCCCGACGCCCGCACGAAGCCGGACTCGCCGATCTACGGGATGCCGATCCTGAACGTCGACGAGTCGCAGTCGGTCATCGTGCTCAAGCGCTCGATGGGCTCCGGCTTCGCCGGCATCGACAACCCGCTGTTCTTCAACCCGAAGACGTCGATGCTGTTCGGCGACGCCAAGGCCTCGGTGAGTGAGGTCGTGTCCGAGCTGGGCAACATCTAGGAGTGCCTGCCTTCCTCTTCGATGCGCCTGGCGCGTGGGACCCCGCGGTGCACGCGGGGTCCCCGCGCAGCGCGCTCTCCAGCGACCAGTGCGTCATCGAGGAGGAGCAGTGGTTCCTGCGCGGCCTCCTCGCCATCCCGATCGAAGGTGGGGAGGAGGACCTCGTGTACGGCGTGTGGCTCTCGGTGTCGGAGGGCACGTTCGACCGGGCCGTCGAGCTGTGGGAGAACCCGGGCCGCTTCCGCGACCCGGCCTACCCTGGCTGGCTCGCCAACGACGTCCCCGGCTACGACCCGCCGACCACCGGCCTCCTCGCCCGCCTCAAGAACCAGCCCGTCGGCAAGCGCCCGCTCGTCCAGCTCCACGCCGAGGCCGACCACCAGCTGGTCACCGACACGCAGAACGGCATCACGCCCGAACGCGCGGAGCAGCTCACCGCCCTCGCCCGCAGCTGATCCTCGCGCTCGGTCGAACCGCCTAGCGGTAGATCCGCTCGCACGTGTCCTCGAGCACCTGGTCGTAGGGATCCGCGTAGACCACGTCGCGACCGGGACCGCACCGCACCCGGTCCCAGTCGCGGTCGTGGACGTTGATGCGGTCGTTCCCCTCGCCGCCGACGATGCGGTCGTTGTCCAGGCCGCCCCACAGCCAGTCGTCGCCGGGCCCGCCGCGGATCGTGTCGTTGCCGCGGTCGCCGGTGATGCGGTCGGCGCCGCTGCCGCCGCGCAGGGCGTCGTTCCCGGTCCGCCCGGCCATCGTGTCGCCGCCGGGGCCGCCGCTCATCCGGTCGTGGCCCGGCTGGCCCTCCATGATGTCCCGGCCCGCCTCGCCGAAGAGCCGGTCGTTGCCGCTCCCGCCGAGGACCTTGTCGTCGCCGCCCGCCGCCCAGACCCAGTCGTGGTCGGCCAGCGACATGATCTTGTCCGCGCCCGGCGTGCCCTGCAGGCGGTTGGCGACCGCCGTGCCGAGCAGCAGCTGCAGCCCGTCGAAGCCGGGGTCGTAGGGGGAGCGGTCGGTCAGCTCGACCGTCTCGCAGCCCGTGATGTTGCCCTTGGCCTTGTCGGCGGCGTCGACGATCGCGACGTCGATCCCCGGGCCGCAGTCGACGTAGTGGTCGGCGAGCTCGTACAGCGCGTCGTCGGCGTCCTCGCGCGCGAGCAGGTCGGCCGGGATGTCGTCGCCCGCGTGGACGACGTCGTCGCCGCTGCCGCCGAGCAGCTCGTCGGGCCCTTCCCCGCCCTCCAGCCGGTCGTTGCCGGCGCCGCCGCGCAGCGCGTCGCGGCCCTCGCCACCCTGGAGGAGGTCGGCGCCGCCGTCGCCGCGCAGGGAGTCTCGTCCCGACGCCGCCACGAGCCGGTCGTCCCCGCCGCCGCCCCGCAGCTTGTCGCTGCCGCTGCCCGCGAAGAGCTGGTCGGCGCCGCCGTCGCCGTAGAGCCGGTCGGCCGCGGTGCCGCCGCTGATGCGGTCGTCGCCGTCGCCGCCGCGCGCGCGGTCGTGGCCGAACTCCAGCGTGATGCGGTCGTTCCCCGGCCCGCCGCGGCCGCTGTCGTCGCCCGAGCCGCCGCGGATCTCGTCGTCGCCGTAGCCGCCGTAGAGCCGGTCGTTGCCGGTGCCGCCTGACAGCCAGTCGCGGCCGTCGTCGCCGAAGATGCCGTCGTCGGCGGTCTCGCCGTGGAGGCGGTCGTCGCCGGGGCCGCCGTTGAGGTGGTCGACGTCCGGGCCGCCGACGATGCGGTCGTTCCCGCTCCCCCCGAACAGCCGGTCCCACCCGCGGCCGCCGCGGATGCCGTCGCTGCCCGCGCGGCCGAAGATCATGTCGCTGCCGGACGTCCCGAAGATCAGCTCGCGGGCGGACGTGCCGCTCTTGCCGCCGCGGATGATCTTGAGGTCGCGCGCGGGCGCGGTGGCGGCGCCGACGAACAGGCAGCCGCACAGGAGCGCGCAGGTCAGCCCGCGTGTCGCTCGATCCACTCGACGAGAGGTGTGCATGCCCGCCAATGCTCCACGATCCGGTCCATCGCTGCGCGCTCGTGGAGCCACGGCCCGGTCCCCGGGGTCGCCATCGCCGCGTGGCGCTTGCAGCGCAGCAGCTCGATCCGCGCGTGGTCCTTCGGATAGCCGCGCGGCGCGGTCTTCAGCTCGGGCGGCCAGTGCTCCATGCCCTGCGCGGTGAGGTCGGCGCGGATGCGCTCGAGCGCCCGCCCGTGGACGCCGTCGTCGATCGCCCGGCGGACGTTGGCGAGCTGCTCGGCCGACAGCTCCCAGGCTCCCGCGCCGACCCGCAGGCCCTTGGCGCTGATCTCGACGTACCGCGCGGCGACCGTGTGGCCGTCCTGCCGCGCGTAGGCGCCCTGGTGGGTCTTGTACGGCGTCTTGTCCTTCGCGAACCGCACGTCGCGGTAGGGGCGGAAGATCTTGAACGCGCCGAACTCGGCCTGCGCCTCGTAGGTCAGCTCCTCGATCGGCTCGCGGACCGCGGTCTCGTACGTCTCGCGGTTGGCCTCCCAGTAGGCCTTCGTGTTGTCGGCCTCGAGGCCGCGGTAGAAGGCGAGCGCGTCGGGAGGGAAGCCGGCGAACACGCCCGCGAGGATGGCAGGTCTTGCAACCGCGAGGCGGGGCGGCCATCATCAGTGGATGGCTGCGCTGCCGCTGCTCGTGAAGGCAGCGATGGGCGCCGTGCTCCTGGCGTCCATCTGGTGGGCGTTCTTCGGCCCGCCACCGGAGCACCGTGACGTCGGCACGGCGAAGCTCTGGGGCGCGACCAGCGGCATCCTCTACCTCGCCGGCCTCTACGCGCTCGTCGCCGACCGCGCGTCCGCGCCGATCCTCGTCGGCGCCGGCGTGGTCGCGCTCTGCCTCGCGTTCTGGCACGCCCGCGGCGACGACGGCGGGGGCGGGGGCGGCTGGGACGACGGCGACGACACCGGCCCGCTCGACTGGGACCGGTTCGACCGCGAGCGCCGCGACTGGGAGCGCGGCGGCCCGCTCGTCGGGGTCTAGCCCGGGCCACGCCGTCGACCGGGCACACTGCCCGGCTGGATGATCGAACGTGGGACGTACGTGCTCGACGTGGCGGGCAGGCTCGTGGACGAGAGCGGCACGCGCCTGCTCGCCGAGATCGACCTGCCCGTGACCGGTCCGCCGCACGTCCGGCGGGTCGACGGCGAGGGCGGCCGGCCGTTCCTCGTCGAGCCGTACGGGCGCGGGTGGAAGCTGTGCGCGCGGGCGGTCGAGGATCCCGGGGACGTCCTCCTCTGGTACCGCCCGCGGACCGTGCGCAGCGGCGGCACGATCGAGCTGCCCGACGGCGCCGAGTACGAGGTGCGCTCCAGCCCCCTCAAGCGGCTCGACCTGCGGCTGCGCGAGGGCAGCCGCAGGCTGGTGGAGGTGAGCGTCCGGCCCGGCGGCGGCTGGGCCGACGTGCTGGTCGACGTGAACGCGAACCCGACCCGCACCGAGCGCGCGCCGCTCTTCGTCGCGTTCATGGCTGTCCTGGGCGCGCTCGTCTACCGCGAGGGACGCGCCCAGAAGGGCCACGGGTACGACGGACCGCTCTAGGCGCTAGCGCTGCAGCATCCGCTTCAGGCGCTCGCCGGTCTGGTTGCGGTCGAGGTCGGCGGCGAGGACCGCGACCGAGATTCGCCCGTTCTTCGACCGGGCGAGGCGGCGGTGCGCGTCGCGGCCGAGCCGGATCGAGACCGGCACCGTGCCGGCGCTGCGGAAGGCCACGACGACGGGCTCGAGGTGGATGACGCTGCGGTCGTGCTTGAGGCCGGGCGCGACGCCGCGGCGCTTGTGGCCCGGCCGGACGAGCGCCGTGAACGCGACGACGCCCGCCTCGTCGCTGCGGACCTCGAGCTTCAGGGTGCCGGTGCGCTCGATCTGCGACAGGCGCGAGACGACGTTGACGGTCGCCCGCGGGGCGCCGGAGTCCGGCCCGTACGAGGCCGAGCCCCCGAACGCGCCGTAGCCGCTGCCGCTGCCGCTGCCGCTGCTGCTGCCGCCGCCGGTGCGCGTCCCGTCGCCCGCGGTCCCGCCCGGGAGCACCGTCGTGGTGCCGCCGCCTGAGCCGCCGCTCCCACCCTGGCCGCCCGGGGCGCCGGAGGTCGGCGTCAGGCCGATGCTCGTCAGGACGTCCCCGACCGCGTCGTCCGGTAGCGCGCCTTCGCCGCCCCCGAGCAGCCGGTCGAGCGTGTCATCAAGCGGTGCGGTCGTCGTGTCGACGACGCCGCCGACCGTGTCGGTCACGCCGCCGACGACGCCGCCGACGCTCGGGAGCTGGGCGGACGCGGCGGACGGGAAGGCGAGCGCGGAGACGGCGGTCGCGGCGAGAAGGATGGAGACCCGATGGTGCATGGCCGCCGTGTGCCCGCTGACGATCAGTCAGCGAACAGAACTCGACGTTCGTACGATGCCCGGCGATGATCAGCCGCGCCGACGCCCTGACCGCGCTGGCGTCCGAGCACTTCGACGTCGTCGTGGTCGGCGGTGGCATCACGGGCGCCGGCTGCGCGCTCGACGCCGCCACGCGCGGCTACTCCGTCGCCCTCGTCGAGCGCGCCGACTTCGCGAGCGGCACCAGCTCGCGGTCCTCCAAGCTCGTCCACGGCGGGCTCAGGTACCTGCAGAACTTCGACCTCGGGCTCGTCCGCGAGGCGCTGCTCGAGCGCCAGCTGATGGTCGCGCTCGCGCCCCATCTCGTGCACCCGCTCCCGCTCGTCGTCGCCGCCTTCGACGGCCAGCGCCCCGACCGCACCGTCGGCCTGGGCCTGAACCTCTACGACGTGATGAGCGTGGACCGCCTCAAGGCGCGCAGGCCGCGCCGGTTCCGCCGCAGCGAGGCCGAGCCGGCCGAGTGGAGCCCCGACCGCCACCGCATCATCGACGGCGACGAGGTGGAGCGGCTGCTCCCCGCGCTCCAGGGCCGCGACCCCTCCGGCGGCTACCTCTTCTACGACTGCCAGACCGACGACAGCCGCCTCGTCCTCACCGTCCTCGGGGAGGCCGAGCGGTTCGGCACCGTCATCGCCAACCGCTGCGCGGTCACCGAGCTGGTCGAGCACGCGGGCCGCGCTGCGGGCGTGAAGGTCCGCGACGCCGAGACGGGCGAGGAGCTCGTGGTCCACGCCGACAACGTCGTCAACGCGACCGGCGTGTGGGCCGACCGCCTGCGCCCGGAGGAGCTCCACGACGAGGCCGAGGTCCCGGTCATCCGGCCCAGCCGCGGCACGCACATCACGCTGCGGCACGACGACGTGCCGCTCGTCGCTGGCGCGATCGTCCCCGCCGGCGGCGGCCGCACGATCTTCGCGCTCCCGTGGCTCGGCCGGACGCTGATCGGCACGACCGACGTCGACTACGACACGACCGAGCTCGACCACGTGCCCGCCTCGGCCGACGACGTCGCCTACCTGCTGGACGCCACCAACGCGTACTTCGGCACCGCGCTCGACCCCACCGACGTCACCGGCGCGTACGCCGGCGTGCGCCCGCTCATCTCCACCGGCGATCCGCGCAAGTCGGTCGACATCAGCCGCAAGGCCGAGCTGTACGAGACGTCCAGCGGGATGATCACGATCACCGGGGGCAAGCTCACGACCTGGCGCCGGATGGCGAAGATGGCGATCGACCGGCTGGTGGAGCGCGACAACGCCGACGCGCCGTGCCGCACGCACGAGATCCCGCTCGGCCTCGCGGTCGCCCCCGAGGACCTCGAGCGCGTCGAGGGCCTGCCGGAGGAGACGTACGAGGCGCTCGCCGGCCGCTACGGCCACGCCGCCCACGGCGTCCTGCGCGTCGCGGCCGAGCGCGGCGACCTGGCCCAGCCGATCGTCGACGGCCTGCCGGACCTGCTCGCCGAGGCCGTCTTCGCCGCCCGTCACGAGCAGGCCCGAACGGTCACCGACGTCCTCCTGCGGCGCACGCGGCTCGGGCTCCTCGCGGCGCGCGAGCTGCTGGAGAGCGGACCGGCGGGGAAGGCCCGGATCGCCCGTGTGGCGGGCGCGATGGCGGCCGAGGTGGGGTGGGACGAGGCCCGTACGGAGGCCGAGATCGCGCGGTTCGAAGCCGACGCCGCGGCCGAAGGCATCGTCGCGACCGCGTAACCTGCGCAACCTTCGCGCCCTGATCGTGTTGGCATCAGGGTCACGACCCCGTCCCGGAGCCGTCAGATCCCCCTGCTCATGCGCCGTACGATCCTCGCCGCCCTCATCGCCACCCTCGTCCTGCCGGCGTCAGCCGACGCCGCCTTCTTCCCGTCGGAGGTGATCGACGGGCCCAACTCCGACATCGAGTCGGTCGGGGACGTCGACCTCTCGCGCGACGGCACCGGCGGCGTGGTCTACGTCCGCAAGGACGGCGGGGTGCCGCACGTCTTCTTCAGCCCGTTCGCCAACGGCGGGTTCGCCGCCGCCTCGCGCCTGGACGGCAACCTGCCGGGCCCGTCGAGCCAGCCGGTCATCGCCGCGTCGAACAACAACCGCATGGCGGTCGCGTTCGTCAACGACGGGATGCTCTACGCGGCGGTCAAGACGAAGGACGCCCCGGGCTTCACGGCGCCGGCGCTGATCGCGTCGGGCGGCGTGACGAACCCGTCGATCGACATGTCCATCAACGGCGCGGTCTACGTGACGTTCACGGTCAACGGCGACGTCCTGGCCGCGCGCGCCGAGCGCGACAGCCCGGCGTTCAGCGTCCTCCCGGCGCCGCTCGACGTCAACCCCGCGGCAGTCGCGGGCAACGGCGAGAAGAAGCGCTCGCGCGTCGTCGTGTCCGCCGACGGCACCGCGCTGGCGGTCTGGGGCGAGGACGGGACGGACGGCCGCACGCACGTGATGGCGCGGCGGATGTTCGAGCAGCGCCTCTCGGTCGCGCCGCAGGACCTCACGCTCGACCAGCTCGACGGCGTGGGGACCGGCAACGCGGACACGCCACAGGTCGACATCGAGGACGACTCGAGCTACGCGCAGGTCGTCTACCGGCAGGACACCGCGGCCGGCCCGCGGACGGTCATGCGGCGCCTCGTCGGCTCGGCGTTCGACGGCCCGGTCGCGATCGACGGCGGCACGGCCTCGCTCGGCGGCCACGTCGACCTCAACGGCCGCGGCGAGGGCCTCTACGCCGTCAACGTCGGCGGCGGCGTGCTCGGCGGCATCATCTTCAGCAACAAGCTCAACGGCGTGCTCGGCCTCTCGGCCGGCAACGCGGTCCAGACGAACGCGGTCTCGGCGCTGGGTGAGAACGAGGACGGCGCGGTCGCGTGGTTCTCGGGCACGAGCGAGGCGGACACCGTCGTCCGCGGCCGCTACTTCGACGGCGTCGAGAAGCTCCAGGTCGAGGGCGAGGCGGTCCTCAGCAAGCCCGAGCTCGGCCCAGCCTACGTCAAGGGCGGCCTCGACGCGGCGACCAGCCGCGCCGGCGACGTCGTGGTCGTCTTCCTCCAGGGCGGCGAGAGCGACCGCCGGCTCGTCGCGGCGATCTACGACAAGCCGCCGTCGCGCATCGCCGGCTCCAACACGACGAAGGCGCGCAAGTTCACGCGCTTCGCGTGGGGCACGTCGCTCAACCTGCTCGGCCCGCCGACCTACCGCGTGGTCGTCGACGGCGTGCAGATCGGCGAGACGCAGAACCAGAACCTGGTCCCGCAGCCCGGGCAGATCACTGACGGCACGCACACGTGGCAGGTCTTCATCCGCGACCGGCGCGGGCAGGAGGTCGTCTCCCGCACCCGCACGCTGCGCGTCGACAACACGCCGCCGACGCTGACGGTCTCGCTGAAGAAGAAGAAGCGCGTCGTGACCGTCACCGCGCGCGCCGGCGACCCGAACGGCAAGGAGCCCTCGGGCCTGAGCCGCGTGCTCGTCGACTGGGGCGACGGCAAGCTCGTCCCGATGGGGACGAAGGCGTCCAAGTCGTACCCGTCGCTCGGCCGCAAGGAGATCCGCGTCAAGGCCGTCGACAAGGCCGGCAACGAGGTCGTCGTCGAGCGCAGCACCCGCATCGGCGGGAAGTAGACGCGCCGTGCAGCTCCGGGCGGGCAGCCGGACGTACGAGCTGACCCGCCCGTGGCTGATGGGCGTCGTCAACGCCAACGACGACTCGTTCAGCGACGCGGGCCGCTACGCCGGCCTCGACGCGAAGGTGGCGCGGGCCCAGGAGCTGCTCGACGCCGGCGCCGACCTCATCGACATCGGCGGCGAGTCGGGCATCACCGGGCGCCCCGAGACCGCCGTGCAGGAGGAGATCGACCGCGTCGCGCCGCTGATCGAGCGCGTCGCGGGCGAGCTGGGCGCGCTCGTCTCCGTCGACACCTACAAGCCGGCGGTGGCCGAGGCCGCGGTCGCGGCGGGCGCGGCGATCGTCAACGACGTCAGCGGCCTGCGCGACCCGGCCCTGGCCGACGTCTGCGCCCGCACCGGCGCGGGCCTGGTGCTCATGCACACCCGCGCGGCGCCCAAGCAGCGGCTGCAGGACCCCGACGCCTACGACGACGTGGTGGCGGACGTCGCGGGCTTCCTGCGCGAGCGGATGGAGCTGGCGCTCGAGCGCGGCGTGACGCCCGACCAGATCGTGCTCGACCCCGGCCCCGACTTCGCCAAGACCCCGGCGCAGACGATCGCGGTGCTCCGCCGGCTCGACGTGCTCGCGGAGCTGGGCCGGCCGATCCTGCTCGCCGTGTCGCGCAAGGACTTCATCGGCGCGGTGACCGGCCGCGCGCCCGCCGCGCGCGGGGCCGGGACGCTCGCCGCGCTGGCCGAGGGGTTCGACCACGGCGCCCACATCGCGCGCGTGCACGACGTCGCCGCGGCTCACGACTTCCTGGCCGTACGAGCGGTCCTGCGCGGCGAGCGGGAGGTCTCCGCGACGCTCGCGCTGACCGATGCGATCCGCCACGAGCCGCCCTCCGGCCGACACGGCTGACCGCACGTCCGCCGGGGCGTGCGCTACCTTCCGCCCCGCAAGAGGGAGTCGCCGGCCGCTGCATCGACGCGACGCCGGGCGCCCACCGAATCCCCACAAGGAGAGCTTCATCCCATGGCCGTCCTGACCCGCGAGGCGCTCGAGTCGAGCCCGCTCGCCGACCTGCACGTCATCGCCCGCGAGCTCGGCATCGACGGCTTCCGCCGTCTGCGCAAGGCCGAGCTGGTCGACGCGATCCTGGCCCACCAGTCGGGCGAGGACACCGGCGTGCCGTCCGAGGACGACGCGCCCGCGCCCAAGCCCCGCCGCTCGCGCCGCAAGCCCAAGGCCGAGGAGGCCGAGGAGGTCGAGGAGGTCGAGGCCGCCGACGAGGAGACGGTCGACGCCGTCGCCGAGGAGGAGGACGACGAGGCCGACGACGACGAGAAGCCGCGCTCGCGCCGCGGCCGTCGCGGGGGCCGCGGCCGTCGCAAGGCCGCCGTCGCCGAGGAGGAGGAAGGCACCACCGACGAGGACGCCGGCTCCGACGACGAGGACGAGGACACCGACGAGGACGAGCGCCCGCGCTCGCGCCGCGGCCGCCGCGGCGGCCGGGGCCGCGAGCGCGATCGGGACCGCGACCGCGACGACAACGGCGACGAGGACGAGGCCGGCGAGGACAAGCAGGTCGAGGGCACGGTCGAGCTGCTCGGCAACGGCTCGGGCTTCCTGCGCATCAGCCCGCCGGAGCCGTCCGACGACGACGTCTACATCTCCGCCGCGCAGGTGCGCCGCTGCGAGCTCGTGACCGGCGACACCGTCACCGGCCCGATGCGCCCGCCGCGGCGCTCCGAGCGCTACCCGTCGCTGGTCCGCATCGACACCATCAACGGCCGCAGCGCCGACGAGGTGGCCGAGGGCACGCCGTTCGAGGACCTGCCGGCGACGTTCCCGACCGAGCGCTTCACGTTCGGCTCGGAGGACGCGACGCTGAAGGCGATCGAGTGGCTGACCCCGATCGGCCGCGGCTCGCGCGCCACGATCGCCGGCGCCCCGCGCGCGGGCAAGACAGAGGCGCTCCGCCGCGTCGCCGCCGCGCTCAAGGACGTCGAGGGCATCGAGCTGAGCGTCGTGCTCGCGGGTGTCCGCCCGGAGGAGGTCGCGGACTGGAAGGAGGCGGGCGTCGAGCCGGCCTCGGTCACCACGCTGGCGGCCTCGCCGGACGCGCAGGCCCAGGCGGTCGAGCGCGTGATCGAGACGGCCAAGCGCATCGCCGCGCGCGGCGGGGACGCGGTCGTCCTGGTGGACACGCTCTCCTACGTGCACCCGCCGGCGGCGCGCCGCCTGCTCGCGGCCGCGCGCAACATCGTCGACGGCGGCTCGCTGACCATCGTCGCGACCGCCGACGCGCCCTTCGGCGGCGAGACGACGGTCCTCGCGCTCAACGTCGTCGAGACGAGCATCCGCCGCTTCCCGCCGGTCGACCTGGTCGCCTCAGGCACGGTCAAGCCGGAGCTGCTCGTGGGCGAGGCGGGCGCCGACGCGATCGCGCAGGCGCGCGCCTCGGCGCTCGACCGCTAGACGCGGGCGTAGGCGACGCGGCTCCAGCTCGGCTCCGGCGCGAGCTGGATCGCCTCGTCGCCGCGGTCCGGCTGGACGTACGTGAACTGGAGGGTGCGCTCGTCGAACGCGATCGACAGCTCGCCCTCCTTCACGCGCTGGTCGAGCCACGCCGAGCGGAAGACGAGGCGGCGCAGCCAGTGCACGAGGCTCCGGTCGGCGGGGCCGACGAGGTCCGGCCAGCAGTCGTTGACGTGCTCGCCCAGGCCGGAGGCCGGCTCGGCGATCTCGCCGTTGACGGCCAGGTTGACGAGGTCCTCGCGCTCGTGGTCGGCGAGTGGTGCGCGCACGAAGCCCAGCTTGCGCGCCGCCTGCTCGCAGCGCTCGCTGAAGTCCTGCTCGTTGAAGGTGAAGCGGAGCTCGCCGTACTCGAGGACGAAGTCCTCGCCGGAGTCGTAGTTGCCGCGTCGTGTGGTGTGGTCCATGAGAAGATGCCTCTTGCCCCAGAGGCCTAGGTGCCCCTTGCCCGGGGCGTCGGCATCTTAGGTGCGGTTCCTTCATCAACTCACGGCCTGAAACAGATCTTTCAGCGCCGCGGCGGGCGACGCCCCTCGGCGCCGCCCGAACCGTCGGAGATCCGTCTACTTCTTGCCCTTCTTGCTCCGCTTCTCGGCCTTCGCGGTCACCGGGCGGTCGACGAGCAGCACCGCCTTCTCGGAGGAGAGCTTGGTGCCGCCCCGGTAGGTCGTGACGACCTGCAGCGTCGCCTTCAGGCGGTCGTAGTCCTTGATCGCGCGGCGCCCGTCGTTGGAGATGGGGAGCACGATCCGGACGCGCTTGTTGGCCTTCGTGGAGGCCGCCTTGGTCCGCGTCAGCTTGCGCCGCACGGGCCCGATCAGACGGTTGCCCTTGCGCTGCGTCACCGACGCCATCAGCACCGCCCGGACCTCGGCGTCCGCCGGAGTGCGGATGTCGACGATGAGGCCGTTCTGGCGGAACAGCGACATCGTCCGCCGCGCCGCGACGGTGACGTCGGGCGGCAGGAGCTTGACGCCCGGCTTCGGGCTCTCGGGCGCCGGGGCGGGGCCGGGCTCGGGCGTGGGCGCGGGGCCCGGCTCGGGCTCACGGTCCGGCCCGGCGCCGGGCGTGACGCGCAGGTCCGCGTCGTCCCAGTCCAGGACGCTCGAGCTCAGCATCGGCTTCCAGCCGACCGAGAGCCGCTTCTCCGGGAAGACGACGCCCGAGTCGTGCGGCATGTCCGCCGCGTTCTCGGCGCGCGCCCACCCGACGGTCAGCTGCCTCACGCGACCCGCACCTCATGCACCGCGGGGTCGTTGGAGAGCGTCGGGTCGGCGTCCCAGCGCTGGGTGTTCTTCGCGACGGCGGCCGACCGGGTGGCGGACCGCGTGACGGGGTCGTCCGCCGGGCGCGCCGTGTGGTGCTCGGGGTGGCGGGCCTGGTAGTCGATCATCACCTGCGTCAGGGCACCCTCGGAGAAGCGCGGGCCCTTCAGCTCGACGTTGATCGGCATGCCGTCGGAGGTGTAGCCCACCGGGAACGAGACCATCGGGAAGGACAGGGCGTTCGCCAGCTGGTTGTTGCGCCGGACCGGGAAGGGCTGGCCGCCCGGGTCGGCCCGCTTCGACGGCTTGTCGCCGAGCGTCATCACGAGCATGATGTCCACGCCGGCGTCGACCATCTTCTGCTTGTAGTTGGCCGCGAAGAGCCGGCGCCGCCGCTCGCCCTCGGCGCGCACCGAGGCGGTCACGCCGGAGAGGATCGCGGTCGCCGCCGCGAACGTCCGCGTCCCGGTGTTGCCGCCGCCCGGGATGCGCCCGTACTGGTTGAGCAGGAGCGTCGACTGGGCGCTCGGGCGGGTCGCCGCGAACTCCTCGACCGCCTCGATGTAGCGGATGTCGTAGCGGTTCGGGTTGATGACCGCCGCGCTCGGCGTGATGTTCGTGCCGTCGATCGTCTGCAGGACGACGTTGGACGCGTTGTAGTACGGGTTCTCGGCCTCGCTGATCTCGAGGTAGTCGACGCCGTCGAAGTCCGTCACGGTCGCGCCGAGCGCCTCGAGCTCGGTGATCACCCGCGCGAACGCCGCCGCGTGGTCGGCCGCGTAGAGCGACTGCGGGTCGACGAACCGCTGCGTCCCTCCCGGCGTGATCAGCCAGTCGGTCTTGTTGATGCCGAACGTCAGGCCCGCGAGCGGCTTGGAGCCGATGCGCGGGACCATCGGGATCTCGGGGAACGGGATCGGCGCGAACGTCGTCTGCGGATCGCCGATCGGGTCGGGCCCGAGGATCGCGTTCATGATCAGCGCCGAGTCGCGGCCCGAGCGCGTGATCGGGCCGATCACGTCGTACGACGGGGAGAGCGGCATGACGCCGGCCGTCGAGCCCAGGCCGAGCGACGGCTTGATGGCCGACGCGCCGTTGCAGGCGGCGGGGAAGATGATCGAGCCGCCGGTCTCCTCGCCCAGCGTCGCCGCGATCAGGCGCGCGATCGGCGCGACGCCCGAGCCCTGGCTGGAGCCGCCCGGGACGTAGTCCTTGTTCCACGCGTTGCCGGCGAACGTGCCGGCGATCGCGCCCGAGAACGCGGAGCAGATCGTGATGCCGACCGCGACGACGCCCTGCGCCCGGAGGCGGGCCACCGGCGTCGAGTCGTGCAGCGCGACGTTGCCGTCGAAGGCGACCGTCCCGTTCTTCTGCGGGAAGCCCTTCGTCCCGATCGAGTCCTTGAAGCCCATCGGGATGCCGCAGAGGTACGGGGCCGGCGTGCCGCCGCCGCGAGCGGCCGCGAGCCGGTCGTCGGCGGCGCGCGCCTCGGCGAGCGCGCCGGCCTCGTCGATGCGGACGAACGCGTTGTAGCCGCCGTTGTCGCCGTAGACCTCGAACGGCCCGTTGAGCTCCTTGATCCGGTCGATGTAGGCCTGCGTCAGCTCCACCGACGAGACCTCGCCCGCCTGCAGGAGCGCCGCCAGCTCGACGACGTCGTGGTCGACCAGGTCGCGGTCGGCGGCCATGACGGCGCGCACGTCGGGGAGCGGGCTGCGTGCCGAGCTGCTCGTCGCGCGCGGGGCGGCGGGCGCCTTCGGGGCTGCCGCGGCGCTGCCCGCGTAGCCGAGCGCGCCGGCCGTGCCGGCGACCGCCGCGGCCGTGGTGGTGCGGCCGATGAACGACCGCCGTGTCATGTCGGGGGCGAGCCCGTCCGTCCGGTCGTCGTGTTCGCGCACGGCGACGTCGGCGGGGGTCTCCGCCGAGTCCATCTGCTGCATCTGGCGAGGTCTCCTGTTCGCGGCCGGGCACCGCTTGCCGCGGCCGAGCGCCACGCTATGCGCGCGCAAGCGGCACGTCCTTGGCCACCTTGTCGGAAGAGGTTCACCGGGCAGTCCATTACGTGACAACCGGGGCGAACGTCCGCCGCGCGTCCCCTCGGTGCGCGCATGACCGACGAGCCATCGACCGTCCTCCTCGTCGAGGACGACGCCAAGACCACGACGTTCCTCGCCGCGAACCTGCGCGCGGACGGCTTCGTGGTGATCACCGCCGACAGCGCGTCCGACGGGCTGCGGCTCCTGGAGAGCAAGTTCCCCGACGCCGTGCTGCTCGACCTCGGGCTGCCGGACGGGTCGGGCCTGGACCTGCTGCGGCGGGTGCGGGAGGCGGACGGCATCGGGTCGCGCCTGGATCCGTTCACGCCCGTGATCGTCCTGAGCGGCCACGGCGCGGAGGTCGACCGGCTGCGCGGGTTCGAGCGCGGGGCCGACGACTACGTGAGCAAGCCGTTCTTCTACCCGGAGCTGCGGGCGCGGCTGGAGGCGCTGCTGCGGCGCGCGCAGCGGCGGCCCGGGATGGGGCGGCTGCGCGTGGGGGAGCTGGAGGTCGACCCGCCCGCCCGCGCCGTGCTGGTCCGCGGGACGCCGGTGGCGCTCTCGCAGAAGGAGTTCGCGCTGTTGCGCACGCTGGCCGCCGAGCCGACCCGCGTGTGGACGAAGGACGAGCTCCTGCGGGCCGTCTGGGGCTACCGCTCGCGCGGGACGACGCGCACGCTGGACTCCCACGCGTGCCGCCTGCGGCAGAAGCTCGGCGCGCACGGCGACCGGTTCGTGGTGAACGTGTGGGGCGTCGGCTACCGCCTCGTCGACGGACCGGTGGCGGCGTGACCGCGCTCGCCATCGCGGCCGCCCTCGGGTGGGTGGTCGCCGCGATCCTCGTGGTGCGGGGCGGGCGGCGCGCGGAGGCGGTCGCGCGGGCCGCGCACGAGATCGCCGGCCCGCTCCACGCCGCGGGCCTCGCGCTCAGCCTGGCCCGCCGCGAGGGCCCCGCGCCGCGCCTCGCCGCCGCCGAGCTGGAGCTCCGCCGCGCGGCCCGCGCGCTCGAGGACCTCCGCGGCCCCGCGGCGCACCGGCCGCAGGACGTGGACGCCGGGGTCCTCGTGGCCCAGCAGGCGCTCGCGTGGCAGGGCGCGGGCCCGCTGCGCGTCACGGCCAGCACCGGCGCGCTCGTCCACGCCGACCCGATCCGCCTCGCCCAGGCCGTCGGCAACCTCCTCGCCAACGCGTTCGAGCACGGCCGCGGGCAGGTCGAGCTGCGCGTCGCCGCGGGGACCGACGGCGTCCGCATCACGGTCCGCGACGAGGGCCCGGGCATCGCCGCACCGCCCCGGCGCCCCCTCGCGCTCCCGCCGCGCGGCGCGTTCCCCGTCCCCGCTCGCGCCACGGCCGGCCTCGCCGGCACCATCCGCGGCCCCTTCCGGCCCGCCCCGGCGGCCCGGCGCGGACGTGGCCTGGCGATCGCGGAAGAGGCGATCCGCGGGTGCGGCGGCCGGCTGATCGTCGCGGGCGGCGTACCGACGCTGCACCTCCCGTCGGCCGACCCGCGGCGGATCGCATGACGCCGCGCCGCCGCTCGCTGCTGCTGCTCGGCCTCGCGCTGCTGCTCGGGGCGCTCGCCGCGTCGGACGTCGCGTCGCGCGAGGCCGAGCTGGACCGGCGCGTCGGGCCGCTCGTCCCGGTCGTCGTCGCACGCTCGGCGCTGGCGGCGGGGGAGGAGATCCCCGCCGACCGCCTCACCACGCGCCGCGTCCCGGCCCGGTTCGCGCCGCGCGGCGGCTTCGCGGATCCCAGGCAGGTCGCCGGTCAGACCGCCGGCGCGGCCATCCCCGCGGGCGCGGACGTGACGGTCGCGGCGCTCGAGCCGCCCGACAGCCCGCGCCTCGGCGCGCCCGTCCGCAGCGGCGAGCGGATCGCGGAGGTCGTCGGCACCGGCTCGCCCGAGCTCGTCGTGCCCGGCGCCCGCGTCGACGTGCTCGTCACGCGTGAGCGCTCGACCGAGCTGGCGCTCCAGGACGTCGAGGTCCTCACCGCCGCGCCGGCCCCCGCGGGCGACGAGGGCGGCGGGCAGACGCGCGTCGCGGTCGGCCTGCGCGTGACGCTCCGGCAGGCGGTCTTCCTCACCGCGGCGCAGAGCTTCGCGCGCGAGCTGCGCCTCCTCCCGCGCGCTGCCGGCGACCGCCGCCGAGCCGACCCGACAAGGTCCGTGGGTTGATCGTCCACCTGGGTGGCAACGCGCCTCAAGAACGGTCGCGTCCGGTCGACAGCCATGAACGATCCCATGTCTGCGCGCCGACTCACAACCACCCTCGTCGCCGCCGGGGCGCTCGTCGCCCTCGCGGCGCCCGCGGACGCTGCGACGGCCGCGACCTACCCGTCGATCACGAAGGTCACGCCGCTCAAGGCGACGATCGGCGAGACGCTCACGGTCACCGGCAAGGGCTTCGTCACGGGGAAGGGCAAGACGACGGTCGTCTTCTACCGCCCGAGCAAGCGCAAGGTCTTCGCGACCGCCACCGCCACCTCGACGACCAAGCTCACCGTCGTCATCCCGACCAAGCTCGCGGCCATCCTCGGCAAGAAGAACGGCCAGCCGGTCGCCTCGCGCGTCCAGCTGCGCATCCTCGCCAAGCGCTTCGGCAAGAAGTACACGAGCATCAAGGCCTCCCCGGTCATCGCCCCGGCCGCCGCCGCGGGCACCACGCCCCCCGCCGCCCCCGCCGCGACCGTCGTCGCACCGACCGGGACGAGGGGAGGCGGCACGGTCACGGACGTCCCGGTCCCGGTCCCCACGCCGCCTGCGGACACCGACGGTGACGGGACGCCGGACGCGACCGACCCCGACGACGACAACGACCTGCTCCTCGACACGACCGAGAACGCGCTCGGCACCATCGCGACCAACGCCGACACCGACGACGACGGCCTCGAGGACGGCTGGGAGTACAAGTCGGCGACCGACCTCAAGCGGCTCTCCTGCCGCACGACCGGCGACTACCCGACGCCGTGCAGCGACGCGCTGCCCGCCCCGGTTCGCGGCCTCGACTACCCGAACCCGCTCGACGGCACCGACTCGGGCTGGGACTTCGACGGCGATTCGCTCCGCGCGTACCACGAGCACGCCGGGTGGAAGCACGCGATCGCCCGCGACGCGTCCAAGCGCACGCTGACGTCGCTCTGGTACTCGGAGGGTCTGCAGGCCAGCGTCGACACGTCGCCCGCACTGGGCTGCCGAGGGATGGCCGTCCCGGAGCCGTTCGACGGCAACGGCGTGCGGCCGGAGTTCTACCGCCCGCTGACCGGGACCTACCCCGACGTCACGCAGCCCGAGTACGACCTCTACACGCTCGACAACGTGGGTACGCAGGCCTTCGACGGCTGTCTCAACGACGGCGAGCGCGACGAGGACGGCGACTTCCTCAACAACTTCAGCGAGACCCGTGGCTCGCTCGGCGGGCCGGACTGGTGGTCCGGCGTCTACGAGACCGAGGTGGCGTTCGAGGAGCGCCCGTTCTACGGCACCGACTGGCTGAACCCGAACACCGACAACCGCGGGTCCGTGGACGGCCTGGACGACCAGGACAGCGACGACTTCCTGAATGTCGAGGAGCAGGGCTACCTGCGCGGCAACCAGTCCGCGCTGACCACCGGCGCCGACACCGGGTTGCGCGACGGGCTGTGGGTCCACGCCTACAACCCCTGTCTCCCGAACCAGCACTCGCGGACGTGCCCGACGACGCTGGAGATCGGCAAGGCGCCGTACGCGCCGTGGCCGCAGAAGAACGGCGATGCGCCGAAGCCGCGGTGGCCGCTCTACAACCTGGCGCTGTACGGCACCGAGGTCTGGGCCCCGCCCGTCGGCTACGACGCCGGGAACCCGACGCCGACCCACCCGGTTCCCCGCTGACCGGGCCCCACAGCGTCTGAAGTGCCCGAGGGGGCGAGGCCGAGAGGTCTCGCCCCTTCGGCGCTTCATGGACGCATTGGACGACCTCGCCGCCGGGCTGCGCGAGCAGCTCGTGCGGGACGCGGGGGGAGAGCGGGACGCGCCGGCCGCGGAGCGGATCCGCGTGCTGGTGGAGCGCGAGGCCGGGATGCTCGACGCGGGGACGCGGGCGGAGCTGGCGCGGAGGGTGGCCGAGCGGTCGTTCGGGCTCGGGCCGCTGGAGGTGCTGCTCGCCGACCCGGCGGTCGACGAGATCATGGTCAGCGGCGCGCGGCCCGTGTGGGTCGAGCGGGCCGGGCGGATCGAGGCGACCGACGTTGCCTTCGCGACCGAGGCCGACCTGCGGCACGCGATCGAGCGCATCCTGGCGCCGCTCGGGCGGCGGGTCGACGAGGCGTCGCCGCTGTGCGACGCGCGGCTGGCGGACGGCTCGCGCGTCAACGTCGTGATCCCGCCGCTCGCGCTCGACGGGCCCGCGCTCACCATCCGCCGCTTCCGGCGCCGCGGGCTCACCCCCGACGAGCTGGTCGCCACCGGCTCGTGGACGCCGCTCCTCCACACGCTGCTCAGCACCGCGGTCGAGCAGCGGCTCAACGTGCTCGTCAGCGGCGGCACCGGCAGCGGCAAGACGACGACGCTCAACGCGCTGTCGGCCTTCATCGGCGCCGCCGAGCGCATCGTCACCATCGAGGACGCGGCCGAGCTGAAGCTCCAGCAGCCGCACGTCGTCCGGCTCGAGGCGCGCCCGGCGTCGCTGGAGGGCCGCGGCGAGGTGACGATCCGCCAGCTCGTCAAGAACGCGCTGCGCATGCGGCCGGACCGCATCGTCGTGGGGGAGGTCCGCGGCGCGGAGGCGCTCGACATGCTCGGCGCGATGTCGACCGGCCACGACGGCTCGCTCTCGACCGTCCACGCAGGGAGCGCGGCGGAGGCGCTGCGCCGGGTCGAGACGCTCGCGCTGATGGCCGACGTCGCGCTCCCGCACGCGGCGGTCCGCGCGCAGGTCGCCGACGCGATCCACCTCGTCGCCCACCAGGCGCGCCGCGCGGACGGCTCGCGCGCGGTGGTGAGCGTCGCGGAGGTCGTCCGCGCCGACGACGGCAGCGCCCACGCGCGCGCCGTCTACACGCTGCCCGCGGACGCCAGCGCCCGCCCGCGCTGGCGCACGCCGCTCCACCCGGCGCTGCAGGACGTGGCCCCGTGACCGCCGCCGGCGCGCTCGCCTTCGTCGCAGGCGTCTGCGCGGTCCTCGCCGCGTGGGAGCTGCTGGCGCTGCTCGACGCCCGCGGGACGCTCGCCATCGTCTCCCGCGTCCTCGCGCCGCTGCGCGCGGCGACCGGGACGCCGACGGTGGGGGAGCGACGGCGGCTGGCGCTCGTCGGCGCCGCCACGCTCGGCGCGTCGGGCTTCTTCGCGGCCGGACCGGTCGCGGGCATGGCCGCCGGGCTGGCCGGCCCGCTCGCGGTCCGCCAGTTGCTCGCCCTGCGCGAGCGCCGCCGTCGCGCGGAGGTCGCCCGCGGCGCGCCCGCCGCCGCCCGCGCCATCGCCGACGCGCTCGCCGGCGGCCACTCGGTGCGCGGGGCGCTCGCCGCCGCGGCGTCGCTCGACGGTGCCGCCGGCGACGAGCTGCGCCGCGCCGCCCGTCACCTGGAGCTGGGGGAGCCGACGCCCGCGGTCCTCGCACGTGTGCGCGCGCGAGCGCGGGACCAGGCGTGGGACACGCTCTCCGCCGCGATCCTCCTTCAGGCGGAGGCGGGTGGGGACCTCGCCGGCCTCCTGCGCGACCTCGCCGCCCGGCTCGACGAGGCACGGCGCGCGGAGGCCGACGCCCGCTCCGCCACGGCGCAGGCCCGGTTCACCGCGTGGCTGGTGGCCGGGCTCCCGGTGGCCGCGGCCGTGCTGGCCGAGCTCGCCGCGCCCGGCTTCTTCGCCGGTCTGCTCGCCGCGCCGCTGACCGGCGTCCTCGTCGGCGCGTCCGTCGTGCTGCAGATCGCGGCGGTCGTGTGCGTCCGGAGGATCACCCGGTGATCCCCGCGCTCGCGGCCCTCGCCGCCGGCTGCCTGGTGTTCGCCGTCGCCGGCCTGGCCGAGGCGCTCGCCGACCGCCGTCGCCACCGCGCCGCCCGCGCCGCGCGCCGCACGCAGGCCGTCGTCGCCCTGCTCGCGCGCGCCGGCCGGCCGCTGCGCCGCGGCCCCGCGCCGCCCGACCTCGCCGCGCTCCTCGACGCCGCCGGCGCCCCGCCGCGCACGACGGTCGCCGACCTCATGGCGCTCAAGGGCGGGGCCGCCGTCGCCACGCTCGCCACCGCGCTCCTGACCGCCCAGCTCGCGCCCGGCCGCCTCGGCCTGGCGCTCCTGGCCGCCGCGCCCGCCGCGGGCTTCCTCGCCCCGGACGTCGTCCTGCGCCGCCGCGCCCGCACCCGCGTTCAGCGCGCCGAGCTGGAGCTGGCGGACGTCGCCGAGTTGCTGCGCGTCGCGATCGACGCGGGCCTGGCACCTGGCCGCGCGGTGGCCGAGGTCGGCCGCCGCCATCCGGGCCTCGTCGCCGCGGAGCTGCGCACCGCCGCCGCCCGCATCGCGCTCGGCGTCCCGCAGGAGGAGGCGCTGCGCACGTTCGCCCGCCGCGTGCCGACCTCCGGTACGAAGCAGCTCGAGACCGCCTTCGCCCGGGCGGCGTCCCACGGCGCCCCACTCGGCCCGGCGCTGGCGGGCATCGCCGCCGACGCGCGCGCCCAGCGCGCCCGCGCCGTCCGCGACCACGCTGCGAAGGCGGCGCCGAAGATCCAGCTCGTGGTCGCGCTGCTGCTCGTCCCCGCCGTGCTCCTCCTCGTCGCCGCATCGCTTGCAGCCACGCTGGGCGGAGGTGCTGAGTGAGTCATCGCGGATGCCTGGTGCGGCGGGACGAACGCCAGGAGGCCGGACGGCCGGTAGGCGTCGTCCCGTCGTGCCAGGCGCCGCGAGACCCGCTCAGCTACTTGACGCCGACCACCAGCTCGCCGGTGGCGATGTCGCCCTCGCGCTTGCCGCCGGCGGCGACCGTCGAGAGCTTCTTCAGCACGTCGACGACCATCGCGGCCTCGGGGGCCTGCTGGGCGACGCCGAGGCCCTCGAGCAGCGACGCGAGCGGCGCCGGGTCGAGGATCAGCGCCGGCTTGACGTCGTCGCCGAGCTTCGCGACCGCGTTCTTGTAGGCCGCGCCGCGCTCGAGCGGCGCCGACGGGTTGAGCGCGGACTCGAGCGCGGCGTCGGTGACCGCGATGACGAACTTGTCGCCGGCGGCGGCCACGTGGATCGGCAGCGGCAGCTCCTTGGCGCGGACGGTGAACCCCGCGTCGACGCCGCTCCGGCTGAGCTTGCTCACGCGCGCATCGCCGTCGGACGCGGCCCGGATGAACCGCTCGAGCTTCGGCACGACGGCCTTCGACGCGGCGGCGTCCTTGGACTGGACGACGAGCCCGCCGCCGATGTCGTTCAGGCTCGTGCCGCGGACGAAGATCCCCGCGTCGCCCATCCACGCGGCGAGGTCCTTGCGGACGTCGATGCCGAACGCGCTCTGGACCTGCTCGAGCACCTGGTCGACGTCGACGCCGCCGAACGCGCCGAGCTGCGCGACCTGCTCCAGCGCCTGGTCGACCTGGCCGCCGACGTCCGCGACGCCCGCGGCGAGCCACGAGTCGGCCGGCAGCGTCGCGAGCACCGAGCCCGGGTCACCGGTGCCGGCCGCGCCGCCCTTGACGCCCAGCTGCGCGGCCTCGACCGAGATCGCGTCCTTCTCGGCGTCGACCGAGAGGGCCACCGCCTCGCCGAGCTGGCCGAGCACCGGCCGCAGCGCCGCCGCCTCAGGGCCGGCCGCGGCGAGGAGCTGCTCGAACCGCAGGTAGCCGAAGCCCAGCGCGTCGTCGTCGACCTGGTCGCGCGCCTGCTCGAACGCGGCCACGCCGTCGAGGCCGTCGCCCTTGGACGCGTCGATCGTCGCCTTGATGCCGCTCTCGCTGCCGATCACCGCGTAGTCGGAGACCAGCGCGTACGCGGTCGGGTCAGCGCCCTCCTCGAGCTTGTACTCGACGTCCTTGTACGTGCGGTCGACGAGCTTCTCGCCGTCGGACGGCTTCTTCAGCTCCTCCCACGCCTTGTCGGGATCCTCGGTCGCGGCGACGATCGCGCCCTGCGGCTCCCCGTCGCCACCCTCGCCGAGCGACGTGAAGAAGATGCCGGCGCGGTCGCCGACGATCTTCTCGAGGTCCTCCCACGACTTCCCACCGGTGGGGCCGTCGTCGTCGAGCTGCTTGCGGATCTCGGCGCCCGGGTCCGCGATGCCCAGCAGCTTCTGGGACAGGGCCTTGACGTTGGCTGACTGCTCGTCGTCGAGCTTCAGCGGGATCTCCACGTAGACGGCGGAGCTGGTCGGCGCGATCGCGGCGGGATCGGCGTCAGGGGACCCGCTCTCCCCACCGCAACCCACGGCGAGCGCCGCGGCGGCGAGGAGCGGGACAGGGAGGTGTCGTCGCTTCATGCAGGACAGACCGTACCCGGCTGCAAGTCCTCTTGCGTCGCCTTCTGTCCGGTCCGGTCCCCCACGACGTCCCACCAGTGTCCATCGGGGTTTTCGGGCACCCGGGTGGACGAATTCTGGGGATGGTGGGAGAAAGGGTGCATATGGGGTTGCAGAGTGGGGGATAGTGGGCTACCGTCGCAAACGCGAGCCGGGGTGGAGGGGCTCCTCCCACTCCTCCACCTCGGCTCGTGACACCCCCGCGAACCGCTTCGGCCGACGCGCATGGCCTCCTTCCGCGGAACCTTCGACTACAGCCTCGATGCCAAGAACCGGCTCACCGTCCCGGCCCGCTTCCGGGCCGCACTCGCGGAGGGGGTCGTGATGGCGAAGGGGACCGAGCCGTGCGTCGCGCTCTGGGTGCCGGATGCGTACGACAGCTACACCGAGTCGATCCTCAGCGGGCTGCACCCGCTCAGCGAGGAGGCCGACAAGCTCGAGCGCTTCTTCGCCGCGAACTCGCACGAGACGGAGCTGGACTCCGCCGGCCGCGTCGGCTTCCCCCCGTTCCTCCTCGATCACGCCGGCCTCACGAAGGAGGTCGTGGTGACCGGCGCGCGCAACCGCCTCGAGGTCTGGGACCGCCAGCGCTGGGCCGACTACAACGAGTCGCTCGTCGCGGACATCAAGGACATCCGGGGTCGGTTGAGCCATGCTGGCTGAGATGACGGGACAGGCGCACATCCCCGTCCTCGCCGCCGAGCTGATCGCGGCGCTCGACCCGCAGCCGGGTGAGGTCGCGATCGACTGCACCTTCGGCGCCGGCGGCCACGCGTCGCTGGTCGCGGAGCGGCTCGGCCCGGACGGCCTGCTCATCGCCGTCGACCGCGACCCGCTCGCGCGCGAGCACTACGAGCGCTTCGCCGCGGACGCGCCGTGCGAGACGCGGTTCGTCGCCGCCGGCTTCGCCGAAGGCCTGCAGGAGCTGGCCGACGAGGGCGTGCGCGCGGACCTGGTGTACATGGACCTCGGCGTGTCGTCGATGCAGATCGACACGCTGGAGCGCGGCTTCTCCTACGTCTACGACGCGCCGCTCGACATGCGGATGAACCCCGAGCAGGAGCTCACCGCGGCCGACGTGGTGAACACGTGGGAGGAGCGGCAGCTCGGGCGCGCGATCAAGGAGCTCGGGGAGGAGCGGTACTTCAAGCAGGTCTCGCGCGCGATCGTGCGCGCGCGGCCGATCGAGACCACGCAGGAGCTGGTCGAGGTGATCTCGAGCGCCATCCCGGCCGCGTCGCGGTTCGGCGGCGGGCACCCGGCCAAGCGCACGTTCCAGGCCATCCGGATCGTCGTCAACGACGAGCTCGGGCAGCTCGAGCGCGCGCTCCCCGTCGCCTGGGACCTCATCCGGGTGAACGGCCGATTTGCAGGGATCTCCTTCCATTCCCTGGAAGACCGACCCGTGAAGCGGTTCCTCGCCGACCTCGCCGTGGGGTGCGTCTGCCCGCCCCAGCTTCCGGTGTGCGTGTGTGGCGGTGAGCCGCTCGCGGAGCTGATCGGCCGGGGCACGGTGCCCACCGCCGAGGAGATCGCCGCCAACCCCCGCGCGAAGTCGGCACGGCTTCGCGCCGCCCGGAAGCTCCGCGAGGAGCGCCCGGAGAACACCACCAGCAGGACACCGAGCACGGGGCCGGACGCCCCGCGGAGGGACATGACGTGAGCGCAGGACCCGCTACAGCACACCGCCCACACGTACGTCGCAGCGTCGCCCCCAGAGGCGCCCGCCGCGTGTCCGGTCCGGCGCGCGGCAGGCTGCAGGGGATCCCCGGGGGCGTCGGCCCGCGCTCGCGGCCGCGCCCGCAGGCGCAGGTCGCGCGTACCTCCGCCGGCGCCGTCGCGCTGCCGCAGCCCGGGCTCCCGCTCGGCGCGCGCGTCGCGGACGCGCTCGTCCGGCTGCCCGACGCGCGCTGGCTCGACCGGCTCCTGCGCGGGCGCGCGTGGATCGCGCTGATCGCCATCGGCCTCATCGGCCTCGTCTTCATGCAGGTGTCGATGCTCGGGATGAACGCGGGCATCGGCCAGGCGGTCGAGCGCTCCGACGTGCTCGCGCGCCAGAACGCGGACATGCGCCGTGAGGTGTCGGCGCTCTCGTCGGAGGAGCGAATCCAGCGGGAGGCGATCGCCAACGGGCTCGTGATGCCGCCGGCCGGCGACGTGCGCTACCTCCGCTCGAACGGGATGGAGCAGGACGCGGCGAAGGCCGCCAAGACGATGCGCCCGCCGAGCGAGCAGGCCCAGGCGACGGCGGCCGCCGCGGCCGCGGGCGCCACCGCGGTCGGCTCCCCGGTGGCCGGCGACACCGCCGCGCAGCCCGGCGCCACGACCGACCCCTCCACCGGCGCGGCCACCACCGGCGCCACCGACCCCGCCGCGACTGGTGCGACCAGCGGGGCAGCTGGTTCGACCAGCGGCGCGGCCGCGACCGGCGCGACCACGGGCGCCGCGGCCGGCACGAGCGGGACCGCCGCGGGCCCGACGGGCACCGCGGGCACGACGGGCACGACCGCCACCACGCCGCCGGCGGGAACTGGTTCGACCAGTGGCGCAACTGGTTCGACCAGTGGTGCCGCCGCGACGGGCACCGGGACCGTGCAGCCGCAGACCCAGCAGGCTCCGCCCGCCAACGCCGCGGGCGCCACCGCGGCCGGCGCCGCCGCCGCGCCGGGGACCGGGCAGTAGCGCCGTGCCGCTCATCCCCCGCCGCATCGGCCTCCTCTTCGCGGTCTTCCTCGTGCTGCTCGTCGCCGCCGCGGCGCGCGCGACGTGGCTGGGGACCGTGAAGGGCGCGACCCTGCGCAACGCCGCTGCGACCCAGCAGGCCAGCGAGATCCACGTGCCCGCCACGCGCGGCGCGATCGTCGACCGCCGCGGGACCGAGCTCGCCGTGTCCGAGCCGGCCGACGACGTCTCGGCCACGCCGTACCTCGTCAAGGACCCGCCGAAGGCCGCCAAGCAGATCGCCGGCGTGCTCGGGCTCGCCGAGGAGGACGTGCTCAAGAAGCTCCTCCGCCGCGACACGGGCTTCGTCTACATCCAGCGCGGCGTGCCCGCGCGGCGCTCGCACCAGCTCGAGAAGCTGAGGATCGCGGGGCTCACGTTCACCCCGACCAGCCGCCGCGTCTACCCGCGCGACTTCACCGCGTCGCAGGTGCTCGGCACGGTCGGCACCGACGGCAAGGGCCTGTCGGGCCTCGAGTACTCGATGGACCACCTGCTCAAGGGCAACGACGGCACGCGCAAGATCGTCCGCGACGCGCTGGGCGAGCCGATCTCGGTCCGCGACCCCGACCCCGCCGAGCCGGGCTCGAAGCTCGAGCTGACGATGGACGCCGCGATCCAGGACAAGGTCGAGGACGTGCTCCAGGGCGTCGGCGCGAAGTACCGCCCGCGCGGCGCCACCGCGGTCGTGCTCGACCCGCGCAACGGCGACCTGCTCGCGCTCGCCAACTGGCCGCGCGTCGACGCCAACAACCTCGCCGGCGCCCCGGACTACGCGAAGCAGAACCGCGCGGTCGGCTTCAACTACGAGCCGGGGTCGACCTTCAAGGCGTTCACCGTCGCGGGCGCGCTGGAGGACGGCAAGGTCACGCCGGAGACGATGTTCAACCTGCCGCCGACGATCCAGGTCGCGGACCGCGAGATCGGCGAGTCGCACCCGCGCGGGTACATCTCGCTCAGCACGAGCGGCATCCTCGCGCAGTCGTCCAACGTCGGCTCGATCATGATCGGCGACCGGCTCGGCGCCACCCGCTTCGACCAGTGGGTCCGCAAGTTCGGCTTCGGCAAGCGGACCGGCGTCGACCTGCCCGGCGAGGAGGCCGGCCAGGTGCTGGACGTCGAGGACTACTCGGGCTCGTCGATGGGCAACCTGCCGATCGGCCAGGGCATCAGCGTCACGCCGATGCAGATGGCGACCGCGTACATGGCGATCGCCAACGGCGGCGTCCTGCGCCCGGCGCGGATCGTCAAGTCGGTCGACGGCCGCGAGACCGCGATGCCCAAGGGCCACCGCGTGATCTCCGAGGAGACCGCGGCATCGGTGCGCAAGATGCTCGAGGGCGTCCTCGCGCCGGGCGGCACCGCGGCCGAGGCGAAGGTCGAGGGCTACGACCTGGCCGGCAAGACCGGCACGGCGAACAAGATCGACGAGCAGACCGGGGAGTACTCCGAGTCGCGCTACATCGCGTCCTTCGTCGGCTTCGCGCCGGCCAAGAACCCGAAGCTGCTCGTCGCGGTGATGGTCGACGAGCCGCAGGGCGCGATCTACGGCGGCGAGGTCGCGGCCCCGGCGTTCCAGAAGATCACGTCGTTCGCGCTCACCTACCTCCGGATCCCGCCGGAGTAGCCTCGGGGCGCAATGCTCCTGGCCGAGGTCCTCGGCGTTCCGGACGCCCCGCCGGTCCAGGTCGCAGGCCTGGCCTACGACAACCGGCGGGTCGAGCCCGGGACGCTCTTCTTCTGCGTGCCCGGGTTCACCCGCGACGGGCACGACTTCGCCCCGGACGCGGTGAGCCGGGGCGCCGCCGCCCTCGTGGTCGAGCGCCCGCTGGGCCTCGGCGCCCCCGAGGTGGTCGTCCCGTCCGTGCGCGCCGCGATGGCGCCCGCCGCCGCGCGCTTCCACGGCGACCCGACCGCGCGCCTGAAGGTCGCCGGGGTCACCGGCACCAACGGCAAGACGACCACGACCTACCTCATCCGCGCGCTGCTCGAGGCGGCCGGGATGCAGACCGGGATGATCGGCACGATCACGAGCGCCATCGGCGGGGTGGAGCGCCCGTCCGTCCGCACCACGCCGGAGGCGATCGACCTGCAGGCGACGTTCGCGGAGATGCTCGCGGCCGGCGACGTGGCGTGCGCGATGGAGGTCTCCTCGCACGCGCTGGAGCTCGAGCGCGCCGCCGCGATCCACTGGGACGTCGCGGTCTACACGAACCTCACGCAGGACCACCTCGACTTCCACCCGACGATGGAGGACTACTTCCGCGCGAAGCGGCGCCTCTTCGTGGAGGAAGCGCCGCAGCTGTGCGTCGTCAACGCGGACGACCCGTACGGCGCGCGCCTGCTGGAGGAGCTGCCGGGGCTGGGCCGCGAGGTCGTCCCGTACTCGCTCAGCGACGCGATGCAGCTGCGGACGGGGCCGGCGGGCTCGCGGTTCATCCTCGAGGACGGCCTGCGCGTCGCGACGCCGATGCCGGGCCTGTTCAACGTGCTCAACGCGATGGCCGCGGTGCACACCGCGCGGGCGCTGGGCGTGCCGGACGCGGTGATCGAGGAGGCGCTCCCGCGCGCGCGTCAGGTGCCGGGACGGTTCGAGCGCGTCGACGAGGGTCAGGACTTCACCGTGGTGGTGGACTACTCCCACACGCCGGACTCGCTGGAGAACGTGCTGCGCGCCGCGCGCGAGCTGACGCCCGACGGGCGCGTCATCTGCGTCTTCGGCTGCGGCGGGGACCGCGACCGCGCCAAGCGCCCGATCATGGGCGAGATCGCCGCGCGGCTGGCCGACGTGCCGCTGCTGACGAGCGACAACCCGCGCTCCGAGGACCCGGAGGCGATCATCCGCGAGGTGCTCGCCGGGATGCCCGCGGGCTCGCCGTGGGAGGTCGACCGCCGCGTCGCGATCGAGCGCGCGGTGGGGGAGGCGTCGGCGGGCGACATCGTCGTCATCGCCGGCAAGGGCCACGAGCAGGGGCAGGAGATCGCAGGGGTGAAGCACCCGTTCGACGACGTCGCGGTGGCGGCGGAGGCACTTCGCGCGCGCGTGGGGGCGACCCGATGAGGGCGTGGACGCCGCAGCAGGTCGCGGACGCCGCGGGCGCGCGCCTGGCCGCCGCGTCCGGCGGGATCGACAGCGGGCCGGGACGCGCGGTGATCGACTCGCGCGAGGCCGGCCCGGACGACCTCTTCTTCGGCCTCGTGGGGGAGCACACCGACGGCGGGCGGTTCGCCGCGGACGTCCTCGCCGCGGGCGCCTGGGGCGTCGTGGTGCGCCCCGAGCACGTCGCCGCGCTCGCTTCCGGCGAAGGCGGCGCGGCGCGCGGTGTGGTGCTGGAGGCGGAGGACCCGCTGGCGGCGCTGCAGCGGCTGGCGACGGCCTGGCGCCGCGCACTCGGCGCCCAGGTCATCGGCATCACCGGCTCCACCGGCAAGACCTCCACGAAGGACCTCGTCGCCGCGATGGTCGGCCAGCAGAAGCGCACGGTCGCCACGCACGCGAACTTCAACACCGAGATCGGGCTCCCGCTCACGGTCCTCGGCGCCCCCGACGGCACCGAGGTGCTCGTGCTGGAGATGGCGATGCGCGGCGCCGGCCAGATCGCCGAGCTCGCCACGATCGCCGAGCCCGACGTCGCGCTCATCACGAACGTCGGCCCGGTCCACCTCGAGCAGATGGGGACGATCGAGGCCATCGCGGCGGAGAAGGCGTCGGTCATCGCCGGGCTCAAGGCGGGCGGCACCGCGATCGTCCCGCGCGACGAGCCGCTCCTGGAGCCCCACCTCCGCGACGACGTCACCACGGTCACCTTCGGCCCCGGCGACGACCTGAGCGCGATCGAGATCGGGTTCAGCTCCAACCACATGCGCCTCAACGCGGCGGCCGCGCTCGCCGCGGCACGCGCGGTCGGCGTCGAGCCGCGCGGGCACGTCGAGGTCGCGCTCAGCGACCTGCGCGGGCAGCGGATCGCGCTGCCTGGCAACGTCACCGTCGTCAACGACTGCTACAACGCCAACCCGATGTCCATGCGCGCCGCCCTGGACGATCTCGCCGTGGCCGCCCCCGGCCGCCGCGTCGCCGTGCTCGGGGACATGCTCGAGCTCGGGCCCGACGAGGAGCGCTTCCACCGCGAGATCGGCGACCACGCCCGTGCCCAGGGCGTCGACCTGCTCGTCACCGTCGGCCCGCGCGCCGCGCACATGGGCGGCGACCACGCCGTGCAGGACGCCGCCGAGGCCGCCGCGCTCATCCCCGAGCTGCTGGAGGACGGCGACACCGTGCTCGTGAAGGGCTCGCGCGGCGTCGGCCTGGAGGTCGTGGCGCAGGCCCTCACCGCAGGGGCGAGGGAGTAGCGCGTGGGCGAGATCCTCATCGGCGGCACCGCCGCCCTGCTCATCTGCATCTTCCTGAGCCCGCGCTTCATCGAGTTCCTGCGCGTCCGCGAGTTCGGCCAGAACATCCGCGAGGAAGGGCCGGAGGGCCACCACTCGAAGGCGGGCACGCCGACGATGGGCGGGATCATCATCTTCATCGCGATCTCGATCCCGTTCCTGATCCTCACGAACTACGAGTGGCGGTCGTTCGGGGTCTACGCGGCGGCGGTGTCGCTGGCGCTGCTCGGGTTCGCCGACGACTACACGAAGATCATCCGGCGCCGCTCGCTCGGCCTGAAGGGGCGCACGAAGCTCGCCGTGACGGTCGCGATCTCGGTCGGGCTGTGGTGGATCGCCACGCGCCAGGCGGGCCTCAACGAGACGCTGCGCTTCCGCGTCGTCGACTACACGCTCGACCTCAGCGCGCTGGGCGGCATCCCGTACCTGCTCGTGATCTACCTGGTGGTCGCCGGGACGTCGAGCGCGGTCAACCTCACCGACGGCCTCGACGGCCTCGCCGCCGGCTGCGCGGCGATCGTGACGCTCGCGTTCATCGGCATCACGTACATCACGACCGGTCAGCGCGACCTGTGCCTGCTCGCCGCCTGCGTCGTCGGCGCGTGCATCGGCTTCCTGTGGTTCAACGCGTTCCCCGCCACGATCTTCATGGGCGACACCGGCTCGCTCGGGCTCGGCGGCGTGATCGCGGGTCTTGCGATCATGACCAAGACGGAGATCCTGCTGATCCTGCTCGGCGGCATCTTCGTCATCGAGGCCCTCAGCGTCCTCATCCAGGTCTTCAGCTTCCAGACCTTCCGCAAGCGCGTGTTCCTCATGGCCCCGATCCACCACCACTTCGAGCTCATGTCGTGGTCGGAGACGAAGATCATCCTGCGCTTCTGGATCATCGCCGCGATCTGCAGCGCGATCGGGTTCACGCTCTACCAGCAGTCGATCACGTAGCGGCCGGTGCTCGTCCAGGCGTGTCTCAACGGCGGCCGCACGCGGGAGGACCACCCGGCCGTCCCCGTGACCCCGGACGAGCTGGCTCGCGACGCGCACGCGTGCGTCTGGCAGGGGGCGCGCTCGCTCCACGTCCACCCGCGGCGCGCGTCCGACGGCGCCGAGACGCTGGTGGGGGAGGACGTCGACGCGACCGTCCGCGCGATCCGCGCGCGCTGCCCGGGCATCGAGATCTCGGTCACGACCGGGCTGTGGATCTGCGACGGCGACGTCGACGCGCGGATGGCGCAGATCGACACGTGGAGCGTGCTCCCGCACCTGTGCTCGGTCAACGTCGGCGAGGACGGGTGGGTCGAGCTGGCCGACCAGCTCCTCGCGCGCGGGGTCGGGCTGGAGATCGGGATCGCGACCGCGGACGAGGCCCGCGCGTACCTGGACTCGCCGATGGCAGGACGTGCGGTGCGGGTGCTGGTCGAGGTGCCGGAGCGCGCGCCCGACGACGCCGTCGCGGCGGCGGAGGAGATCGACGCGCTGCTCGCGGCTGCCGCGCCGCCGTACGTCCCGCGCCTGTGGCACGGGGAGGAGGAGGCGACCTGGGACGTCCTCGTCGCCGCCGCCCAGCACGACCGCGACATCCGCATCGGCTTCGAGGACGTGCTCACGCACGTGCCGCCCGAGACGCGCGAGGCGTCCGGCAACGCGGAGCTCGTGGAAGTGGTCGTGGAGGGTCTGCTCCTCCCGGCGCAGGACTAGCCGATTCGCTCACCCGGAGGGCTCCGAATCGGCCGGGAGAATCCGCTGGGGCGGATTCTCCCCAGGTTTTCGTAACTCCGCGCGCAGGTGCAGCGCGTCGCGCGTCGAAGGACGCGGCTGTGAGTCGTCGCCGCCCGGCTGCACGCGCCAAGAAGAAGAACACGTTCCCGCTGGAGCACTCGATCCTGCTCACCGCGACCCTGTGCCTGCTCGCGGGCGGCGCGGTGATGGTCTACAGCGCGTCCAGCGCACGAACGCTGCTGGAGGGCTCGGGCGACGGCACGGGCTACCTCATCAAGTACCTCGGGTGGGGCACGCTCGGCTTCATCGCGCTGCAGATCGCGTCGCGGATGCAGCTCGACGCGGTGCGCCGCCTGACGCCGGCGATCCTCGCGCTCTCCTTCTTCCTCCTGCTGCTCGTGCACGTGCCGGGCATCGGCGTCAACGTCAACGGCGCGACGCGGTGGGTTGGCGCGGGGCCGCTGCAGTTCCAGCCCTCGGAGCTCATGAAGCTCGCGATGGTGCTCTACGCGGTCGACCTGCTCGCCAAGCGGCCGAAGATGGTGCTGACGTTCAAGGGCGTCTTCAACCCGCTCTTCGTCGTCGCGGGCGCGGCGTGCCTGCTGATCCTCACCCAGCCCGACCTCGGCACCGCGCTGGTGATCGGCTTCACGCTCTGCGCGCTGCTGGTCGCCGCCGGGCTGCCGCTCGCGCTGCTGGGCAAGATCGCCGGCTCCGTCAGCGTCGGCATCATGATCTTCGCCATCGCCGAGCCCTACCGGCGCGAGCGGCTGATGACGTTCCTCGACCCGTGGGCGCACGCGAGCGACGAGGGCTTCCAGTCGGTGCAGGGCCAGATCGCGCTCGGCTCCGGCGGCCTGTTCGGCAACGGCATCGGCGAGTCGGTGCAGAAGATCTTCTACCTGCCCGAGGCGCACACGGACTTCATCCTCGCGGTGATCGGGGAGGAGCTCGGCGTCGCGGGCATCTGCGTGCTGCTCTTCCTCTACGGGCTGATCGCGTACGCGGGGCTGCGGGCCGCGAAGATCGCGCGCGGGCCGTACGCGCAGCTGCTCGGCGCGGGCCTGACGTCGCTGATCCTCTCCCAGGCGACGCTCAACGTCTTCACCGTGCTGGGGCTCGCGCCGCTGACCGGCGTGCCGCTGCCGTTCATCTCGTCCGGCTCGTCGTCGCTGCTGACGCTGATGACCGCGATGGGCCTGCTGCTCAACGTCGCCAACGGCGGGCACTCGGTCGTGCGGGCCGTGCCAGGATCGAGGGCAGATGAAAGTCGTGATCGCAGCCGGCGGGACAGCCGGCCACGTCGTACCCGCGCTGGCGGTGGCCGGCGCGCTGCAGGCTGACGGCGCCGAGGTCGTCTGGGTCGGGGGCGAGCGGGCGGAGGCCGAGCTCGTGCCCGCCGCCGGCATCCCCCTGCGCACCATCGCGGTGAAGGGCCTCTCGCGCACGAACCCGCTCGCCGCCCTGAAGGCGGCCGGGCTGGCCGCGCGCGCCGTCGGGGCCGCCCGCAAGATCCTGCGGGCCGAGCAGGCCGACGTCGTGCTCGGCGGCGGCGGGTACGTCGCCGGGCCGGTGGGCGCGGCGGCGGTCGCGTCGCGCGTGCCGCTGGTCCTCGCCGAGGCCGACTCGCACCTCGGGATCTCGAACCGCCTCCTCGCGCCCCGCGCGCGGCGGGTCTGCCTGGCGTTCCCCCTCGCCGGCCGCGACGGCGACAAGTACGTCGTCACCGGCCGCCCCGTCCCGGCGCCCGCGACCGACCGTGCCGCCGCGCGCGCCCGCTTCGGGCTCGGGGCCGACGACCGCGTCGTGCTGATCTTCGGCGGCTCGCTGGGCGCGCGGTCGATCAACGAGGCCGCCGTCGAGGGGTTCGCCGACGCGCCCTACCGGGTGCTCCACGCCGCCGGCCGCCGCGACTACGACGACCTCGTCTCGCGCGTGCCCTCCGACCGGTACGACCTGCAGCCCTACATCGACCGCTTCGGGGAGGCGCTGCTCGCAGCGGACCTCGTCGTCGCGCGCTCGGGTGGCTCGGTCTTCGAGATCGCCGCGCACGGGCGGGCCGCGGTGCTCGTCCCGTACCCGCACGCGACCGCCGACCACCAGACCTCGAACGCGAAGTGGATGGTCGACGCGGGCGCGGCGGTGCTCGTGCCCGACGACGAGGTCACGCCCGAGCGGCTGCGGCGCGAGGTCGACGCGATCCTCGACGACCCCGCCCGGCTGGAGGCGATGTCCGCCGCGTCGCTCGCGCTCGCCCGCCCCGACGCGGCCGATGCCATCGCACGCGAGGTGCTCGCTGCGGGAGCCTGAGCGGGTCTCCCGGCGCCAGGCACGACGAGACGACGGATACCGGCCTGCCGGCCTACCACCGTTCGTCTCGCCGCACCAGGCATCCGGGATGACACACTCAGGGAGATCGGCATCGTGATGGTCCCCGCCCGCCTCTTCGCCGCCCTGTACGACCGGTCGCTCGCGGCCGTCGAGGAGGCGGGCCTGCGCGACCACCGCGCGACGCTGCTGGCCGAGGCGCGCGGGCGGACGGTCGAGATCGGCGCGGGGACCGGCGCGAACGTCGGCCTGTACCCCGCGGCCGTCACGTCGCTCGTGCTGACCGAGCCGGAGGAGCCGATGGCGCGGCGCCTCCGCGCGCGGCTCGAGGCGGCCGGCTCCGACGGGCGCGAGGTCGAGGTCGTGGAGGCCTCGGCGGAGGCCCTTCCGCTCCCCGACGCCTCGTGCGACACGGCGGTCTGCACGCTCGTGCTGTGCACGGTGCCCGACCCGCACGCGGCGCTCGCGGAGATCGGGCGTGTGCTCCGGCCCGGCGGCCGCCTGCTCTTCCTCGAGCACGTCCGCGCCGACGATCCCGGCGTCGCCAAGTGGCAGGACCGCCTGACGCCCGCCTGGCGCTTCTTCGCCCGCGGCTGCCACCCCAACCGCGACACCGCCGCCACGCTGACGGCCGCCGGCTGGCGGGTCGAGACGCTCCACGAGGACCGGCTCCCGAAGTCGCCGCCCATCACGCGCCCGCTCATCCGCGGCGTCGCGGTGCCGACCGCCTGACGGCCTTCGCGACCGCGCCGCCGTCGTAGCCTCTGCGCGCGATGAGCGCCTGGACAGGGAAGCGGCTGCACTTCGTCGGGATCGCCGGCTCGGGGCTGAGCGCATACGCGCTCGCCGCGCACGCGCTGGGGGCCGAGGTCTCGGGCTCCGACCGTGGTGAGTCGCCGTATCTCGCGCGCGTGCGCGAGGCGGGGATCGCGGTCGCGATCGGCCACGCCGCCGGGAACCTGCCCACCTCGAGCCAGCTCGAGGTGGTGGTGTCCACCGCGATCCCGCAGGACAACCCGGAGATCGTCGCGGCGCGCGAGCGGGGCGTCCCCGTGCTGCGGCGCGCCGAGCTGCTCGCCCGCCTCACGCGCGAGAAGCGGACGATCGCCGTCGCCGGCGCGCACGGGAAGACGACGACCACGTCGATGATCGCCCACGCGCTGCTGGAGCTCGGGCTCGATCCCGCGTACCTCATCGGCGGCACGCTCTCGACGACCGGCACCAACGCCGCGTGGGGGAGCGGCGACTGGCTCGTGGTCGAGGCCGACGAGTCGGACCGCTCGTTCCTCGCGCTCGACACCGACGTCGCGGTCGTCACGAACGTCGAGCTCGACCACCACACCGAGTGGTCGGGCGGCCTCGCCGAGCTGCGCGAGGCGTTCGCGCAGTTCCTCGCCACGCCCGAGCACGCCGTGCTGCCGTCCGACGACCCAGACGTGCTCGCCCTGCGCCCGGCCGGAGGCATCGCACCGTTCGCCGCGTGGGAGGGGCCCGAGCTGGCGGTGCCCGGCGAGCACAACCGCCGCAACGCCGCGGCGGCGCTCGCGGCCTGCGTCCTCGCGGGCGCGGAGCGTGGTGAGGCCGCGCGCGCCTTGGCGACCTTCCGCGGCGCCGGCCGCCGGTTCGAGCGACTGGGCACGACCGCGAGCGGGGCGGTCGTCGTCGACGACTACGCCCACCATCCGACCGAGGTCGCCGCCACCATCGCCGCCGCCCGCGACACCAAGCCGGCCGGGCGTGTCATCGCGGTCTTCCAGCCCCATCTCTTCAGCCGCACCCAGCTGCTCGCCCGGCGGTTCGGCGAGGCGCTCGCCACCGCCGACGTGGTCGCGCTCGTCGACGTCTACCCGGCGCGCGAGCGGCAGGAGGACTTCCCGGGCGTCACCGGCCTCACGATCGCCGAGCAGGCTGCCGACGCTGCGCCTGGCAGGCCCGTCTACTGGCTGCGCACGTTCGACCAGGCCGAGCCGGTCCTGCGCACCCTCGCGCGCGAGGGGGACCTCTTGCTGATCCTGGGCGCCGGCGACGTCAACACCCTCGGCGCGCACCTCGTCGCGTCATAACGGCGGGAGGACTCGCCGCGCCCGCGGCGAACCCTCAAGACCAGATGCGCCGCCGCCGTCTCATGCGCCGCGCGCTGCTTGCCGCCGCCGCACTCTCCATCCTCCTCGTGGGGGGCTTCCTGCTCCTCCGCGACGCCTCGACGTTCGCCGTGCGCGACGTGCAGGTGCGCGGGGCGAGTGGCCCGGACGCCAGCAAGATCGAGCTGGCGCTGCGCGACGTCGCCCGCGACATGACCACGCTCAACGTGGACGCCGAGGCGCTGCGCGAGGCGGTCGATCGGTACCCCACCGTGAAGGGTGTGGAGGTCGACCGTGACCTACCTCACGGACTGACGGTCACCGTCGTCGAGCGCCGCGCGGTCGCGACGGTCGAGCGGGGCGGGCGCCGCATCCCGCTGGCCTCCGACGGCCGGCTGCTGGACGGCGCGACGCCGCCGGACAACGTGCCCGCGCTGCAGGTCGAGCGCGCGGTCGGCTCCCGGATCGACGATGCCAAGGGCGAGCAGCTGGTGAAGCTCGTCGCCGCCGCGCCCGACGCGCTGCGCCGCCGTGCGGCCCGCGCGACGGTCGGCGACGAAGGGCTCACCCTCCAGATGAAGGAGGGGCCGGAGCTCTACTTCGGCACCGCGACCGAGCTCACCGCCAAGTGGACGGCGGTCGCCCGGGTCCTCGCGGACCCGGCCGCGCAGGGGGCCACCTACATCGACGTGCGGGTCCCGGAGCGCGCAGCCGCCGGGGGTCTCGGCGAGCTCGCCGATCCGAACGCCGCAACCGAAACGCAGGACCAGACGGGGGTCGCGACGACCCCGGAGGGCACAGTCTCAGCCTCTACTGGAGCCTGAGTCAACCGAAATCACGTTTCTCCTGCGTACGTCGAGAGTTCGCGGATCTGCAACCGTGGTTGCACGGCTAGACTCCGCGTTGACTTTCGCCGTAAGCCGTGCATACCGTGGCTTTCGGGCAGGAACAGCGTGCTCCAGGCAAAACTCTCAACGCTAACTCAAGGGTCGGACGACAGACATCATGGAATCCAGCGGTAGCTACCTCGCCGTCATCAAGGTGGTCGGCGTCGGAGGCGGCGGCACCAACGCCGTCAACCGCATGGTCGATGCCGGCCTGCGGGGCGTGGAGTTCATCGCCGCCAACACCGACGCCCAGGCGCTCGCCATGTGCGACGCCGACATCAAGCTGAACATCGGCCACGAGCTGACGAAGGGCCTCGGCGCCGGCGCGAACCCCGACGTGGGCACCGGCGCCGCGCACGAGTCGCGCGACGACATCAAGGAGGCGCTCAAGGGCGCGGACATGGTGTTCGTCACGGCCGGCGAGGGCGGCGGCACCGGCACGGGCGCCGCGCCCGTCATCGCCGAGATCGCCAAGGAGGAGATCGGCGCGCTGACCGTCGGCGTCGTCACGAAGCCGTTCGGCTTCGAGGGCACGCAGCGGACGCGGCAGGCCGAGGAGGGCATCGCCCGCCTCCGCGAGGTCGTCGACACGCTCATCGTCATCCCGAACGAGAAGCTGCTCGCGATCGTCGAGCGCCGCACGTCGATCCTCGACGCGTTCCGGATGGCCGACGACGTCCTGCGCCAGGGCGTCCAGGGCATCACCGACCTGATCACGATCCCCGGCCTGATCAACCTCGACTTCGCCGACGTGCGGACGATCATGTCCAACGCCGGCAGCGCGCTGATGGGGATCGGCTCCTCGCAGGGCGAGAGCCGCGCGGGGGAGGCGGCGAAGGCCGCGATCTCCAGCCCGCTGCTGGAGGAGTCCGTCGAGGGCGCCACCGGCATCCTGCTCAACATCACCGGCGGCCCGGACCTCGGCCTGTTCGAGGTCAACGAGGCGGCGGAGATCGTCCAGAGCGCGTCGAGCGACGACGCCAACATCATCTTCGGCGCCGTGATCGACGAGGCGATGGGCGACGACGTCCGCGTCACGGTGATCGCCACGGGCTTCGACAAGGCCCCGGGCCGCGCGCTCGGCGGCGGCTACGGCGCGACCTCCCGCTCCGGCCAGCGCGAGCCCGAGCAGCCCGGCCCGCGCGACCGCTCCCCGCGGATCAGCGATCGCCAGCGCCAGTCGCTCGAGATCTCCGACGACGACATCGACATCCCGCCCTTCCTCCGCGACCGCTAGCGGGTGACGCCCGGGCCCGGGCCTACCACGCGGAGGCGATCGACGTTTTCGCCCCGCTATGCGGGGTCAAGACGTCATTCGATTCCTCGCCGCCGGAGAACCGGGGCGACCGGGAGTCATTTCGAGCGGGGCCGCGCCAACCGGTCCATCAAAAGCAAGTTGCGTGAACAAATCCCCACAACTGGGGATTGATGCGGTGGCGCTCGACGTGCGAATCTGGGGCTCCCGTGCAGAAGCCCAAGATGACCCTCACCGAGCTCCAGGAGCACCTCAAGCTGCTCGACGTCGCCTCCCGTGACGACCTCGACGAGCTGCTCACCGACCTCCTCTGCCACGTCTACCGGACGAAGGACGCCCAGAACGGGTGATGGGTCAGCGCCGTGCCTTCGGCTCGTGAAGCTGAGCGCCGGCGACGCAGGACCGTCTTCATCGCCGAGAACGAGGAGCCCGAGCGCACCGAGCTCGGCACCGACTGGTACCTGAGCGGGCGGTTCCGCGCGCACGTCGAGACGCACGTCGGGATGGGCGCGTTCGTGGAGGATCTCACGCTCGACGAGGCCCTCGCCTGGGCCCGCGACCACGGCGACAAGATCGTCCTCCGCATCGGCGACGAGGAGCCGCGGCTGGTGACGGCGGACACCGACCTGCCGCGACCGGTGCGCCGCCGCGTGCCCGAGGAGGCGTGGAAGGACCGCACGGACGCCGACCCCGACGCGACGTGGACGGCCGTCGTCCAGCTCGCCCCGCCGTGGGACGAGGGCCCCGAGGAGCGTGCCGCCTGGGACGCGGTGGCCGACGCGGCCGCCCGCGCGCTGGGCGCGAGCTGGTCGGCGAAGGAGCTCGACGGCTTCCTGGCGGACGTGCGCCGGGCGCTGCGGTCGGGCCGCGAGTACGTCATGACCTCTCACCCGCGCGCGTACACCGTCGAGATCGCCGTGCAGGCGCCGACCCACCAGCGGGCGATCGCGGCGGCGCGGGCGCGACTGCCGCCGCTGCCCGACGGCTGGTCGGCGAGCGTCACCGCGGACTTCCTCGCGGGCTGAGCGACCGCCAGGCGGCGCCGGGGCCGTTGGTAGCCTCGCGGGGCTTCCATGGGCACCCCTTCAGAGACCCTCAAGCGCACGCCGCTCCACGCCCGCCATGCGGCGGCCGGGGCGAAGCTCGTGCCCTTCGCCGGCTGGGACATGCCGGTCCAGTACGCCGGCATCCGCGAGGAGCATCTCGCGGTGCGGCGGGACGTCGGCGTCTTCGACGTGAGCCACATGGGGGAGATCGAGACGCGCGGGCCGCGCGCGCTCGAGTTCCTCCAGCGCATCCTCTCCAACGACGTCGCGAAGATCGCGGTCGGCGGCGCGCAGTACGCGCTCCTGTGCAAGGAGGACGGCGGCGTGCTCGACGACCTCTTCACGTACCGGCTCGGCGACGACCGCTACCTGACGGTCACCAACGCCGCCAACCACGAGAAGGACCTGGCGTGGTTCCGCAAGCAGGCGGCCGCGTTCGGGGAGGGCGTCACCGTCACCGACGCCGCCGCGGACTACGCGATGCTCGCCGTCCAGGGCCCGAACGCCCGAGCGCTGGTGGCCAAGCTCACCGACACCGAGCTCCCCGCGCGCTTCACGGTCGCGCAGCAGACCGTGGCGGGCGCGGACGTCCTCGTCGCCGGCACCGGCTACACGGGCGAGGACGGCGTCGAGCTGCTCGTCCGGCCCGAAGACGCCGAGGCGGTCTGGGACGCCGTGATCGCCGGCGGCGCCGCGCCCGTCGGGCTCGCCGCGCGCGACACGCTCCGCCTCGAGGTCTGCTTCCACCTCTACGGCAACGACCTGATGGAGAGCCGCGGCCCCATCGAGGCCGGCCTGGGGTGGGCGTGCAAGGAGGACACCGGCTTCATCGGCTCCGAGGCGGTCGCCAGGACGCGCGCCGAGGGTCCGTCCGAGAAGCTCGTGCCGTTCAGGCTCACCGGCCCGGGCATCGCCCGCCAGGGCAACCCTGTCGAGGGCGGGGGCGAGGTCACGAGCGGCACGCTCAGCCCGAGCCTGAACATCGGCATCGGGATGGCCTACCTGCCGCTCGCCAAGGCCGAGCCGGGCACCGAGATCCAGATCGACGTCCGCGGGAAGCTGCGCGCCGCGCAGGTGGACCGCAAGCCGCTGTACCGACCGAACGAGGAGAACGATGGCTGACGGCACGTACCCCGAGGGGCTGCTCTACCACCCGGAGCACGACTGGGCCCAGATCGACGGCGACATCGCCACCTTCGGGATCACCTGGTACGCCCAGGACGCGCTCGGCGAGGTGGTCTTCTTCGACCCGCCGACCGTCGGCGACACCGTCACCAAGGACGAGTCCTACGCTGAGGTCGAGTCCGTCAAGGCCGTGTCCGACGTCATCGCCCCGCTGTCCGGGGAGATCGTCGAGGTGAACGAAGGTCTCGCCGACGCTCCCGAGACGATCAACTCCGACCCGTACGGGGACGGGTGGCTCGTCAAGGTGAAGCTGTCCGACACCTCCGAGGTGGACTCGCTCCTCGACCAGGGGTCGTACGTAGAAGGACTTGGATGAGCCGATACACCGCCGTCACACCCGATGACCTGAAGGAGATGCTCGCCACGATCGGCGTGGCGTCTCTGGATGAGCTGTTCGACGCGCTCGTGCCGGAAGGGGTCCGGCTCGAGCGCGGGCTGGACCTGCCGGACGGCATGACCGAGCAGGACGTCTACGACCACCTGCGCGCGCTGGCGGCCAAGAACGTCAGCGCCGAGGACGAGGTCACGTTCCTGGGCGCGGGCATGTACGACAGCTACGCGCCGGCGCTGATCGACATGCTCGTCACGCGGTCGGAGTTCCTCACGCCGTACACGCCGTACCAGCCCGAGATCTCGCAGGGCGGGCTGCAGGTGATGTTCGAGTACCAGACCGCGATCTCGGAGCTGACGGCGCTGCCGGTCTCCAACGCGTCGGTGTACGAGGGCCCGAGCGCCCTGGCCGCCGCGGGCTACCTCGCGCGGCTGGCGAACAAGAAGGGCAAGTTCGTCATCTCCCGCGCCGTCCACCCGCACAGCCGCGAGACGCTCCGCACCCTCGCGCACGGGTACGGCGTCGAGGTGGTCGAGGTGCCGCTGCGGGACGGCGTCACCGACCCGGACGCGTGGGCCGCCGCGATCGACGGCGACACGTCCGCGGTCTTCTTCCAGAACCCGAACTTCCTTGGCGCGGTCGAGGACGCCGCGGCGCTCGCGCAGGCGGCGAAGGACTCGCCCGCGGTCGTGGTCGCGCAGTACGACCCGATCACGCTCGGCATCCTCGCGCCTCCCGGCGAGGTCGGCGTGGACGTCGCGGTCGGCGAGGGCCAGCAGCTCGGCAACCGCCTGGACTTCGGCGGCCCGTCGTTCGGCTTCTTCGCCGCCACCGAGGCGTACCTGCGCCGCATGCCCGGCCGCATCGCGGGCGAGACGACCGACGTCGATGGGCGCCGCGGGTTCGTGCTCACGCTCCAGACGCGCGAGCAGCACATCCGCCGCGAGAAGGCGACGTCGAACATCTGCACCTCGCAGGCGCTCAACGCGCTCGCGGGCGTCGTGTACCTGACGTGGCTGGGCAAGCAGGGCATCGTCGAGCTGGGCGACCTGCTCCTGCAGCGCACGCACTACGCGCGCGAGACGCTCAAGCACGTCGACGGCGTCGAGGCGCTGCACGACCAGCCGGTCATCCGCGAGTTCGCCGTGACGGTCGACGCGCCGGTCGACAAGGTGCTGGAGCGGCTCGCCGCGGCCGGCATCAACGGTGGGTACGCGCTCGGCCGCGACTACCCGGAGTACGAGAACGGCCTGCTGATCGCGCTCACCGAGCAGCGCACGCGCGAGCAGATCGACCGGCTGGCGTCCGAGCTGGCGGCCGCCGTGGCCGCCGAGCGCACGACCGTGGGGGCCTCCGCATGAGCATCGCGACGCAGACGCCGCTCCAGCGCGAGAAGGTCGAGACGATCTTCGAGAAGGGGCGTGCCGGCCGCCGCGCGTTCGTGTGCCCGGAGCCTGGCGTGCCCGAGGTGGCGCGCGACGAGCTGCTCCCCAAGCAGTTCCAGCGCTCCGCGGGGCCGAAGCTGCCTGAGGTGAGCGAGCCGGAGATCGTCCGCCACTACGTGCGGCTCTCCAAGCGGAACTTCGACCTCGACTCGGGCTTCTACCCGCTGGGCTCGTGCACGATGAAGCACAACCCGCGGCTGCACGAGCGGGTCACGGCGCTGCCGGGCCACGCGCGGCTGCACCCGCTGCAGGACCCCAAGCGGGCCCAGGGCGCGCTGGAGCTCATGCACGAGCTGGAGAACGCGCTCGCCGAGGTGAGCGGCCTCCCGCACGTGTCGCTCCAGCCGAGCGCGGGCTCGCACGGCGAGCTGGCCGGCGTGCTGCTCACCCGCGCCTACCACGAGGCGCGCGGCGAGACCCGCACGAAGGTCCTCACCCCCGACACCGCGCACGGGACCAACCCGGCGACGGTGACGATGGCGGGCCTGGAGGTCGTGAAGGTCGGGACGAACGCCGACGGCGGCGTCGACCTCGACGACCTGCGCGCGAAGGCCGACACCGACGTGGCGTGCCTGATGCTCACCAATCCGAACACGCTCGGGCTCTTCGACAAGAACATCGAGGAGATCGCGAAGATCGTGCACGGGGTGGGCGCGACGCTCTACTACGACGGGGCGAACCTCAACGCCGTCATGGGCCGCACGCGCCCGGGCGACATGGGCTTCGACATCGTCCACTTCAACCTGCACAAGACGTTCACGCAGCCGCACGGCGGCGGCGGCCCGGGCTCCGGCCCGATCGCGGTGTCCGACCGCATCGAGCCGTACCTGATGACCCCGCGGGTCGTGAAGGGCGCCGACGGGACGTTCGACCTCGACTACGACAAGCCGGAGTCGATCGGCCGCCTGCGTGGGTTCCACGGCAACTACGGGACGTTCGTGCGTTCGTACGCGTACATCCGGTCGCTGGGCGCCGCGGGGCTGCAGGACGCGTCGGAGATCGCGGTCCTCAACGCGAACTACCTGCTCGCGCGGCTGCGCGAGGAGGGCGTGCTGGACCTGCTGCCGCTCGCGTACGGGAAGCTGTGCGGCCACGAGTTCGTGCTGTCCGGCGCGCCGATGAAGCGCGAGCTGGGCATCAAGACGCTCGACCTGGCCAAGCGGCTGCTCGACCACGGCATCCACCCGCCGACGGTCTACTTCCCGCTGCTGGTCGACGAGGCGCTGCTGATCGAGCCGACCGAGACGGAGACGAAGGAGACGCTCGACGGCTTCGTCGACGCGATCGTCGAGATCCTGCGCGAGGCGCGGGAGGACCCGTCGATCGCGCAGAACGCGCCCTACTCGACGCCGGTCCGCCGCCTGGACGAGGCCGGCGCCGCCAAGCGGCCGGTCATCAGGCAGCCGATGGCCTGAACCGCGGTCCGTCCTCCGGGACGCGGTCGGCGCTCCGCTCGGCCGCGTTCTGGAGGACGTTCGACCTGCTGGTCAGGGCCGTGAAGCCGGCCTGGAGGAAGTCGTTGACGGCGGCCGTCGCGAGGACGTTCGCCAGGATGCGGCCCTCGCGGGGCCGGACGACGCGCAGGCCGACGAGCCCGAGCGCGCTCCACGTGCCCAGACAGCGCGTGCAGGTGAGCAGCTCGCCGGCGGCGTAGCGCAGGCCGTGGCCCTTGGGCCGGCGGTCGGCCTCGTCGACGACGGGCTCGCGCACCCACGTGCCGACCTTCTCCTTGGCCAGCGCCTTGGTCAGGGCGAACGTCGCGAGCCCGAAGACGGGCAGCTCGCTCGTGCGCGGCGCGTCCTCGCGGGAGGCGGCGAGCAGGCCGGTGGCCAGCGCGGCCCACGCGGCGTTGATCGCGGCGTAGTCGCGCGGCTCGGTCGGGGTCTCGGTGACGGGATCCACCCCCGACGACTTCCCGCTCCGCGCGCGGCAGGAACCTCTATCGCGGGCTCGTGAGCAGCCGCCGGGCGATGCCCTCGAGCGTCCAGCGGCCGTACTCGTGCGATGGGCTCGCGTCGGTCAGGATCGCGAGCGCGACCCGACGTCCGCCGCGGCGCGCCACCGCGGCCTGGTGGACGAGCCTGCCGCGCCAGCCGCCCTTGAACTCGACGCGCCAGCCCTTTGGCGCGAGCGCGTGCGGGATGCCCCAGCGCTGCTGCGGGGTCACGGTGGAGAGGAGCGCGTGGGCGTACCCGCGGTGGCGCGGCGGGACGACCCGGTCGAGGCGGTGGAAGAGGCGTGCGACGTCGGGGGCGGTGAGCGTGATGTTCGACCACGTGCCGTTGAACGTGACGTGCCGCATCCCCGCCGCCGCGGCCGTCGCGCGGAGCGGCGCGTCGCCGAGCGTGCGGTACACGAGGTGCGCCGCGCGGTTGCTGGAGATGCGGATCATCGGGTCGAGCTGCTCGCGCGTCGCGGGCGGGAGCGGTGTGCGCGCGTGGCGGCGCAGCGTGGCGACGAGGAGGAGCGCCTTGCCGAGCGACGCGCTCTGGTACGCGCGGGTGCCGCCGCGGCTGTGGAGGCGGCCGGCGCTGTCGATCACCGCGTAGCTGAGCGCGCCCTCCCGGGTGGCCGCGAAGCGTTCGGCGGCGTGCAGCTGAGCGGCCGTCGGACGGGCCGCGGCGGGCGTGCTGGTTGGCCAGACAGCCAGGGCGAGGAGTGGGAGCGCGACAGAAGGCGGACCCGCCAACCGCATCTTCAAACCGATTGTTTGCAGGATCTTCCGGGGAAGTGAGCTGATGCCTGTCATCAACCGGACAAGGGGAGTCCAACCACCCATGATCGGCATCATCATCGCCATTCTGCTTGCTGCCCTCGCGTATGCGCTGTGCGTCGCGCTGGGCCTCCCGGCCATCGTCGGCATCGTCGCCGCGGTGCTCGTCCTGCTCGCGGGCATCCCGAGCGGCGGGTACGGCCTCGGCAACCGCTTCGGCGCACGGTAGGGCGCGCGGCTAGCGCCCGCGCCGCACGAGACGCCGCAGGCGATCCCGCAGCACGCCGAGCAGCAGCCTGATCCCGGAGATCGGCTTGCCGGCCTGCGGCGGGCTCGCCGGACGCGGCGGGGGAGGAGTGGCCGCCGGCGTGCCCGTCCCGGGCGCCGGCGCCGGCCCCTCCGCCTCGGTGGCCGCGGCCGCCTCCGGGCCGCCGCCCGCCTCCACGCCGGGCATCTCCGTCGTCGCCGGCGCGAGCTTGCTCTGCAGACACGCCGCGAACTCGCCCAGCAGGCGGTTCGAGACGTCCTGGATCATCCCGCCGCGGCTGAACGACGCGAGCCGGCCGGTGATCGTCATGTCGGTGACGACCTCGACGTGCGTGCCGCCGTCGTCGCGTGCGGAGAGCGTCGAGTGCATCGTCGCCTTCGCGCCGCCTTGGCCCCGCTTGTCGGTCCCGCTCGCGCGCATCGTCACCGCGTGCGCGGCCTTGTCGACCGCCTCCATCACCATCTGCCCGCGGTACGACGCCTTCGCCGGCCCGATCTTCACGCTGAACGTCCCGTGGTAGGTGCCGTCCTCGCCGACCTCGGTCAGCTCCGCGCCGGGCAGGCACGGCGCGACCTGCTGCACGTCGATGAGCGCCGCCCACACCGTCTCCAGCGGCGCGTCGACGTCAAAGGACTGCTCGAGCTTCACGGCGGACCTCCTCCAGGTCGTGCGGGGTGTCGACGTCGAGGTTCCGGCGGCCGAACTGGCCGGCCTCGACGAGCTTCCAGCGCTCTCCGCGTAGGCCCTCGTCCCCGCGGAGCTCGCGCGCCCGCCGGATCAGCTTGGGACCCAGGACGACCGGGTGTCCGGGCACGCCGTCGAACGCGAGGCGGTGGTTCGCGCCGTGGTCCATCACCATCGCGATCATCGTGGGCGAGATGAGCGGCTGGTCGCCGAGCGCGACGACGACCTTGCGGGTCTCGCCGAGGGCGTCGAGGCCGCAGCGGAGCGACGCCGCCTGGCCCTCCTGCCAATCGGCGCAGACGACCGGCTCGCTGTCGAGGAAGTCGACCTCGCGCAGGATCCGGTCGGCGTGCGCCCCGAGGACGACGACGATCCGCTCCAAGGCCGGCACGGCGCACATGCTCAGCACGACGTGCTCGAGGACCGGGATGCCGCGCAGCTCGGCGAGCTGCTTGGGCTCATCGCCGAAGCGCGTGCTGGCACCGGCCGCGAGGATGAGGCCCGCGAGGGGGACGGCGTCGTCGCGCAGGGGCGCGCGGCGACCGGGCTCGCGGCCTGGCCACGACTCGTCGACGCGGCGTGCGCGGATGGAGGGGTTCCAGGTCACAGGTCCTCCAGGATGGCGGCCAGCTCCTCCAGCGACGCGATCGAGTTGCCGGGGAGGAAGCGGTCGGTGTGCGGGAGCGCGGCGGCCATCCCACGTGCGAGCGGCTCGTAGCCGGGCTGCGCGGCGAGCGGGTTGAGCCACACCACCCGGTGCGACGCCCGGCGAAGTCGTGCCATCTCGAGACCCAACTGCGCCGGATCTCCCCGGTCCCAGCCGTCGGAGAGCACCACCACGACACTCCCGCGGCCCAGGCGGCGCCCGTGCTCGCGGTTGAGGGTCGCGAGCGCGGCGCCGATCCGCGTGCCGCCGCTCCAGTCGGTCACCGCCGCGGCGGCCCGCGCGAGCGCCGCGTCCGGATCGCGCCCGCGCAGCTCGTGCGTCAGGCGCGTGAGCCGCGTCCCGAACGCGAACGCCTCCACCCGCCGCCGCGCCGCGACCGCCGCCTGCACGTACTGGAGCAGCACCCGCGCGTACGGGGTCATCGAGCCGGACACGTCGGCGACGAGGACCATCGGCCGGGGGCGGTCGGTCGGCGCGCGCCAGTGGCGCTCCAGCGGCTCGCCGCCGTGACGCAGCGACGCGCGGACCGTCCGGCGCAGGTCGGGCGCGTGGCCGCGGCGACGGGCGGTCGGGACGGTCCGGCGCGAGCGGCGGCGCGGGCCGCGGCGTGCGAGGGAGGCAAGGAGCACGCGGGCCGCCGCGCGCTCGGCGTCCGTGTACAGCGCGAAGTCCTTGTCGCGCTCGAGCTCGATCGCCGACCACGCCGCAGGAACCGGGACGAGCTCGCCCGCCCGTTGCGGGGCGCCCGGCGGCGGCCCCCCGGTCGGCGGCCCCGCGGCCCGCGGCAGCGCGAGCGACGCGATCGGATCCGGCACGACCGCCGGCGCCGGCCGCCCGCTCCCGAAGACCTCGTCGAAGCACGCGTGGAACGTCGCGAGATCGTCACGGGACGCGCACAGGACCGCGGAGAGCGCGGCGCGCGCGTCGGCGCGCCGTGACGGATCGATGGCGGAGAGGGCACGAAGCGCGGCGACGACCTCGCCGGACCCGACGGTCACGCCCCGCGCCCGCAGCAGCGCCGCGAGGGCGGTGAGCCGCGCGACGACGACCGCGCCAGGCCCGGCGGGGTCAGGCATCGCGGAGGAGGTCGAGGGAGCGGACGCGGTCGAGGTCCTCACGCACCTTCAGCACCGTCCCGAGCGTCGCGTCGAGGTCGTCGATCGCGGTCAGCGCCTGCGCCCACACGATCGTCTCGCCGACGCCCGGCGCCTTGTACAGGCCCGCCTCCCGCAGCCGCGCGACCGCCGCGCAGACCCGCGCCGCGACCGCCTCCGCGACCCCCGGCGCGCGGGCCGCCACGATCGCCCTCTCCCGCTCGACCGACGGGTAGTCGATCCAGTGGTAGAGGCACCGCCGCTTCAGCGCGTCGTGCAGCTCGCGGGTGCGGTTGGACGTGAGCACGACGAGCGGGCGGTGCACGGCGCGCACCGTGCCCAGCTCCGGGATCGTCACCGCGAAGTCCGCGAGGAACTCGAGCAGGAAGGCCTCGAACTCGTCGTCCGCGCGGTCGATCTCGTCGATCAACAGGACCGCCGGCGTCGGGGCCCGCAGCGCGGCGAGGAGCGGCCGGGGCAGGAGGAAGCGCTCGGAGAACAGCTCCCCCTCGTCCACGCCACCCTCCGCCGCCCGCAGCGCCAGCAGCTGCCGCGGGTAGTCCCAGTCGTACACCGCGTGGTGCACGTCGATGCCCTCGTGGCACTGCAGCCGGATGAGCGGCCGGCCGAGCGCCGACGACAACGCGCGTGCGACCTCCGTCTTCCCGACCCCCGCCTCGCCCTCCAGCAGCAGCGGCGACGAGAGCACGGCCGCGAGGTACACGGCGATCGCGAGGTCCCGGCCGGCGAGGTAGCCCTCGCCGGCCAGCGCGTCCTCGACCGCCTCCACGTCCGCGAAGGCGGGCTCCGGGGCGGGAGGCAACGGCGCGGTCAGACGCCCGCCGCCCTCCCCAGCGCCCGCCGCGTGAGCACCCGGGCGAGGTGGCGCTTGTAGTCCGGGGTCGCGTTGAGGTCGCCGGGCGGGTCGGTGCCCTCCGCGGCGTGCGACGCGGCCTCCTCGATCGACGCCGCGTCCGCCGGCCGCCCGCGGAGCGCGTCCTCCACGGCCGACGCCCGCAGGGGCGTCGACGCCATGTTCGTCAGCCCGACCCGCACGTCGCTCACCACGCCGTCCACGACGTGCACCAGCGCGCACGCCGCCACCATCGCCCAGTCCTCCGAGCGGCGGTTGAACTTCTCGTAGCCCCAGCCGTAGCCGTCGAGCGCGGGCACCCGCACCTCGGTCAGCACCTCGGTCTCGCCGACCGCCGTCGTCAGGTAGTCGACGAACAGGTCCGCCGCCGCGACCGACCGCTGCGCGCCGCCTGGGCCCACCAGCGTCACCGACGCCTCGGCGGCGAGCATCACCGCCGGGAAGTCGGACGCCGGGTCGCCGTGGGCGAGCGAGCCGCCGATCGTCCCGCGGTGGCGCACCTGCGGATCGGCGATCAGCGACGCCGCACGGGACACGAGCCCCAGCTCCGTCGTCCCCTCCAGCACCGAGTGGGTCGTCATCGCACCGACGCGGAACGTCCCGTTCTCCCGCGTCACGCCGTGCAGCCCGGGCACGCGCCGCAGGTCGATCAGCCGGTCCGGCGCCGCCAGCCGCAGCTTCATCAGCGGCAGCAGCGAGTGGCCGCCCGCGAGCAGCTTGACGTCCTCGCCGTCGGCCGACGCCAGCTCACCCAGCGCCTCCTCCAGCGTCGTCGGCGCGCGGTAGTCGAAATGCGCGGGGATCACGCCGCACCTCCGTTCGAGCCGTGGATGGCCTCCCACACCCGCATGGGCGTCAGCGGCATGTTGATGTACGAGACGCCCGCAGGCCGCAGCGCGTCGATGACCGCGTTCGTGACGGCGGCGCTCGCCGCGATCGTCCCCGCCTCGCCGACGCCCTTGACGCCCATCGAGGTCGTGGTGGACGGCGTCTCCGTCCGGTCCGTCTCGAACGACGGCAGCTCCGCCGCGGACGGCAGCGCGTAGTCCACGAACGTCCCGGTGACGAGCTGCCCCTCCTCGTCGTAGTGGATCCGCTCGTAGAGCGCCTGCCCGATCGCGTGGGTGATGCCGCCGTGCACCTGCCCGTCGATCAGCTTCGGGTTGATCGCCGGGCCGCAGTCGTCGACCGCGACGTACCGGACGACGTCCACCTTCCCGGTCTCCGCGTCCACGTCGACCACCGCCGCGTGCGCGCCGAAGGGGAAGACGAAGTTCTCCGGGTCGTAGAACGCCGTCGCCTCCAGCCCCGGCTCGAAGCCCGCGGGCATGTCGTCGATGATGTACGCCTGGCCGGCGATCTCCGCCAGCGTCAGGCCGCGGTCCGGGGAGCCGCGCACCGCGAACTTGTCGCCGCTCAGCTCGATGTCCTCGGGCGCCGCCTCGAGCTTGTGCGCGACGATCCGCTTGGCCTTGTCGACCACCCGCTCGGTCGCGCGCGCGATCGCCTCGCCGCCGACGCTCAGCGACCGCGACCCGTAGGTGCCGAGCCCCTGCGGCCCGGTCGACGTGTCGCCGTGCATCACCTCGACCTGGTCGGGCGTGATCCCGAAGCGGTCCGCGACGATCTGCGCGAACGACGTGTCGAGTCCCTGCCCGTGCGGCGACGTGCCGGTGTAGACGGTCACCGCGCCGGACACGTGGACGCGCACCATCGCGCTCTCCCACAGGCCCGCCTGGACGCCGACGCCCGCCGGCCCGGTCACCCGCGAGGGCGCCAGGCCGCAGATCTCGGTGTAGGTCGAGAACCCGATCCCGCGGTAGATGCCGCGCAGGCGCAGCTCCTCGGCCTCCGACGCGACCGCCGCCGGGTCGATGTGCTCCAGCAGCTTCGCGAGCGTGCCGTGGTAGTCGCCGGAGTCGTAGACCATCCCGATGGCGGTCTCGGCCGGGAACCGCTCCTTCGGGATGAAGTTCTTCCGGCGCAGCTCCAGCCGGTCGATCCCGAGCTCGTAGGCGAGCTGGTCGAGCGTCACCTCGATCATGTGCGTCGCCTCGGGCCGCCCGGCGCCGCGGATGGCGTCGGTGCCCATCTTGTTCGTGAAGACGCCGACGATGTCGGTGCGGACCGAGCGCCACTCGTAGCACCCGGTCATCACGAACGCGCCCAGCGACGGGATGAGCGGCGTGAGCAACATCATGTACGCGCCCAGGTCGGCGGTGATCTCGACGTGCAGGCCCGTGAGCGTGCCGTCGCGCATCGCGCCCATCCGCACCTTCGCGACCTGATCGCGCCCGTGGTGGGAGACCATCAGGTGCTCGGAGCGCGTCTCGACCCACTTGACGGGCCGGTTGAGCTTGCGCGCGAGCGCCGCGACGAGGATCTCCTCGCCGTAGATCTGCAGCTTGGCCCCGAACCCGCCGCCCACGTCGGGCGCGACGACCCGGATGCGCTCCTCGTTCATCCCCAGGCACAGGGCGAGGAAGAGCCGCAGGAAGTGGGGGACCTGGGTGGAGCTCGTGACCGTCAGCTCGCCGCTGCGGAAGTCCGCGAGCACCGCCCGCGGCTCGATCGGCGCGCCGGACGTGCGGTGGTTCTCGACGACGCGCTCGACGACGACGTCGGACTCCTGCAGGACCTGCTCGACGTCGTCGCCGCCGAGCGACCACGCGTGCACCTTGTTCGTCCCGAACTGCTCGTGGACGAGGGGAGACCCGTCCTGGAGCGCCCGCGCCGGGTCGAGCACCGCGGGCAGCGGGTCGTACTCGACGATGACGTCCTCGGCGGCGTCGACGACCGCGTACCGGTCGCTGCCCACGACGACGGCGACCGGGTCGCCGACGTGCTTGACGGCCCCGCGCGCGAGCGGCCAGTGCTCGGGCACGTTGACCTCGACGCCGGGCGGGACCCACGCGCACGGCAGCGCGCTCGCCAGCTCCAGGTCGTCGCCGGTGACGACCGCGTGGACGCCGGGGCGCTGCCGGGCCTCCGAGGTGTCGATCGAGACGATCCTCGCGTGCGCCTCGGGGGAGCGGATGATCGCCGCGTACAGCTGCCCGGGCAGCGTGTGGTCGTCGGTGTAGGCGCCGCGGCCGGTGATGAGCGGCGGGTCCTCCTTGCGGCGCAGCGCCTGGCCGACCCACGTGCCGTTGTGCGGGCGGTCCGTCGTCGCGCTCATGCCCCCAGCCCTTCCTGCGCCAGCTGGCCGATGTTCTCCCGCCCCTGCTCGGACGGGCCGCGCTCGGAGACCTGCCCGCGGCCGGCCTCGGCGGCGGAGAGGATCGCCTTGACGATGTTGTGGTAGCCGGTGCAGCGGCAGAGGTTGCCCTCGAGCGCGCGCCGGACCTCCTCCTCGCTGGGGTCGGGGTTGCGCTTGAGCAGGTCCGCCCCGGCCATGATCATCCCCGGCGTGCAGTAGCCGCACTGCAGCCCGTGGTGCTCCCAGAACGCCTCCTGCACGGGATGGAGCGCGTCGGGGGTGCCGAGCCCCTCGATCGTGGTGACCTCGCACTCGTCGGCCTGGACCGCGAGCACCGTGCACGACTTGACCGCCTGGCCTTCGAGGTGCACCGTGCACGCGCCGCAGTTCGACGTGTCGCAGCCGACGTGCGTGCCCGTCAGCCCGAGCTGATCGCGCAGCGCGTGGACGAGCAGCGTCCGCGGCTCGACGCTGATCTCGTGCGTCACGCCGTTGACCCGCAACCGCACCGGAACCCTGTGGGACATGCCTCTCCTCTCCCGGGGACAGTAGGCGGGAACCTACGCCCGTGTGGCAGGCGACACAAGCCCGCGGACTCGAACCGTCGGCCGGGCGACATCCCGGGTGCGCGGATAGCCTGCTCGGCCGGACTATGCGCATCTTCTCTGGGATCCAGCCGACGGGGCGCAAGCACCTCGGCAACTACATCGGGGCGATCACGAACTACGTGAAGGGGCAGGATCGCGCCGATCCCGCGATCTACTGCGTCGTCGACCTGCACGCGATCACCGTCGCCTACGACCCCACCGAGCTGCGCGAGCGCACGCGGGACACCGCTGCGATCCTGCTCGCCGCCGGCCTCGATCCCGAGCGCTGCATCCTCTTCCGCCAGGCCGACGTGCAGGAGCACACCGAGCTGTCGTGGCTGCTGAGCGGCGTCACCGAGCTGGGGCGGCTGAACCGCATGCACCAGTTCCGCGACAAGTCCGTCGCGCAGCGCGAGCTGGTGAGCGCGGGCCTGCTGATGTACCCGGTCCTGATGGCCGCCGACGTGCTCGCCTACCGCGCGCACGAGGTGCCGGTGGGGGAGGACCAGCGCGAGCACATCGAGCTGATGCGCGACGTCGCCGAGCGGTTCAACAAGCGGTTCGGCGAGGACGTCCTGGTCGTGCCCGAGGGCCGCATCCCGCAGGTCGGCGCGCGCGTGCGCGACCTGCAGGACCCGACGCGCAAGATGTCCACGACCGGCGGCACCGAGGCCGGGACGGTCTACGTGCTCGACGAGCCCGACGCGATCATGAAGAAGTTCAAGCGCGCGGTCACCGACAGCGGCACCGAGATCCGCCGCGGCGACGACAAGCCCGGCATCACGAACCTCATCGAGATCTACGGCATCGCGACGGGGAACGCCCCGGACGAGGTCGAGGCCGAGTTCGCGGACAAGCGCTACGGCGACTTCAAGGTCGCCACCGGCGAGGCGGTCGTCGAGTGGCTGCGGCCGGTGCGCGAGCGGTATCACGAGATCCGCGGCGACGAGGCCGCGCTGGAGGCGACGCTCGCGGCGGGCGCGGACAAGGCGCGCGCGCTGGCGGCCGAGACGCTGCTCGACGTGCGCCGCGTGATGGGCGTCGGGCGGGGCTAGCCGCTCGGCTTCGCGGGAACGCGCGCGGTACCCGGGGGAGCTTTCGTGCGGAACGTGCGGGCGCTTCGACCGGTGCCGCCGGGGCCGCGGGTAGCCTCGTCTGGCACATGACGGTCGCCGATCTCGAGCTCGACCTGGAGGTCTTCTCCGGGCCGTTCGACCTGCTGCTCACGCTCGTGCTGCGCGAGGAGGTCGACCTGCTCGAGGTCGAGCTGGCCGACGTCGTGCTCACCTACCTCGACTTCCTGGAGGAGAAGGGGGAGCTCGACCTCGAGGTCGCCACCGAGTTCCTCGTCCTGATCGCCGCGCTGCTGGAGCTGAAGTCCCGGCTCATGCTGCCGCGCGAGGAGGCGGAGCTGGTCGACGTCGAGCCGTCCGAGGCGGCCGAGGAGCTGCTGGCGCGGATGATCGAGGCGCGGCGGTACCGCGCGGCGTCCGAGCACCTGCGGGGGCTGCTCGACGCCGAGGAGGGCATCCGGTATCGCGCCGCGCCGCTGCCGAAGTGGCTGCGCGCGTCGTCGGAGCTGGACGAGACCTCGCCCGCGGTCTACAAGCCGGCGCGGCTCGGGACGGCCATCGGCTCCCTGCTCCGCCACCCCGCGAAGGTCGACATCACGCACCTCGGGCAGGTGCGCGTGAGCGTCACGGAGCGCCTGCGCGTGCTGCGCGGGCTGCTCGCGAAGGGCCGCACGACGTTCGACGCCGCCGTCGAGGGGGCCGATCGCGTGACCGTCTGCATCACGCTCTTCGCGCTGCTCGAGATGTACAAGCAGGGCGAGGCGACGTGGGAGCAGGACGAGGCGTTCGGGGAGATCGTGATCGAGCCGAAGGCGCCGGCGCCGGTCGAGGCGACCGCGTGAGCGACCTGTCGCGCATCGTCGAGGCGCTGCTCTTCCTGTCGCCCGATCCGGTGCCGATGGAGGCGCTGGCCGAGGCGTGCGAGGTCGCGGTCGAGGACGTCGACTGGGCGCTGGGGGAGCTGCGGGAGCAGTTCGCCGCGGGGGAGCGGGGCTTGCTGCTGAAGGAGGTCGCGGGCGGGTGGACGCTGGCGTCCGACCCGGTGGCCGAGAGCGCGGCGCGCAAGCTGCTCGCCAAGCCCCGGACGCCGCCGCTGTCGCCCGCGCAGGCCGAGACGCTGTCGATCGTCGCGTACCTGCAGCCGGTGTCGCGGCCGGAGATCGCGCGCATCCGCGGGGTGGCGTCGGACTCTGCGACGGCCACGCTGCTCGAGCGCGGGCTGATCGAGGAGTCCGGCCGCTCGCAGTTCGGCGCGGTCCTCTACCGCACGACCCCGCTCTTCCTCAAGCTCTTCGGCCTCGACGACCTCGACGCCCTGCCCGATCCCGCCCAGTGGGACCCGACCCCCGAGGAGCAGGGCGCGCTCCGCGACCGCCTGCTCCGCGCCGGCGACGCGCGCGCGGGCCTCGCGACGGTCACCGCGAGCGCGACGACCTCGGAGGGCGACCGCGCCTCCGACGACGCGCCGCCGGAGCCCGCCGGCGAGGCCACCTGACGTCCCAACCGTCCCCGGCCGGCGGACGCTCGGGAAGTTGTGCCGCCTGGGGCCGCACAACTTCCCTCGCGTGAACAGGCCGCGACGGTTGGGAAGTTGTGCCGCCTACACGCCGACGCCGCCGCTGGCGTCGCCGTACCCGCCGTACCCGCCGCTCGCGTCCACGTCGCCGCCGGCGAAGCCCGACTGGCTGTCGCCGTTGCCCTCGCTCGCGCCCGCGTCGCTCGCGTCGTGACCGAGGCCGCTGTCGCTCTCGCTGCGCCCGCCGGCCTCCGGCGAGTCGGCGAACCCGCCGCCTGACGCCTCGCCGGCGTCGCTGTCGCTGTCGCCCACCGGGCCGCCGGCGTGGCCGGACTGGCTGTCGCCGTTCCCGTTGTCGCTGTCGCCCGCGCCGGAGTACGAGTCGCTCCCGCTGCCGCCGTCGCCCACCGGACCGCCGGCGTGGCCGGAGACGCTGTCGCCGTTCCCGCCGCCGGCGTGGTCGTCGTTGTCCTCGCTCGACGCGCCGGAGTCGGAGGCGTCGTGCGAGAGGCCGGAGTCGCTGCTGCCGCGCGCGCCCGCCTCGGGCGAGTCGGCGAAGCCGCCGCCGGTGGAGTCGCCCGCGGCCGGCGCGTCGCGCACGTCGCGGTCGACCTGGTCGGCGACGCCGTCGGTGTCCTTGTCGACGTCGACCTCGCCGGGCTTCTGGTCCATGTCGTCGGGGACGGTGTCCTCGTCGCTGTCGCGGCCGATCGTGATGTCGGAGCGGTCCGGCGTGCCGTCCTTGTCGCTGTCGAGCCCCGCGCCGTAGCGGCCGCCGACCTCGGGCGACTCCTCGAACGAGCCGTCCTTGTGGCCGTCACCGTCGGAGTCGAGCTCGCCGGGCGGGGTCTGCGGCGTGCGCTCGACCTCGAACGTCCAGCCCACCGAGGCGTGGCCGCCGGGCGCGCCGTAGCCGGGGATCGAGCGCCCGAACCGGCTCTCCGTGTCGACCTTCCCCTCGTCGTCGGTCGTGACGCCGGTGCGCGCCCAGCCGCTGTTGTACTGCGCCTCGGCGCTGACGCCGTTGCGGTCGAGCGTCACCGTTCCGCGGGCACCCGGCAGCCGGTCGCGAGGGAAGCTGCCCATCTGGGGGAGCTGCACGCTGCCCGAGATCTCCGCGTGCGGCCCGAGCGTCGGCATGCGCGCGTCCGGCGCGTACGTGAGCGACGAGTCGCGGCCCCACCCGAGCTCGAGCGTCCAGCGCTCGCGCTGCTCGTTGGCGGTGACCGTCACGCCCCCGCCGCCCCACGGCGTGTAGGCCTCGATCCCGGCGCGCACGCCGCGCTGGTCGTCGGGGAGCGGCGCGGACTCGACCGGCCCGACCGGCGCCGCCTCGACGGGCGTGGCGGGCTCGACGGTGAGCGTCGGCTCGGCGGCGGGCAGCGGCGCGGACTCGACCGGCCCGACCGGCGCCGCCTCGACGGGCGTGGCGGGCTCGACGGTGAGCGTCGGCTGGGCGGCGGGGAGCGGCGCGGACTCGACCGGCCCGACCGGCGCGCCCGGCAGCGGGTCGACGACCTCCGGCTGGACCGGCGCGAGCGGCGCGGCCTCGACCTCGCCGACCGGGGCGGCAGGCACCGGTGCGACCACCTCCGCCGGCACGGCGGGCGCGGGCTGCGCGGCGGGTGCCGCGGGCGTGGGGGCGGGGGCGGGAGCCGGCGCGGCGACCGGGGTCAGCACGGCGGGCGCGGGGGTCAGAGCGGGCGCGGGCGCCGGCGTGGGGTGCTTCTCGCTGCCGCTGTCGTCCTGCGGCGGGCAGTGCAGCCACGGCGGCACGGGCCGCGCGCACACCTCCGCACGCGCCTCGACCGCGCTGGGCGCGCTCGCCTCGCGCGCCTCCCCGTCGGCCACCGCGGCCACACGCTCCGGCGCAGGCGCGGGCGCGGACGACCCCGCCTCCGACGACAGCGCGGGCACGGCCGCTCCACCCACCGCGGCCCCCACCGCCACGGCCAACACGGCCGTCCGCACGCGCGGCAGCCTCACCTTGCCGATCCGTGGCACGTCGACCACGTGATCCCTCGGACCTTCGAACACGACGGCGCCTCCCCAGGCTTCGTGGACGTTCGAAGCCGGAGGCTAACCCGGACAGCGCTGCTCTTGTTGCGAAAAGGCTAAGCCTTCGCCGCGGCGAGCTGCCCGCAGGCGGCGTCGATGTCGCGCCCGCGCGTCAGGCGCACGGTGACGGGCACCCGGTGCTCCTCGAGCACCGCGCGGAACGCGTCGATCGCCTCGCGCGACGACCCGTCGTAGCCGGTCCCCGTCGGGTTGTACGGGATGAGGTTCACCTTGAAGATGTCGTCCTGCCGCAGCAGGTGCGCGAGCTGAAGCGCCTGCTCGTACTGGTCGTTGACGCCCGCGAGCATCACGTACTCGATGAACACCCGGCGGCGCTTGACGGCGTGCCAGCGGCGGCAGGCGGCGAGCACGTCCTCCATCGGGTAGCGCTCGTTCAGCGGCATGATCTTCGAGCGCAGCGCGTCCTCCGGCGCGTGCAGCGACAGGGCGAGGCGGATCGGCTCCGGCTCCTCGATCAGCTTCTCGATGCCCGGCAGCCAGCCGACGGTGGAGATCGTCGTGCGCCGGTGGGTGATGCCGAGATCCGGCAGCCGGCGCGCCGCGGCCATCACGTGGTCGAAGTTCATGAGCGGCTCGCCCATGCCCATGAAGACGCAGTGGTCGACGTCCTCGAAGCGGCGGAAGTGCAGTGCCTGGTCGAGGATCTCGCTCGCCGTGAGGTTGCGGCCGAACTTCATCTTGCCCGTCGCGCAGAACGTGCACGTCAGCGGGCAGCCCGACTGCGACGAGAGGCAGAGCGAGCGCCGGCCGTCCCGGTAGCGCATCAGCACGGCCTCGAGGGGCCGCCCGTCGTGCGTGTGGAACAGCGTCTTGATCGTGCCGTCCACGGACCTCGCCTCGTGCACGACCGTCAGCGTCGAGAACGGCACCTCGTCGGCCAGCCGCGAGCGCAACGTGGCCGGCACGTTGGTCATCTCGTCGTAGCCGGAGGCGCCGCGCGCGGCCCACTCCCACACCTGCTTGGCACGGAACGCGGGCTCGCCTGCGGCCTCCAACGTCTGCTGAAGGCGAACGATGTCCACACTGCAAGCCTAGGAGGTTCGCGCGCGACGACCGCTGTGTTCATCGAGGATCACACAGTGTTGCCCGGGTCCAGGGGGTATCGAAGAAGTGCGTCGGCAGGCGGGCAGTTGCGTGTGCGCGCATAGCTGACGTCCGATCCGTCTTGCGCTTCCTCTAGCGTTACTGACGGTCGACGGAGTAACCAGGCCTAGGTGCTTGCCGGCCCCTCGACTGACATAGCGATCAGCCAAGCGATCTGTGGGCCAAGGTGCCCGCCGGGCCAGGTGCCCATGGATCTCGCGGCCCGCACTAGCGAAGCCCCAGTGGCGACCAGGCGTCGACTCACGCGGGCTAAGCACCACCGGTTCGATCCCTCGACTGACGCTCAGGGAGCGGTGGCCATCCGAGCGTCAGTCCACGAGGGCGTGCCCCGTGGGTCGTTCCTGTTCCGCACCGACAAAGGCGGTCCACCAATGCAGGACCCAAAGACCAGCGCCTCCGCTCCGTCCGCTATGCGAAGGGAGCGGATCATGTCCGCCATCGCACAGGGCCTCATCTCACGCGTGATCACGGACGCGATCATCGGACTCATCAAGCATCTGTAGACATCTGCGCCATTGCCACCTGGGTCGCCGAGGACTTGACGCGGTGGCTATTCACTGGCGGGCATGGCAAGAGTGGGACGCCAGTGGCCGAACGTGCGTTCGCGAGTCGCGTTTTTGTTCCAAAGAGCGGGGCGACTGCGCGGCTCGGCACTGTTTCCCCTGCAGTCCGTGCGATCCTGGATCGCGTCCTGATCGGGGCCGCACGGAGGCTCCGGGGTAGACCCAGCGTAGGCCGCTGGCAGACGCCCCGGAGCACTCCCCCAACTTCGGGTTGAGACCCGAAGCTCGTGCGTCGGACTGTACGCATCAACGACGGGCGGCGCACGCACCACATAGGTCTCGCGCTCGCAAACTCGACGGTCTTTCTGTTGCGGGAACTAGATCGGCTGCGGGTGCGGCCTCGCCTCATCAGCGCGTGGGGTTGGACCGCCGCACACCGCGAACCTCGCGTAACACTGCAAGGGTATGCGCCTCCAGAAGTACCTCGCTCACGCCGGCGTCGCGAGCCGTCGCGCGGCCGAGGAGATCATCCGTGCCGGGCGCGTGAGCGTCGGCGGTGAGACCGTCACCGACCCCGCGCGGGACGTCGACGACCGCAGCGACGTCCGCGTCGACGACCGCCGCGTCAAGCGGGAGGAGGAGCACGTCGTCTACGCGATCAACAAGCCCGCCGGCGTCGTCTCCACCGCCAAGGACACGCACGGGCGCCGGACGGTCGTCGACATGCTGCCCAACGCGGGCGTGCGCCTGTACCCCGTCGGCAGGCTGGACGCGGACTCGACCGGCCTGCTGCTGCTCACCAACGACGGCGACCTCGCCGACCGGCTCACCCACCCGCGCAACGAGGTCCCCAAGACGTACCGCGTGAAGGTCCGCGGCGGGATGGTGCGGGAGACCAAGCTGCGCCAGCTCCGCGACGGCGTGCAGCTCGACGACGGCAAGACCGCCCCCGCGCAGGTCCGCCAGCTCGAAGCCGGGCTGCTGGAGGTCACGATCCACGAGGGCCGCAAGCACCAGGTCAAGCGGATGCTCTCAGCCGTCGGCCACGACGTGCTCGAGCTGCACCGCATCCGGTTCGGGCCGCTGGGGCTGGGGGAGCTGCGCCCCGGCGCCGCCCGGCGCCTCAGCGAGGCCGAGGTGCGGCGCCTGCGCGGCGCGGGGAAGAGGCCGGTGGCGAAGGGGCCGGCGGGGAAGGGGCCGTGCGGCGGCGCCTCAAGCCCACGCCGGCCAGGGCGTCGTTGAACGTGGAAGGCGCGGAACTCCGGGGCCTACCGCGCAAGCGCGCCCTGGCTGCCGGGGCGCACACTCCGCCGTCAGCTCTGCCGGGCGCGGCGGCGTCCTAGGGCGCTTCCGGGGCGAGGAGCTTGAAGTGCACCTGCGATCCACCCCAGCCCGCCGGTGAACAGGCCGACGGCGAACCATCCCCACCTGCCCTTGAGAACTGTGATCACACCAGCCACCGCCAGCGCCGCGGCGAGCATGCTCCAGAGGATCAACCCGATGCTTGGAGCGGTGGTGAAGGAGGAGTCGGCGAGGATCATGGTCACCGTATTCTGCAGTGTCTAAGCGGTACTCGGGCTCCACCGGAGCGGAGCCCGAGGATCATCAGGTCAGACTCCGCAGGTCGCCCCTCGCTCGCGCTTCTGGTAGGCGCAGATGCTGCCGTCGTACTTGGCGACGACACCCCAGTCCACGGTCATCAGGTCCTTGCCGACCGAGGCCGGACCGATTCCGAACTCCCCGCGGAACTTGAACTGGGCGTGACCGTCGAGTGCTCCGCGCCAGTGACCGTGGTAGCTCAGGGTCTCCGGCAAGAAGCGCTCGCCCGTGGTCTTGATCGACGTGAGGCCGAGGATGTGCCCGACGAACGACACCCACGACTCGACCCGGTTGGCGTACTGCGAGTCCAGACTCACCTTGACCTTCGACCGGTTCCAGCAGAAGCGGTAGAACAGGTGCCCACCCCCGTAGCCGATCACGCGATTCGTCCACCGGACGCGCTTGCACGCTGGTCGCACGGCAGCCGCGACCGCATCCGGATCGCCGTTGTCCGGGTCTCCACCGTCGTAGATCTGTTCTCCGTCGGCGTACGCCGGAACCCAGGCGGCGCTGTGCGGGTCGGGAGTCCAGTACGGCACCCACCGAGCGACGACCATCCTCGTCGCGTAGACGGGGTAGTAGAACTGCAGCCACACAGGCCCCCAGTCCCACCTCGGCCAGTACGCGACGTAGCCGCTGCTCCCGTAGATGACGTTGTGCCAGCCGCCGCCGGTCGGCGCGCAGTACATGATGTGCCAGCAGTACGCCACGTGCCAGTTGCCGATGTAGGACGAGCCGACCGCCCAATGGTGGATGTACGTCTCAGGCCGCAGGTCTGGGTACCACCCGAGCGTCCAGCGCGTGTACACGACCTCATACGAAGGGTCCGCTGCGATCGGGTACGCGACGTCCTCGTCCTGGTGGTCGACGTGCATCGTGATCACATCACCCTCGGCTTTAAGCGTTGTCTCGACCGGGGAACCCTCCGCGTCGATCGACTTCGGCGCGGTGACCTTGGCCACGACGACTCCGGTCTCGTTCGCCTCGGCAGCGTTGTTGACGTTGGCGGAGTTGACGAGCGACTGAGAGGTCGACGATGCCTGCTCTAGCTGTAAGTCCCGAGCAGGTTGTTCAGTCGCTGGGCCGGGGTTTGGCGGCTGAGGGCGCTGTGTTGGCGGCGATGGTTGTAGTGCCAGAGCCATCCGTCAAGGGCTGCGGTGCGTTCTGCGCTTGAGCGGTAGATCGCGCCGTAGGCCCAGCCGTCGAGCATCGTGCGGATGA